>CAIVKC010000036.1 GCA_903906365.1 uncultured Bacteroidota bacterium | reverse complement strand
TTGCAAAACAGGATCAGACTATATCCCTTATTCTTTGATGGTGGTGGTCATGGCGGGCTTATTATATTTCCACTCACTGGTATTGAGCTGTTTTTTATCCGGGTACAATTCATCGGCTGTATTGCCATCATAGAGCCGGCCGTTTTTCATCACGTACAGGATGGTATTGGTATTGCGGATATTTTCCAGGGGGTTCTTATCCAAGATGATCAGATCGGCCAGTTTACCGGTTTCAATACTTCCCAGGTCCCTGTCCAGCCCGAGGCCTTCGGCCCCCAGGATGGTGGCGCAGCGCAGGGCATCGATGGTCTTCATGCCACCGCTTTGCAGGGCCCAGAGTTCCCAGTGAAAACCAAGGCCCTGGAATTCCCCGTGGCTGCCCACTCCCACCATGCCCCCGGCTTCCACCAGCGCCTTCATGTTTTTGGCGTGTTTGGGAAAAACCTGTTCTTCGGGCATGAACCAGCTGTTCACCCGCCGGGTCTTGGAAGCCAGTTCTTCATAGGCCATAAAATGCTGGACCTTGGGATCATGGTACGGGTTTTCGGTCTCCCAGAAATAGTTTTCCGCAAAAGGGCCGCCATAGGAAACAATCAAGGTGGGCGTGACGATCATATGGGCCTTCGCGATGGAGGTGAAAACATCGCTGTACAGCGGATAGATGGGCAGCGCATGTTCGTGCCCGGGATATCCGTCCAGCAGGTTGGTCATATTGAGCTTGAAATCAAGTCCGCCTTCGGTGGTGGGCATGAGCTGCTGGTGACGGGCTGCTTCGATGATCCACTGACGCTGTTTGCGGTTGCCGGTCAGGTACATTTTGATATACTTGGTATGGAAATATTTGCTGTACTGCTTGAGTATGCTCTCTGATTCCGCGGAGTCCCTGACATTATAAAACCAGAAGCCTACGCCCGGGCCGGTGGAATACACTCTGGGGCCTGCCATCATCCCCGCATCCACCATATCACTGTAGGTCAGCACGTCGGTGGTGGCGGTCTGCGGATCTCGGGTAGTCGTTACTCCATAGGCCAGGTTCATTGCATAGATCCATATCTGGTTTTTATGGATGCCCCAGTTGGGCCACATGTGGGCATGGGGGTCCACAAACCCGGGAATGATGGTCTTGCCTGACAGGTCCATGACCTGAGCACCCGGCGGCGCATTCAGGGTCCCGGCCCGGCCAGTGGCACGGATTCGGTTGTTCTCCACCAGCACATCCCCGTTTTCAATCACTTCCTCCCCTTTCATGGTCACAATGCGGGCGTTTTTGAGCAATATGGACTGATGCGGGAGGTCCTTTTTGAAAAAGACCTTCACCTCATTTTCCTGGGCCCTGAATACAGGGGCTTCGGTTTTTTCCGCCTTTTTTGCGGCGGTATCCCGGGCTTTCAGGGAATCCTGGACCTTCCTGGCCGAGTCGGCGGCCTTCTTCAATAAAGGATCGGCACTGAGCCTGGCCAATGAATCGGCGGTCCTCTTTTCTAGTATCTTTTTGGATTCGGCCAGGCTGTCGTCAAAGGCCTGTGCCTGGTTGACATCATAGACAAAATGGGTGCTGCCCAAACTCCAGTGTGCGGTCTTGCCATCGGCCTGCCAGCTGGGGAACTCCCCGCCGATTTCGGTCAGCTTGCGGGCGGGGAACTCCGCGTTTTCGGCAGAGGCGACAGAGATATTGTTCAGCTTACCGGAACGGGGTATGGTCACCACATAAATATTATTATTGATTTGGGTCAGCGCGCGGTCGCCGGTGGGGGACATGGTGATGAAGGCCGCGGCAGAAGGTCTGACCACTTCCCTTTCCTGGTCCGATTCATCGGAATCCAGCAGGTCCTTCATCCCGGCAGCGTCCGGCCTGCCATAGTGGGTGGGTATGGAGCCAAAAGTGGTAATACCCGTGACGTGGGCTATCTTTTTTTCATCCGTTCCGTCCCATTTCACAGACAGCAGGTCACCGTCCCCGTTGTTGAGAAAGATGCGGTCATCCATTCCATTGACAAAATGGGGGTTATACCTTCCCCTGGATTGATCGATCACCTGCACCGGCCCTCCGGAGGAAGGTATCCAGCAGAGGTCATCTTCACTGCCATCGAATCCCGGACCATACGCTTCTTTGAAATTGCGGGCCCCGCTGCGCAGGAAAACAATCCGGTCTCCCTTTCTATTATAGGTCAGGCCCTGGTACAGGGCCGGTTCTGTGGTCAGTTTCTGCAGGGAATTCCCTTTTGCACCCAGGGTAACCCGGTAAATATGGCCGCCATCACTGCTCCAGCTGCAAAATGCGATGGAGCTGCCATCGGGAGACCAGGCGGGCTGGGCTTCGGTAAATTCGTTGCCGGTCAGGCGCCTGGGCTGGCCGCCCGGATAGTCCATCACGTAGAGCCGGTTGAGGACGGTAAAAGCGAGTTTTTTGCCGTCGGGGGAAGGAACCGCATCCCGGATCTGGGTGGATTGCTGGTAGGCCGTATCGGAGACCGGATACTTAAACTCCAGCTTGGGACCCAGTTCCAGGTCAATATCTGCGCTGAAGGGAATTTCCATGGGGGCACTCCCGTCAATGGGTATGCGGAAAATTTTTCCGCCATAAGAGGCAATCAGGAATTTGCTGTCCGGGGTAAAGGCCATGGCGGGCAGCACCCCCAGGGGTGCGATGGATTCCTGCTCGTCCCGCTGAACGGGATAGGCAAGCCATTTCTCGTCCCCGGTTTTCAGGTCCCGGATAACCAGGCCGGTCTTGTCTTCAAAACGGTTGCCATAGACCAGCCACTTGCCATCACGGGACAGCACCGGCGTAAAGGCAGACCCGTAGCGGGAGGTGATGGTATTGGTCTTGCCGTTTTCGCGGTCATAGACGCCGAGCTGGTACTGGGGCATCATGGCATTGTAGTTCCAGGCCCCATGGCGTTCGGAGTAATATATGTACCGGCCGTCTGCACTCACGGCCGGATCGATGGTTTTAAGCGAAGCGGGGGCATCGATGAGCTGAATGCCCGAGCCGCCTTTGCGGTGTACCATATAGAGTTTGATATTGCGCCTCCCTTTGGTATAGATGATATAGTCGCCGTCCGGTGTCCAGCAGGCATCCGGAAAATACTGGTTGACATCGCTGGTAAGCTGGACGGTATCCTTTTTTTCCAAATCAATGTACCAGAGGTTATCAGCCCCGCTTCGATCGGAGATAAAAAGGATGCGCTTGCCATCGGGGCTATAGCGCGGATGAACATCATAGGCCATACCCCTGGTCAGGGCGGTTGCCTTTCCACCGCTGATGGGCATGGTATACAGGTCACCCATGAGGTCAAAAGCAATGGTTTGCCCGTCAGGACTCACGTCCAGGCTCATCCAGGAACCTTCACGGGTGGAAAAACTGATTTTACGAACCGGCTTGAGGGGAAGGCCTTTGTTGGCCGTGAAGCGGGTCGTATCCTTTCGGGTGGAATCGCCGCCGGTACGGGATCCCTCAGGCAGGAAAGCCGCCGCGCCATAAGAAAGGGTGCACCCGCCCAGCAGGAACAGGAGGGTCAGGGAATAAAATAATCTGGATCTGGTTGACATGAATTGACTTTTTTTAAGCAGCCTGGTGAATGAATAGCGAAGGAAGTTACTAAACTATCCTGCATCAATTATCGGTGAAGGATTGTTTTTGATGAATGGCGATAAAAGATTTTGCTTAACTTTTGATTTTAAAATACGATGCATGCCCGAAAAATACATCCTGGCCCTCGACCAGGGCACTACCAGTTCCAGAGCCATTCTGTTTAACCACGCCGGCCACATCATCAGCGTTGCCCAAAAGGAATTCTCCCAGATTTATCCCCAGCCCGGATGGGTGGAACACGACGCGGAGGAAATATGGTCTTCCCAGTATGGGGTGCTGGCTGAGGTCATGGCAAGAAAAGGCATTCGTTCTTCTCAGATCGCGGCCATCGGTATCACCAACCAGCGGGAGACAACCATCGTATGGGACAGACGCACCGGCCAGCCCGTCTATCACGCCATCGTATGGCAGGACCGGCGGACCGCCGCCTACTGTGATCAGCTCAAAGCGGAGGGACTCTCCGGGATGATCCAGCAAAAGACAGGACTGATCATTGATGCCTATTTTTCTGCTACCAAACTTCGCTGGATACTGGACAATGTGCCAGGCGTAAGGGCCAGGGCCCTGCGGGGGGAGCTGGCCTTCGGGACGGTAGACTCCTGGCTGATCTGGAAACTCTCAGCGGGCAAACTCCATATCACGGACCTGTCCAACGCTTCCAGGACGATGCTGCTCAATATTCACAGCTGTCAGTGGGATGAGGAACTGCTGAAACTATTCGACATACCCAGGGAACTGCTGCCAGAATTAAAGGCTTCCAGTGAATGCTATGGAACCACCGGCAGCATCATCGCGCCTTCTTCCGACATTCCCATCGCAGGCATTGCCGGAGACCAGCAGGCTGCCCTATTCGGTCAGCTCTGCACCCAGCCGGGTATGGTCAAAAACACCTATGGGACAGGCTGCTTCATGCTCATGCATACCGGGGGCCAGGCTGTAGCCTCCCGCAATAACCTGCTGACCACCATCGCCTGGAAAATCAATAACCAGGTGGAATATGCCCTGGAAGGGAGCATCTTTATTGCAGGCGCCATAGTCCAATGGCTGCGCGACGGCATGCACCTGATCCGATCCTCCGCAGAGGTGGAAGCCCTGGCTGCCTCAGTCGAGGGCACCGGCGGGGTATATATCGTCCCTGCCTTTGCCGGCCTGGGGGCTCCCCACTGGAACCAGTACGCCCGGGGCAGTATTTTTGGCATGACCAGGGGCACAAGCAATGCCCATATCGCCCGCGCCGCCCTGGAAAGCATCGCCTACCAGACCGGGGACGTACTCAAAGCCATGGAAGCCGATTCCGGGATTTCCATCCGGGAGCTGCGGGTGGACGGAGGAGCTACGGCCAATAACCTGCTCATGCAGTTTCAGTCAGACCTGCTGGGGGTTCCGGTGGTCCGTCCCACGGTGGTGGAGACCACCGCACTGGGAGCCGCCTACCTGGCGGGACTGGGCGTTGGTTACTGGACCGGTTTGGAAGACATCGCCCAGCAATGGAAGGCGGAAAAAAGATTCGACCCGGCCATGGCCCCGGGGGATGTGGCAGCCCATGTAAGCGGATGGCAGCGGGCCGTACGGGCCTCCATTGCCTGGGCCGAGGATAAATAAACCGCCGGGGGAGCAATGAAACGCAAACCATGAACCGAGCAGCAAATATAAAGGCACTTCAATTGGCAGATCAAATCTGGGATATCTGCATCATCGGCGGCGGGGCGACGGGCCTGGGATCCGCCGTGGATGCAGCCTCCAGGGGACTAAAAACCATCCTGGTGGAACAGCATGATTTTGCCAAAGGCACTTCTTCCCGGTCCACCAAACTGGTGCACGGGGGGGTGCGCTACCTCCAGCAGGGTAATATCAAACTGGTCATGGAAGCCCTCCACGAAAGAGGCATCCTGAAAAAGAACGCCCCGCACCTGGTGAAAAACCAGTCCTTTCTCGTGCCCAATTACAAATGGTGGGAAGGTCCCTTCTACGGGATCGGCCTCAAAGTGTATGACTGGATGAGCGGCCGGCTCGGATTGGGGCCTTCCGAAATGCTCTCCCGGGAGGATACGCTGGCCCAGGCCCCCACCCTGGAGGCCGAAGGACTGCGTGGCAGCGTGCTGTACCGCGACGGGCAGTTCGATGACGCCCGGCTGGCCGTTTCCCTGGCGCAGACCGCCACAGACCAGGGAGCCCTGGTCCTTAACTACACCCGGGTCACCGGGCTGCTCAAGGAAGAGGAAAAAATCTGCGGTGTCCGCCTAAAGGACATGCTTTCAGAAGGCGACTACCAGATCAGGGCAAAAGTAGTACTCAATGCAACCGGGGTTTTTTCCGACCGCCTGCTGCAAATGGACGACCCCGGGGCCGAATCCATCATAGCCCCCAGCCAGGGGGTTCATATTGTGCTGGACCCTTCCTTTCTGCCTGGGCAGTCCGCCATCATGGTCCCCCATACCGATGACGGCCGGGTACTTTTTGCCGTACCGTGGCACCACAGAATCATCATAGGTACCACCGATACACCCCTTCAGCCAGTGGACGATGCGTCGCTCCTGGAACCGGTGCCCATGGGCGAAGAAATCGATTTTATACTGGGCCAGATCGGAAAATACCTGACCAAGGTCCCGGAAAGAAAAGATATTTTGAGTGTTTTTGCCGGACTGAGGCCCCTGGTTAAGGGGTCCTCCAAAAAGACGGCGGAGCTGTCGCGGGACCACCTGGTGGCCCTGTCAGCCTCCGGCCTGCTGACGGTGACGGGTGGAAAATGGACCACCTACCGCCGGATGGCAGAAGACGCCATCAATACGGCGGTCCACAGGTTCGGGTTGCAGGCCGGTCCCTGTGTCACCGCTGAGCTTTCCATTCACGGGGCCCGGGAAGACACGGACTTTGATACCCCGCTCTACTATTACGGGTCCGATAAACCGGCCCTGGAGGCCATGATCAGGGAGGAAGCGGAACTGGGGGAATTACTCCACCCTTCCCTGCCCTATCTGAAGGCAGAGATACTCTGGGCCGTTCGCCGGGAAATGTGCATGACCGTGGAAGATGCCCTGGCGCGAAGGACCCGGGCCCTGCTGCTGGATGCCAGGGCCTCCATGGAAGCGGCCCCCGCAGTGGCCTCCCTGATGGCCCGGGAAATGAACCAGGATAAATCCTGGGAAACAGGGCAGGTGGAAACCTATCTAAGGACTGCCCGCCATTATTTACCAACCCTCCTTTCAACCCCATAAACCTTAAGCAAAATGTCTGTCTTTGTGAGTGAATTTATCGGAACGGCCCTGATCCTGCTCCTGGGTAACGGCGTAGTGGCCAATGTAGTCCTTCTTAAAACAAAAGGACATGGAAGCGGCCTGATGGCCATCACTTTCGGGTGGTGTATTGCGGTCTTTGTCGGCGTCTTCACATCGGCCCCTTCCAGCGGGGCCCATCTAAACCCTGCCATCACCCTGGCATTTGCCGTATTGGGTAAAACCCCCTGGAATATGGTTCCGATTTATATGGCTGCCCAGCTGGCCGGAGCCATGGCCGGTACCACCCTGGTCTGGATGGTGTACCGGTCTCATTTTGACCAGACCCCGGACCCTGACACCAAAATGGCGGCCTTCTGCACCAGTCCGGCCATTCGCAACAGCTGGCAGAACCTGATCTCGGAAATAGTCGGCACTTTTGTGCTGGTCTTTGGCGCCCTGCATATAACCCAGCCAGCCAGCAGCCTGGGGGCTGTCAATGCCCTGCCCGTGGCCCTGCTCGTACTGGGCATCGGCCTTTCCCTGGGGGGTACCACCGGCTATGCCATCAGCCCGGCCCGTGACCTGGGTCCCAGGATCATGCACGCGGTGCTGCCCATCAAAGGAAAAAGGGACAGCGACTGGTCTTATGCCTGGATACCGGTGGTGGGCCCGCTGGCCGGTGCCCTGCTGGGCGCCTGGGTCTTTGCCTGGTTATCCTGATGGTCATGCCAGGGGTTTTAGAAGCGGGGAGGCGGGCAAAAGACCGGCCATGGTCAGCCTCAGGACCCGCCAAAGAGGATACAATACAATCCATTGAATCAGAAGCTAAGATCAGCTCTCACACCGGGGTGGTTATCCACCAGGTATTGCCAAAAGGGTCCAGAAAACCTCCGCTGCGGCCGTAGGACTGGTCAGCCACGGCAGACACGGGGGTCGCTCCGAAGGAAAGGGCCCTGTTAAAGACCGCGTCCGCATCCGAAACATAAACAAAGAACCCCGAGGTTCTTGGGGGATACTGATCGGTGCTGTCCGCAAACATGATGGTAGATCCCCCGATCATGACTTCCCCATGCTGGATGTTTTTTTCATCCCGCATGTGCTTATGGGTGAGCGCTGCCTGGAAGACCTGGCCTGTGAAATCTATGAAGCCTGCCGCATTAGCCAATATCAGGTATGGCATGACGGTCTGATAATTTTCAGGGATTTTCATCGGTTCTATGTTGAATGGTGAAAGAATGCATCCTGATCAGGGCCTGCCGGGGGTGCGGGTGCTGAGCCAAAGGCACCAGCCTCCCCAGGTCAGATTCCAAGGCATCCATGGCTGCCTGAGCTAAGTATCCGCCAACAGCCTGATAAAGGGGGCTGGCTGAACCATCAGACCGGCAAAGAATCCTTACGCGCCGGCAGCCCGGCAAATCACTTCGCAGGCCCTTATGATCTGCTCCTCGGAAATGGTCAGTGGCGGGGATATCCGCATGCATTGCGGGGCAAACAGGAACCAGTCGGTTAGCACACCCTCCTGTATACACAGGTCAATGATTTTTTTATTGGTCGCAAAACTGTCGAACTCCACTGCCATCAGCAGCCCCTGAGAACGGACCGCCCGTATGCGGGGATGTATCAGCAGGGAGCGGAAGAGTTGTTCCTTTTGCCTTACTGGGGCCACCAGGTCTTCTTCGAGCAGTACCTGCAGGGAGGCCATGCCTGCCGCACAGCAGAGGGGATGGCCCCCAAAAGTGGTGATCTGCCCCAGCACCGGGTTTTCACTCAGCGACATCATCCGGGAACGGTCGGAGATAAAAGCACCCATCGGAAGCCCCCCACCCAGTGCCTTGCCCAGCAGCAGGATATCGGGCACGATGCCGTATTGCTCAAATCCCCAAAGACTCCCCGTTCTGCCAAATCCTACCTGTATCTCATCGAGTATGAGCAGGGTGCCGGTATCATTGCATCTTTTCCGCAGGGCCTCCATCCAGACCCTGTCGGGGGCATAGACGCCCCTTTCGGCCTGCACGGTCTCTGCAATGACACAGGCCGTGCGTTCTGAGATATGATCCAGCGCCTCCATGGTATTGTGCTGCAGGTGCCATATGCCGGGAAGCAGGGGCCGGAAGGCATTGCGCCAGTATTCATCCCCCATCACACTGAGGGCGCCCTGGGTGGATCCATGATAGGAATCCCGGAAGGCGATCATTTCCGTGCGTCCCGTGAGGCGCTTGGCGAGCTTCATGGCCCCCTCGGTGGCCTCCGTTCCCGAATTGGTGAAATACACTGAATTGAGGGTGGAAGGAAGGTGGCTGGCCAGCAGGGTCGCAAACTGTACCTGGGGAGACTGGATGAATTCCCCGTAAACCAACAGGTGCAGGTAGCGGTCAGTCTGGTCTTTGATGGCCTGTACCACCCGCGGATGGCGGTGTCCGGTATTGCAGACACTGATTCCCCCGATCAGGTCCAGGTAGGACTTTCCCTGTTCGTCATAGAGAAATGAACCCTCCGCGCGGCTGATTTGCAGAGCCAGCGGTGCTGCGGAGGTCTGGGCAAGATGTTTGAAAAATAATTCCCGCTGGTTCATATCCGAGAGTTGCTTACCACACAAAGAACGCAACAATTTTTCGAAATTTGCTGCAGAACCCCGAAGTATCTAACTTAGAGTGGCGGTAAGAGACAAGCCTGTTTATAAGGCCTGTTTAAAACCTGCACTTATCATCTGATCCTAAAATATACCGCATCATGGCTATTATTCTCCCGGTGGAAGGTGTCCACCCGCAAATGGGTAAAGATTGTTTTATCGCCCCCAATGCCACCATTGTGGGTGACGTGGTCATGGGTGATGAGTGCAGCGTGTGGTTCAATGCGGTCATCCGCGGCGATGTGAACAGCATCCGGCTGGGCAACCGCGTCAATGTGCAGGACGGGGCCATCCTGCACTGTACCTACCAGAAAACAAAAACCATCATTGGAAATAATGTCTCCATTGGACACAATGCAATCGTACATGGTTGTCTGGTGCATGATAATGTACTGATCGGCATGGGCGCCATCATCATGGACGATGCAGAGATCGGGACCAATACAATCATAGCGGCAGGTGCCGTCGTGTTGGAAGGCACCAAGATAGAACCCGGGGTTATTTATGCGGGCGTACCGGCCAAAAAGCTCAAAGATATTCCCCAGGAACTCATCAGCGGCCAGATCAACCGGATCGCCCAGAATTACCTGCATTATGCCAGCTGGTTCAAAGATGCAGACGGCCCCCAATAATGCCCGCAAGCGGGCCATCCCTTTAAAGGTATACCTCTAAGAAGAAGGAATCTATGAATGAACACTTGCAAATAACAAATAATATTTGTAGGTTTAATTCGTTTAATCTATACCCATGAAACCCGGCAAATTCATCTTGTCTGTCCTCCTGCTCGTCCTTATCTGCACGGCCAACAGTTCCTGCAGACTTTACAACAACCTTTTCGGTCCAAAATACGGATGTCCCAGTAACGGCAAGAACGTGGGTGCAGAAAGACTCCTGAGCGGGGAAAAAGTCCCCAAGGCACCCAAGTTCAAATCGTGAAACCCTATTATAAAACCCTAAACCCTTCCACTATGAGCCTTACACTCCGTACCGATTTCGGTTGTACCGAAGCTGTCATTGACGACGATTGCGGCCTGAAACGATTTTATGAGGTGGCCAACATCCTTTCGGATGACCTGGATATCCAGTTCACCCAGAAAACAGATGATTTTGATTCAGTGATGTGGGATTTTCAGTTTAAAGGGCATATCCTGACCCTGCATTACAACATCTACACCGGTATTTCCATTTATCCCAGGAAATTCCGTGAAGCGCCCAGGAGGGACAACGATGCGGTGGTGGAAGTGGCCAAGTTCCTGGAGACCAAACTCATGATCAATACCGCCAAACGGTTCATGTCCTAGCGCAGGTAATTGGTTTCCCCGATGGAAAAAAGGATATTACAATAACTTTCATAGCGATCCGCATGAATGAGGCCCTCTCCGAGGGCCTTTTTGATGGCACAACCCGGCTCATTGACATGCAGGCAGTTGTTGAACTGGCATTCCTGAATGAGGCCCCGCATCTCCGGAAAATAGTGGGAAAGTTCCTGGCGGGAAATATCCACCAGCCCGAATTCACGCATTCCCGGGGTATCGATGATCTGGCCCCCTTCCGGCAGATCATACATCTCGGCAAAGGTGGTGGTATGGATGCCCTTACCGCTCCAGCCACTCACCCCGTGGGTCTTCAGGCTGCGGCCCGGAAGCAGCGCATTGATAAAGGAGGACTTCCCTACCCCGGAATGTCCGGATAGCAGGGTGATCCGGTCTTTGAGCAGCGCTTTTACGGGTTCAAGCCCGGCGCCGTCCTGCACGCTTGCCAGCACCAGGGTATACCCGATGGCCTCATACATCTGCTTCCATTGCTCATAGCGCTGCATCTCCTTATTACCATAGAGATCCGCCTTGTTGAGCAATATGATGGCCGGAACATGGTAGGACTCGCAGGCTACCAGGAAGCGGTCGATAAAACCCTGGGAGGTTCTGGGCTCCTTCAGGGTGGCCACCAGCAGGGACTGGTCCAGGTTGGAGGCCACGATATGAAACTGCATCTTATGGGAAGGGCTCTGGCGCCTGATGTAATTATGGCGGTCATGGATCCCGGTGATGGTGGCACTCTGTTCCAGTTCGTTTTCCGCTTCGATTTCCACCTGGTCACCCACGGCAATGGGGTTGGTGGAACCTATGCCCTCCATTTTAAAAACCCCCTTGAGCCGGGCATTCCAGAACGCACCCGCTGCGGTTTTCACGATATACCAGCTTCCGGTTGATTTATAGACTTTTGCTTCCATGCGACTGCGAAATTAGTTCAATACACCCAAAGCGGAAAGGCCATTAAGGCTTCTTTCCAGGGGGGGTCCCGGGCTCAGGGAAATTTCTTAAACAGGGTAGAACGCAGGACCAGCTCCAGGAAAAGGAACAGGGCCGCTGCCAGGGCAAAGGGATAAAACTGTTCGGAGTACCTTCTCAAGGCGGTGATCTCCACTTTGGATTTTTCCAGTTTGTCAATATCGGTGTAGATGTTTTTTAGGCTTTCATTGTCGGTGGCGCGGAAATATTTCCCGCCGGTTTCCTGCGCGATCTGGGACAGCAGCTTTTCATCGATGCTCACCTTTTCTTTTTGCATGACCACCCCGCCGCTGGTTTGTACGGGCACAGGGGCAAAGCCTTCTGTTCCTACCCCCACCGTATAGACACGCACCCCGACTGATTTGGCGATTTCCTTGGCCGTATTGGGGTCGATGAGCCCGCCGTTGTTTTCCCCGTCCGTCAGCAGGATGATGACCTTGCTTTTGGAGGGGGAGGAGCGCAGGCGGTCAACGCCGGTGGCAAGCCCTGATCCGATGGCCGTACCGTCTTCCAGCAGGCCGCTGTGGACATTATAGAGCTGGGATTTCAAAACGGCCCGGTCCGAGGTCAGGGGACACATGGTAAAGCTTTCCCCCGAAAAGATCACCAGGCCGATGCGGTCTGCAGGCCGGCTGTCGATGAAATCGGAAGCCACGTTCTTGGCTGCCTCCATCCGGTTGGGGGTAAAATCCTGCGCCAGCATGGAGCCGCTGATGTCCAGGCAAAGCACGATGTCTATCCCCTCCCCGTTAATCATCTGTTCATCATTGCGGAGCTGGGGGCGGGCCAGGGCTACGATGACCGCACAGATGGCCGCCATCCGCAAAATAAAAGTCAGGTGGCGAAAGGTGTTTTTCCAGGACCTGGTGGAACCAAAACTTCCCAGGGTGGATACCATAATGGCACCCTGGCCGGGCCGGGACTTGCGCAGGTACCAGAATATCATGAACGGAACCAGCACCAGCAGTCCGAAGAAGGCCGGATAGGCAAAGTTTATATGTTGGAACCAGTCGTATAGCACTAGGTGGTGGTATTATTTAAGAGGTCAACGGATTGTCTGATGATGTCAAAGTTGCTGTCATTGTCTGCAGCAGCGGGCTGGTATTTGGCAAATTTCACAAAATCACTCATCCTCAGGGACTGGGCCAGCCTGGAGAATTCCTCGGAAGGCAGCCCCATCTGTTTTAACTGCAAAATCAGCTCGTCATTGGTTTTAACCATACTGGCCATCCGGAGCCTGCCAAGCAGGAAGACCCGGAAGATATCGTTGAGCCTGGTATAGTAGGCCTTAAGCTGACCGGTCTCTGCCAGGCGCTGTCCTTTGAGTTCCTTTAAGGCGGCCAATGCCTCCTCATAGGGCCCGCGGCCGGTACCGGCCTGCCCGGAACGCTGGGCAGGGGACTGCTTTTTACGCCATACGAAATAAAGGAAGCCGGCCAGTGACAAAAGGGTCAGGGCGGCCACCGTCCAGACATAATATACGGCAAAGGGGTTGGGTACCTCTATGATATCTTTGATGTCATGATAGTCCTGTCCCGGATTGAACCTGGAAAAGCCCACCTCGATGCGGGCAGAATCCGACAGGTAGGTGGTGCCGTTAACCAGCAGCGGCAGGGAGGGCATGACCCAGGTGCCTGAATCAAAGCTGGTCACCAGGATATCCTGCCGGTAGGACCTTTCCCCGTCCTGGGTGACAGAATCAATCTTTCCTTTGCGCACCCATTCAAAATGGGGCAGGGAATCTTCCGGAAACCAGGAAAGGGCGGCCCCTGCGGGCGCTTTCACTTCCAGGGTCAGCTGGATGGGCTCTCCAATTAAAATCTGTCTGCGGCTGATGGTGGTCTTCACCGAAACTTCCTGCTGG
This sequence comes from uncultured Bacteroidota bacterium, assembly GCA_903906365.1. GTDB lineage: Bacteria > Bacteroidota > Bacteroidia > Chitinophagales > Chitinophagaceae > Puia. The sequence goes on along the minus strand of CAIVKC010000036.1, from coordinate 85,348 downwards.
CTGAAAGCCTGGGTGCCGTAAAAAAGCAATCCAGCCAGCAGCGCCGCAATATATAAAGGGGGTTTTGTCATGGGTTAGCTGGGCCGGTTTCGTCCAATAAAAAACTTCTTGAGCACTTTGACGTAATCCTCATCGGTGCGCACATGGAGCAGGTCTGACCCTGCTTTGAGAAAAATGGTCTTACAGGTTTCCGTGGCTGCAAAAAACCGTTGCTGATAATTGGCCTGTACCAGGTAATCGCTTGAGTCTATCCAGCGAATGGCTCCTGTCTCGGCATCTTCCACTTCCAGCAGCCCGGCGCTGGGCAGCTGCATGTCCATTTTATCATAGACTTTGATGCCGTTCACGTCATGTTTTTTGGCGGCCACTTTCAGGGCTTCGTCAAATTTTTCATCCAAAAAATCACTCAGTATGAAGCATATGCTTTTTTGGCGGATGGAATTGTTGAAAAAACGAATGGCTTCGCTCAGGCGGGTCCCTTTTCTTTTGGGTTCTATGCTGAGCATTTCCCGGACAATGTAAAGGGCATGCTGGCGGCCTTTTTTGGGCGGGATATAGCGCTCCACCTTATCGCTGAACAGGATGGCCCCGACCTTATCGTTGTTGTTGATGGCTGAAAAAGCCAGCACGGCGCAGATCTCGGTGATGAGCTCCCGTTTGCTGGCATGCACCGTTCCAAAAAGGGAACTGGCACTGACATCAATGAGCAGCATGACGGTCAGTTCGCGCTCCTCTTCGAAGAGCTTGGAAAAGGGGTGATTGAAGCGGGCCGAAACATTCCAGTCAATGAAACGTACGTCATCGCCCGGGTAATATTCGCGCACTTCTCGGAAACTCATCCCCCTTCCCTTGAAGGCACTGTGGTATTCACCGGTGAATATGTGGCGGGTCAGTCTTTTGCTGATGATTTCCAGCTCCCGGACCTTCTTTAATATTTCGGCACTGGTCAGCATTAAGGAACCTGGATGGCTTTTAATACATCGTCAATGACCTGCTCGACATTTACATTTTCCGCTTCGGCCTCATAGGTCAGCCCGATGCGGTGCCGCAGCACATCCTTGGCAATGGTGCGGACGTCTTCGGGTACGACGTAGCCGCGTTTGTTGAGAAAGGCGTTTGATTTGGCTGCCAGCGCCAGGTTGATGCTGGCCCGGGGCGATCCGCCGTAGGCGATGAGGGGTTTTAATTTTTCCAGCCGGTATTTTTCGGGATTGCGTGTGGCAAATACGATATCCAAAATATAATGCTCCACTTTTTCATCCATATATACCTGGCGGGTAAGTTCCCTGGCCTGCAGGATCTCCTGGGTGGACACCACCTGCTCGATCACCGCTGAAGCCAGGCCCTGTACATTCTGACGGATGATGAGCTGTTCTTCCTGTTTGCTGGGGTAATCCACGATGACCTTCATGATAAACCGGTCCTGCTGGGCTTCCGGCAGGGGGTAGGTGCCTTCCTGTTCCAGCGGGTTTTGGGTAGCCAGTACCAAAAAGGGTTCTTCGAGTTTATAACTGGTATCACCGAGGGTGACCTGTTTTTCCTGCATGGCTTCCAGCAAGGCGCTCTGTACTTTGGCCGGGGCCCGGTTGATTTCATCGGCCAGCACGAAATTGGCGAAAATGGGCCCCTTGCGCACCACAAATTCGTTGCGCTGCTGGTTATAGATCATGGTACCGATGACGTCTGCCGGCAGTAGGTCCGGGGTAAACTGGATACGGCTGAAGCGGGCGTGGATGGCCTGTGAAAGGGACTTGATTGCCAGCGTTTTGGCCAGTCCGGGCACCCCTTCCAGCAGGATATGACCGCTGCTCAGCAGGCCGATCAGCAGCCGGTCAATCATATAATGCTGCCCTACGATCACCCGGCCCACCTCGTCGCGCAGCCGGTCAATAAAGGTAGCCTGATACTGGATTTTTTCATTTAACTGCCTGATATCATCAGCGGTATACACCATAAATACGAAAATTATTGTTGCAAAATACGAATTCACTGTGCAAGTTGCTTGCCAACTTCATGAATAACTGCAAATTAGGGGCATAAATCTGTGGGCAGGCCCAGTTCCTTCATTTTCACAAAACTTTTAATGCAACTATCTTATTAAAATAATCAACAATATTATTCTATTTTGACCCGGCCAACCCACCCTATGCAATAAATGAGGCCCTATTTTTGTTATCCTACCTATAAATATTACTATGAATAAGCCATTCCTCACTGGGATGACCCTGCTGGTCGCCCTGGTAGTCCTTATCTACAGCTGCTCCAAGAGCGCTTCGGCGCCGGCTGGCAAACCAACCAATCTGCAACTGCTGACCAGCTCTGCCTGGAAATATGATACCGCCGGCATCGACGGCAATAATTCGGGGACCATCACCACCGCCATCCCGGCCGGGGTAATATCGGATTGCCAGAAAGACAACCTGCTTACCTTTAAGGCCGACAGTACAGGTATAGAGGACGAAGGCCCCACCAAATGTAAGCCGGCCAATCCCCAGACCACCAGTTTCACCTGGAGTTTCAACGCCGCTCAGACCCAGATAGTGCTCTCCGATACCCTGTTCAGCACCATCACCGGACCAGTAAATATCACCAGCCTGACCTCTTCGCAGCTTCGGCTGGAAAAACAGTTCAGTTACCTGGGACAGAATTTCCTGGTAGCGGTTTACCTCAAACACTAAGCAAAAAAAACAACATTCGGCAGTAAATAGGGCGCCACCGACCCTAGAAGGCCATGCCATGGCTTACCCTCCGGGGCAGGCCCGTGCAGGGATTCTCATGTATACTTTTACTCTATGAGGTACTTGCCTGCAGATAAAGTATCATTTGGAATGATTCTGTTTTGTCATCTCCAGTATATGACTGCTCTGGCAACGATGACAGGTGTCTATGGTCGGCTGAGAGTCTCCGGCTGCAATGAGATCTTCCCCCATCATTATGCACGAAATACACTTTCGATCCTGACAAATACGTGCTATTTTTTTCCTAATTGGGTCTTTTGGACAACCTGCCTTTCAGCCACCCCCTTTTCATGCGGAGGGGATAGACGCAACGAAGAGTGGTAAAGGCTTTCAAATTGTTTGGTGGTATTGTGGATATCATGTGACTGGATGAATTCCAGGCTTTTTCTTCCCATCTCTACTGCTTTGTCCGGATTGGACAGGATATCCAAAACCGCCGCTGTGATTGCCCTGATATCGCCTTGCCCAAACAGGTATCCGTTCTGTTGATCCTTTACCATTTCTCCCAGCGCACCCGCATTGACCGCGATGACAGGCAATCCGGTGGCCATGGCCTGCAGTGTTGACAAACTAAGCAGTTCTGCAATGCTTGCAATGATAAAACAATGGCTCAGTCGGTACAGGAAAGGCAGGTCTTCATCGGGAACAAATCCGGTGAAAATGACATGGTCCGAAATACCCAACTGACGGCTCTGAATTTCAAGGGAGGTTTTACTGATTCCCGTTCCAACTATCAGCAGACAGAAATCAAGGTGACTGAGGGCGGAAGCTACTGCCTGTAATATCTCTCCAATATGCTTTTCCGGGTCAAGCCTGCCCACATACAACAGAACGGGCTTTTTGGGTATTCCATATTTTTTAATTGTATTAGCCGTGTTCCCCCAGGGTGAAAATTCATCCAGGCTGATTCCGCTGGAAATGGCCATCACCCTGCTCCTAAGTCTTGACCTGATCAGACGTGCACCGGTTTCAGTCGGGGTGGTGACCACACTTACTTCGTTAAAAACCTTCGAAAAACCTTTCCATAGAAAATTCTCAAATATTTTTTTCAGGGCCTTCCCCTGAACCAGCACGGTCAGGTTCTCCGGCATAAAATGATTGGTGGCTATCATCGGAATTTTTAGTGTCCTGTTCATACGGACCACAGCAGCGCAAATACTGAAATGGTCCTGGATATGAATGATATCCGGCCTGAATTCTCCGATGATTTGCTGCAGGTTTTTTTTCAGGGAGAACGGAATGGGAACCCTGATTTTGGGATATATCCGAATGGAAACCGATGGAATTCCAAAGACATCTAGGCCATCCACGGTGGTTCTGGTGAATTGGGTGGTTGAGGAAGGAGCTACCACCCCCACCTCATGACCGCTCTGCTGCAATAACGGTCCAATGCGGCAAACAAAATAATAAACGCCGTTGATATGGGGGAAATAGGTATCCGAAACAAAGAGAATTCTCATAACTTTTTGCGTATAGATTTGATAAAATAAAGAAGCAGGATGGCCAGTGCCGCAACTACGGTAAGGGCACCCACTACATTCAGGTAATGGCTGATCTGACGGTAGGCATCCCCGAAAAGCAAACCAATCCCCAGGTAAGCAATGTATTGGAGCGCTGAGGTAAGCAGGCAGATGCGCAAAAAACGGGAATAGGGGATTTTTGCATTTCCCGCCAGGTAAATGCCCGCAAAACCAATCCCCAGTGTAATCTTGGAAAGGGAAATGGTTTTATGGGGGTTGGCATCAAAATAAGCCCGGACCCTGTCCATATTTTTGCTTCCCAGCCCCATACGACTGCCGATTTTTTGCAGGAACCCTGGCAGACCCCACCTGCCAAACATATAACAAATGGAATCCCCGGTAATATCCCCCAAAATGATGATGGGATAAACCAGGAAAGCATTCAGGTACCCACCCGTGCAAAGAAATCCGGCAATGACCGCCAGTATGGGTCCCTCCACGATGGCCAGTGGAAATAACAGCAAATACCTGTAATGTGATAATAAACTGATGATGCTTTCCAATGATTTTCAATTAAAAAATCTTGAATAATTACCCCGTTACAAAGCAGAGACTCCGTCTGTTCAGTCCACTGCAGCAAACAGGCACCCTAAAAAACCTCCCCCAGGTTACCAACAAAACCCCGGGATCCCCCCTTCCCCACCCCATAATCCAAACAGGCATTGGTCCCTGAAAATTTGTTGAACTTGATGCGCAGCCCAACGCCGATGGCCGGTGATATGACCTCCAGCCGGTTGCTGCCCAATTCGGAGACGGTTTCTGCATTGCCGAAAACAACCGCTCCCAGCAACCCGTCCCGGGTGATATTAAACCGAATTTCCGCTTCCAGGTCGATCATATGCTTGCCGATAAATCGTCCCTGCTCATAGCCCCTTCCCGTATTATTGAATGGATCGGTACCCGTGCCGGTCAGATCCAGGTATGGCGGATTGCCTGAGACGGTAAATACACTATAGGACCATAAGGCAAGAATGGTATGAAAGGGCATCTTGAAATACCCCCGCAGGTCCAGGGTTATCGTATTGTAGTTGCTGCTAGCCCCAAGAAACCTGGCATTTTGAACCAGATGCAGGTTGGCAAAAAAACTGCCTCCCTTGACATTGATGGAGTTTTCCCGGGTATCAAAGACGAAGTCCAGGGCAATGCCAGAGGAGGCGGAGGATCCCGAATAACCATATTTTTGAAAATCCGTGACTTTACCCGGGGGAACCCCCAGTTCCCTTATCTTCCAATGAAGGTCAAGTTGGTATCCCAGACCAGCATACAGGTTCTCTCCGATTTTACGCCGGATCGATTCATAAAAACGGAGGTACTCATAATCGACAATGTATTTGTCGGAAAGTTGGGTAAAGCCGCCGAATCCGTAGGTATCCTGCGGATATTTGAAATACCTCCAGTCGCCCTGCAGGTTGAATTTATTACCAGGGGTCCAAACGGAGGACTGCACCGGCAGCAGGAATTGGTTCTTCTGAGTATATTTGACAGCTCCCAGAAAAGTAGAGGTATTGGTTTTTTCAACCGCGCTGGTAAGGAAAGCCACATTGCCCGCCACCCCGGGAGAAAAACCCGTAGCGATGGTAAACTCTACGACCGGAGCGACGGTAAAATACAATCGGGTATTTTTGGTGCCAGAGTTATCCAGCCTGGACCTAGGGTTCTTATGAAAAAGTAAGTATCCCAGATCAATGAGGTCCCTTTGTTTGCTTAGGGCAATTGCCTCTTTAGAACTGATGGTATCCCCTGCCGGCAGGCTGCCGGAGAGGTCCGGAATAATCTGTGCCCGGGCCATTTCCGGAAAAAGGCAGGCAAAAAGAATCCCTGCTGCCCCCAAAAAGCAGTTAATTAACTTCCTACTGATACAGTCTTTCCGGCGAAAGCTCATGAAAGTTGTTTACACTTTACTCATCGGAAGGGAAAATAGGAAGAATTGTGTTTTCTTTTTATGACAAGTATTAACTTATTAAGAATAACTCAATCAATAGCAGGTATTCTCACCTTAACGGGGGTAACCCGGCCGATGACCCCCTACAGCCAAATACCCATGATAGAGCAATGCAAGAGAAAGGTTGGCTCTGCGCATGCTCCTGGCTAACCCAGGTATTTGCCCACAATGGGTACCCTTCTGCCGACACCGAATGCTTTGGAGCTGACACGGATGATGGGGCAGAACTGGTTACGTTTGTATTCATTGGAGTTCACCATTTTCAAAACCCGGTTGACCAGGGACTCATCCAGGCCCTGGGCAATGATTTCTCTGGGGCCCTGTCTTTTTTCGATGTACTGATAGAGGACCTTGTCGAGTATCTCATAGTCAGGCAGGCTGTCGCTGTCTTTTTGGTCCGGCCGCAACTCCGCACTGGGGGCTTTGTGCAGGATGTTTTCCGGGATGACCTCCCTTTCCCGGTTGATATATCTGGCCAGGGCATAGACCTGCATCTTGTATACATCGCCCAGCACACTCAGGCCGCCCGCCATGTCTCCGTAGAGGGTGCCGTAACCGGTAGCCAGTTCGCTTTTGTTGGAGGTATTGAGCAGGATATAGCCGAATTTATTGGCAATGGCCATGAGCAGGTTGCCCCTGCTGCGGCTCTGTATGTTTTCCTCCGCCAGGCTGAAGGGAAGGCCGTGGAAAACAGGCTCCAGGGTGGTCAGGAAGGCTTCATAGATGTTTTTGATGGGAATGGTATCATGGGGATTTCCCAGGTTGGCTGAGAGCTGCAAGGCATCGCTGACGGAATGGGAGGAAGAAAAAGTGGATGGCATCAGGACGGCCCGGACATTGCCGGGTCCCAGTGCGCGGCAGGCCAGACAAAGGGTAACTGCCGAATCAATGCCGCCGCTGCTGCCCAGGATGGCTTTTGAAAAACCCATCTTGCCGAAGTAATCGCGGATGCCCAACAGGAGCGCGTCATAGATCTGGGATATGTTGTGTTCATCGGTCAGGTAGCCCAGGATGGCCTGCGGATCGTGCTGCCGGGAAACGCGCATTTCCTTTCCCAGCTGGCTGACCCGGAGGGGCTCTTTCAGACTGGTCTGTGTAAAAGCCGGCCCGTCCAGGTCAATGAGGGCGGTATCCTCTTCAAAGTACTTCATTTCACAGACCAGGTTGCCCAGGCGATCATAAACCAGGCTGCCTCCGTCAAAGACGATCTCCGTCTGGGAGCCCACGGTATTGCAATACAGCATGGGCAGCTTGTACTTTAATACGTTGGCCCGGATGACTTCCTTTCGGTCCTCATCGTGGTCATAGTCAAAGGGGGAGGCGGAAATATTGATCATGATATCGGGCTGCTGGGTGATGAGCTCGTCCATGGGGCAGTGCCTGTAGAGCGGGTTATCTCCCAGATTCCATATATCCTCGCAAATGGTCAGGGCAATCCTTTTACCCTTGAATGGCAGGACATTCCACTGGTAGGCAGGTTCAAAATAACGATACTCATCAAAGACATCATAGGTAGGCAGGCAGGTCTTATGCACCACCCCCTGTATCCTTCCTTCATAGAGCAGCCAGGCTGCATTGAACAGGTCCTTTCCCTGCGGGGCGGGATTTCTGGCAGGGGCGCCCACGATCACGCCAATGGAATCGGCATGCTCACTGATGAGGTCCACCGACCGGTAACATGCCTGGATAAAATCTTCAAATTCCAGGAAGTCCCGGGGCGGATACCCGCAGACGGCAAGCTCTGAAAATACGACCAGGTCTGCCCCCTGCTCTTTGGCCGCCCGGATGGCACCGATGATCTTTTGGGTGTTTTCCTCAAAATTTCCGATATGATAATTTTGCTGCGCCAGTACGATTTTCATATCCCAAAACTACTTAAAAAAAATCAGCGCCTGTGGCCGGGATGGCCCCCTCATTTGGGAAGGAGTCCCAAGCAGGGATTGTTAAAATCAGCGAGGAAGTCCCCTTTATTCGCACTAATTTGCAGGCAATCATCGTTGTATGCACATGAAAAAATGGATCTTTCTTTACCTGGCCCTGACCGGACTGGCCGCCTGCCATGACAGGAAGAACCTCCCGGATCTTTCCCATATATCGGTTTCGGTCACCATCGAACGGTTTGACAAGGCGTTTTTTGCCATCGATACCAACCAGGTGGAAGCCGGACTCCGCAAGCTGAATGAACAGTTTCCTTATTTTTTTACCGACTTCACCGCCAACATCCTTGGGGTCGGTGTCCTCACAGACACCAGCAGGACGGCTTTTGCCCTCACCAGACAATTCCTGACCACCTATCTGCCGGTGAAGGATTCCATTGAATACCGTTTTGAAAAACTCGACGGGCTGGAAAAAGAACTTGCCCGGGATTTCAGGTTTGTAAAATATTATTTTCCTTCTTATGCGCTGCCCAAAAAAGTGGTGACTTATATCGGCCCCTTTGATGCACCCGGCGTTGCCATTACACCCTATGCGCTGGCCATCGGGCTGCAGCTTTATGCAGGCAGGCAGTTCTCCTTTTACAACAGCCTGCAGGGCCAGGAAATGTATCCCGGTTATATCTCCCGGCGGTTCGAGCCGGAATATATCCCGGTAAACTGCATCAAGGCCATCGGGGAAGACCTCTTTGCCGACAAAAGCCAGGGCAAGCCCCTCATAGATCAGATGATCGAAAAAGGGAAATCCTGGTACCTGACCGACCTGCTGCTGCCGGAAACACCTGATAGCCTAAAGACCGGTTTTACCGGCAAACAGCTTGCCTGGTGCCAGGGCAATGAAGGGCTGATATGGAACTATTTTCTGCAGCCCGGCACCGACCTCTATACCATCGACCCGGATATCATCAAAAACTATATCGGGGAATCCCCCAGTACGGCGGGCATGCCGGATGCCTCCCCGGGCAATATCGGCCAGTGGGTGGGGTGGAGAATCGTACGGTCCTATATGGAAAAAAATCCGGGCACCTCCATCACCGACCTGATGAAGACCGATCCCAGGAAGATCTTCCAGGGGGCAGGATACAAACCGCGTTAGGTCCGCATGGTCTGCCAAATGGGATGGGGAGTCTGTGGATTTTTAAGGCTATATTTGCTTACACAAAAACGATTGGGCCTGCCTGAAAGAATCTCCCCGTTGGCAGAAAATCTTGACCTCATTTAAAAAGCTCGATTAATCATCCAATTACGCATTACATATCGTTACATTTGTTTTAGTGTCATTAGTATTCATCCTTTAAAAAGAAGAAACTGGTGCTGGTAAAACTGATCAATAAATCCTTGAGTTTACTGGTCCTGCTCCGCTACGGGAAATTGCCCGTGGACGTGAGGTATTATTACAGACATACCTATTATTGCCAGCTGGTACAACTCAAGTATCTGCTGCGCGACTATGTTTTTAAAAGCAAATACAAGAAGATCGCCTTTAGCGGCGAATTTGCCCCCGAAGTGGAATTTGTCCTACCCTTTGCCTACTGGCATTACAAGAACGGGACCCTCCGGCAGACCACCTCATCCCGCTATACCCGGGAACTGTATTTTTTCTCCCCCGATCACCAGGAAAGCATTGATAACCGCAGCGATAAGGGGAATTACAATTATGAAATGCCGCGGGTACTCTACAGCCAGGATTATAATATGCATAAATGGGCGCAGGTCCCCCTGAAGGAAACCTACCGAAACGACATTTATGTCTATGACAAGCCCCTGCTGGTCATAGCCAACCGCTACAACAGTGAATGGGATGGTCCTCCCATCAGCTTTTATGATATCCCTCTGCTTTCCTTTATCATAGAAAAGCTCAAGAACTCCTATACGATTGTATACAACCGCCCGCTGGCAGAAAACATCACCCCCGATAACAGCGCAGTCTATGACCTGCATGAATATGAATGGCTGAAACAAGAGCATCCCGAAGTCCTGTCCCTGGAAGAACTCTACCAGGAAAACCGGGGTGGTGCGCGCAACTTCAACCACCTCCAGCTGATGATCTATGCCAATGCAGACCGCTTCATTTCCATCCACGGCGGAACCGCTGCGCTGGCCAGTTATTTCGGGGGCATCAACCTGATCTTATCCAAAAAAGGTCCCGAGCACCATTTCGACTGTTTTCATAAGCTTTTCCCCAAACTATCCGGGGCTACCATCCTGCACGCCCGGACTGACCAGGAAGTACAGGCATACGTAGAACAATATTTTGTGGTCCATACCCCGGAAGCGCTCAAACAGTCCCTGCCATGAAAGACCGCTATTGGATCAGATCGGGGTTCTTTACGCTGATGCAAAATATGTCCAACGTATTTTTTGGATTCGGAAGCTTTTACCTGCTGGTCCGCATACTGGACAAGACCAGTTTTGGCACCTGGGCCCTTTTTATGACCACCGTTACGGTCATGGAAACCATACGCAACGGACTGGTTCAAAATGCGCTGATCAAATACCTGTCCTTTACCCCCAGGGAGGATCATCCAAAAATAATCTCCGCTTCCTTTGCCAACAGTGGCCTGCTTACCCTGCTTTGTATTGGCCTGAACCTGGGTTTTTCCGCTTACCTGGGGCGCAGCTGGCATGCTCCCCAGCTGGTGGGCATGTTCTATCTGTACAGCATTGTGTATTTGCTCTCCGGGGTGCTCACCCAGTTCCAGTTTATTGAGCAGGCAAACCTGGCGTTCAGGGGCATCTTCTTTTCTACCTTCATTCGCCAGGGTCTGTTTTTCTTTTTCATCCTGTTTTGCTGGCTGTTTCACTGGCAACTGCCCCTGGTTTACCTGGTTTATGTCCAGATTATCACCGTCACGCTGGCTGCCCTGCTTTCTTATGGCTTTGTCAGAAAAGAGCTGGGCTTTTCAAGCCGCCCGGAGCTGGCCTGGATGAAAAAACTCTTTGCCTACGGCAAATACGCCTTTGGCACTTCGGTATCATCCATGATCTTTGGAAGCATTGACCAGATGATGCTGGGTTCGTTTTTATCTGCGGCCGCAGCCGGTGGTTACAATGTAGCCATGCGCATCACCAATTTTGTGGAAATCCCCACCGGCTCGGTGGCAGCCATCGTATTCCCCCAAAGTGCCAAAAGAATTGAAACGGAAGGAAGAGACGCCGTAAGGTACCTCTATGAAAAGTCGGTCGGCACCATACTGGCGATCCTGTTACCGGGGCTGCTCTTCCTGTTTTTGTTTTCTGATTTTACCGTTCATGTCATCGCAGGGGAAAAATATGCCGATACGGTTCCCATTCTCAAAGTGACCATCCTGTATTGCCTGCTGATTCCTTATGGCAGGCAGTTTGGCACCATGCTGGATTCCATGGGTAAACCCAGCCTTACCTTCCGGGTGGTACTGGTCTGCGCCCTGATCAATGTCGGCCTGAACTACCTGCTCATCCACCGCTACGGGGTCATCGGGGCAGCCTATGCCACCCTGGGTGCCAATATCATCGGCTTTCTCATCGGTCAGGTTATCCTGCGCCGGGAACTGGGTGTCAACCTGGGTCATACCTTCCTGTATGCCGCCCGGTTTTACCCTGAAATGGCCGGCCGGCTCATGCAGGCCCTTCGCCGCCCCAAGCCCTGAGACTTCCCGGCGACGAGGCGCTCCTCCAAAATAAAATCCGTACATTCTGTGATTTTCCCCCCACTGCAGCGAATCATATTGGGAAGGGTCATTATTTTAGAAGCCAATGAAGATACAGCCAGACAGAGACCGGTTTTCAATCCTTTTGGAGGGTTGCCGACCCATGGTGTATAAGATCGCCCACAGCTATTGTCCGAGCCGGGAGGATATGGAGGACCTGGTCCAGGAGATTTTCCTGCAGGCCTGGAAATCGTTTTCCTCCTATGACCCGGAGCAAAAATTCAGCACCTGGATGTACCGGATCTCCCTCAATGTGGCCATATCCCATTACCGCAGCAAAAAAAGGCAGGGAGCCTTGCTTTCCCTGGAAGACTACCGCAGTGACCTGGCAGACCCCGCTGTTGGCGGCCAGAGCGATGAAAGCGCAGCCAGGCTGCAGCAGCTGCATCAGCTCATCGCCGGGCTGCCCGCCCTGGACAGGGCACTCATGCTGCTGTACCTGGACGAAAAAACCCATGCGGAAATGGCAGATATTCTGGGCATCAGCCTGACCAACGTTTCAACCAAGATCAGCCGGATCAGGATGCTGCTCCGGCAGCAATTATCACCGATAAAAAAATGAGATATGGAAGAAAATGAATTTAAAAAGATCTGGCAGGATTATGATCTCGCCCTGGAACGCTCCACGGCCATCAACCTGCAGTCCTGGGCCATGCTGGCCGCGTGCAGGACGGAAATGCAGTCCATCAGGGTGGTTTCCAGGATGGAAAAACTTTCGGTTTTTAAACGGAGGGCCATCCTGCTGGGCATCCTCTGGGTCCTGTTGCTGGTCACCCTTATTTATCTGACCGGCAGCAATAATCCATTTTTTTCGGTCTCTGCAGGCATGATCGCACTGATCAGTCTGATTAGCATGGGGCAGTACCTGCATCAGCTGTGGCACATCGCATCGATCAACCTGGGTATGCCGGTGACCCAGGTACAAAATCAACTGGTCCGCCTGCAGCTCTCGACGATCCGCTCGGTGCGGACGGCCTGGCTGCAACTGCCATTTTACAGCACCTGGTTTTGGAGCTTACACTGGATCAGGACCAGCCCGGCCTCTTTTTGGGCAATTGCCTTTCCCATCGCCCTGGGCTTTACCTGGCTAACGATATGCTTATACAGGAATATACAGATCGGTCACATGGACAAAAAGTGGGTTCGCAGGCTGATGATGACAGGCCCGGAATATAAAACGCTGGAAGAGGCCCAGGATTTTTTGCGGCAGCTGCAAGACTTTGACCAATAAGCGGTTTACAGGAGGCCGGCGGGTGGCTCAGGCCTGCTGGCGCGCGTAGGCTGGTTTTTTCCCCAGTTGTTTCATCATCCTGAAATGGGAGGCTATGGCACCGGTCATGGTGGGAAATTCGTTGTAATTCAGTTTGAACTGGGCGCAGGTCTGCTTGACGATACGGCTGATGGCCGGGTAATGGACATGAGATACCTTGGGGAAAAGGTGGTGCTCCACCTGAAAATTAAGGCCGCCCACATACCAGGATACGATTTTATTGCCCGGGGCAAAGTTGGCCGTTGTCTTCACCTGGTGGATGGCCCATTCTTCTTCGATTTTTTTATGGTCGTTTTCACCGACATATTCAAATTCAGCATGCTCCACCACATGGGCCAGCTGGAATACCAGGGCCAGGGTAAGCCCCATGGTAACATGCATGCTGGCAAATGCAATGGCCCAGGATTTCCATCCCACGACCAGCACCGGAATCACGATGTAAAAAGCGGCATAGAGCAGTTTGGAAAGCCAGAATATGACATGCTCGCTGGTGCTCATTTTTTGCAGCGGGGTGGATTGAATCCTTCTTTTGAAATACTTGTTGAAATCCATCATCAGCACCCAGGCAAAGGAAGAAATGGCATAGACCAGTACGACATAAAAATGCTGAAAACGGTGGGCGGGGACCCATTTCTGGGTTTCGCACTGGCGCATCAGCGGGCTTTTGGCGATGTCATCATCGAGGCCGTCAATATTGGTATAGGTATGGTGAATGATATTGTGCTTGAATTTCCAGATAAACGCGTTGCCGCCCAGTGCATTCAGGCTCAGGCCCATGAGATCATTGACCCATCCTTTGCTGGAGTAACTGCCATGGCAGGCATCATGCATGACATTGAATCCGATGGAGGCCAATATGAGGCCCAGGACGCAGCTCAGTAAAATACCCAGGAAGGCCGGCATGGTGAAAACCAGCAGGGATACATAAATCACTATGGCAGAGGGAATCAGGATGCCGCTTTTGGCATAAAGTTTCCAGTTCCCGGTTTTTTTCAGGTTATTGGTTGCAAAATACTGGTCCACAGCCGTTTTCAGGGAAGCGTAGAACGCGCTGTTCTTGTTATTGAAGGTAACTTTTGACATACTGAGTTTATTTTGCCGCTATTGCTAGCGGCCTGATAAAAAGCAATCAATCGCAGGAAAAGACGTAAAGTACGGCGGACGTGGATTCCATTTAATAAACTCTATTACTACAGGGAGATTTATTAGGGCGTTTGACACCGCAAGATACGCACAAATGCCAAAACCGGGAAATTAAAGGGACCCCGGGACTGTTAAATCAGTGTGATTTAATTTTATCGCGTAATAACTGCCTGGCTGCCTGGATATCATTGATATCCCGGAATGCATCCTTGGGAATCATGAAAAAAGACCGTTTGTCAAAATACAGGAGGAAAAAATGGAGGGTCTCTTTGAATTGGCTGAAATCCTGCCAGTCCCAGCCCTGTTCCCCCCGGTTGGTATGCAGGATGATGCCGCCGGGCTCCAAATTCAGTTCAAAATGGTCCAGGAAAGTGGCCGATTTCTTATAAATGCTCATGGGAAGGATGCGGCGCAACGTAATCCAAAGCACCAACCACAGCAGCGAGAATATCAGGAAGGAAAGGGATTGTATCTTGTGAAAATAGAACAGGATCGCAGAAAGGATGGCAAATACATTGATGACGATTAACAGCACCCTGATTTCCATCATGCCAAAAAAGTGACTCCTGAGCCCGTCCAGTACCTGCTTTTTATCATACCCGAATTGAATGGTCATTCCAATGCATTGAGGGGTAAAAATAAGCATTAAAACAAAAATGGCTGCCCTGTAAATGGCAACCATTAAAATAATTTTTTATGCTGGTATTATTCTTTTCCGCGTAGACTATCTCACCGGCCGGCAATGACTGTAATGCCTGTTGGCTGCCTCATAGGGGGTAACCGAGCGGCTGCAGGAGGCAAGCAGGGACGCAAGGACAATGATTGCAAGGATTTTTTTCATGTTTTTCATTTTAGTAGGTATCGAATTATTATAACGAAAATACGGTTCTAAAATTGCCATGCAAGTGATTTGCTGATATTATTACATATTGCGTATATTTTATCCCACTCATAGCGCAATTCTACTATATCCATTGCAGTAGATATACTAAAAAAACCTATATTAATCTTTAGCCTCCGGTCGGGTGGACCGGGAGCCTGGATCAAAATGACTTTTGGGCCTGCTTTAAAATTGAATTAAATTAGTTTATTATAAACCTTCAAACATACTGACATGAATAACCTCTCAAAAGGTCTTTTGGCCCTGTTCTTTATCTTCCTGTCCGGGGGACTGCAGGCGCAGCGCATCCGCATCACGGAAGGGACCCTGGAAGATTTTCGCAAAGAAAAATCCGTGAATGTGGAATTTACCTATGATAATATGCGCGTGGGTAAATTTGACAAGGAGGCCGATTATGTGGCCAGCAAAAAAGAGGAATACAATAAAAAAGAGCCGGGGCGTGGTGATACCTGGGCCAACAGCTGGGTATCGGACCGGGCCTACCGCTTTGAACCCAAATTCAATGAGCTCTTCCAGAAATACAGTGAACTCAGTCCCAAAAAAGATGCCCGGTTCACCCTTATATTCCACACCACCTCCACGGAGCCCGGCTTCAATGTGGGGGTTTGGAAAAAAAATGCGGAAATAGATGCGGAAGTCTGGATTGTGGAAACCTCCAACCGGGATCATATCCTGGCCAAAATACAGGTGCAAAAAGCGCCCGGCAGATCCTTCTGGGGTGCTGATTTTGACACCGGGGAAAGACTGGCCGAAGCCTACGCCGCTGCCGGTAAGGCACTGGGCAAGTTCCTGAAAGGGTAACTATAAGGGAGAGCACTCCTATTGCGCTGCCAAAAAAGTCCGCCCATGGATATGGGCGGACTGAGTGTTTATAAAACCGTCCTAAGATTTTCGGGTGTTGTTTAGCTGCATCCCATGGAATTGCCGCAATTCAGGCATTTGTAACAGGTGCCGCTGCGAATGGTGATATGGCCGCAGGTATTACAGGCCGGGGCATCGCTTTGCATGCTCTTGGCGGCTGCATTGACGGCACTCAGGCCATTTTCATTTTTTAACGCGGTGCGCGGGGATCCCTGCTTCTGGGGAAGGGGAGCCGCACCGGATGCGGCCTTGGCTACGATGCGAACATCACTTAATTCGGGTGTTTTTTTTTCATATTCCAGGGAAGTGGGGATTTCATCCCAGTCATCTGTCCCCGTATTGGTGACATCGGGCTTGTCCAGGACATGCACCAGGTCGGTCCTTCCCAGGTATTCATAAGCCAGGGCCCGGAATATAAAGTCAACAATGGACGTGGTGCTCTTGATATTGGGGTGATCCACCATGCCGGAAGGTTCAAAGCGGGTAAACACAAACTTCTCCACGAACTCTTCCAGCGGAACGCCGTACTGAAGGCCTATGGAAATGGCTATGGCAAAGCAGTTGGACATGCTGCGCATGGTGGCGCCCTCTTTGGCCATGTCAATGAATATTTCCCCCACGGTTCCGTCACTGTATTCGCCCGTGCGCAAGAATATCGCCTGACCGTTGATTTTAGCCTTCTGGGTAAACCCACGTCTTTTGGCCGGCAGCGTTCTTCTCTCCACGATGGTGGCGAGCGCCCGTTTGAGTTTGGTGTCCGGGGAGGCCTGTACCCGCTTGGTGACTTCTTCGAGCAGTTCCTGCACGGTGAGCTTGCCCAGGTCTACAATATGGGAGCCTGCGGAAGATTCCGGGGTTTCGGCTGTTTTCTCCTCCACGGCGGCGTCCTCCGCCTTTTTCTTTTTATCCGATTTGGTGCTCAGGGGCTGGGAAAGCTTGGATCCGTCCCTATATAGGGCGCAGGCCTTCAGGCCGAGCTGCCAGCTGAGCAGGTAGGCATCCGCAATCTCTTCGATCTTGGCCTCATTGGGCAGGTTAATGGTTTTTGAAATCGCTCCGCTGATAAAAGGCTGGGTGGCTCCCATCATACGGATATGACCATGGGCGTGGATATAGCGCACCCCTTTTTTTCCGTTTTTGTTGGCGCAGTCAAAGACCGCCAGGTGGGCGTCTTTGAGCTGGGGGGCTCCTTCCACCGTCATGGCGCCGCAGACAAAATCGTTGGCAGCCTCTATTTCACGGTCGGTGAATCCAAGGGCCTCCAGCAGGCTCCACTCAAAGTTGAAATACTGCTCGGGCTTGAATCCCAGGCGCTGCAGGCATTCCTCCCCGAGGTTGTATACGTTGAAGACAAAACCTATTTCAAAGGCGGAAAGTACCGCCGCATCGAGCTTACGTATTTCTTCGGCAATGAATCCCTTTTCAGAGAGGGTTTGGTGGTTGATGAAGGGCGCTCCGGCGAAGGAACCCGATCCCACTGCGTATTTGATGATGCCGTCAATTTCCTTTTCTGTATATCCCAGGTTCTTTAATGCGGCGGGCACCGACTGGTTGATGATTTTAAAATACCCCCCTCCGCTCAGTTTCTTGAATTTGACCAGGGCAAAATCAGGTTCAACACCGGTGGTATCGCAATCCATGACCAGACCGATGGTACCCGTGGGGGCGATGACGGTGGCCTGCGCATTTCGGTAACCGTATTTTTCACCCAACTGAACGGCCTCATCCCAGGCCTTGGTGGCGGCCTTTAAGAGGTAATCCGGGCAGTACTGGGCCTTTATGCCCTGCGGCTTGATCTCCAGGCCTTCATATTCATCTGCATCATAGGCAGCCAGCCGGTGATTGCGCATGACGCGCAGCATGTCATCCCTGTTTTCCTGGAAACGCGGGAAAGGCCCCAGCACGCCGGCCATTTCCGCAGAGGTCTTGTAGGCGACGCCGGTCATGATGGCCGTAATGGATCCTGCAATTCCCCGCGCTTCTTCGCTGTCGTAGGGAATGCCCATGACCATCAGCATGGAACCCAGGTTGGCATAGCCCAGCCCAAGGGTGCGGTAGTCGTAGGAAAGCTGGGCCACTTCCCGGGAGGGGAACTGAGCCATGAGTACGGAAATTTCCAGTACCGTGGTCCAGAGCCGGCAGGTATAGGCGAAGCCCTCCACATCGAAGGAATTGGTAGGCTCATCATAAAAACGGCGCAGGTTGACCGAAGCCAGGTTACATGCCGTATTGTCCAGGAACATATACTCAGAGCAGGGATTGGAAGCCCGGATGCGACCTCCTTTGGGGCAGGTATGCCACTCGTTAATGGTTGTATCGTATTGGGTACCCGGGTCCGCACAGCGCCAGGCCGCGTAGGCAATCTGGTTCCAGACCTCCCTGGCGGGGATCCTTTTCATGACTTTTCCGTCGCTGCGTGCCTTCAATTCCCAGTCGCCGCCTGTTTCCAGTTTCTCGAAAAATTCATTGGGTATTCTGACCGAGTTGTTTGAATTCTGTCCTGATACGGTTTTATAGGCTTCCCCCTCATAATCGCTGGGGTATCCGGCCGCGATGAGGGCTGCCACCTTTTTTTCCTCCTCCATCTTCCAGTTGATGAACTGCATGATCTCGGGATGGTCCAGGTCCAGGCACACCATTTTGGCAGCGCGCCGGGTGGTGCCACCGCTTTTGATGGCGCCGGCTGCCCGGTCACCAATTTTCAGGAAACTCATCAGTCCGCTGGAAGTCCCGCCGCCACTGAGCTTTTCGTTCTCGCCCCGGATGTTGGAGAAATTGGTGCCGACACCCGAACCATATTTAAAGATCCGGGCTTCCCGGACCCACAGGTCCATGATGCCTCCGTCATTGACCAGGTCATCTTCCACGCTGAGTATGAAGCAGGCATGGGGCTGGGGTCTTTCATAGGCCGAGGTGGACTTTTTCAGCTCACCGTCAGCCTGGTCCACGTAATAATGGCCCTGGGGTTTTCCTTTGATGCCATAGCTCTCAAAAAGACCCGTATTGAACCACTGCGGGCTGTTGGGAACACAGGCCTGGTTCAGTATGCAATACACCAGCTCCTCGTAAAATACCTGCGCATCCTTTTCGGAAGAAAAATAGCCGTAGCGTTCCCCCCATACCTTCCAGCAGTTGGCCATACGGTGCGCCACCTGTTTGACGGAAGTTTCCCGGCCCAGGGAACCGTCCCCCTGGGGTACGCCCGCCTTGCGGAAATATTTCTGCGCCAGGATATCCGTGGCAATCTGGCTCCACTGGCTGGGCACTTCCACATTGTTCATCTCAAAAACCACTTCCCCGCTGGGGTTGCGGATCACAGAGCTGCGGTAATCATATTCGAATTGGGTAAACACGTCAACACCGTCTGCGGTAAAGCGACGTTTGAACTGCAAACCTTTTACAGATTGCTTTTGGGTGGCCATATATTTAAAATGCTTTTTTGTTGTTAATTATTTGCAAGCGGGTAGTAAACGAAAGTATTTTTTGATTTCGATATTGGGTGTTCCTAAATATCCCCAACTGTGGAAAAAAATGGTTGATAATTTTTAATGTGCGGCATGGTATTGCATTACCGGAAATTTACACCTTAAGCACCGAAATCAAATTAATTTTTTTTTGGATTTGATTGAAAAAAAATCTACCTGCCAGAGGGGAATTGGCCAGTGGCAGATACCTGCCTGCCCGCCCTTGCCGGGAGTCAGGCCGGAGCCCGGGCTGCAGGGGCCTGGAAGCCGGCGCGCAGAGGTGGTTTAGCATAAAGGGCTGCTGCACAACCGGAGAGCAAAAAACTTTCCGGACATAAAACGGGAAAGCGGAAAAGATTTTGCATTTTTGCACTTCTACCAACGGCTATAAGCGAATGAAGCAGATCATTTATCAATCACTACTGGAGCGGAAAGGAAAAGGTCAGAAGTCCTTTGCCCTGTTGATAGATCCCGACAAGGTGAATGCCCAGAAAATTGATGAATTAACCAGGAACTCCGTACTTGCCGGAGTAGACTACCTGCTGGTAGGCGGCAGCCTGGTGATCTCCAACCACCTCGATGAAGTGGTCCAGCGCATCAAAGCCAACTGTTCGATCCCCGTGATCCTTTTTCCCGGCACACCTTCCCAGGTTTCCAGGCATGCAGACGGACTGCTTTATTTATCGCTGATTTCCGGCAGGAATCCCGAACTGCTCATCGGACAGCATGTGATCTCCGCCCCCTTTGTCAAGCAAAGCGGATTGGAGATCATTTCCACCGGCTATATGGTCATTGATGGCGGGGCCCCCACCACTGTCTCCTACATCAGCAATGCCACCCCGATTCCCTCGGACAAAAATGAGATCGCGATGTGTACCGCCATGGCAGCTGAAATGCTGGGCATGAAGCTCATTTACATGGACGCCGGATCCGGGGCGCGCCGCAGCATCTCCGAGGAAATGATCTCCATGGTATCGGGGTGTATTGACATACCCCTGGTGGTGGGAGGCGGCATCCGCGAACCGGAGAAAGCCTACCTGGATTGCAAGGCGGGCGCTGATCTCATTGTAGTGGGCAATGCCATCGAAAAAAACAGCGGCCTGCTGCCTGAAATGGCCGCAGCCATCCATTCGGTGACGGTAAAAGCTTAACAATGATTTTACACGTACTTCCCTGATTTAGCCAAAAAAATGCGCTTTCTTTTAAAAAATTGTTTTTCTTTGCATGGTTAAACCATTTTAGGTCAATCATATCTAATCACTGAAATGAAAAAAAACTCACCCATATCACAGATGATTCCCGTGATATTGCACGCCTTTAACAAGCGTGGGTTTTTTGCTGTGCCTGTGTGCATGGTTTTTTCTGTTCGCCCGATTCCCTTTTGGGTGCGACGTTGATACTACCCCCCTCCCATCATAGAACCCCTGCCAGCAGGCGGAACTATTGCCCTTAGCAGCACAGAGGCCTTCACATCCGTGAACACTTGCTGATTTTCGTACACCAATTAAGCAAAAACAATGGAACAAGAATTCAGGATATTAATTGCCAACCAGTCCTACCAGGACTTCGCGCAGATCATCTGCGATGAAATGGAGTCTTCTGCCAAGGCAAGGGGCACCGGCATCGCTAAAAGAAGCCCCGAATATGTCAAGGAAAAAATGCGCGAGGGCAAGGCTGTCATCGCCTTCACCACCGAAGGTATCTGGGCCGGCTTTTGTTATATTGAAACCTGGAGCCATGGCGAATACGTAGCCAATTCCGGGCTCATTGTCGCCCCCCCCTTCCGCAAGGGCGGCCTGGCCCGGCAGATCAAAAGAAAAATATTTGAACTCAGCCGCAGCCTCTATCCTGATTCCAAGATCTTCGGGCTCACCACCGGGCTGGCGGTCATGAAAATCAATTCGGAACTGGGCTATGAGCCCGTCACCTATTCAGAACTTACCCAGGACGAGGCATTCTGGGCCGGTTGCAAGAGTTGCGTCAATTACGACATCCTGATGGCCAAGGAACGCAAGAACTGCATGTGCACGGCGATGCTCTATGATCCCAAAGATCATTTTGAGCCGGAGGAAACGGCCCGGGATTTCCGCCAGCACAGCAAGCTCTATGAGCGTTTCATGAAAATCAAGCAATGGAAACTGCTCAAGCCCTTTATGAAAAAGGAAAAGGATACCCATGGCGCGGCCAGACCCAAATCCCTGCTCCATTACTTTTTTTCACTCTGACTGACAGCTGCCAAGACAGCGGTTTTAATTATAAAATAAAATACGGCCATGAATAATAAAGTTGTACTGGCATACAGCGGCGGGTTGGATACTACCTACTGTGCCATTTACCTGCGCAAAATCAAGCATCTGGAAATTCACGCACTGACGGTGAATACAGGTGGCTTCACCACCCGGGAAATAGAACAGATTGAGCAGCGTGCCCTGCAGCTGGGGGTGGCTTCCTTTACCTGTGTAAATGTTACCCGCCAATATTATGACAGCTGCCTGAAATACCTTATCTATGGCAATGTGCTGAAGAACGGGACCTATCCGCTGAGTGTCAGTGCGGAAAGAATGGTCCAGGCCATTGAAGTGGCCAGGCATGTGCGCCAGACCGGTGCCGCCTACGTGGCCCACGGCAGCACGGGGGCGGGCAATGACCAGGTCCGTTTTGACATGGTCTTTGAGAGCATGCTCCAGGACGTGGAGATTCTTACACCGATCCGTGACCTGCAGCTGAGCCGCGAACAGGAAATCGAATTCCTAAAGGAACATGGCGTGGACATGAATTTTGAAAAAGCCCGGTACTCCATCAACAAAGGACTTTGGGGAACTTCGGTGGGCGGAAGGGAAACCCTCGGTTCCCGGGAATACCTCCCCGAAGAGGCCTGGCCAACGCCCATCACGCAGACCCAGGCCCGGGACCTGGAGCTGGAATTTGAAATGGGAGAACTCGTGGGGATTGACCAACACCGGTTTGAACATCCTTCGGCCGCCATACAGCACCTGCAGTCGGTGGCCCAGCCCTTTGGAATCGGAAGGGATATCCATGTGGGGGATACCATCATCGGCATCAAGGGCCGGGTTGGCTTTGAGGCCGCCGCCCCGCTGATCATCATCAAGGCGCATCACCTGCTGGAAAAGCATACCCTAACCAAATGGCAGCTCTACTGGAAGGACCAGCTCGGTAGCTGGTACGGCAACTGGCTCCATGAAGGGCAGATGCTGGACCCTACCATGCGCAATATCGAAAAATTCCTGGAAGACACCCAGCAAACCGTGTCCGGTAAAGTCTTTGTCAGACTGGAGCCTCACCGCTTCACCCTGAAGGGCATCGAAAGCCCCCATGACCTGATGAGCAGCAAATTCGGCAGCTACGGGGAGATGAACAAAGGATGGAGCGGGGCCGATGTAAAAGGCTTCGCCAGGATATTCGGCAACCAGACCTCTATTTTCCATAAGATCAATGAAACCGGAAAATGACCCCCGTTTCCAAAAATAACCCCTTGCTCCACTACCACTGGGGAACCGGTTGCCAGGGATGGAACCTGGTCAGTGAAGAAGGACTTAGCGTGAAACTGGAGCGCATGCCGCCCCACAGTAGTGAGATGAGCCATTGGCATGAGCGGGCCCGTCAGTTCTTTTTTATCCTCCAGGGGGAAGCGGTCATGGAAACCGGAAAAGGGCGCGTCCGGCTGCTTGCAGGAGAAGGGATCCATATCCCGCCGGGTGAAGTGCACCGCATCCTAAACGAAGGCAATACCGATTTGGAGTTCATACTTTCATCCCAGCCAACGACCAGCCAAGACAGGGTCAATTGCGCCTAAAAAACAGCAAACATGCCTAAAATCAAAGCAGCCATCGCAGGAGCGGCCGGTTATACGGGGGGAGAACTCATACGCATCCTGCTGCATCATCCGGACGTTGAAATCGCCTTTGCCCATTCCAAAAGTCATGCGGGCCATCCTGTATACAGGGTCCATGAGGATCTGCGCGGGGAAACCGACCTGGTGTTCAGCGATACCTTTCACCCGGACCCGGATGTCCTGTTTTTATGTCTGGGGCATGGGGAAGCGGTGAAGTTTCTGCGGGAAAACCCTCCAAAAAGCGGGGTAAGGATCATCGATCTTTCCCAGGACTTCCGCATCCGGGGTTCCGCCGGCGGGGAGGATTTTGTCTACGGGCTGCCGGAACTGAACCGGGAGGCCATAGGTGCGGCAAGGTCCATTGCCAACCCGGGGTGTTTTGCCACTGCCATTCAGCTGGGGCTGCTGCCCCTTGCCAAGGCGGGCCTGCTCAGCGAGGTGCATACAACCGGCATTACCGGATCCACCGGTGCCGGGCAGGGACTGTCCCATACCTCTCATTTTTCCTGGCGCTCGGGCAATATACAGGCTTACAAAACCCTGACCCACCAGCACCTGCTGGAAATAGGCCAGACGCTTTCCCAGCTGCAGCCATTGAGGGCCCCCCAGGTACATTTTGTGCCCTGGCGGGGAGATTTCCCGCGTGGGATATTCATCAGTTCACAACTTGACTGTTCCCTGTCAGCAGAAGGACTGCATGCCCTCTTTGAAGACTTCTACCATGACCACCCTTTCTGTTTGCTGTCGGGTGATCCCATATTCATGAAACAGGTGGTCAACACCAACAAATGCATGATCCAGCTTGAAAAACACGGCCATAAGCTGGTGGTCCATTCAGCCATTGATAACCTGCTGAAAGGGGCCTCCGGACAGGCTGTACAAAATATGAACCTGATGTTCGGCCTGGGGGAAACAAGCGGACTTCAGCTCAAAGCCAGCTATTTTTAGTGTGGCGGGCACTGCCCGCACACTTTTATATAATCATTGAACCAGGCCAAATAAACCGATCCTGTCATTGCAAACCGGTCCGCTGAAGATCCCTGCTCCCCGGTGGAGAACGGGCGGCAGCGGCCCCCAAAAAAATGGATACCATGAAATTATTCGATGTATACCCGATCCAGCCAATCGCGATTGTAAAAGCCAAAGGCTCCTATGTGTGGGATGAAAACGGGCAGCAGTACCTGGACATGTACGGCGGCCATGCCGTTATTTCCATCGGCCATACCCATCCACATTATGTGAAACGAATCACCGACCAGCTGAACAAAGTGGGTTTTTATTCCAATTCCATTCGCATTCCCCTGCAGGAGGAGCTGGCAGAAAAGCTGGGCCGGATATCGGGAAAACCCGATTACCAGCTGTTTTTATGCAATTCCGGCGCGGAAGCCAATGAGAATGCCCTGAAACTGGCTTCTTTTTTCAATGGCCGCAGCAAGATCATATCCTTTTCCAGGTCTTTCCACGGGAGAACCTCCCTGGCGGTGGCCGTTACCGATAACCCGGCCATCGTGGCGCCGGTCAACCGCAATGACCAGGTCATCTTCCTGCCCTTCAACGATGAACAAGCGCTGGAAGCCTGCTTTGACAGCATGGGCGGGGAGATATCTTCTGTCATCATAGAAGGCATCCAGGGCGTGGGGGGTATCCATGAAGCCTCGGATACTTTCCTGCAAAAAATCAGGAGTCTCTGTACAAGCCATAATGCCCTTTTCATTGCAGACAGCGTACAATGCGGTTATGGCCGAACCGGGCAGTTTTTCAGCCACGATCATGCCGGTGTACAGGCCGATATCTATACCATGGCCAAGGGCATGGGCAACGGGTTTCCCGTGGCCGCCATCCTGATAGCTCCCCATATCCGTCCCAAACACGGCATGCTGGGGACCACTTTTGGGGGTAACCACCTGGCCTGCGCCGCGGCGCTGGCGGTGCTGGAGGTCATCGAAGCGGAAAATCTGCTTGAGAATGCAGCCCAGGTGGGCACCTATATACGGGAATCACTCCGGGACATGCCACAGATCCAGCAAGTCAGGGGCCGGGGGCTGATGATCGGCTTTGAAGTCTCCCCCGAACTCAAGGATCTTCGCAAAAATTTATTGTCCGGCAGCAGGGTGTTCACCGGAGAAGCCAAGCCAAATGTCATCCGTTTGCTACCTTCACTGGCGCTGCGCAAAAAAGAGGCCGACGAATTTTTGGAATCGGTCCGGGAACAAATCCAGCTGCTGGCGCCTTCATTAAACAACGTCCATTAAAACATGAGAAATTTTATTTCAGTACAGGATGCGGGAGACATTGACCGGCTGGTCAACATTGCGCTGGATTACAAGGCACATCCCTTCAAAGACCTTTCGCTTGCCCAGCACCGCCGGGTGGGTATGCTTTTCCTCAATCCAAGCATGCGTACCCGTCTTTCCACCCAGGTGGCTGCGCAGAACCTGGGCCTGGAAGCCATCGTCTTCAACGTAGACAAGGATGGCTGGCAGCTGGAATTCGAAGAGGAGGCCATCATGAGCGGCTCCACCGTGGAACATGTCAAGGACGCCGCCCCCATCCTGGGCAGGTATTTTGACATACTCTGCCTGCGGACCTTTCCTTCCCTTAAGAACAAGCAGGACGATTACAGCGAACTATATATCAACCAGTTTATCAAATATGCCGGCATCCCGGTGGTGAGCCTGGAAAGCGCGACCCTGCATCCGCTGCAGTCACTCACAGACCTTGTCACCATCACCGAATGCATGAGCGCGGAGGCCTCCGCATTTCAGGGCAGAGCGCCGAAGATTGTTCTGACCTGGGCCCCGCATGTAAAGCCCCTTCCCCAATGTGTCGCCAACAGTTTTTCCCAGTGGGTCAATGCCTGGGGAAAGGCCGAATTTGTGATCACCCACCCGGAGGACTATGAACTCGATGAGCGGTTTACCCGTGGTGCCCATATAACCCATGACCAGGACGCAGCGCTTAAAGATGCCGACTTTGTTTACGTAAAAAACTGGAGCACCTACCAGGATTACGGAAAGATCTATTGTTATGACGCAGAATGGATGCTGACCGGCGAAAAACTGAAGGCCACGCGCCAGGGACGCATCATGCATTGCCTGCCGGTAAGACGAAACGTGGAGTTGAGCGACGAGGTGCTGGACAGCCCCCATAGCATCGTGACCCAACAGGCAGCAAACAGGGTGTGGGCAGCCCAGGCTGTTCTCTCAGAAATACTCCATACAAACCCCTGAAACCATGGAACCCCTCTTTGTTGTCAAGATCGGAGGAAATGTCATAGATGACGAGCCCAAGCTGGGCACTTTTCTGGAGGCCTTCGGACGCATCCGGGGACATAAAATCCTGGTGCACGGTGGCGGGAAACTGGCGACCACCCTCGCAGGAAAGCTGGGTATTGCCCAGCAGATGGAAGAGGGACGCAGGATAACGGATGGCGAGACCCTCAAAGTGGTGACCATGGTCTATGCCGGCCTTATCAACAAGGTCATCGTGGCAAAGCTGCAGGCCGCCGGATGCAATGCAATGGGGCTTTGCGGGGCGGATGGAAACGCGATCCTTGCGCACCGCCGGGTCCATGCCACTACAGACTATGGAATGGTGGGGGACGTGGACCTGGTCAGCCGGCCGGTGTTTGAGCACCTGCTCGCGCAATCGGACACCCTGGTGGTGGCGCCCATAACCCATGACGGCCGGGGTCAGCTGCTCAATACCAACGCCGATACGATTGCCCAGGAAATTGCCAGGGCCATGAGCCCCGCCTACGCAACCAGGCTGATCTACTGTTTTGAAAAAGCGGGAGTACTCGAGGATGCCGCTGATGAATCCACCTGTATCAGCAGGATCAGCCCGCTGCGCTATGAAAGCCTGAAGGGCCACCAAAAGATCTTTGCCGGCATGATCCCCAAACTCGATAATGCCTTTGAAGCACTAAAAAGTGGCGTAAAACAGGTCAGGATCGGCAGGGCCGAAGACCTGGAGAACCTGGTAGGCGGCACCTCAGGGACCCTTATTACGCTGGAAGAATAAGCAGGATGCCTTTTATAAAACAGCCAGGCACAGTGATGACACATTGATCACCGTCAAACCAACCAAATTGAACATGCACATTGAAAACATAAACACCCTGCAGGAACAGGCCATCGGCCTGTTAAAGCAACTGATCAGCACCCCTTCCTATTCCAAGGAAGAAAACGATACGGCTGAACTCATTGTCCAGTTCTTCGAGAAGCACCATATTCCCTGCAGGCGGGTAGGCAATAATGTCTACGCCAAAAACCGGCACTACGACCCCGAAAAGCAAAGCATTCTGCTGAATTCGCACCATGATACGGTCCGTCCCAATAAAGGGTATACCCTGGATCCTTTTACGCCCACCGTGAAGGATGGGAAGCTCTACGGGCTCGGCAGCAATGACGCCGGCGGTTGCCTGGTCAGCCTGATTGCCACTTTCCTGCATTTTTACGACCAGGAGAACCTCAATCACAATGTGGTCTTTGCTGCCAGCGCCGAAGAAGAGATCAGCGGAGTGAACGGCATCGAACTGGTGCTGCCCTTCCTGGGCCAGATAGATTTTGGCATTGTGGGCGAACCCACCCGGCTGGAAATGGCCGTGGCAGAGCGCGGCCTGATGGTCATCGACTGCACGGCCCAGGGAAGGGCCGGACACGCCGCGCGCAACGAAGGGGAAAACGCCCTCTATAAAGCCCTCGATGACATCAGCTGGATACGCAGCTACCAGTTTCCCAAAGTGAGCCCCCTGCTGGGCGAGTCGCGCATGAGCGTTACCGTGATAGAAACGGAAAACCGCCAGCACAACGTGGTCCCATCCAGCTGCCGCTTTGTAATAGATGTCCGTGTCAACGAACTCTATACCTTTGATGAAATACTGGAAGCCCTGCGGCAGAATTTGAAAAGTCAGTTCAAGCCAAGGACCACGCGCATGAAATCAACCTCCATCTCCCTGGACCACCCGCTGGTAAGAGCCGGCCTGGCACTGGGAAGGGGTTATTACGGCTCGCCCACGACTTCCGACAAGGCGCTAATGCCCTTCCACACCCTGAAGATGGGCCCGGGGGATTCCGCCAGATCCCATACGGCCGATGAATTCATTTTCATCGACGAGATCAAAGAGGGCATTGACATGTACATCCAGCTGTTGGATGAGTTCATTTAACCGCTGGGAAAGGAACCGTTAACGGTCCTCTCCGGCATAAAGACCACTGATCATGAAACTCTGGAATAAGGAAAGCACCCTGACCTCTCAGCGTATTGAGGAATTCACGGTGGGCAGGGACCGGGAATTTGATATCCTGCTGGCGGCCTATGACGTACAGGGATCCATGGCCCATACCCGGATGCTGGAGCAGGTGGGCCTGCTGTCGAGGGAGGACCTGGACCTCATTGAAAAAGAGCTGGCCCATATCCTGGAGGAAATCAGGGAAGGAAAATTTGTGATTGAAAAGGATGTCGAAGACGTGCACTCCCAGGTGGAGCTGCTGCTGACGCGGCGAATCGGGGAGGCCGGTAAGAAGATACACAGCGGACGGAGCCGCAACGACCAGGTGGCTGTTGACATCAAACTTTTTTTACGCGCCGAAATCCTGCAGGTGCGGGACCGGGCCAAAAGCCTGTTTGACCTGCTGATTTCCCTGAGCGAACAATACAAAGACCGGATGCTGCCCGGCTATACCCATCTGCAAATGGCCATGCCCTCCTCTTTTGGACTTTGGTTCGGCGCTTATGCAGAAAGCCTGACCGATGACCTGGAGGTACTGGCCGCCGCCTACCATATCACCAATAAAAACCCCCTGGGAAGTGGTGCCGGCTATGGATCCTCCTTTCCCCTGGACAGGTCCCGGACCACCCGGGAGCTGGGTTTTGAAACCCTCCACTATAATGCGGTCTATGCTCAGATGAGCCGGGGCAAGACCGAAAAAATCGTAGCCTCTGCCCTGGGTTGCGTCGCAGCCACCATCGGCAAACTGGCCATGGACTGCTGCCTATACCTAAACCAGCAGTTTGGTTTCATCTCCTTTCCAAGCGAACTGACCACGGGCAGCAGCATCATGCCCCATAAAAAGAACCCGGATGTCTTTGAACTGATTCGGGCAAAATCCAACCGGATTCAGTCGATCCCGGCCGAACTGACCCTGCTGACCGCCAATCTCCCCTCCGGTTACCACCGGGACCTGCAGCTGACCAAGGAAATCCTTTTCCCGGCCCTGTCAACCCTTCAGGACTGCCTGGAAATGACGGTCCTGATGCTGTCCCGCGTCGAAGTGAAACAGGGCATCCTGGAGGATGAAAAATACAAATACCTCTTCAGCGTGGAAGCGGTCAACGAACTGGTCAACCAGGGCATCCCCTTCCGCGAGGCCTACAAACAAATAGGAAACCAGATTGAAAAGGGAGCCTTTGAATTTGATTACCGCAAGCCCCTGCACCATACCCATGAAGGC
Source organism: uncultured Bacteroidota bacterium (assembly GCA_903906365.1). Classification (GTDB taxonomy): domain Bacteria; phylum Bacteroidota; class Bacteroidia; order Chitinophagales; family Chitinophagaceae; genus Puia. The sequence goes on along the minus strand of CAIVKC010000036.1, from coordinate 55,578 downwards.
AGCATGGGAAATCTCTGTAACGACCGGATCTCAGAACAGATGCAAAGGGTACTGGCCAAATTCAGCTAAACTGCCCCGCCGCCGCCAGCCCCCGCCGGGGGCCCGTCCCGGCTGTATTTTTTAACCTTGTCTTGGGGTGGCCCTGCCGGTTTTCGAAGTATATTTGGATAGATTCCCCTTTATTAAAAAATACCGTCACATGAAAAAACATGCTCTTACCGGATGGAGGGTCTGTCTGCTGCTGCTGTTATCTGTGGCAGGGTCTGACTGGGCGCAGGCACAGCCTACCAAAGCGGAAAAAAAGGCGGCCAAACTGCAGGCCGTCCGGGAGCTGGTAGCATCCCGCCATTATACTTTTTTAGCGCAGTCCGCCACGCCCCTTAGCGGGGCCAGCCGGCAGCTGACCAGCGAATACACCCTGACCATACGCACAGATACCGTGGACTCCTACCTGCCCTATTTTGGAAGGGCCTATACAGTCCCGATCGGTTCAGGGGACGATGGCATCAAATTCACCAGCACGCGCTTTGGGTATACCATGAAGGAGGCTAAAAATGGGGGTTGGGATATAGAAATCAGGCCAAAGGATGTCCAGGGCATTCCTGTGCTCAATATGTATATTTCAGAAAGCGGCTACACCACCCTGCGGGTGACACCCACCAACCGGCAGATGATTTCCTTTTACGGATATATAAAAAAATAATGCTTCTTCTGCCTGATCCGCGCCGCCCCTCTGGGCGAAAGGGGGGCAGCCCGGGAGGATTCTGGCATTGTTTTGGTAATTTTGGCGGTCAATTACCTTTACTAGAGCAGGCCTATGCGATATTTACTGTTTTTTTCCCTTTTGATTGGCTGCGCGCTGCAGTCCAAGGCGCAGGACAGCGTCCATCCGGGAGGCAGGGCCCCCCTTGCCCGAAATGATACGGCCCGGTCCGGGCACCCTTCCCGTCGTGGCGGGCTGGCCAGGACGGAGCGCCGAAGGGTGGAATTTTTCCGCGATACCATCCGCCGGGAGCGCAGGAAATTCGATTCCACGCTTTTTACCAATATCAATGTGCCCACCACCGGGGACTACGCTGAAGACCTGGGCAAGGTCTATGAAGTGCTCAACGATGTGCCCGGGGTTACCGGTTCCTTCGTCAAACTTCAGGAGATTGACAGGAACCTGGACAACGAGGATTCTGCCCTCGGCATACTGAAGGAAAAACTCTACCAGCCACAGACCCATTTCCACGTCCGCAACCTCCAGATGTTCAACACGCTGCTGGATGCACTGGACCGCAATACCGATAATTATTCCGCTTACCTCACCCAGTATGACACCGCCCTGGACGAGGTTAGAAAAGAAATTGCCGATTTAAGGGGAGATACCCTCATGTTGCAGATCTTCCGGGATACTGCGCTCAAAAATGAATTCCAGCCCCAGCTGCTGCAACTGAAAAACAAATGGAGGCAGGTCGACAGCCTGGTTACCGAAAACGGCAAACGGATCAATACCTTAAAATCCCAGGCCTCCGCCCATTCCATCACCATCGTAGAACTGCTTTTCCGTGTAGACAACGAACTCAAAGCCGTTGGCACCCGGGCACTGGGCAAGGAGTCCGATTACCTCTGGGAAGCCTCCGGGAAGGGTTCGGACGAAGCCCTGGGGGATGAAGGGGATTCCCTGGAAAGCCAGTGGCAGCTGGCAGGTTTTTATTTTTCGATCACCCCCGCCAACCGGAACCTGCTGCTGCTGGCAGGTCTGCTTTTTTTTGGCTGGATATGGTCCAATTACAGGGCCCTGAAAAAAAGGAACCGGCTTTCAGCCATTGATGGTTTTCACATCACTTTCATCAATGCCTATCCGGCGGCGGCGACCCTGGTGTTCATCTTCTGCCTGGCCCCGCTTTTCGACCTGAAAGCGCCTTCCGTTTATATAGAGACCATCCAGGTGCTGCAAATGGTGGTTATGACCCTTTTGCTCTGGCGGCGCGTTCAGTCAGGCCTGTTTTATGGTTGGTGTATTTTTATGTTGCTTTTTGTCTGCTCCGGCATCCTGCGCCTGATGAATCTTCCCCCGGTACAGGAACGCTGGGCCGGTTTTCTGATCGATGCCCTGTCGCTGGGTTATGGTATTTATTTTTTGATCCGGCAGGCCAAAAACTGCAGCCGCTGGATCGTAGCCTCCATCCTGCTATACTGCCTGTTAAACCTGGCGGCGCTGCTTTGTAACCTCTACGGCAGGGTCACCCTGTTCCAGATATTGGGCGCAACTGCCATTTATTCTTTTGCCGAAAGCGCGAGCCTGGCCGTATTTGTGCAGGTGATCGTGGAGTCCTTCATGCTGCAGGTGCAGACCAGCCGCATACGGAAAAAATACCCCGAAGGCTTTGATGCAACGGCCATTTCCAAATCCATATTCCGGATTGCGCTGATGCTGGCGCTGGTGCTGTGGGTCATCGTCTTTACCACCAATCTCAACCTCTTTGACGCGCTCAATGACCTGCTGGTGGATTTCTTTTCCTCCAACCGCCAGGTCGGCAATTTTTCCTTTACCCTGGGGGGCATTTTTCTTTTCCTGGGCATTATCTGGCTGGCCAATTTCCTGCAAAAATACATCGCCTACTTCTTCGGTGATACCGGCGATGACGCAGCCTTTGACGATAAGGGGCAGCGGTCCCGCCTGATGGTCACCCGGCTGATCCTGCTGATAGCCGGCTTCCTGCTGGCGGTGGCGGCCTCCGGGCTGGCCGTTGACCGCATCACCGTCATACTGGGGGCCCTCGGTGTGGGTATCGGGCTGGGCCTGCAGAGCATTGTCAATAATTTTGTCTCCGGCGTGATCCTTATTTTTGACCGGCCGCTGCGCATAGGTGATACCGTGGACATAGGGGATAAAAGGGGGCGGGTGAAGGAAATCAGCATCCGCACCTCCACGCTGCTCACCGAAGAGGGTGCCGAAGTGATCATACCCAACGGGGATATTCTCTCCCACAATATCGTAAACTGGACCCTCTCCAATAATTTTGTCCGCGCTGCCCTGTCCTTTACCATTGACAAACCGGCCAGCCTGGAGGATATCAGGGTGAACGAAATCATGGACATCGTGAAAAAGAACCCCAATGTGATGGAGCAGCGTGACCCGGAGATACTGGTCAATACGGTCAGCTCCAAGAGCGTGGAACTGAAAATACTGTTCTGGAACAAGGATTTCAACCTGGCCCCGGTCACTTCCAGCGAAGTGAAGACAGCCATCTACGAATACCTTTCCCAAAAGGGCCTCGTCGTGGACTAAGCCGTCATTGCCACCGCAGGCTATTTACGGAGTTCCTCTGTCTTCACCCGGGTGGGCGTATCCCTGCCCTCCACGATGGAGCCCGCGCTAACGGCGATGGCTTTGATGATCTCCGTCATATTGGTCAAATCCAGCGTGCCGATCTCATCACTGGGTTTATGGTAGTTGGGTTCATCATGGGGAGGCTCCTCCATCTTGGAAGTGGAAATGGTATGGGCCGGTACGCCCAGGCGGGCCAGGGTGGCATTGTCAGAGCGGTAAAAAAGGCTTTGCGGCGTATAGGGATCCGGGTAGAAACGGAACTTGCTTCCCTGCAGGTTTTTTTCAAGTATGGCTCCCATATCGGTCTTTTCATAACCGGTGATATAAGCTGAATTGGTGCCCCACCGGCTTTGCGTGCCGATCATTTCGATATTGAACATCGCCATGACTTTGGAAGGATTGTATTGCCGGGAAAAATACTGCGACCCGTAGCCGCCTGTTTCCTCCGCGGTAAAGGCCACAAAGACGAGGGTACGCTCGTTGCGGTCAAGCTGCTTGAAATAACTAGCCAGCTCTATGACAGCGGTCGTGCCCGAAGCGTCGTCATTGGCGCCGTTGTAAATGGAATCCATCCGGGCATCCGGCTTTCCGATGCCCAGGTGGTCGTAATGGCCGGAGAAAATCACATACTCATTGGCCTTGCTCTTTCCGGGAAGGATACCCACCACGTTGGCCAGCCTGAGTTTGGATATATCATGCTTCACCTCAATTTGATAGGAGACCGGATCGGTATTGGTCAAAATGAAGACCACAGAATGGGGTTGTTTGAAGCCGGGTCTTTTGAAAGAGGGCATGCGGTGCATTTCTTTGGAAAAGGAGCTGTCCACCAGCACCAGGTAATCCTTATCATCCCTCACGTATTTGAAAGCGCTGGAAAAGAAATTATCACCTGCCCTGATATAGGCCTTCTGGTATCCGCTGTCCTGGCTGATCACCAGGTGGGGGTTGGTGGTGAAGGCCACGATGTTTTTGGTTTCCTGGGGGCGGCCGTCCAATAGGGCGGTGGCCGATAGGAAGGTGGACCGCAGCAGGGTGAATTCCTGCAGGTAGGAACCGCTGTTGTCAGGAGTCTCCAGGCCAATGGATTTGAATTCCCTGGCAATGAAATCAGCCGCTTTGTCTATGGAGGGCGTAAATACGGCCCTTCCTTTCATTTCATCGGAGGAAAGCGTCTTTTCGATACGTTCCGTCTGGGACACGTTGATGACGTTGTCGATATTGACCTGGCCGGAGGCTGAGAGGGCGACAGCCCCGATCAGGCAGGTCAGGATCTTAGCTTTGAGTACATGCATGTAGAATGATTTGGTATGGATTATAAACTCATCATTTCCTTAAACTTTACGGTCTGTCTGCGGCTGACCTCGATTTTTTCGGAGCCTTTCAGTTCCAGCAGGAGTCCTCCGTTAAAATAGGGTTCAATCTTTTCAATCAGCCGGAGGTTGACGATGTGCTTGCGGTTGGCTCTGAAAAATACTTTTTCATCCAGGCGTTCTTCCAGGGCATTGAGTGATTTTAGAATCAGGGGCTTGTTGGGTCCAAAATACACTTTTGCATAATTGCCCACACTTTCAAACAGCCGGATATCGGAGAGCTTGACAAACCAGCACCTTTCGCCGTCCTTGACAAAGACCTGGTCGTGTTCATTGAGGATGCTGCGGTTGACGGGAATCTCCCCTTCCTGAAAGGGTTCCTTATCCTCTTCAAGCTGCAGTTTCTGGAGTGCATCGGCCAGCCGCTTGGGTTCCACCGGCTTGAGCAGGTAATCCAGCGCGTTGACTTCAAAAGCTTTCAGGGCGTATTCATCGTAGGCGGTTGTAAATATAACATGCGGCGACTTATCCAATTCGGAGAGCATGTCAAATCCGGTCTTGCCCGGCATCTGGATGTCCAGGAATATGAGGTCAGGGCTCATGCTTTCTACTTTTTCGATTCCTTCGGCCGCATTGGTGGCTTCAGCCACGATTTCAATTTCCGGGAAATCCAGCAGCAGCTTTTTGAGTTCATTTCTGGCCAGACGCTCGTCGTCAATGATGATGGTCTTGATCATGTTCGATGTGCTTTATATTTTAATAGTCCTTTTCAACTGATGGCAATAACAGCCATCCGCCGGCAGTACCCTGCTAAAGTAGCAAAAATCATTGTTATCGGGCAGCTAAAAGGATTATCGGTCCATTGGGCACACGACCGAGCAGGCATGCTGACCGGGGAGTGGGGAAATGCCTGCAGACTGAATTAATTCAGCTTGACGATTTTTCGGGAGAACCGCTGATTTTGGAAGGTGGACTCAATAATATAAATCCCCGGGGCCAGGTCCTGCAGGTCCCTGAGAGGTATCGTATTTTCTCCCTGATTTGCCTCCAGGGACAGGGTCCGGAGCATTTTACCATAGGTATCAAAGAGCCGAAGGGTGAGGGGGCCCCTGGATGGCAGGGTCAGTGTCAGGTTCAAAAAGGAGCTGAAGGGATTGGGCGTTACCCGGTCCAGGGATAGGGGTAATCCGCTCAACTGCAGTTCCCGGATTGGCGAATAGGAAACCCGTCCCATATCATCTGTGATTTTGATCCTGTAAAAGGAACGCCCCGCAAGCGGATTAAGATCCACCTGACGGTAGGACTGTTCTGTGTTCAGGGTGGCCCCCAGGGGCATAACGGTTTGCAGTTCGGTCCAGTGCAGGGCATCTGCGCTGCGTTCAATGGTATAGGATGCCAGGTTGGTCTCTATCGAGGAGGCCCAGCTGATATCCACCCGGGTCTGGTCGGGCGTCGCCGTGGCCGCAAAGGAAGCAATCAGGATGGGAAGCACGCTCGCATCGGCAGAGGCAATGGTAAAATAAAGGGGTGTATTGGATGCATTCAGTCCGGAACTGCCGCTGCCCAGGAAGGAACGGAGTCCGGCGTTTAGGTTGGTAACGGTCAGCGTTCCGGTGGTACTGTTCAGGCTGATGGTCATGGTAGCCCCCCCGTAACTGGTATAATTGGGGACAAAAGTCCCGGTGGTGAGGTTACCGGTATTATTTACCAGCAGACCCAGGCCGGCCACATTGGCCACTGCTGAGTAGGCCGAACTGGATCCCCAGGCACAGGAGGATAATACAATATCCATGCTGAAATTGTCCGTCACATTGGTGGTGGCGGTGGAACCGCTGACCTGTATTTTCCAGGCCCGGTCCAGGCGGTAAGGCGAGGAAGCGGGGGCCTGGTGTATATAGGCCCCCTGGTCACTGCATAAATGACCCTTGTTATTGCCCATGACCACATAGGACAGGTTACTGGCAAAAGTGGAGGTATTGGCATCATTGCTCGCTTTGAGCGCGCCCAGGTAGAGACGGGCCGAATCATCCTGCTGGTGGGACTGCTTTTGGTAGAGGGCCCCTCCGGTAGAGAGGCTGTCACGGACGATGCCGATCACCTGGTTCCAGTAGGCGCCCGCATCGGCCCCATCGGAAAAAACCGAAGCGCCCAGGGAGTTGTAGTAATTGTAGTTTGCCCCCACCCGGTCCAGTGTTATGCCATATTTGAGGCCCAGGTAGCTTTCCACCTGGTATTGGGACTGGTTAGACAATACCGAACCGTAGAAGATGACTTCCGTTATGGGAGCGTTTATCCATTCGGAGTTGTTGTTGGATCCCACGCAAAGTCCGGCTGAAATCGCCGGGTTGTAAATACTGTTGTTATTGCTAAGGCTGTACTGAATGGCATTTCTCCTGGCCACCAGGCTGGTGCCGTTGTTTTTCAGCACCGTAATATAGGGGGTCTTACCTACCAGGTCGGTGGGCGGGTCTGCCGTATAACCGGTTCCCGCCCCGGAACTGGACTGCACCCGGAAACCGGGTTTGATCTGGTATTTATAACTGCCGGAAGCATAATAGGTGAGTGCGTCAAATTCATTGGCATCCGAGGTTGAAACCACAAAAATGGTGGGGGTGGTGGATGCCAGGTCCGGCGTGGTGGCGCTATTATATAAGAAGGTCTGGCTGGCCGTGCTAAAGGACAGATAGGGGTTATAATTAAAAAGGAGGGAGGAAGCAGAGGCTTCGTTCCAGACGGGCTGCTTGGAGGCAGTGGCCTGGGTAAGGGCAAAACCGGATTTTTCGTCCGTCCAGGTGGTCACTTTGCCCGCAGAAAGGGTAATCTTACCCGAAGAAGCATTGGCCTTGCTCCAGAAATTCAGGTTTGCGCTGACCCCTCCCGGGTATTGGCAGGAGGCTCCCAGGTATATCAGGGAGGCCAGCCCAGTGAGCAGCAGGTGATGTAGCAGGGTCTTCATGACAGGATATGGTTATCGGTTTTTTTACAAGGCTTGGATGTTGGATTGATAACTGACTGACTCTCCCCCCATTCCGGCTTGCCTGAAAATACCCTTCACAGAGGGGGAGGCAACCGTTGAAAAAAGGAAGGGGCATGTTAATAAATATACATATATACACTTACTTCTTATAAGTGTTTAATAACGAAATATTGCATCGCTCATTGTAGGGATGTTTGTTAATATAGGGTAAAAAAAAGCCAGGCTTGGAAAAGCCCGGCGGTTGTTGATCGTACCGTTTAAAACTAAAGCGTTGATTTATAATTTCATGTATTTGATTTTCGGAATATTAGCTGCCCAATTCGGAGTTGGTCACCGGCAGGGAGTGGCTGCGGCCGGTTAGTAAATTGGACTGGTCTGCGGGTTTTCCCAGCCTGACGAGCTGAACCTGTGAATAACTGCTTTTTCCATCGAGTCCCACCATTTTCAGGCGGTAGTAAACCGTCCCGGATTTAACAGAGGCGGCATTATCGGCATAATAAAAATGTTTGTTGGGATTGTTATCTGACTCGTCGGTAAAAATGACCACCTGGTCTACAAACTCCTTTCCGTCCACACTGCGCTGCACAATGAAATGGGATGCCTCTCTGTCGGAGGAAACGGTCCAGTCCAGCCTGACCCTGGAGGGGCTGTGCACCACGGCGGTAAAGGAAACCAGGCTGGAAGGCATGGTCCGGGGTAACGCCGTGCTGCCCGATGCGGCCGGTTTGACCGATGCGGCAAACCGGGAGGCCGGAGCCTGCGAAACTCCTTTTAAACCGGCTGAAAGCACCAGCATGGTCAGTGCCCATTGTTTGATCCGGGTGAAGGCTGCCTTAGCCAGCAGGGGTGAGTATAAATGTTTCATGCAACTATCTTTTAGGTACGAAATCCGTGTGTTAGAGCCGGTTCATTGCAAAGGGGAATGGGATTCGTTTTTCGGGGGATAGGTTGGAGCAGGAAATCTATGATGAATAAACCAAGGATCGCTGGAAAGGAATAATTGGAAAACCGGTCGTTTCTAGGATTGGGGAAAAGCTACCAAAGCGGTGACAATAAGCTTCTTATCTAACAATAGTAAAACCAGGAGGATTGGAAAGAATTGGTTGATCTGGAAGATTGGGTACTGAGGTGGATTTGATGACACAAAGATGCTATCGATTTTTCAATAATGCAAGCAATTGGCCAAAAAAAAATGGGATATGGTATGTATTATAACGCAATTCATTCAATACCAATAAAATAAAAAGCCCCTCCTGATCAGGAGGGGCCGGGATATCTGTTAACTGTTGATAGTTTATTTGTACTGGGGGATCAGGCCATTGGCCAGTTCCACCATCTGCTTGACGCCATTGTCGGGCAAATTACCCTTCTTGAACTCTGCCAGTACTTCAGGCAGTTTGTTTTCCATCTCCATGAGGAAATGCTCTTCAAACTCCTTTACCTTCTTGACAGCCACACCGCGCAGCAGACCCTGGGTACCCAGGTAGATAATGGCTACCTGCTTTTCCACGGCCACAGGGGAATACTGGGGTTGCTTGAGGATCTCCACGTTGCGGGCGCCTTTATCGATGACCACCTTGGTGGCAGCGTCCAGGTCACCGCCGAATTTGGAGAACGCTTCCATCTCACGGTAAAGGGCCTGGTCCAGCTTAAGGGTACCTGACACTTTTTTCATGGATTTGATCTGCGCATTACCACCCACGCGGCTTACGGAGATACCCACGTTGATGGCCGGGCGGATCCCGGAGTTAAACAGGTTGCCTTCCAGGAATATCTGGCCGTCGGTGATGGAAATTACGTTGGTGGGGATATAAGCGGATACGTCACCGGCCTGGGTTTCGATGATGGGCAGGGCCGTCAGCGATCCTCCCCCCTTTACCAGGTGCCTGATGGACTCCGGCAGGTCATTCATGTTCTTGGCCACATTATCATCACTGATCACTTTGGCTGCCCTTTCGAGCAGGCGGCTGTGCAGGTAGAATACGTCCCCGGGATAGGCTTCACGGCCCGGCGGGCGGCGCAGCAGCAGCGATACTTCACGGTAGGCAACGGCCTGTTTGGAGAGATCATCATAGATGATCAGGGCAGGCCTTCCGGTATCGCGGAAATATTCGCCGATCGCAGCCCCGGCGAAGGGCGCATAGAACTGCAGGGGAGCAGGGTCAGAAGCCGATGCCGCCACAATGACGCTGTATTCCAGCGCACCATTGTCTGCCAGGGTTTTCATCACTCCGGCAATGGTGGAAGCTTTCTGGCCGATGGCCACATAGATACAATATACCGGTTTGCCGGCCTTAAAGAATTCCTTCTGGTTGATGATGGTATCCACGGCAATGGCAGTTTTGCCGGTCTGGCGGTCACCGATGATCAGCTCACGCTGACCGCGTCCGATTGGAATCATGGCATCGATGGCCTTGATCCCTGTCTGCAGTGGTTCCTTTACAGGTTCCCTGAAAATAACCCCGGGTGCCTTGCGCTCCAGCGGCATTTCGTAGCGCTCCCCGGTGATGGGGCCTTTGCCGTCAATGGGATCGCCCAGGGTATTGACCACACGGCCAACCATGCCTTCTCCTACGTTGATGGAAGCAATCTTACCGGTACGGCGTACTTTGGCGCCTTCCTTGATATCCCCGCTCTCTCCCATCAGTACCACACCCACATTGTCCTCTTCCAGGTTAAGGGCAATGGCCTTGATCCCGTTTTCGAACTCCACCAGCTCACCGCTGCGTACATTGTTGAGCCCATAGACGCGGGCAATCCCGTCCCCGACCTGCAGGACGGTTCCCACTTCTTCCAGATCGGCGGAAACATTAAAATTGCTTAACTGCTGGCGCAGTATTGCTGAAATCTCATCTGGTTTGATATCTGCCATAATTATGCTTGTTTGTTGTCTTTAATAATTTGAACCTGCGCCTATTGGCTTATCTCAGTTTATAGATAAAGTCGTTGTTCTGGAACTGCTGCCGGATATTGTTCAGGTCAAAGGCAATACTGGCATCCACCAGCTGGTCGCCTACTTCCAGGATAAATCCGCCGATGATGTCCTCTTTGACCTTTGTCACCAGTTCAATCTGCTGCATGGAGGTGGTGGATTTCAGCTTGTCGACGATCACGGCCCTGAGTTCCTCGCTGGCGGGTGTGGCCGTGGTCAGCGTCACTATATGAATGCCTTTGTGCTGTTTATACTGGGCAATGAAAGCGCTGATGATTTCAGGCAAAAATGCCTCCCGGTGTTTGCTGATCAGCAATTTGTTGAAGGTGGCAGTGAGTACACTGACCTTGCCTGCCGTGACGGCATCCAGGATCTTTTCCTTCATGGAAGAGGCAATCACCGGACTTTTCAGGATGGATACCAGCTCCCTGCTGCCCTGGCAGGCGGCCTGCAGGTACAGATAATCCTGGTAGACGGTCTCCAGTTCTTGGCGTTCGATGGCCAGGTCAATGAGACTCTTGGCATATCTTCCGGCTAATCGGGGATTGAGCATGCTTTCTTTATTTGAGAATAGGGGATATACCTTCGGGTGGGGGGGGCAGCCCGGTGGCGGCCCCAGCCCGAGGGTTTATCCCGGGAATTAATTCAGTTTTACTTCCGCTGCCAGCTGTCTGATATAGTTTTCCTGCTCGGCTTTGCCGGACAGTTCGCGGCGGAGGATTTTTTCGGACACCTCAATAACCAGGGTACCGACCTGATTTTTCACTTCGGTCAGCGCGGCCATCTTCTGCTGTTCTATGACGGCCTGGGCATCGGCTATGATCTTGGAGGACTCCAGCTTGGCCTGTTCTTTGGCTTCGCTGATGATCTTTTCCTTGATATCCCTGGCCTCCCGGAGCATCTGGGCCCTTTCTTCACGGGCCTTGGCCAGCAGGGCCTCGTTTTCATTTTTGAGCTGGGTCATTTCAGCCCTTACTTTTTCTGCGGTGGCCAGTGAATCGGTGATGGACTGTTCCCTTTCGGAAAGCCCTTTGACAATGGCAGGCCATGCAAATTTTTTCAGAATATAAAACACCACCAGGAATGCCAGCAATGTCCATATGAGTAACCCAAATTCAGGAAGAAGTAATTTCATAAACTAAATTGATATGTTAGAAGTCCTTTGGTCGGCCTAAAAGACCCTGATTCCTTAAATAAACTGCATCCTCCGCCCTTTGCTTTGGATGCAGTGGTGATTTTGCAAACGGTATCTTACAATACCATTGCCAGGAAACCTACGATGATTGCAAAGAGTGCGGCCCCTTCTACGAGTGCTGCAGTCAGAATCATGTTGGCCCTGATGTCGTTGGCTACTTCCGGCTGACGGGCAATAGCTTCTACCGCACCCTTACCAATCTGGCCAATACCAATACCTGCACCTACTGCTGCAAGCCCGGCGCCTACAGCTCCACCGGCATTGCCTAAAGGTGTGCTAAGGAGAACAGTCATTAAATCCATCATTGTGACTTTGTATTTAAAGTGAAAAAAAACGTTTTTTAAATCATCACCGCATCATCAGGCAAATCATGATGTCCATCCCCATGGCTGTCATGGGCACCTTCGATGGCCTGTCCGATGAAGACGGCCGTCAGCATGGTAAAGATAAAAGCCTGTAAAAATGCAACCAATACCTCAATGAGGTAAATAAATATGGTGAAAGCCAGCGAAAAAGGGGCTGTTCCCCAGCCTGCCGCGCTGCTCATGTTTCCGAAAATGAATATCAGGGAGATCAGGCAGATAATGATGATATGGCCTGCCACCATATTGGCGAAAAGACGGATGATCAGGGCGAAGGGCTTGATAAAAACGCTGATGAACTCCACTGGCACCAGGATCAGTTTCACACCAAAGGGTACGCCGCGGGGATTGAAAATATGCTGCCAGTAATGCTTGTTGGAACTAAACAGGATGACCACAAAGGAGATAATGCCCAATACGGCCGTAAAGGCTATATTGCCCGTTACATTGGCCGAACCCGGTATCAGGCCAAAGATGTTATTGATCAGGATAAAGAAGAATACGGTGAGCAAAAAAGGCAGGTATTTTCCCTGGCTCTCCCCCAGGTTGGGTTTGGCTACTTCATCCCGCACAAATACGATCACGGGTTCCAGCAGGCTCTGCGCTCCCTTCGGAGCAGAACTGACCCCCTGGCCGGAGCGGTACTTTTTGGCGATGCTGAGCATGACCCAGGTAAAGACAATGAGGACCAGCAGCATTTGCACCACGTTGCGCGTCAGGGAGATATCATAGATGCGTATGGAAGGGTCGATTTTCCCGTCAGCCCCGAGGGCCACGATGTCCTGGGCATTATACTGGGTGGGATTCAGGTGTAATTCTGCGATCTTTTCATCGGTCAGCATCATATAATCCCGGTAATTCTGCTCCCCGTGGTGAAAATGGGCAGAAGAAAAAACTTCCAGACCGCGCTGGCTGGAATACAGAATGACGGGAAGGGGCAGGGAAACAGGCTTTTTTTCGCCATCCTCCCCGATGATATCGAGCAAATGAAAATCATGGTTGTTCAGGACGTGCCCAAATATGATCTCTTTGGCGTTGAACCCTTTTTTTTCGCCCTTGTTTTCCCCACCCGGCTGTGCAAAACTGCTGTTGAAAATGCAGAGCGAAAAAAGGCTGAAAACCGCTACCAACAAAGATTTTGAGCAATTAGTAAACATATCTACCCTGAAATTTGGCGCAAAGATACGGGGGTGGGGGCAAAATATAAAATCGTAATACGTCATTTTTAGAGGAATGCAAGCCGGGTTTGCAGGGACCGGCTGACTGCCCGGAGGAACCGGCCCCATTGGGGGGATCTTCCGGCTCCAGGGGCAGGGAACCCCTCCAATTCAGGCTGAACCACCTGCGGGGCGGCCGTTTTTAGGCTTTTTTTAGTCCCAACGAGAGAATATTTGTCCTGTTTATCCGTTATCAGGGCTGCCGGAAACGGTAAAAAGAGTAAAAAACCAACCAAACATTATATGAAAACGGGTTACAGCCTTGCAAAAACCGCCTTCCTGATCCTATTGCCATCGGCCTTACTGGTCAGTTCGTGTAAGAAAAGCAGCAGCTCATCGGCTACGGGTGCCAGCAGTTCCAACTCGGATGCGGCCAGCCTCTCTGAGAGCAGCGCGGCCTCCGACAACGCCTTTGACGATGCCTTCAACGTGGCTGTCCAGACCAACCAGGACCATTCCCTGAACAATATAATCCTGCATGCCGGAGGCACACAGACCAATGGCATGGGGGGGTCGACCGGGCTGGGCGCCTTTTACTGCGCCAGTGTCAGTGTCACCCCGCTGGATACCGTGAATTATCCCAAGCAGATCGTAGTGGATTTTGGCTCGGGATGTACGTCCCTGGACGGCATCACCCGTTCGGGTTCCATTACCTATAACCTGAGCAAGCGTTTCCGTAACCCGGGAGCGACCATTTCTGCCACCTTTACCAACTATGTGGTCAATGGCTATAAACTGGGGGGCACTTATACCATCACCAATAATTCCTCCCTGACCAACGGGATACAATATACCACGGCCGTTACCGGGGGCTCTGTCACCAATCCCAATGACTCCTCCTATACTTTTTCAGGGACCAAGACAGTCACCCAGACGGCCGGCATCGGTTCGCTGGACTTCAGCACCTATGTATTCAGCGTTACGGGCAATTATATGCTGGCCAATTCCTGGGGTCAGAGCCTGACGGCCAATATCACCACCCCCCTGGTCAAACAGGAATCCTGTAAACACATCGTCTCCGGGGTAGTTTCCTTTGTATACACCAAGGGCACTACCACCCTGAACGGCACTTTTGACTATGGCAGCGGCGCCTGCGACAGCCTCGCCGCCATTAAGATCGGCACCTACACCAAATCAGTCACCCTGCCCTAAACCCGGCAGTTCACTTAAGCATATTTTAATTATTGGCGTCCCGATTTTTTAGCGGGACGCTTTTTTTATCGGGGTAAGGCTGCCCCCAACCAATGCCCGGCAAAACAAAGCCAGGCTGATCCCCCGGATGAGTTCAGGTCTTTTCTTTCATGGACCTGCCGGCATGATTGGCCTTCCTTCAGCCATCGCGGGTGAACCCGATCCTAAAAATCTGCGCAATACCCCCCCGGTAAAACCAGGGTAAAGGGGCCGGTACTGCCAGGCCGCCTGCTGCCAGAAAGTGTTGGATAAAAAAATGAAAACGGTGATGGATCTTCCTTACAAATGGTAAATGCCCATGGAGCCGGGAAGCGGGCCTGGGAAAGGATCAGGAAACCCTGGCTGCTTCGGGCGCCGGGAGTTTATTGAATTGCATTTCATAGAGTCTGGCATAATAGCTGCCCCGGGCAAGCAATTCCTCATGGGTGCCCTTTTCTTTGATTTCACCTTTGTCCAGAACGATGATCTGGCTCGCTTTTCGGATGGTGGAGAGGCGGTGGGCGATCACAATGGAAGTCCTTCCTGCAATGAGTTTGTCGATGGCCTCCTGAATGAGCTGTTCAGATTCGGTATCCACCGAGGAGGTTGCTTCATCCAGGATGAGTATGGAAGGGTCGTATAACAATGCACGGATAAAACTCAACAGCTGGCGCTGTCCCAGCGACAGGGTAGATCCCCTTTCCATGACGTTGTAATCATAGCCCCCGGGCAATCGCATGATGAATTCATGCATGCCGATGAGTTTGGCAGCCTCAATGACTTTGTCGCGGGGTATATCTGCATTTCGCAGGGTAATATTATCCATCACCGAACCGGAAAAAAGGAATACATCCTGCAACACCACGCCAATGTCTTTTCGGAGGCTGTCGAGTCGATAATCATTGACATTGACATCATCGACCCGGATGGCCCCCTGCTGGATATGGTAGAGCCGGTTGAGCAGGCTGATGATCGAGGTCTTGCCGCTGCCGGTATGTCCCACTATGGCGATGGTCTGGCCGGGCTGCACGGTAAAAGAAATATCTCTGAGCACATAGCGGTCTTCGATATAGGCGAAGGAGACATGGTCAAATTCCAATTTCCCTTTTATTTTTTCGGGCGCATAATTTCCCTGGCTGTGAATAAAATCCTGGTTGTCCATGACCCGGAAAACACGCTCGGAAGCCACCATGCCCATTTGGAGCACATTGAATTTATCGGCAATCACCCGCAAGGGACGGAACAGCAAATTGAGGTACAGGAAAAAGGCGATGATCTTGCCGGTCAGTTCCCTGGCTTCCGCTTCGGGGATCTGCAGCACCTGGCGGGCGCCCCACCAGACCAGCAGGCCGGTGGACACCGCCATGATGATTTCCACGAAGGGGAAAAAAATGGAATAGGCGAAAATAGCGTTGATGTTTGCGTTCCGGTGCTCCTTATTGATCTTTTTGAACTTGGTAAACTCCCGCTGTTCGGCGGCAAAAGCCTGGACCATCTGCATTCCCGTGATATGTTCCTGTACAAAGGCGTTGAGGGCGGAGACCGCATTGCGTACCCGTATAAAGGATTTGTTGACACTTTCCTTAAATATATAGGTTGCCACGATCAGCAGCGGGAAAGGAGCCAGGCAAATCAGGGTAAGGCGCCAGTCCACGTAGAACATGCAAAAAAGCACCGAAATAATGGAAAGCAAATCAGCGATGATGGGGATCAGGCCGTCGGAAAAGATATCATTGATGGATTCAATATCATTGATGGTGCGGGTGGTCAGTGTCCCGATCGGGGTCTTGTCGTACTGCGAAAGGTTCAGTCCCAGTATTTTCTGGTAGACAGCCACCCGCAGGTCCTTTACGACGGTCTGGCCCAGCCAGGCGGTGATAAAGGAAAAATAAAAGCGCCCGACGGTTTCCACCAGCAACAGGCCGATCTGCAACACGGTGATCCAGACCAGCAGGGATGCCATGGCCTGCTTCACCCACTGGTCGGCCCCCAGCCCCTTTTTGATGTAATTGTTTACGGCAAACTGGATGAGAAAGGGTCTCAGGGGGGAAACCACCGCCAGCAGGATGGAAAGGGCAATGGACCAGTACAGGCGCTTCCGGTAGGGAGACGCGTAATGAAACACCCGCCTGAGCAAACTGAAATCGAAAATTTTTTTTCCTTTACCCTTTTCTGCCATAAGAGCTGCAAAGATAGGGGAAGATGCCCTTCTTAGATGTCCGCCTACACAAAGCCGCAGCGGGGCGCCATAGCCTCCTAATCGCCACCCATCGCCCGGCGGTAGGCTTTGATGAATATGGCTCCCAGGTTCTTGAAGGGCGGAATATAATCGTCGAACTTTTCTTTGGCAGCGGCATCATTTTTAAACCGGGCGCCAAGCTCCTTCCACATGCTGAGCCAGTCGATGTCCTTACCCGACAGCAGCGCATTATTGATGGCCTGCAGGATGGGCTCATTCACGGTTTTGGTGCCTACCTGCTTGGAAGATATGATATGGGCGTCCTCACTGATTTTAAGCACTTCGCTGAGGTTATTGTAGCCACCGCAGGAACCCAGTACCACGATGTGCGCGCTGGCGGGCATCTGTCCGATGGTATAGCGAACATGGTAACTATGGCCGCGGTGGATGATGATCGTTGGCTTGAGGTGGTGATCGAAGAGGTAATCGCTCAAATGGCTCTGGGCCCTGGCATCCGGATCATCCTCCCCGTAGAGGGGTTTGTTGGCAAAGATCCATACGGGTTTGCCCCGGGTGGAGGTAATGGTGACCCATTCGGGGTTTTCCGTGATCTTCCATTCGGCTTTGCCCCGGAAAAGGGCCATATAATCGGCAAATGAGTTTTGTCCGTCCTTATCCTGGTCTCCGTAAAAAAACACCTGTTCGATGACTTTGCCGTCTTTATCCTGCAGGGATTTGTGGCCCACCGAATAGATCGGAGGAATGCCCAGGCTGGAGGACAGGTCCACTTTCTGGGAGGTATCGGCCGACTCGAACAGGGTACGCAGCAGGCTGTAAATGATGGTTCCCCGTTTATTATCGGCAGCCAGGTTCTTTTCCTGGTTCCATTTGACCACGCGGAGCACATAGGCTGCCAGACCTGGATTTTTTTCAAAAATGCTGCTGTAGGAATCGGCCACATCCACGGCCTCCTCTTCGCCCGCTTTTTCCAGGCCATAGACAAAGTACCACATGACCGCGTTGGCATGGTCCTTATCCATGGAGGCCAGGAAATGGTCCAGTTTGTTGTAGGCCGCAGCCATTTTGATGAATTTGCGGAAATAATCCCCGTGTACCCGCATGATCAGGCTGTCCCCCCGGGGGTTGGCCATGCGCTGAAAGATCCGTTCATAGACCCCCAGGTAGCTGGAAGTATATATTTCGTCCTCGCTCAACACCACCAGGTAGTATAATTCCTCCGGGGTCAGCGGGTCCAGGACCCGGAAGCGGATGGCCGGGTTTTCCTGGGTATGGAGTGCATTGATCTGGTTGACGAAGATATCCTTTCCCTTCTTGGAGAGCATTTGTTTGAGGGCATCCATTTCCAGGGCCGTATCCCGCAACGGTGGGAGCATCCTGGCAGCATAATCGATCCGGGTCCTGACCAGCAGCCGGAAATAGTTCAGGTCATCTTCTTTGACCCGGTCGATTTCCTCCATGGTGATCTTTCCTTTCAGCAGATTGTCCAAAAAGGGGAAATAGAGCTGCCCGCTCCTGGAGGCGGCCATCCTGGCCACCGTGTGGACCAGGGTGTCGCGGCTGCCGCGAATGCGCATGCCCAGGCTGTTGCTGGCGGCGGCATAATCATAGAGCTGCCGGATATTATGGTGCCCCGCCACAACAATGAGGCTGTCGGCAAAGGGGACATCCGGGTTTTTTTTGAGCAGGTCGAGTATTTCGGAAGGATGCAGCAGGCCGTATTTACGCAGCAGGATCAGCCGGGAAGGCCCGATACCTGCATTTTCATAGGGCAGCAAAAAACAATCCATGAGTATTTTGCCCGTGCCGTAGCTGCTTGATTCAATCACCGGTTCTATGCTTTGGCTCTTCTCATCGAGTTTCATGGCATTTTCAAAGGCCTGTACCAGTTCCGGGGCCATGGTAGCGGGAAAATCCTTGGTGCCGTAATGATGGAGGTAACCGCTGAGTAAAAAATCCAGCCCCCGAAGGTATCGTTTCTTGAGATTGGTGTTCAGGGAGGAATCCACTTCGATGTTCTGCTGCAAGGCGTCCACCCGCCTGATGAGGGCATCGGTCACCGCCAGGTTGATATCCGGGTCCCTGGAAACCTGGATGATATCGCCGGGCCTGCCACCTATGGCCAGCAGGCGTTTCTGCTCCCGGTCCACATCGTCGTGGAAGAGCAGCCTGTCCTGGGACACCTTATAGGAATAGGGTGCGCTTTGGGCAGCCGATTTCTGGGCGGGAACTGCCAGTGAACCGGTGATAAAAAGGATCCAAGCGAATTGTTTCATAAGATTGATGGTGCCATAGGGGCCATGAAAAACAAAAATACTACCATTTCAGGTTGTATTAACGTAAAAAACGGCTATATGTGTTGTTTATCAGCCAACTGGAGCAAGAATTTAAAACTCCCCTGTTAACTCCCCGTTTTAGGGGGCTATTTGCTGAAAAATAAACCGACCCTTATTGATTATATGAGGTTATTTTTATATTAAGAAATTGTGAACTCGGCTGCCTCAAACCAGCGCAACGCTTAATTTCCAGTAGGTTTGCATAAATTTTTTTGACATATGGAGTCCAAGGGCAAAAAAATATTGATCGCAGACGATGAACCGGATATTCTTGAGATCATCCAGTACAACCTGGTCAAAGAAGGATATGAAGTGGCCACGGCAAAGGACGGGGATGAGGCCCTGGTGAAGGCAAAATCCATGCGGCCGGACCTGATCATCCTGGATATCATGATGCCTAAAAAAAGCGGTATTGAGGTCTGTGAAGTCCTTCGGTCGCAGCAGGCATTTAAGGATACACTCATCATATTTCTGACCGCCCTCAATGATGAAACCAACCACATCAAGGGACTTGAAATGGGTGCCGACGATTATGTCACCAAGCCCATCAGCCCCAAGGTCCTGATCAGCCGGGTCAACGCCCTGTTCCGCCGGACCAGTAAGGAGCCGGAAGGCAAGGCCCTCAGAATCGAGAACCTCACCATTGACCCCGATAAATTTGAGGTCACCGTCAATGACAAGGATATAACCCTGGCCAAAAAGGAATTTGAGCTCCTGTACCTGCTGGCCTCCCGCCCCGGCCGGGTCTTTTTAAGAAACGAAATCCTCAACCAGGTCTGGGGCAACGATGTAATTGTCGGAGACCGCACCATCGATGTGCATATACGCAAGGTCCGTCAGAAACTCGACCTGGATTGTATCACCACCATCAAGGGGGTGGGTTATAAGTTTGATTTGTAAGCCCCGGGGGCTGCCCCTTTTTGCCCTTTGAGTTTCTTCCAAAAAGACGGAACTTGCCTTACATATTATTCCAAACCTGCAGCGCAGCTCCGATATAAACCATGTTTTCGACCAAAAGCCTATCACCCAAACAATTGTCAGCCTCCACGGCGGCCGTGCTGTCGGTCCCGGTCTTCCTGGGGGCCTTTATTTTGACGGGCAGCTGGCTGGTCAGCCTTTGTTCCTGGCTGGTCACCTTTGCCATCAGCTACGCCCTGATCCTGTTTACCCTGGAAAGGTTCATCTACCGGAAGATCAAACTGATCTATAAACTCATTCACCAGACCAAGGCCACCAAAAAAGAAGAAGTATATTTCAAATACATACTCCCCCAGAAAAGTATCGATGAGGTGAGGGAGGATGTGGAAAAATGGGGGGAGAAAAGAAATGAGGAAATTGAAGTCCTCAAAAGGAACGAGGCCTATCGCAAGGAGTTCCTGCAAAACCTGGCCCACGAATTCAAAACACCCATCTTTTCCATACAGGGCTATATCGATACCCTGCTGGGGGGTGCCATGGAGGACCCGGTGGTCAGTAAGAAATTCCTGGAAAATACGTCCAAGAATGTGGACCGGCTGGTCAACCTGATGAATGACCTAGACGAGATCTCCCGGCTGGAGCGCGGCGAACAGCTGCTCTACAAACAAAATTTCGTGATCCAGGATCTGATCCGGGAGGTCTTCGAATCCCTTTCCATCAAGGCTGCAGAAAAAGACATCAAGCCCTTTATCAAAAAGGGATGTGAATCGCCGATCACCGTTTTTGCCGACAAGGAAAAGATCCGCATGGTGCTGACCAACCTGGTGGAAAACGCCTGCAAATACGGCAGGAATAACGGTTCCATCATGGCAAGCGTCTATAAAACTGACGATAGTCATGTCCTGGTGGAAGTCAGTGACGATGGCATCGGCATCGAGGAAGAACACCTCTCACGCATTTTCGAGCGGTTCTACCGCACCGATGCAGCGCGCAGCCGTGACCGTGGCGGCACCGGCCTGGGCCTGGCCATTTGTAAGCATATCATCGAGGCGCACGAACAGCGCATTCATGTCAGAAGCACCCCGGATGTGGGAACCACCATTGGTTTTACCCTGGAGGCCAAAAGAGATTAAAGCCGGCCCCCGCCTGCGGCTCCCTATCTTTAGGGCATCGGCTCCAGGATCCCGTCAGCGGGTATCCCTCCTTTATAATGAATCAGCCGCAGGATGACAAAATTGCGGACATGCACTCCGGCGCGGTATTGGGGAACCAGGGCCGCCGTATCCATTCTTTCAAAATAATCAAGCAATGGCTTTTTGGGTGGTCCAAAATAATTGGACGGATAAATGAAATAAGCATCGCTGCCCGCCTGCATCGGCGGGAGTTCCCGGTTCAGCCAGGCATAATGGTGGATATCCACCAGCCGGCCTGCGGCAAACAGGGAAAGCCCCGTCGGGGTGGCCACATAATAATCCAGGTTGGCCGCGGGAAACCATTTGTCCGAAAGGATCCGGGGATCCTGACTGATGCGGCCATCCCGCAGGTCCCTGCGGTAGACCGAATCAAAAGCGGGCTGAAGGGCATGCCAGCCGCTCATGTCCAGGGTCACGTCCCCGTCGCCCAGAACCCGCTGGTCGGTTTTTCCCAGCTGCAGGGGCAGCCACCTGATCACCGCAACGCCCAAGGTGGCAGCAAACCCCAGCAGCAGCAGGGGTGCCAGGATGGGACCGGGCAGGAGCCGGCGGCTATCCAGGCGCCAGGAGTAATATACGGCTGCCAGCAGCATCAGGCTGATATAGGCGGGGCCTGACCAGTGGGGCAGGGTGTCGTTGAACAGGGACATCACCAGCAATACCAGGATCAGGGGAAGGCCCAGCAATAAATAAAGCCGCCGGAAGGAGGGCTGAACCAAATCCGGTGTACGCAGGATGCCCCAGATCCCCAGGGCGTACAAGATGACATTCACCGGGTTGTTGTAGAGGATGGATCCCAAGAACTGCTGCAGAAAAGCATCCCAGTCCAGCTTTTTATCCAAAAAGCCCACCCGGCTGTTGTGAAAGGAATAGGTAATAAAATGATTCTGCATATTCCAGAACAAAATGGGGGAAACGATCAGGGCTGTGATCGCCGCCGCCGCATAGAGGGCTGGCTCTTTGAGCAGTTTTCTGTCATACAAAAGGATATAGAGCCCAAAACCCAGCCAAAGGAATACTCCGTGTACCTTACTCATGATGCAAAGACCGATGGCGGTGCCGGTGAGCAGCAGCAGCAGACCCTTACGGGGAGCTACCTGTTTTTCATCGGTGACAAGGGTCATCAGGTAGATGGCCAGCACCCACCAGAGGACCTGCGCTGAATCCGGCAGTATGAAGGTGCCGGCGATGATGATGCAGTAAAACGAGGAGTTATACAAAAGGGCAGCAAACCAGCCCGCCCGCTCGTCGCGTAATCTTTTCCCGATCAAAAAGACCAGCCATGTATTGAGTCCGGCGCAGGCGATGGCACCGGCTCGGACAAAAAGTTCCCCCCGCAGGTGCATGCCCAGAGTCCCCAGCCTTACCAGCAGGGCCACCATGGGTGGATGGTCGAAATAATTCCACTGCAGGTGGCGGGCATAGGTCCAGTAATAGACTTCGTCGTTTCCAAATTCCAGCCAATAGGCCAGCAGGCAGCGCACCGCGGTGGAGATCAGCAGGAGGTAAAGTAGTTTTTTGGGCATGGTTAACGGTTTGGGCGATGATTATAAGGACTGGTCGGCTGCTTTCATTTTGGCAAACCAGGAGGACTGCCCCTGGATCAGGAAGTATACGCTCAAGGCACATATGGTCCCGATGCAGGATCCCGCCAGCACATCCTGGAGGAAATGCTGTCCGAGGTAAACCCGGGAATAAGCCACGGCCGCGGCAGCAGCCAGGTAAAGCAGGCCGCGTCTTTTATCCCTGCTATACAGGGTCAGGATCGTGGCCAGGCCAAAGGCGGAGGCGGAATGGCCGGAAGGGAAAGAGGCATGCCCCACATGGGTAATTCCTTCCAGAAAATAGGGATAACCGCTGTGTTCCAGCAGGGTTTTGGGTCTTGGCATCGGAAAAAAATTCTTAAGCACCTGGGCGACCAGCCCGGAAAGCAGGAAGGTAAAAATGATTTCCCAGGCCGCAAGGGGTTTGCGCAGGTATAACAATACCAGGAAGATGGCCACCGAAAACAGGCCGTCACCCACATTGGTATAAATGATGAAAAACCAGTCCAGCAGCAGGCCATGGTAGGGATTGAGCATCAAAAAGCTCTGCTCTTTGGAGGTGCATAACAACAGGACCAGCCCGGAGAGGAGCAGTATCAGGTAACCGGTAAAATAAGGACGGTTCCGGCTTAAGGTTACAGAGAGTTTTTCCATCCGGCAAAAGTCATTGGGTTAAAATGGCAAAACTATTGTTTATTGCAACAATATCCCAAAGGCTCCGATGGCCAGGGTCCTCAAAGGGTAGCCACCAGTTCTTCAGCCAGGCCAAAGGAAAGGGTCATGCCGGCCCCTCCGAGTCCGTTGAGAATATGGACGCCCTGCTCGGGGGAGAAAAAGACCTCGGTCTGGCCGTCAGTCAGCTTGGGATAGATGCCATTCCAGGTTTCGATCAGCCGGGGATCCTGAAAAGCGGCCATTTTTTCCAGGTAGAAAAGAATCATATTATTGATGACCGCACGGTCAAAAGGTTCATGGGTCAGGCCGTATTCATGGGAGTCCCCGATGGTAAGCTCTCCCATGCCGTTCTGTGAGACCATCACGTGAATGCCCCATTCCAGGTAGTCGGGCATTTGCAGCTCATACCTTTTTTTAAGTTCCGCCAGGGAGGGGGCCGCCTTGAAACTGTTGTAGTGAATCAGTGAAAGTCCGCCGCAGAGTGCAGGACCCATGCGCCATTCATCCGGCTGGGCAACCATGCGCATCATCTGCAGCTTGCATTTGGTAATGGGCAGGCTGGCAAAATATTCGGGGTACAGGGTTTCAAAATCAGCCCCGCTGCACACCACGATCAGGTCCGCTTCATGCTCCTCCTCATTTCCAATATAGGCGGTCTGGTCTGCAATATAGGAGACGCATTTACCCCAGTGAAAGGTCACGCCAAATTCCCGGGTCAGGTAGCCCGGCAGGGCGGCAATCGCCTGGCGGGGATCCACAATCACCTCATCGGCACTGAAAAGCCCGCCCAACAGTCCTTGTTTTAATGCGGCCGGAGACCTTTCCAGCACTTCCCCGGGTTGCAGTAAGGCCACACTCCGGCCTTCCTTACAGAAGATCTGATGAAGCTCCTCCAGCACCTTCCACTCATCGGTATTATAGGCCAGGTGCAGGCTTCCTACCGGGTCTGCCCAAATATCCCCGGCCCGGGCAACTTCCAGCCATATCTCCCGGCTGCGCATGGCCCTGTTGTAAAGTGTACCGGCGGGCTGGCCAATGGGCCAGACCATACCGAAATTCCTGACGGAGGCACCCACTGCCTTCTGGGTACGCTCGATGACAGTCACTGCATACCCCCTTTTTGCCAGGGCCCTGGCCGTGGCCAGTCCGACAATACCGGCGCCGATTACAATAGCGGTTTGCTTATTCATGAAATTCGATCATTTTATGGTACTTTCTGGAAAAATAGGTCAGGGAGAGGATGGTACCCAGGATACCGACCACTGATAAAACAATGACACCCTGGGAATAAAACGCCGTCCACTGCAGCTTAACGTGCAGGATTTCCTTGGTGACCAGCACCCCGACGGAGCCGAAGTAGCCAAAGGAATCAGCCACATAGATCAGAAAACCCACATTGCCCGCATATTTGAAAGCCGAGATGAGCCGGTCGAAAAACACGCAGTTAAAGGGGATATAAGTCATGTAAAGCCCCAGGCCAACCAGGGTAATCCACCATACCGGGGAGAGCCGGTGCTGTACAAAAAGGTAGGAACTGATGCCGGTAATGATAAAGCCCAGCAATATGAAATAATGGGCTACCATGAGGGCCTTGAAATTGTTCCGTATCAGGATCATGCTGCTGATCAGCACCAGGATGATGATGGTCGTCGGGGTTTCAGTCTTGGTAAACAGGGAAGGCTGGTTTACATATCCCATTTCCTTCCACATGTCGGCCAGGAAATTATCCCTGATATCGCGGAAAAGGGTGGAGAAAACATAGATGGAAATGGCTGCCACCAGGCCCGGAAGAAAAAGGCGTACAAATTCCCGCCGTTTTTCCTTCATCATCGGCACACGGGTGCTCCGCAGGGACTCATCTTCGGCAGAAGGGGCCGGGATCTTTTCGAGCAGGTATACAAATAGCACCAGCGGGATGGCGAAGGCAAGGCCTGCCACGAAGGGAACCCAGAATTCACTCAGCTCAAAACTGATGCGCAGCCGCTCGGCCACCGTTTTGACAAATCCGGAAGAAAAGATAAAACTGACCGATAAGGCAGCCCCGATAAAATCGGTGGCCTTGCGTCCTTCCACATAGGAAAAAACGACGCCCCAGATCATGCCCAGCGGAAAACCGTTGATGAACATGAAGACAATATTGTACGGGGCGGGTATGATGGCAAACAGCAGGAGCGCAAACCAGGAAACGCCGGTAAGCAGCAGGATCAGTTTACCGCGGCCCAGTCTTTTTAGTTCGGCGATGAAGCGGATGCCGTAAATCTTGCTGCAGGTATATCCAAGCACCTGGCTTATCACCAGCCAGGTCTTGTAACCGATGCCGGCAAAGCTCATTCCGCTGAAGGTGCAGACCGTAAACCCCTTGCGGAATCCGTATACGGTGGCATAGGTCAGAAAGGTAATGACGGCCGCATACAGGGCCACCAGCATCTGGTTCTGTTTGTAGGGGATAACTGCTTGTTTGTTCATGCCTGGTGACTGGCGGGGATCTCCCGTCTGATGGTTTGGGTGAATGGAAAAACCTACTGGGATATCAGGTGCTGGTAGATCATATTGCGGTAGGCCTGCAGGTCAGGCAGGGCCTTGTGCTCGATCTTGGCCTGCTCATCCCATTTGCGCATCTGGATAATCAGGCTGAACAGCGGGTATTGCTCAAAGGCTGCGGCTTCTTCGGCTGCCATACGGCCGCCCTGGTACTCCAGTGTTTTCTTACTGGCATCGGAGAGCTGGTCATAATAAGCCGGATCCTTCAGGGTCAGGTATCTTTTGGCTTCCACATGGGATTCCACCAGCCGGATCACTTTTTTGGAAAATCCGCGGCTTTTTAAAAAATCCGCCCCGATTTGCTCATGATCGCGGATGCCGTATCCATCCATTTCATTGACACCCCTACCCTCCTCACAGATATGCCCAATGTCATGGAGGAAGGCGGCCAGGATGACTTCCTGGTCAAAGCCCTGTTCCTGGGCAAGTTCCGCTGCCTGCACCATATGTTCGAGCTGGGTTACCTTCTCTCCGGCGTATTCCTCGCCGCCGTGCTGTTCGTAAAAATGCATGATTTCTTCTGTGATACCGGCGGCCTGTTGGGTTGTCATGTATAATTAAATTTATGGGTGAATGATGGTTGAAATGGGTAAGGCTTCTCCCCGGTCCGGCACAAAATGCAACCCGAGCAGGGCAGCCAGTGTCGGGGCAATCTGTTTTTGATAGAGGACAGTTTTTACACTGACTTCACCCAGGGGCGGTGAATCAGGTCCCATAACGGCCACCCACAATTGCCCCGCGTCCTCAATGCGCTGCCCATGGTCCCTCCACTGGTCCTTTATCCGGTCACCCCTTCCATGATCACAGGTGACCAGCAGGGTGGTCTTTCCCCTGTATTCCCGCAGGGACTGCACTGTATTCCAGATATCGGCCAGCATACCGTCCAGGGCATGGGCCGCCGCCAGGTAGGCATCATAGTTTCCCTGATGGGCAAATTCATCGGTTTCATCAAAGGAGATATACAGTACTTTGGGCCTGCGGGCCTTCAGGTATTCCCTGGCTGCAATATAAGTAAGAACATCGAGCCTTTCACCATTAGGTTTCATGGAAAGCCGCTGAATATCATGGATCAGTACGGAGGTAGCCGTGCCAAAATCAATGGAGTCCTGGTCTGCGTTTACATAGAGCCCGCTGCGCCATTTATTGAGAAAATAGGGGGATGCGTCCCAGGAACTAAAGGCGGCCACCCTTCCCTGGTAACCTTCCTGGTGGTCAATGTACTCCAGTACATTGGTGTTTTTATTTGGGATCTTACTGTTGGATCGCACCAAGGAATCCGGATATCCGGTAAACAGTTCGTTATAGCCCGGATAGGAAATTTTATAAGGATTGGCATTATCCACCAGGCTGCCGACGTTTCGGTTGCCGTATAGCTGTCCGCTGGTTTCCATGACCTGCCAAATGAAGGGAAACAGCAGGGCCCTTCTCTGGCCTACATCTTCCCGCCAGAATTTTTTTTGAACCTCGCCTATATTCCGGGTATACTTCGGGTTATGTAACAGGGCAGAATCAGCCCCGCCAAACACCTCCTGCCAGCGCATGCCGTCCAGGGTTACTATAATCAGGTTCTCGGTTTTGTGACGTTGTGCCCTGACAGGGGGCAAGCAGCCAGCCAGCACCCCGCAAAGGATGATCCCGCTTCTGAAGACCCTGACAGAAAACCAACCTAACTTGGGCATATACTTCCAATTGAAAGGATACTGAAAACCATTATAAAAACTGAAGGGAAAAAAATACAGGGCGAAATCCCGAAAAGATTCGCCCTGTATTTAACATCCTTACTAAATTGCTTTTTATGCTATAAGCGTTTCAATATTGATTACTTTAAAATCCACATGCTCTGGTTAAGATCATCGGCAGAAAACTGTTGTGCGGAAATGGCGGCCTTCCAATTGGTGGTATTCTGAACCTGTTCAGACACAGGGTAAGCCCATCTTTTGGGAACCAGTCCGTTGTTGCCTACCCCACTGCCTCCCTGAAAGGCAGGAATGCCGGTCCTGCGGTAATTGTAATATCCTTCATACCCGGAATTCTCAAAACAGGCCAGGTATTTCTGAAGCACAATCTGGTTGATGGCATCAGGCTGTGCCGATGACAGGGCAACGGTTGGCTGCGCGTAATAACTGGAAAAGCTGAAACTAAACGGATAAGGCGCAACCTGTGCTACGGAGTTTGCTCCGGGAGGCAGGAAATAAGCGGTAAAGCTGGTTTTTGAAGTGTCAATACCGTAAAAAGCCATGGATGCTGCGATTCCTGCCTTATAGTAGGATTCTGCATTTCCGGAAGCCCAGCCGCGGGTTATCCCTTCTGCGATGTTAAAACACATTTCCTTATAGCCCACCAGTACATCCGGTTCACCGGTAAAATTGTTGTAGTACCTGCGACGGTTAATAAAGGAATACAGTCCGGCATTTGCATTTCCATACATGGTGGAAAGAGGTTCACCGGTGCTGGCACCTGCAAAATATTTATACTGGGCAGGTACAGGGTCAGCTCCCACCAGCGCCCATGCTGGCTCACAGGTGACGAAAACCCGCGCGTCGTTTAGGCTGGTCAGTGCGCTTACATAGGTGGAAGCCATATTGAAACGGGCAGCAATGGATCCGAAATTACTTGGATTAAAATAGTATTGCACGTAGGTGCCGTCGTAATTGTATTTGAAATCATCAAACTGGGCCCCAGGGAATTTCGAATCAGGGGCGTTGGTGAAAACGGGATATTTGGAAGGATTGCCCACAATGGCGGCGAACTGGGCGGGAACATTCAGTAGGGCATCGGATGCCTTACTGCTCAGGCTGACCAGCACCCTGAGTTTAAAGGAGTTGACCAGTTTCTGCCACCTGACCAGGTCGCCCTGGTAATAGAGGTCCTGGGAGGCTGACAATGAATTGTCATTGTTGGCAATCAGGGCTGCCAGGTGGGTGTTGGCGGTATCCAGCTGGTTAAGCACATAGGCGAATACCTGCTCCTGTGGGGTATAGGCCGGTTTGGGATTCAAGGTCGCTTGCTCGGCCTGGGCCAGGGGCACATCCCCAAAAAGGGAAGTCAGGTTATAGTAATAATAAGCCTGGATGAAGCGGCCGACGGCTTCATAGGGATTCACACTGGAAGCGCCTCTGAGAGCGGCTTCCTTTTCCATTTGCATGACATTTTTAACTACCAGATAGGGATCAAATGAACCGTTGGTCCAGGAGTAAATATTATTATCGTAATAATCATAATTACTGCAATGATACTGGTTCCAGCGGTGGACATTGCTCCAAGAATTCACGCCGCCCAAATCACCGCCCGTGCCCTGTCCTGCCATATCAGCCAGGAGGTTTCCCAATATCAGCGAAGGGGGTACACTGGTTGGGTTATTGGGGTCGGTTTGTTTCTGCTGAATCTGTTTGTTGCAGGAGGTCATCAGGAACCCTGCCGCAACCAGTAAGAATATATATTTAATCTGTTTCATATCAAATTTTGCTTTAAGGATTAGAAAGAAATATTTACGTTAAAGCCATAACTGCGGGTCGTGGGGGTCTGCAAGCCAGAACCGCCGTCCTGGGTATACTGGTCCACATCCACATCCTTGTAGCGGTTGGGGAAAAAATAGAGCAGGTTCCTGCCGACAAGGGAAACGCTGGCCTTTTGAAAAAAGGATTTTTTGCCAAATACATTCTCGGGAATATTATAGGTAATGGCGACTTCCCTCAGTTTTACGTAAGTTTTCTTGATGATGTCCAGGTCAGGAATGGAGGCCATGCGGGTAACAAATGGCTGCACCTGGCTCTTGGTGGAGTTTTGCGACTCCGACAGGCTTTTGAAATTGGTAATCACTCCGGTGAGCGGGTCCAGGTTGATGGAGCCGCCGGTCAGGTTAACCCCGTTTCCGGTATAGGCTGCCACATTGGCCTCATCTGAAGGCCTGGCGATACCAAAGGCACCTTCGGCACTTTCGATGTGACGTCCGCCCTGCAGGGTCTTCTTTCTTACATAGTCTTCCATTACGCCTCCGACCAATCCGTCAAACTGGAAGCGCAGCACAAAATTCTTATAGCTGAAATTGTTGACAACACCCCACTGCCAGTCGGGATCTGCGTGCCCAAAGACTTTTTGGGCAGAAGAACCAAGGTCGGAAAAGCGGGAATATAAACCGGAAGTCTGGTCAATGACCATTTTGCCGTCCGGTGTTCTTACAAAAGCATTGCCATAGACGAGGTCGACTCTTTTGCCGTTATTTTCGTAATTGTTGGGATTGGCATCATTGACCCATTTCCTGACATAGGTGGAAAAATTGGCAATTACATTCCAGTTGAATCCGCCGGGATGATTGATCGGGCGGGCATTCAGCACCACTTCCCATCCGTCATTGGTATAGGTATTACCGTTGGTCAGGTAGGAAGAGTAACCGGAGGCGGGCGAAGTACCCTTGTTTACGATACCGGTATTCTTATAATGATAATGGGTTACGTCCAGGCCCAGTTTGTTGGCAAATAAACGGATATCGGCACCGAATTCAGTAGACTGTCTGTCAGCTGTCTGGATTCTGGTGGCTACGGTCTGGTCTGTGTAGACCGCGCTGCTACCAATCTGGTTGGTATAGGTGGACACTAAATTATATGGCTGAGAGAACTGATAGCTCGGACCTCCATAGGGGGAGTTCCAGGTATATCCGTAACCGCCGGCCGGTGTTGCGCTGACATTCGGTGAAAAGAAGGCATTGGTACCACCACTCTTGCTTTCTGCATAGGATCCCCTGAATTTAAGGAAGGAAATCACTTTAGGCAGGTTGACGTAGTCAGAAACTACGGTAGACAGGTTGAAAGAGGGATAAAAATAGCTGTTGCCATTGGCAGGCAATGCGGAGGATTTATCCACACGGCCGGTGATGTTGGCGTTCAAATAAGACTTATACCCCAGGTCCACTGAATAATAAGCGCTCAATACCAGCATGCTGGAATGGTAGCTGCTTCCCGTCAGGGGATTGAGTGAATTGGAAAAAGAATAGATTCCGGGGGTATTCAGGTAGTTGGTGGACTCAAAATTGGAACTGAAATTGAAATTCCTGGCTGATCCGCCGCCGAGGGCCTGCAGATCAAGGAATCCGAAGAGCTGGTTTTTATGGTAGCGAACCTGCAGATCTTCATTTGATTCAAACAGGGAGCGCCTGTCTTCGCGGTAATCTCCCTGGCGAAGGGGTCTGCCGTATACACCCGCAGAATAAGGCATTTTCTCCGAATTGAACATGTCATAGGCAGTCAGGCTTGGCCTGAACTGTACATCCAGGTCGGAATTTATTTTGTAATTCAATGACAGATAACCATATTCATTGTTCTGGTAGTGACCCCTCAGCCATTCGTAGGACATGAAATAGGGGTTGTTATAGCGGTAGAACTCCTCATACTTTTGCTGGAGACCCACTTTTCCTGGCTGCCAGTAATTACGCATATCCTTCATGGCCCAGTCAGCACCACCCCAAATGATGATATTGTAGATGATGCTGTTGGGACCGTAATTCACATCCGGTACA
This sequence comes from uncultured Bacteroidota bacterium, assembly GCA_903906365.1. Classification (GTDB taxonomy): domain Bacteria; phylum Bacteroidota; class Bacteroidia; order Chitinophagales; family Chitinophagaceae; genus Puia. Next base: position 24,180 of record CAIVKC010000036.1, on the reverse strand, counting down.
TTGGGTGTCGACTGACGGCTGTAATTAAAATAACTGGTCAGCGTAAGTTTGCTGTTGAAACGCTGCACGATGCTTCCTGTAAAGTTGCCATTGTTCAACTGGGTGTTGGGAACAATGCCTTTCTGATAGATATTTCCCATGGAAAAGCGGATATCCGTCTTTTCAGAAGAAGAGCTCACCGAGAGACTGTTGGAAGAAAGCAAACCGGTCTGAATGAATTTCCTCAGGTTGTCCTTACCTCTTGCCACCCAGGGCGTCGGAGCCACGTGACCGGAGTACTTGCTGCCGTCAGCATAGGTGGTAATATAGGTCTTGGTAGGGTCAAAGGCACCATCGTACTGGGGCAGAAGCTGTCCCCTGAACTGAGGTCCCCACACATCATAGTCATAGTCGTTGTTACCAACACCGACTGCGCCGCTGCCGAAATAGCTTTGGGGGCTGGATCCACCGCCGCCAAAGGCATACTGACCGTTATCACCAGGTCCGTAGGTGTCCTGGTATTTGGGAAGTGCAATAAACCCTTTATTAAACTGTGTACTTGAATTGAGGGTGATGAGAAGTCCTCTTTTATCCTTGGTGCCCTTCTTGGTGGAAATGATGATGGCCCCGTTTTTTCCCTGAAAGCCATATAAAGCGGCGGCATTGGGACCTTTCAAAACAGTAATGGTCTCAATGTCATCGGGATTGATATTATAGGTATCGGAACTGATGGAAACCCCATCCACCACAAACATGGGGCGGTCGTTGGGATCGTTCTCGCCGCGGATGATCACATCGGGTGCGTGGCCGATTTCGGAATTGACGTTTACGGCCAGTCCGGCTGCATTGCCTTTCAGGGAATTGACCGGATCTGCTTCCCTGGCCAGGGTCAGCGTGGATGCATCAATGGTCTGCACGGCATAACCCAGGCGCTTGGCTTCCTTTTTAATACCTGTTGCGGTTACCACGATCTCATTGAGATTCTTGGCGTCCGCGGCAACCGAGATATGCAGGTTCGACTCTTCGCCGACCGGAACTTCCTGCTTAACGATACCTACACCGGATATAATGAGGATATCGCCCTGTTTGGCTTTGATGGTAAAGAATCCGTCGATGGAAGTAGCTACTCCCAGTTTGGTTCCTTTAACGGCAACAGAAGCGCCGGCTACCGGGGACTGGTCTGTTTTGGAAAGCACCTGACCGGTGATTACTTTTTGGGCCAGGGCGAAAAACGGTAACAACAACACAACAAGTATTGCCATTACCCCTTTGTGAAGGGTAATTCTTGTACTCATAAAACAGTAAGTTTTTAATTGATTTGAAGCAGTAAAAATCTGATGCGAAATTATCCGAGGGCCGTTAACAGAAGTTTAACGCAGTGTGAAGGAATTGTTACGGAAAAGCCTTTAGATCCAAATACTGTCTAACGTTTACAAGCATACGCATCACAATTTCTTCACAATCACCTTACAATTTGTTAACAGGGGGGTAAACATGCAGTAATAATGAAACCGGAACTTTGAAAAACCCGTTAAATGGAAAAACGTCCCCTAGATGTAGTAGTACTCTCCGATGTTCACCTGGGAACCTACGGATGCAGGGCTAAAGAACTGGTCAATTACCTCAAAAGCATCGCCCCCAATATCCTGATCCTCAACGGAGATATTATCGACGGCTGGCAATTCTCCAAGCGTTATTTTCCCGTCTCCCATATCCAGGTCATCAAGGAAATCATGCAGCTGATCACCGGCGGCACCCGTGTATTCTATATTACGGGTAACCACGACGAAATGATGAGGCGTTACAGCGATATCCAGGTGGGAAATTTTACCCTCACCGACAAACTCGTACTGGAAATAGACAATAAAATGACCTGGATTTTCCACGGGGATGTTTTTGACAACACCACCAAGGGAAGCGCCAAGATCCTGGCCAAGTTGGGCAGCAGCGGGTACAGCCTGCTGATTCGTTTCAACCGTTTTGTCAATTTCATCCTGCAGTCCCTGGGGCGGGAGCGTGTCTCCATTTCCAAAAGAGTCATGGCCGGCGTGAACCGGGCGGTCAGTAAAATCAATGACTTTGAACTGATCGCGGCCGAACTGGCCATTGAAAAAAAATACGACTATGTGATCTGCGGTCATATCCACCAGCCCCAGAAAAAAGTGATCGAAAACAGGAACGGCAAAGTGACATACCTCAATTCGGGGGACTGGGTGGAGCATCTCACGGCCCTGGAATACCAGCACAACGAGTGGAATATTTTCGAGTACAATGAAAAGGACTTTCCCGCCAATGCCACCCAGGAAGCGCAGCCGAAGATCAGCGTGATCACCGACCAGATCAGCTTTTACATTAATTCACTGGCCATTTAAAGCTCAGATGTTATGAAAATATTTTATGCAGTACAGGCAACAGGCAACGGCCATATCAGCCGGGCCATGGAGATCCTGCCCTACCTGGAAAGGTATGGCCAGGTAGATCTATTCCTAAGCGGGGCCAACAGCACCCTGCCCATGCAGGCTCCGGTAAAATACCGCAGCGAGGGACTTTGTTTTTTTTATTCCAGTAAGGGCGGGCTCGATTATGCAAAGACCTTCCGGAAATTTGCCCCCTGGCGGATTCTCAAAGAGGTTCGGGATCTGCCGGTCGATAAGTATGACCTGGTCATAAATGACTTTGAAAGCATCACGGCCCTGGCCTGTGCGCATAAAAAGGTTCCTTCCGTCAATTTCGGCCACCAGGCCAGTTTCGTCTCCGACAAAGTGCCCCGGCCGGAGCGGAAAAACCCTTTCGGGGAATGGATCCTCCACAATTATGCCCGGGCTTCCCAGTATGTGGGACTCCATTTCAACTGTTACGATAATTTCATCCTGCCTCCGATCATCAAAAGGGATATCCTGCAGGCGGAGCCCCACGACAGGGGTCATATTACCGTCTACCTGCCCTCCTACAGTGACGCGGTCATCCGCCAGTATCTCTCCTGCCTGACCGACTATTGCTTCCAGGTATTTTCCAGGGAAGTCAGGCAAACCACGCGGCAGGGCAATATTACTTTTATACCCGTCGGCAAAGATCGGTTCAACAGGAGCCTGATTGGATGCGCCGGCATCATTGCCAATGCGGGATTTGAAACCCCGGCCGAAGCCCTTTACCTGGGTAAAAAACTGCTGGTCATGCCCATCCACGGGCAGTATGAGCAGCTCTGCAACGCGGCCGCCCTCTCACAAATGGGCGTGCCCGTGGCAAATGCCCTGGACCGGAATTTTGAAGCCATCTTCCATGGCTGGATGGCCCAGAAAAAAAAGACACCTCTTTCACTGGATCACTCCACCGAATCGATCATCTCTTTTATGATGCACCACTGTACGGGAAGAAAAAAATACGAGCTCGATCTGCTCTACCCGGATCTGACCTTCAATTAAACCGGTGCCGGTACACCTGTATGGTTCTCAGCCGCAGGTTCCTTTACCCGGTCAAACATAAAAAAGCCCCCGCATGGAAATGAAGGGGCTTACTGCATGAGAAAATTCTAACGTTTGCTTTATAAAACCATTGTAACAACTGCTATATCGGGTGCAAAATAAAGCCCCGTTATTACGGGGCGTTTACCGAAAGGTTACCAGAATATTATGATTGCGGCGAATCTAATGTGAGTGCTTGTGCTTGAGCACTTTGGCTTCCAGGTAAAATATGATCTCCTCGGAAATATTTTTGGACTGGTCCCCTACCCGCTCCAGTTTGCGGATGATGGACAATATATAGAGGGCCTGGTCCAGGTCTTCGGGATGTCCTGAAAGGTATGCTTCAATGAGTTCATTGGCACGCTGGTTGATGTCATCCAGGGTTTCGTCCTTTTTAAATACCTGCCGGGCCAGCAGGGTATCCTCGTTCTCAAAAGCAGCCAGTGTATCCTCCAGTATGATGATGGATTCATCAAACATCTTCATGACATGGGTTTCTTCCAGCAGCTCTTTTTTGAATGCTTTTTCCGCGCTGAGCATATATTTGGCGATGCCTTCGGCGATATCCCCGATTCTTTCCAGGTTGGAGTTGATCTTCAGCACCGCCAGCACGAAACGCAGATCCACGGCAACCGGCGTAAGCAGGGCAAATATATTCTCACAATCCCGGTCGATTTTCAGTTCGGCCCCGTTGACCCTTCTTTCCTTGAGCAGCACTTCCCTGGCCAGGTCCTTGTCAAAGTCCACCATGGAAGCCCTTGCCTTTTCCAACTGGCTGCGAACCAGGTTCCACATATTGATGACTTCCTTTTTGAGGAGCAATAATTCTGTTTCTAACTGTGTCATACCGTAAAATTAAAATGATTCAATGTGAGTATTAACTAAACCTGCCTGTAATATAGTTCTGTGTGCGGATGTCGCGCGGATTGGTGAACATCCTTTTGGTGTCATCATATTCGACCAGCTCCCCTACATAAAAAAAAGCGGTCCTGTCGCTGACCCTGGCAGCCTGCTGCATGTTATGGGTCACGATGATCAGGGTATAATTCTTTTTGAGTTCATGAAAGAGTTCCTCTACCGTTGAGGTGGAAATGGGGTCGAGTGCCGAAGTGGGTTCGTCAAAGAGCAGGACCTCCGGCTGCATGGCCACGGCCCTGGCGATGCACAGGCGCTGCTGCTGGCCGCCGGAAAGGAAGGAGCCTTTTTTAGTGAGGGAGTCCTTTACTTCTTTCCAGAGGGCGACCTTGGTCAGGGATTCCTCCACGATCTGGTCTTTTTCCGCTTTGGGCAGTTTGATTCCGTTGAGTTTATACCCCGCGATGACGTTATCATAAATGCTCAGGTTGGGAAAGGGGTTGGGGCGCTGGAAAACCATGCCTATTTTCAGCCGTACGAAGATGGGATGCATTTCCATGACGTCTTCGTTGTTGAGCAGGATCTTGCCCTTGGCAGTGGCATTGGGAATGAGTTCATGCATGCGGTTAATGCCCCTGAGAAAGGTGGTCTTACCGCATCCGGAAGGACCCATCACCGCGATGACATGGTTTTTGGGTATCTCAATGTTCACGTTCTTGACAACATGGTTGTCGCCGAAATAGGCATTATAGTCTATCGATTTTATAATTGTACTTTCCATTTTCTTGTTATCAGCTTGGTGAAGATATTGAGCATCAAAACGAAAACCAGCAGAATCAGGGAAGCGCCCCAGGCCAGGTCATGCCAGTCGTTGTAGGGGCTGGTTGCATAATTGAAAATCAACAGCGGCAGACTTTGCATCGGTTTGGTCAGGTTGGCCGACAGATAGGGATTGCCAAAGGCGGTAAAAAGCAGCGGAGCTGTTTCACCGGCCACCCGGGCGATGGAAAGCATGACTCCGGAGAGAATACCGCTGATCCCGCATGGAATGATCACTTTGAGAATCACCCGGTGAAAGGGCATACCCAGGGCAAAAGCAGCTTCCTTCAGGGTATCGGGTAAGAGTTTGAGGGTCTCCTCCGTGGAGCGGATAACGATGGGCAGCATCATAATGGCCAGGGCGACACTGCCGGAGAGCGCAGAGAATCCGCCCAGGGGTTTGACCAGCCAGAAGTAGGCTACTATACCCACCACAATGGAGGGTACCCCCTGCAGGATATCCACACAAAGCCGGCTCCAGTAGGCCAGCCTGCTTTTTTTATTTTCGCTTAAGTAAACCCCGCAAAGTATCCCGATGGGTATGGCTATAAGGGCAGCCACTAAGATGATGATCAGCGTACCCAGCAGGGCATTGGCTATCCCACCGCCGGTTTCACCCACCGGTTTGGGCACATTGACCAGGAAATGCCAGTTGATTTTGGTAATGCCGGCCTCTATGATGAAACCAAGGATGGCCAGCAGGGGAATCACGCAGGCAAAGGCGAGGGTGATGGTAAGGACCTGAAAACCCCGGCTCTTGCCAATTCGGTATTTAATGTTGCTAGGGGTCATGGTTTATTCATTTGTGAACCGGCTGATCACCCTTTTTCCGATCATATTGATGACAACAGTGACCAGGAAAAGGACCAGTCCCAGTTCGATGAGGGCGGAAAGATACACGGGTTTATCAGCCTCGGTGAATTCATTGGCTATCACGGAAGCCATGGTATTGCCCGGTGAAAAAATATTTTTCGGAATGATGCTGGTATTTCCAATCACCATCGTTACGGCCATGGTCTCCCCCAGGGCGCGGCCCAGGGAAAGCAGGATACCGGCAAACAAACCCGATTTGGTGTAGGGAATGATTACGCTGCGTATGACCTCCCAGCGGGTAGCGCCCAGCGAATAAGCCGCTTCCTTAAGTGGGGAAGGCACCATCTGGATCATGGAGCGCCCCAGTGAAGCGGCATAGGGAATGATCATGACTGCCAGAATCAGCGAAGAACTCAGAATGCCCACACCCACGGGTTGTACCCCGAGTTTGGTTTCCCATCCACGGACAATGGGCACCAGTACGGCCAGTCCCCAAAAACCATAGATGACAGATGGTACGGCGGCAATCAGTTCCACGGTGTTTTTCAGCAGGTTGGGCAGCCAGCCTTCCGGATAGTATTCTCCCAGGAAAATGGCCACCGCTATAGAGAAGGGTATGGAAATAATAAGGGCTAAAAAAGAAGTCAGCAGGGTTCCCAGCAGGAAGGGATAGGCCCCGTATACATCCTGCACCGGGTCCCAGGTCTTGCCCCACAGATAACCGGCCCCCAGGGCGCGTATGGAAGGGACCGACTCCAGAACCAGGGTAAAAAGGATACCCAGTACCAGTACTACCATGACCCAGCCCATCAGCACCAGCACCCGGCGGAATACATTTTCAGTCTTAATCTGCCGGTAGGAGCGCCTGAGGCGTTGGCGGATTTTTAAAGAGTCCGCCGTCTTGACAGGACTAATTACCCCCAGCGAAGCATTGCTGAGGGTAATGAGGTCTTTATCCATTGAGGAAGTATCCATGGTATGTTGATTGCTGTTTATTGCAATATCGGTTTGCCATCAAAGGTGGCTGATTTCAGGATAGCGTCTCCCGTCGTTACGGCAGCCGGGGACAGGGGTGCATAATTGAGGGCACCACTGAACTGCTGGCCGTCATGAATAACCCAGGAAAGCAATTTGAGCAGCTTGGTAGCACGGTCCTGGTTGCGGTCGCCATATTTCTGCTCCTTATAGATCAGTACCCAGGAGAATCCGGAGATGGGATAACCGTCAGCGGCATCCGTATTGGTCAGTGATACTTTGGAATCAGCCGGAATGGTGATATTGGCTGCAGCTGTTACCGAAGCAATGCTGGGGGTAATGAAACGGCCCGCCTTGTTTTGAATCTGGGCATAAGCCATGTTATTCTGAATGGCATAAGCCAGTTCAATGTAGCCGATGGCTCCGGGGGTTTGTTTGATCAGTCCGGCAACTCCTTCGTTGCCCTTCCCGCCCAGGCCTACTGGCCAGTTTACGCTGGAGCCTTTACCTACTTTGGAGCTCCATTCTTCGCTGACCTTGCTTAAATAGGTCGTGAAAATGTTGGAGGTGCCACTGCCGTCGGAGCGGTGGGCAATGAGGATGGCCACATCGGGCAGCTTAACGCCTTTGTTGATGGCTGCGATTTTGGCATCATTCCATTTGGTGATCTTTCCCAAAAAAATGTCAGCCAGCACCGAAGGGGTGAGTTTCAGGGTATCCTTTACCTCAGCGAGGTTATAGCTGAGTACCACGGCTCCGGCGGTAACGGGAATGTGCAGCACGGGGGCGGATACGGCCGAATCCTGCTTTCCGTTCATGGGGGCATCGGAAGCTCCGAAATCAACGGTCTTGTTGGTGAGCTGGGAAATCCCTGCGCCTGAACCAACCGACTGGTAATTCACTTTGAGTCCATTGAGTTTGTTGTACTCGGAAAACATTTTTGAGAACAACGGGTTGTCAAAGGAGCTGCCGGCTCCGATCAGTGCGTTGTCATCGCTGGCCGACTTGGTGCTGTCTGACTTGGATTCACCGGAAGTTCCCCCGCCGTTGCAGGCGGAAAAACCGATGGCCAGGAAAAGCGCTCCGGCAGACAACAAAGCCCGGAAGTTTAGCGATTTCTTTTTCATAAAAATTTAAAAATTAAAAAGTTATAAATTATGGTCGTTAGGAGTATCAGTTGGTTTCTTATTTACCAAAAACGAAATAGAAAGTCATTCGGTAGACCAGATCATAATCCCCGTTTGAAACGCCGGAGAGCTGTGAGGAATAATGATTGTACCAGATATTTGGCATGAAATGAACGCCCTTATACGGGGTAAAGTCCAGGCCTGCTGTTACAAAACTTTCCTTGGCTGTTACATCTCCGTTGCTGGTGGCAGATGTAGGAGATCCGGTGCTCGAACTGTAGGTCATATGGTATCCTGGTGAATTATACCCGCCCGGAGAGGATACGCCTGCATAATTAGAATAGAGGGTATTGTCAATTTTTTTATTGGGGTTATAACCATCGTAACGGGCAAAGAAGCGAAGCTTGTTCTTGATGATATCACCATGGACATACAGGGAAATTCCTGCTGCCTTGGTATTGATGGTATCAGCCCCTCCTGTTATGAGGGTCGCTTTGGTGTCAGCTCTCAAGTTGTTAATAAATCCTTCTACCCCGATGGTCAAAGCGGGGGTATTATAGGCAACATAGCCTTTTACCATGGAACGGTCATGATGCCATCCTGGCTGCCAGTTAAGTCTCTGATAATCAACATATAAATCTGCAACAAATTTTTTGTCGAGAAAATATGCGTAGATATCGCCATAAAACCACTTGAAACTGGTGCTGGCCGGCTTATCGCCGGTGCCATTGGCAGCCAACAGGTCGTAGCCGAAATTTCCCTTGGCATCAAACTTACCCTGTAACCCTACACCCATATCATAGGAAGGGGTACGCCGGATATCGGCAATGGTCCTTTCGATCGACCTGTAATTCCATATTTTTTCAGAAAGCAAAGGGAAAGCGGGAGTAGCCTGCTCGCCGACAACCAGGTCGGTTCCTTTCCACACATTTTTCCAGCGTACGTTTGCCAATTTAATAAAAAAGGTTTCCTTGGAGTTTCCGAGCTGATCACCACTGGCGGAACTGGAGGATGGGGGATTAAAAGCGGGAAAATTATCTTCTGCCGCAAGGAGCAATTCAGCGGAAAACTTCTTGGAAATATTATAATCGTAACCCAGGTAAATCCGGCGGAAGGCAAAGGCGTTCCTGTCTTTTGGGATACCGGTATACTGATTATTTCCGCCACGGTTCAGCGAATCACTGTGAGCTTTAACATAATAATCGCCAAAAACATATCCCCAAATTCTTCCCGAGTTAGGGGCACCGGCCTTGTAAGCGGAATCTGAATTCAGCAAATATTGGGCCTGTGACTTAATGTTAATGGATAATAAGCAGAATAAAGCAACAATCTTTAACATTGAATTTAATTTACTACTCTTCATAAGTAATCGTGCATTTAATGAGATGCAAAAGTTTAACTGTGGTGTGATTCCAATGTTAAGGGAATATTAATTTAATGTTAACAACTTTGATATTAAATTGATTATCAATTAATTGAATACCTAATATAATAAAACTTTATTTACTGACCCCTTTAACCCATTATTGAAATAAATCATATTTCTCATATGCTTTCTCAGGGGATCCGGTGGAGATAATTATTCTGAATAATTGACTTACAATGAATTAAATCAGATAAAGAATTCATCTATTGGTAAAATGAGGAATACCTATAAGAATATTGCGCTGATTTCCGAAATTTTTGGGTTTACTATTTCTTTATCATTTGGCTTTTTGATTATAAAGGCCAAATAATTCTATTTTTACCCAAATTATACGACATGGCGCTGAATTCCATTATGAAAATATTTATGCCCAAGGACCGGGTTTTTTATTCCCTGTTTGAGGAGGTAGCCGAGGGGGTGGCCATCATGGGCCGGCTGATGAAGGAAGTGGTGGCGGAGACCGATTATGACCAGCGGGCCTCCATCATCTCCAAACTGGAGGACCAGGAGCATGTCAATGATGACCTGACCCATAAGATCTTTACGGAACTGGGCCGAAATTTCATAACCCCCTTTGATCGGGAAGACATCCATTACCTGGCTACGGCCCTCGATGATATCTGTGATTATATCTACTCCTCGGCCAAAAAAATCAATTTTTATAAAGTCAATCCCAATGACACGGGGATACAGAAAATGGCCGACCTGATCGAACAGGGGTCCGAACAGATCAAAAATGCGGTGAAGGAACTGAGGAATATGCGGGACATGCGCAAGATCACCGATGCGCTGGTAAAGGTGAACAGTATTGAAAATCAGGCGGATGATATCTTTGACATGAGCATTGAACGGCTCTTTGAATCCGAACCGGACGCCAAGGAAGTGATCAAAAAAAGGGAGATTTACCAGGTCATGGAAATTGTCACCGATAAATGTGAGGATGCAGCCAATGTGATTGAATCGATCATCATTAAATACGCCTGAACTGCCGGTGCGACTGCCGGCGGGAGGGGAAAGATTGCCCCTTCCGCTGCCAGCAACAGCCATTACCAAACCAACGACTTATGACTTTCCTGGTTATTATTATCATACTGGCCCTGGTGTTTGATTATATCAATGGGTTTCACGATGCAGCCAATTCCATAGCGACCATTGTTTCCACCAAGGTGCTTACCCCCTTCCAGGCGGTCCTGTGGGCCGCCATTTTCAATTTCGCGGCATTTTTCATTTCCAAATACCTCATCGGGGAATTCAAAATTGGCAATACCATCGCCAAATCGGTGAACGAACACTTCATTACCCTGGAGGTGATCTTCTGCGGCCTGATCGCCTCCATCGCCTGGAACCTGCTGACCTGGTGGTTCGGGATTCCATCCAGCTCTTCCCATACCCTGCTGGGCGGGTTCATGGGTGCGGCCCTGGCCCATGCCGGTGCTTTAACCCGGGACGGGCTGAGCGTCATCAATTACGCCAAGGTGGTTCCCACTTTCCTGTTCATTTTCCTGGCCCCATTTATAGGAATGATCTTTGGCTATATTATTACCGTCATTATTATCAATATTTGCCGCCGGGCCAATCCCTACCGGGCCGATAACTGGTTTCGCAGGTTGCAGCTGATCAGTTCTGCCCTGTTCAGCCTGGGCCACGGCGGAAACGACGCCCAAAAGGTGCTGGGCATCATCGCCGCGGCGATGGTTGCCAATGGCAACCTGGACAATATCAAACATGTGCCCAACTGGGTGCCCATTGCCTGCTTTACGGCCATCGGACTGGGTACCTTAAGCGGGGGCTGGAAAATTGTCAAGACCATGGGAACCCGCATTACCAAGGTGAGCCCGCTGGAAGGCGTGAGCGCCGAAACGGCCGGAGCCATCACTTTGTTTCTCACCGAAAGACTGGGCATCCCGGTGAGTACCACCCATACCATTGCGGGAGCCATCATCGGGGTGGGTGCCACCAAAAGGCTGTCGGCCGTCCGCTGGGGGGTCACCATCAACCTCCTGTGGGCCTGGATACTGACCATCCCGGTCAGCGCTGTTTTTGCAGCCATCGTCTACTTTATCGTTCATTTGGTCAAATAATGCCCGTTCCCAAAACAAGAAAGCATCATTTCGGGAAGAGGCAGTTTTATTATTGCATAATCTTTACTACTTTGGCAACCGATTAAAAAGACCAACTCATGAAGGGAATTATATTAGCCGGCGGATCCGGTACCAGGTTACATCCGATTACCTATGCCATTTCCAAACAGATCATGCCGGTGTATGATAAGCCCATGATCTATTATCCGCTGTCGACCCTCATGCTGGCCGGAATCCAGGAGATCCTCGTCATCAGCACGCCTCATGACCTGCCCCTGTTTAGGAAACTGTTCGGGGATGGTTCCCAGCTTGGGCTGTCCTTCACCTATGCCGAGCAGCCTACGCCCAACGGCCTGGCACAGGCCTTTGTGATTGGGCGGGATTTTATTGGCAGCGACAGTGTGGCGCTGGTTTTGGGAGACAATATCTTTTACGGATCCGGTCTGGGTGACCAGCTTTCCAAAAATGCCAATCCTCAGGGCGGCATCGTATATGCATATCACGTCAGCGATCCCGAGCGCTACGGGGTGGTGGAGTTTAATAAGGATATGAAAGCGGTCTCCATTGAGGAAAAGCCGCTCCATCCCAAGAGCAATTATGCGGTGCCCGGACTTTATTTTTATGATAACCAGGTGGTGGAGATTGCCAAAAACCTCCAGCCCTCCCCCCGCGGTGAATATGAAATCACCGATGTCAACAAGGAATACCTGCGCAGGGGTACTTTAAAAGTATCCATCATGGACCGCGGCACAGCCTGGCTGGATACCGGCACCTTCGATTCCCTGATGCAGGCTTCCCTGTTTGTGCAGGTCATTGAACAGCGCCAGGGCATCAAAATTGCCTGTATTGAGGAAATCGCCTACCGCAAGGGATTCATCAGCAGGGAGCAGGTGGAAGTTATGGCCAAACCCCTGCTCAAAAGCGGTTATGGAGAATATTTACTTTCTATTATCAATCAATAATTTCTCACCATCATTATGAAAAAAATCCTTGTCACCGGCGGATGCGGTTTTATCGGTTCCCATACCATTGTAGACCTGATTGAAAACGGCTATGAGGTCATCTGCGTGGATAACAATTCCCGCTCCAATCCCCGGATACTGGAGGGTGTGGAAAAGATTACAGGCAAAAAGATCAAGAATTATAAAGTTGATATCTGCAATTTCGATGATACGTTTGCCATATTCCAGGAAAACGAGGACATAGAGGGCATCATCCATTTTGCGGCCTTTAAGGCGGTGGGGGAATCCGTGGAGCAGCCGCTGCTCTATTTTGAAAACAACCTGGTATCCCTGATCAACCTGCTGAAGTGCGTGCAGGAATTCTCCGTCCCCCATTTCGTATTCTCCTCCTCCTGCACCGTCTATGGCAACCCCAATGAAATTCCGGTGACGGAGAAGACTCCGCCCAAGCCGGCCGAATCCCCCTATGGCTATACCAAACAAATGGGGGAACAAATCATCAACGAATTTGCCAAAGCCTCATCGGCCCAGTGCATTCTGCTGCGGTATTTTAACCCGGTCGGCGCCCATCCGAGCATACTGATCGGGGAACTTCCCATCGGAAGGCCCGCCAACCTCATACCGGCCATCACCCAGACGGCCATCGGCAAACTGCCCCAGATGCAGGTTTTCGGCAATGACTACCCAACCCGGGACGGCTCCTGCCTGCGTGATTTCATCCATGTCTGTGACATTGCCCATGCCCATACCCTGGCCCTGGAATACCTGCGGGCCAAAAAGAACAACCTGCAATGCGAGGTTTTCAACCTGGGTACCGGCAACGGGGTAACCGTGCTGGAAGCCATCCAGACCTTTGAAAAAGTCAGCGGGGTCAAACTCAACTACGTCATAGGGCCGCGCCGGCCGGGGGATGTGGTGGCCATTTACGCCAACAATGACCTGGCCAAAAAACAACTGGGCTGGCTGCCGGCCTTTTCCCTGGAGGACATGCTGTCAACGGCCTGGAAATGGGAACAGAAGCTGAAAATCGACCAGAAGTTCTACAATGAAAAATTTTCTGAGCTCAATTAAGCCCTGAACTCCGTTGGGATGGCCGGGAAAATCCGGACTCCAAAAATCGAAACTTCTTCTTTACTTTGCAGCTCCGCCGCCTTCGGTTCGGCAGCGGGCCGTATTCATTATCCATACATTTAACCCGGCAATATGCTAAAAGATATTCAGGTCAGCGGTCAAAAAGATACAAGGAGCGGATTTGGGGATGGTATCCTGGAAGCAGCCAGGACCAACAAGGATATCATTGCCCTGACAGCAGACCTGGCAGGCTCCCTGAAGCTGCATCCTTTTATCAAGGAATTCCCCGAGCGCTACGTGCAGTGCGGCATCGCCGAGGCCAATATGATCAGCCTGGCCGCCGGTATGACGGTGGGCGGGAAAATACCCTATACCACCACTTTCGCCAATTTTTCCACCGGACGGGTCTATGACCAGATCCGACAGTCGGTGGCCTATTCGGGTAAGAACGTGAAGATCTGCGCCTCCCATGCAGGCCTGACCCTGGGCGAGGACGGGGCTACCCACCAGATACTGGAAGACATAGGCATGATGAAAATGCTGCCCGGCATGACCGTCATCGTACCCTGCGATTACGCCCAGACCAAAGCAGCCACCAAGGCCATCGCAGATTACAGCGGGCCGGTATACCTGCGTTTCGGCCGCCCGGTATGGCCCATCTTCACCGATACCCTGCCTTTCACCATTGGAAAAGCGCAGTATTTCTCAGAGGGAAGCGATGTGTCCATTTTTGCCTGCGGCCACCTGGTCTGGAAGGCCATTGAAGCTGGAAGGATCCTGGAGGAAAAAGGCATTTCCGTTGAAGTTATCAATATACATACCATCAAGCCCCTGGATACCGAAGCCGTACTGGCCTCCATCGGCAAAACAGGCTGCGCGGTGACGGCTGAAGAACATAATATCATTGGCGGACTCGGTGACAGCATCGCCCAGGCAGCCGGCAGGTACCATCCCATTCCCATAGAATATGTAGGAACCAACGACACTTTTGGGGAAAGCGGTACGCCCAACCAGCTGCTTGAAAAATACGGGCTGACAGCCCCCCATATCGTGGAAGCTGCCCTGCGGGCCATAGCCAGAAAGAAATAGCGGCTACCCCGAAGGTGGAAAAGGGCCGGCTTTGCATGCAGGTTTTAAACCTTTACCCTGAATTTCAATCAGATATAGAATTCCAAAAAATGCTAACCTATGGCAGTTACCATCACTGATACAGAACTGCTCATTGAATTCCGTGCGCCCGCCACCCGGGAAAAGGCCTTTACCGCCATCATCCGTAAATACCAGGAAAAGCTCTATTGGCATGTACGCCGGATGGTCGTCGATCATGATGATGCCAACGATGTGCTGCAGAATGTATTCATCAGGGTCTGGAATGCCCTGGAAAATTTTCGGGAAGATTCCCAGCTCTATACCTGGCTTTACCGGGTGGCCACCAACGAATGCCTTACCTTCCTGGAACAGCAGAAAAAGAAATCATCGGTTTCCCTGAGCGATGTGGAAAGCGGCCTGAGCAATAAAATCAAGGCCGACACCAATTTCGATGCCAACAAGCTGGAGTGGAAACTCCAATTGGCAATCCAGCAATTACCTGAAAAACAACGAATTGTATTTACCCTTCGGTATTATGATGAAATGCCCTACGAAGAAATGAGCCGGGTGCTTGATACTTCTGAAGGCGCGCTGAAGGCTTCCTACCACCATGCTGCCAAGAAAATAGAGGACTATATCATCAATCATTAAACTTTCATTAACCAAACCGGTCTTACAAAGTGTGGAAAAGCGTGCAGACATATTAATGGAACTTCGGGAAATCAGCCCCTCCCTGGCGGCTGACTGCCCCGGGCCCGCATACCGGGTGCCGCCGGGCTACTTTGAAGATTTTCCAGGATCAGTTCTCAAACGCATTCACAATGAATTACTTGCACAAGGTTTCCCGCAGCCCGGAACAGAGGATCCCCTGATGGATTACCCCCCTGTGCAGCCCGGCCCTTTTGAAGTACCGGCCGGCTATTTTGAGGGATTGGCTGATACGCTCCTGTCCCGGATCCGGGCCGAACAATCCGTTTCCCAGGTGAGCGCGCAGGAGGATCCGGTTTATCCGGTACTCAGCAGTATCGGGAAAAACATGCCTTACCAGGTGCCTGCCGGTTATTTTGATACGCTTCCCGAGCAGCTTGCCGCCGGCATCCCGGCCGAAGAAGACCTGGAAGCCGTGGTGCTGGCACCCGGCCTGCGGGACCTGCCTTCCTACCAGGTGCCGCCGGGTTATTTTGAAGGTTTTGCCTCCAGCGTAGTTTCCCGGATACAAATCCAGTCCCCTGCCGGGCGGGTGGTGACCATGCAAAAAAGCAGGAACTGGTTCCGCTATGCGGCGGCGGCCTCTGTCATTGGCCTGATTGGCCTGAGCAGTCTGCTGTTTTTACATAAAAAATACGCAACTTCATCAAACGATCCCATAGAAAACCTGTCCAAGGTGAGTGATCAGGAAATCATCAACTACCTGGAGAACCAGAGTACGCCGGCGATATCTGCAGAGGGTAACCTAAGTGTCGCTTCCGCCGATATCAGTGAAACCGAATCCAAGGAATTGTTCAATGATGTCCCTGATGAAGACCTGCAGCAATATGCGGAGCAGGAGCTGGTGAATTGATCCGATTTGATCACGATTTTAAGCAGTAGCAATGAAAACTTTATTTATCATATGCAGTATTTTCTCCACCCTGACCCTTAGGGCCTGGGCGCAGGATCCTGCAGGCGAATCCCAGCCGGGCGATGGTTCCAGGCTGGAAGCCCTGAAGATTGCCTACATCACCAAGAAACTGGACCTCACCTCCGAGGAAGCCCAGCGGTTCTGGCCTATCTATAACAGTTACATGAAGGAGATCCGCTCCGCCCGCCAGTCCTACCAGGTGGACAAGGATGAAATCAAACTGGAAGAAAATGTACTGGCCGTGCGCAAAAAATACAGCGGCGATTTCAACAAGGCACTCTCCCCGTCCAAAGTGAACCTGTTTTTCCGCTCTGAAAAAGAGTTTGGCGCCTTTGTTCAAAAAGAACTCAGGGAGCGCCGGCAACAGCAGCGCATGGCTCCCCGTAGACCGCTGTTAAGATAATAGACCCCGATATTTCCCCGGTTTACCGATTATTTTTAGCTGCCAGCAGCCATTATACGATATTTGAAATTGGTGTTTTTCATAGGTTAGCAACGGCCAGCCCTTTTCAGGGCAGGCCTTTTTTTTGATGGGGATTTCGGCTCCTGCCGCCTGCAAAGGACACCAGGTTTGGCCCGGCGGACAGCTATGGGATAGCTTCTTAAATTGTCTTAGATTTATATCAGAAACCATTTCTGATCCCATGACACCAGCCCAACAAGATTTTACCCCCTTTTTTTTGCGTCAGCAACAACAGGCCCTTGCCCAGCGCAGCACAAGCTATGCTGAGCGGGTAGCCCTGCTCAACAGGCTGGAAAAAGCCCTGGAAAAATACCGGGGTTCCATCTATGCCGCCCTGATGACGGACCTTCATAAATCAGAGACGGAATCAGACCTGACCGAACTGCTTCCCGTATTTAAGGAAATTCATTTTGTCAAAAAGCACCTCCGGGACTGGATGTCCCCTTTCCGGGTACCTACGCCGGCCGCATTGACGGGTTCGGCTTCCTATTACCGGTATGAACCCAAGGGGGTATGTCTGATCATCAGCCCCTGGAACTATCCTTTTAACCTGACACTGGGCCCGCTGGTGGCAGCCCTGGCGGCAGGCAATACGGCCATGATCAAGCCTTCGGAACGAAGCCCTGCCTGCACGGCCGTTATCTCCGAGCTGATTGCAGATACCTTTGACCCCGGTTTGGCAGCCGTATTTCCCGGTGATGGATCGGTCGGCTCAGCCCTGCTGGACCTGCCCTTTGACCATATATATTTCACCGGCTCGGCTGCCACGGGTAAAAAGATCCTTGAAAAAGCCGCCCGGCATTTAAGCCCCGCCACCCTGGAGCTCGGTGGTAAATCCCCTACCATAATTGATGACACAGCCGACCTGAAACTGGCGGCCCGGCGCATCGCCTGGTCTAAAATGATCAACTACGGCCAGACATGCATAGCCCCGGACTACCTGCTGGTGCATACCCGGGTAAAAGATGAACTCATGGAAAGGTTGAAAACCGAAGTGGACGCTTTTTACCGGCAGGAGGATCCTGCCGTCTGCCGGTTAATCGACGAGGCCCATCATAAAAAGATGGAGGGATTCCTGGAAGGCCTGCCGCCGCAGGTGCAGCGACTGCCGCTGACCAGCCATTCGGTTTCCGGACAGGTGATGCCCCAGCTGATTGTGGATCCGCCCCCGGAAGCCGCCATTATGCAGGACGAGATCTTCGGTCCCCTGCTGCCGCTCCTTAGTTTTGAATCGCTTCAGGAAGCCATCGCTTTTGTCCAGGCAAGGCCCAAGCCGCTGTCCCTGTACCTGTATTCGGGTAACCGCAAAAACATCCGTCAGGTGATGGAGCAGACCAGTTCGGGCGGGGTGGTGGTCAATATGGGACTGCTGCATTTCATCAATCCCAACCTGCCTTTTGGCGGGATCCATGCCAGCGGCATGGGCAAAGGCCACGGTTTTTTCGGCTTCCAGGCCTTCTCCCACGCCAAATCGGTACTGACCCAGGATCTGCCGCTGGGGGCTGCCGAATTATTTAGTCCCCCCTATAGCAAATGGAAGCAGCGGCTGCTGAAATTTGTCATCAAATATGTGTAAAGGCCCCGGGTAGCGGCTATGGATTGAACACCGGGGTATTGATATCATGGTAAAACAGGAAGGTCCATTTGAGATCGTGACCCTGCTGCCACCATTTTCCGCGCAGCTCCATGGCCAGCCTGCCGTCAACATCATACTTGGCCACAAAGCGGCTTTTCATCTGCTGGAGCTGCGGGGCCACATCGGCGCCAAAAAAAGCCGTCTCCCCCCCGTCCACAATCCAAAAGACCTGGTGAAAAGGACAGTGCGCGCCGGTGACCTCATATTTGATGTACCCGTCAATTACGCCGTCTCCCTCCAGCCAGCGGACCCTGGGCGAAAGCCCAATACATTCCAGTTCCTCAGGGATATAGGAGGGAAATCCCTTTTGCATGGCAAATTCAAATTCACTGCGCTGTATGTAATAGCTGGCGTTGGGCAGGGAAAGGGTCCGCCTGCCGGTGGCCGGGTCCCTCCGGCTTATGCCGCCGGCATGGTCCTTATGGAGATGGCTCATCAGTACCTTGGTGACTGAGCCGGGATCCACCCCTGCCCGCTTCAGGTTGGCGTGTAATTGCAGGTCGCCATCCTGCTGAAATCCAAGGCCTGTATCCAGCAAGATGACGTCTTCGGAGGTAATTACCACAAAGGGCTGCACTTCCACCAGCAGGCTGCCGGTGGCACGCTGTTGCAGGTCATCGGCCTGCTTGTCAAAAGCCACAAAAACCTTTGATTTATCGATGGTAAAGGCTCCTTCAGACAGGGGGATGATGGTCATAACTGCGGCAAATATCCGCCAGGAACACCAATAAAACAACTGTCCTCCTTTCAGGACCTTGTCATCACCCTGCCACTGGGCGGATTTGCCTTTAGACCATATGAATATCAAAACGGGTGCTCTCATTAGGCAGTAAGCCCCTGGCCGTGGGGAGCCCGGTTAAGGGGATGGTCCCAAGAATTAATGGGCGGGAAGGGAAATTGATATTTTGTTTTGGCTTTTCTTTGCCTCAGAGAATAACGATCAATCATCCCCTTATGCATACAGGCCCTTTTAGTGAAGCGGAAATTACCCGATTGCGGGCGGAAACCAGCGGAAGCAAAGACCTCATTCATTTCAATAATGCGGGCTCCTCCCTGCCTCCTGATATCGTGGTGGAAACGGTCATCAGCTACTTAAGGGAGGAGGCGCTCTGTGGTGGGTATGAGACGGAAAGCCGCTATGCCGGGGAGCTGGAACATATTTATAGTCAGGTTGGGGACCTGATCCATGCCGGTTGCGATGAAGTGGCCCTGGTTGAAAATGCCAGTGCGGCCTGGGGCATCGCCTTTCAGGGCATCGACCTGCAGGCCGGGGATGAAGTAATCACCTCTGAGTATGAATATGCCTCCAATTTTATCGGACTGATGCAGGCGAAAAAGACCAGGGGGGTGACCATTAAGATTATTCCCCAGGATGAACAGGGAAATTTCCCGCTGGACAAACTCGAGGCCGCCATTACCCCCCGCACCAGGCTGATTGCCGTAACCCATATCCCTTCCACGGCAGGCGGTATGCTGCCCATCAGTGCCATCGGGGAAATCGCCCGCAGACACGATATCCTTTACCTGCTGGATGCCACCCAGACCACCGGGCAGATGCCCCTGGACGTTCAGGCGGTTCAATGTGACCTGCTGGCGGCCACCGGAAGGAAGTTCCTGCGGGCTCCCCGCGGAACCGGTTTTCTCTATGTGCGCAAACAGATACAGGACCGGATCCGTCCGCTGCTCATGGACGGGCACTCGACCGCCTGGGTGAGTGACAATGATTTCCGCGTTAGGGAGGATGCCAGGAGGTTTGAACTCTATGAAAAAAACAGGGCGCTGATCCTGGGCCTTGGCAAAGCCATAGACTATGCCCAGGCCATTGGCATGGACAGGATCTGGGAGCGGATCAAAGGGCTGGCCGGTCTGCTGAGAACCAAACTGGAAGCCATCCCCGGCATACTGGTCCATGACAGGGGGGATGATCTTTGTGGCATCGTCACTTTTTCGGCTGCAGCCCTGCCCAGCGCGAGCCTGAAGTCCAGGCTGGCGGAAAAAAAGATCAATGTATCCTTAGGGGTTCCCCGGGGAACACCCATTTATATGTACAAACATGACCTGAACAGCATAGTACGCGCTTCCCTTCATTACTACAATACCGAAGATGAGTTGGATGTTTTCTGCCATGAATTGTCAGCCATCCTGGGTGCTTAGACGCCTGATTGAAAGACGCCGCACGGCTCAATGAAGCAGTCACCAAACCCATAAAAAAAATCCCCTTATTGCATGACAGGTATTGAGGGCCATAACCCTGTTTATTATATAAGCGTATTGACAGGGGCCCTGCCTCCCCGGCACCCCTGGCCAATGGATGGCAGGCTGCCGCATAATTCATGACTGCAAATTCCCGCAGGATCCTGGCAGGTATTAATTGGAACAGCATCCCGGAGCGCAGCAGGAGGCTGCCGGTTTTTCTGCCCATACGGTTATACTGAAAATTCCCGTCTCGGTTTGTTTAAAGGCATCGATCTCAGCTGCTGAAAGATACCTGACCAATATATCGTCCGGAATGATGATTTGTTTTTCCTTCTGGAGGATATAATTTTTAAATCCGTTTGCTTCCATGAGTTCCAAATAGTCCTGTTTTTGGATGGCTCCCGCCACGCAGCCTGCGTACATTTCCGCCGCTTCACGGATTTTACCGGGCAGAGCACCAGCCAGCACAATGTCTGAAATACTGAAATGACCGCCCGGCTTTAATACCCGGTAGATTTCCTGGAATACCGCGTTTTTATCGGGTACCAGATTCAGTACGCAATTGCTCACGATTACATCGGCTATGCCTTCGGTAACCGGCATCTTTTCCAGGTCGCCCAGCCTGAATTCCACGTTGTGAAATCCCAGTTTCTCCGCATTTGCCCTGGCCTTCTGGATCATCGCCGGGGTAAAATCAATGCCAATCACTTTTCCGGTTTCCCCGGTTTGGGACCTGGCTACAAAGCAGTCATTGCCTGCCCCCGAGCCCAGGTCAATGACCACATCGCCCTTTTTGATCCGGGCAAACTCGGTGGGCAGTCCGCAACCCAGACCAAGATCTGCCTGTGGGTTATAGCCATCCAGGCTGCTGTAATCATCGCTCATGATATTATACACTTCCTGCGAGCAACCCCCGGCCCCGCAACAGGAAGACTGGTTGGTTTGCCTGTCCTGCAGGGCGATTTCACTGTATTTTTCGCGGACCATATCCTTTAGATCCTCTGCTGTCTTTTCCATGGTATATTATTTTTTATTGTTTAGGTAACCTATGATTACTTCCAGTAGGCATCCTGCTTTGCTTCACCGATGAAGTCGAGTACCTTTTCCCTGATTTCTTCGCGCACCACCGTAGTTTGATTGAGCTTATCCAATTGGCTTCCCTGAAATGAGGAAGGATCCCTGAAGGACCAGGCGATTTTTTTGGTGCGTCCCGGAAATACCGGACAGCGTTCTGCGCTGGCCTTGTCGCAGACGGTTATGACCGCATCGAAGGATTTGCCGCTATGGTAAACATCCAGGACGCTTTGGGTGCGGTTTGCGGAGATGTCAATGCCCGCCCGGGCCATCGCTTCCACGACCGTCGGGTTCAGGGTGCCCGGTTCCAGGCCCGCACTTTCGGCTTCAAACCATGCTCCGCCGTATGCACGGAGGAAGGCCTCTGCCATCTGACTGCGGGCTGAATTATGGATACAAACAAACAGGATACGCCGTTTAGGAGAAGTTGCAGCCATGTCTATAATTGTTTTATTGCAATAATGCGATATATAGGGGCAAAAAAAATCAACAGCATCCACCCTCCTCCTCCAGGGGGGTGAAAAAAAGGTCCATCTCTTTGCCGTAGCGCTTCCAGACCTTCCGGTCGATGCAATAGCAAACGCTCGTCCCCTCAATGGTGCCTTTGATCAACCCGGCATTCTTAAGCTCTTTGAGGTGCTGGGATATAGTGGGCTGCGCCAGTCCGAGCTCATCGACGAGTTCCCCGCAAACGCAGGCGTTGAGTTTAACGAGCCGCTCAATGATGGCTATGCGTGCCGGGTGGGCGAGCGCCTTCATCATAACGGCCAGTTTATTTTGCCGTTCGGAAAATATTTCTGTTTTGGTCAGCCCCATTAATCGCAATATTACAATAAATAATGTAAACGCTATGAATTTTTTTTCTAGCCCTTTCGGGGAATTCAGAGACCGGACTGCTTGAGCGGTTGGTTCCGGCTTAAATGGAATGGAATCAATCAGGCACTGCGCTTCCTAACGAAGCACCATCTGCCTGTCAGCATCCAGGCGGACCAGGATAAAGAGCATAATGGTGAAGGTCAGCAGGGAAGTGCCCCCGTAGCTGATAAAGGGCAGGGAGATACCCACCACCGGGGCAAGTCCGATGGTCATGCACAGGTTCACGGCCAGGTGGAAGAAAAACACGCTGGCCACCCCGTAGGCATAACAACGGCTGAAGACGCTTCGCTGTCGTTCGGCCAGGGTGATGATGCGCATGAGCAGCAAAAAATAGATGCCCAGCAGCACCATGCTGCCGATAAATCCAAATCCTTCCCCGATGGTACAGAAGATAAAATCGGTGGCCTGTTCGGGTACAAAGGAGTAACGGGTCTGGGTTCCTTTGAGCAGGCCCTTTCCGATCAGCCCCCCGCTGCCGATGGCTATTTTAGACTGCTTGACGTTGTAATTGCCGTCCTTTTTGGCACCCTTGCTTTTTTGTTCAATTTCCAGGGCTGCCTTTTCATCTTTGGGTACATAGTCCTTTCCAATGGCATCATAAATCCTTTTGACCTGGTAGGCCTGGAATACATGATCAAACATGAAGGGGACCACAAAGCGCTGCACGCCCACGCAGGTAAACCAGATGCCAATGATAAAAAACAGGATGCCCTTGTTTCTTTTGACCTGCCGCCGCATGATGTATACGGCAAGCAGGGCCACCCCCGTGAGGATCAGGGCCAGGATATTTTTATCCAGCAACAGGGTCGCCACCACCAGTACGGCAAAGGAAAAGCCGATGATCAGTACATTGGCGGGCAGGCCTTCGCGGAACATGACTATGAAAAAGGAAAAGTAGACCAGGGCCAGGCCCAGTTCATGCTGCATGACCGAAAGGACAGCGGGACCCAGGGCTATGAGGGTGGCAATGAGCTGGGATCTTGTCTTCGAAAAATCCGTATCCACCCGGGATATGTATTTGGCCAGGGCCAGGTTGACAAAGAGTTTACACAGGTCCGCCGGCTGCAGCTGGAAGGCATTTCCAAAACGGATGATGGATTCCGTACCCATGACCCGGGTATGGAAGGGGAATACCGCCAGCATCAGCAGGATTCCAAACGCATAGAACAGGTTGGCCGTGGCAGTAAAAAATTTGCTGTCCGTCAGCAGTATAAAAGTGCCGATGATGCCACCCAGTACCAAAAAAAACAACTGGTGGCTGTAATCATTTTTCAGGGAAATAAATCCCTGAAGGACATTTTCCCCGTCCCGGTAGGTGGCAGCAAAGATGCTGGTAACCCCGATCAGGCACAGTACCAGCCAGATCCATACAATGGACCAGTCTACTCCTTTTGATATGGCCGGGTTTCTTTGGTTCATACGGTTTGCTTGAGCGAATCGGTTTTCTTAATCCTGTTGATATTTTTGGGTTTGATCATCGGACTGGGGCCGGCTCCAACGGGAACGGGGGCATTGTTGTAGCGGCCGAGGGTATCGAGCATCATTGCCCGGCTGGCCGGGTTGATGTATTTACGGTAATTGGTGGAATCATGCCTTTCCCGGGCGCGGAGGGCGGCCCTGGAGGAGTCGGCCACAAATTGCAGGCGCACCAGGTAT
>CAIVKC010000035.1 GCA_903906365.1 uncultured Bacteroidota bacterium | reverse complement strand
TTTTTTAATTCTTTCAATAAGAACTATAGAAATTGTTTATAAGAATTCAATAATCATGATTTAATTATCCCAATTGCATTCTTGCTAAATGAGTTTAATTACTTAATGCATAGTATTATAAAATGAAATTCACCATTTTCCATGCTGCTTTGATATATTTAAAAAGTTTTAGGAAATATTTTTGTTTGGGATTGAATTTCCACAGTAAGGGCATACAATCCAAAGTTTTTCAAGTTGGCTAAAACATTTATTACATGTGTCTATTTTGTCGAAAACTGACTTGACTGGAATATTTGTTCTTACCGTAAAAGTTTCGGGTATTTCTTTTAGAAAACTTGATTCGTTACCTTTTTCCGTAATAATAAATAGCTTTTCCTTAGCTCTAGTTATAGCCACATAAAACAATCTTCTTTCCTCTTCGAGAAGAGAATCATGATTACCTTTTTTTATTACTTGAAAAATCCGATCTTATAGCCAAATCTCAGGAAATCCCCCACTTCCTTCTTTCAACCCAATGATAAAGACAACTTTAGACTCTAATCCTTTCGCTGCATGGATTGTTTTTGCATTTACTCTTATATGTTGATTCTTGAAATGGCTGAAATATGGGGAATACATTTTACTTCGCCTATATAAGAATAATATATCATCATTAGTAAAGCCATTTTCTAATAATTCAATAATTTTATTAGTACAGAAGTTAATATTCTCGATTTCAGTATTGCCAGAAAATACTACAATTTTGTGTTCTGAAATTTTCGTGGCAAAGATTTCCTTTTCTACTTTAATCTTATTGTTCTTAATAACTTCATTACTAGCTGCTACAATATTTGAACTACTACGATAATTTAGGTTAAGTTTCACTATTGTAGATTGCGGAAAATATTTTTCAAAATTCACAATGTAGTCAACATTTGATCCTCTAAAACCGTAAATACTTTGCCAATCATCGCCTACACAAAATAGTTGAGTATTCTCTGTGAGCAAAAGTTTAAGTAATTCAACCTGCAAATTATTTACATCTTGAAATTCGTCTACTAAGACGTATTTATATTTACTCCTAAATTTGCTGACAATATCTTTATTATTTTGAAACAAACTGGCACACCGGGAAATTAAGTCATTAAAATCTAGATATGATTTATTTATGCAGTACTCAGTATATTTTCTGATTATAGGTATTACAAGTTCGTAGAAGTTTCTAACTCTTATGTGTTGGTCTTTCTTTGAATTTTCTAATACCACATCTAAGTCGTTATTTTCGACTTTTATCATTTCAATAATTCGGATCACTTGATTAATGAAATCCTTGACATGCTCGTGGTAGCCATTAAATTCCTCTCTATAAGACAATGCTATTATTTCACCCAACTTCATGGGCAAGTGGTCTTTTATTATACTATCTAACGTATGATTAAAAGAAACCGAGTCTTTTGTCATACTATCATAGGTTTTATAATATTTTATATTCGCTAATGCGAATTGTTGCTCTTTTTCTTCAGTTGAATAGCTTAGGTTGCTAATATGCTCGAGATATAGATTAGCATCATTTATATAAAAATCGGGATGGAATGTAAAATCCTTAACGCGCAGGGTAGGTTCATATTCATATTTAATTTTATGTCGATAAAGCCAATCAGCAATAAACTGTTCTGATTTGCTTCTTACTTTTGTTCCATCTAGTGTGGTGAAGCACTTACCATCTTTGTAAAAATTATTTTGATTGTAATTTTCTTTATGAACTTTGTCTACATAATAATCTAAAATGTAACGTTTTAGTTGAAGGAGGTAATGTGGGTCTTCGCATTTTTCAATTATAATTTTTTGAACTACTTCAAAAATGGTTTCTGATGCTATATTTCTGTAAAGTTCATTTTCTTCGTCTCTTTTTTCTTCTCCTATTATTTTAAATTTATTATCAAATTCGTTTACACCATAATCGCGAAGTATTCCATAGCAGAAACCGTGAAATGTTTTAATGGTGAGGTTATCAATCCAATTATATTTCTTTTTAAAGTGCCCCCTTTGAATATCCTTTTCGGCTTTCGTCAGATTTCGCTCGGATAATAGGGCTTCATATTTATCACTTGAGTCTGCTGAAATTATGAGCCTATCTATCATCTCATTTGTAGCATTCTTTGTGAAGGAGATAGCAAGAATACTTGATGAACTAATTCCTTTTTCTTGAATTAGGTATATAAGCTTTTGTAATAAAGTTTTGGTTTTCCCAGAACCTGCTCCAGCCAAAACAAGAATACGTTTATCTTCACTAACAACCGCTTCAAGCTGCTTCTCGTTTAGGTGGCCTAAGTCTATTTTTGTTTCTAACACTTCAGATAATTTTGAAAGTTATTTAAAATAGGATTGAATTGTTCAGTATTATTTCCTTCCGAAGTCCGCTGGATTTTCTCCCCAAGCTCTAGTTTCCCACTTTAGAATTTTATTTTGGTATTCATTTTCCTTAAGCCATTTTGTAGCTCTTGCAAGAAGTTCAAATAGTTTTTGATTTTTTACACTTTTTTCATGTTTGGTTTTTGGCTCCTTAACTTTTACCCAACCTATGGCATTTCTACTATCTGAATAAATGGGTAGGGTTATGTTATTTTTCTTACAGTGTGCAAGGGCATGAACTATGGCCAAAAATTCTACTATATTATTTGTCCCATCTTCAAATGGGCCTTGTTTAAAAATTAATTCTTTTGTTTTATTAAATACTCCTTGGTATTCGACAATACCAGTGAATGTGTTCCAAGCTCCATCCACACAAATACTATCCTCGATAGGGTTTCCAATTAACTTCAGCTCTTCCTCTGATAATTCTGTTTCTAATATTTCCTTTCCTATAAATTCATCGCTTGGACTGTAGAAAGCTAGTTCTGCTAATTGTATAGTTTTGAATGATTTATAAACAGCTCCGTGGAATCCTTTTATTTGCGCACTACAATCCTCCCATGTATCATATACGCCTGTTTTTCGTCCTACCCAGACCACATAGAATTTTGATTTAGCCATATTGAATAGTTAAAATCAGTAGTGTCTCGTTAATAATCAATGCAGTTTGTTGATATTTTGATTTGCTTGGTTTTCACGCAATTTTAGGTGCATGACGATTTGAAATTAAATCAAAACATAACTTTATGGAAATCAAGAATTTTATAAATAAAGTTAAATACTTCTTTGAACAGTTATGTTAATTATTTCAGGAATGTGACTTTGATAATTTATGCAACTAGAATAGTGGTAATTATCGGGTTAAGCATTTAACTTTCTGGAAACAGTTTCATTGTAGTTGATACGGTCCATATAGTTACAGAGAAAGATTATGTGATTTGGTTCTAATCTTTAACGCACACTTAATATCATTTTGGATTTATTTTTACAATTCAGCTAGAATAATACCAGCAAGAAGCCCCATGTCCACTGTTTATGCTAATTGTTTTTATGCTTCGAGTATCATATTGTATTTAATATTGGAAAGCGCAGTGAAAGCAATATGCGAGTATTTAAGAAGGTATGGCTCGATTCAGGAGTTAGCGGTTAAGTATGAAATCTATCCGCTATAATTAAAGAAATGGAAACAACATTGTGTCTAAAACTGTTTCTGATTGTTAATGCAGGCAGGCCGGAGCCGGTATCCCCTTGAATGCCTTAGGAGGCTCGGATAGCAAAGAAAATTGAAAACACCTGACCTCTGCCCTCAAAGCTGAACTTGGCGGTATTCTAGAGATCCTATTGCCTGGTAAAGGTATAGCTGCCATATTCGATAAAATCGTTTTGCCGGTTGTCAAAGGACACCACCCGATTGCCGGAGGTTTTGAAGCGAACTTTAAAAATTCCAAAACCGATATTGTCGTAGGTGAGCAGCCAGTCACCATGATCCATGTACTGGAGGCTCGCCGAAAGGTGCGTATGCCCGTTATAGGTTACCTGCAGGTTGCTGTCCTTCACCGCCATATCAAGGGATCCATAGAGGGGATGGGTATATTGACCGGCATAGGCCGAAAGTCCCATTGGCGGGGTCTCCCCTTTTACCTGCTGGCGGTAGCCGGCTATTTCCGAGAGGGTTTCTTTCATGTCCTTCAGGCTGCCAGGTAAATAATCCAGGCTGTGGTTATGATAATCCACTCCCAGATAGGCATCAAGGATCTGCTGGCGCAGGGCTTCAAAAAATCCCTGGTTATCGTTATTGGTCAGTATGGCAATCCCCAATTGGGTATCAGGGACAAAGCAGACATTGCTCACCATTCCGAAGGCCCCGCCAGTATGCCAGTAGATTTGATGGTTGTTATAATCAGACTGGAAAATCCCCAGGCCGTATCCGGTGAAATGGACGGGCAGGCGGGCCTGCCGGCGGCTTGAGATCACCGTATTCATGTCGCGGGTTTTTTGCAGGATGTCAAAAGACATGACCGGACGACCCTGGTATCTGCCTGAGTCCAACTGGAAGAGCAGCCAGTGCGAGAGGTCCGATACGCTGCTGATCAGGGCCGCTGCAGGCCCCAGGTTATCCCATTGATCGTAGGGCAGCTCCCGGAGTGTGCCGGTGAATGCCGTAGTATACGGCTTGGCCACCGTTTGCCGCGGAGGCACCCGGGTAATGCTGGTATAAGTGCCGTTCATCTGCAGGGGGGAGAGTATACTATCCTGCACGTAGACCTCCCAAGGCTTTCCGGTGACTTTGGGAATGATTTCTCCTGCCGCGAGAAAACAGCTGTTACAATAGCCGAAATCCTGCCGGAAAGGGCGGGAGGGCTTAAGCAGCTTCATTTTATCCATGATCTGGGCCCGGCTGAGGTTGCCATTGAAAAACGTAAAATCCCCCTGGAAGGTGACCGTGCCGATCCGGTGGCTGAGCAGGTCGCGGATGCTGAGCAGTTTGGTCATGCCGGGGTCATAGAGACGGAAAGCCGGATAGTATTTGGTATAGGGATCATCCAGGGAGAGTCGATGGTCATAGTCCAGCTGGGCCAGGCTGGTTGCAGTAAAGAGCTTGGTATTGCTGGCTATCATAAAAAGGGTACCAGGGGTAACCGGCTCCTGGCTGCGGATGTCTTTTACCCCGTAACCTTTCATCCAAACCACCTGGCCGTCTTTGACAATGACGATGGAAAGACCGGGTATCTGCCAGTCTTTCATACCCTGGCGGATATAATTTTCCAGGCTGTCTCGCACAAAGGCCGGGGTCTGGCAAAAAAGGCAGTGGAAAGGAAGCAGGGCGGCGAGTAACAGGAACTTTTTCATAGTTGAACTGGTGTGGTTTATGTTGGAAGCGCTGAGCCTCCCCGGCCATTTTTCAGGTCTTCGCGAGAGGGCCTACTAATGTATAAAAAATCTCTATAGAATGCGGTAGCTGTTTAACGGGAATAGGAGGGGTTTGCATAAAGGCCTCCCCTGGGGGATAGTCAACAGTAAAGATCAGGTTATCCGCAGGAGTCTTTCTGCTGCTTCCTCTAGGGTCTCCTGCTTTTTGGCAAAACAAAAGCGGACGACCTTGTGGTCGGTCGCCTGCCGGTAGAAGGCCGACACAGGGATGGAAGCCACTCCGTATTGCCGGGTGAGGCGGATCGCAAAATCCCGGTCTGGTTCTTCGGAAATACGGTCATACCGGTAGATCTGGAAATAACTCCCATAGCTGGGCAGAGGGCTGAACCGGGTCTGTGCCATCAGGGAAGCAAAATAATCCCGCTTTTGCTGCAGGAAGGCACCCAGGGAAAGATAGGAGTCCCTGTTTTTTAAAAAGGAGGCCAGCGCTACCTGCGAAGGGCTGTGGCAGCTGAAACAATTGAACTGGTGGACCTTGCGGAACTCCTTCATCAAAAAATCCGGCGCCACACAGTAACCCAGTTTCCAGCCGGTGCAGTGGTAGACCTTTCCGAAGGAAAAGCAGACGAAGCTGCGCTCCATCAGATCGGGGTGTCTGAGGATGGACTGGTGTGACAATTGATCAAAAATGAGGTGTTCATAGACCTCGTCGGAGAGAATAAGTATCTCCGTTTGCAGGACGATGCTTTTGAGCTGGCGGATGTCTTCCTCCCTTAGCACCGCTCCGGTGGGATTATGCGGGGAGTTCAGCATGATCATCCGGGTGCGGGGGGTGATTTTTGAGCGTACCAGGTCCCAGTCAATATTGTAGTGGGGGAACTGCAGGTCGATCCTGACGGCGACGGCCCTGTTGATTTCAATATTGGGTATATAGCTGTCATAGGCCGGTTCAAAAACGATCACCTCATCGCCGGGCTGCAGCACCGAGGTCAGGGCCGTATAAATGGCATAGGTCCCCCCGGGTGTGATGGTGATATCGGTGTCGGGGCTGGGGGCCGGCCCGTACAGGGAGGCGATCTTTTCAGCCAGGACCTCCCGCAGGGGCATATAGCCCTGCATGGGAACATACTGGTTGAACCCTTGTTTCATGGCATCTGTCACATAGCCTATCAGCGACTGGTTCATCGGGAAGTCCGGAAAACCCTGGCCGAGGTTGATGGCTTTCAGTTCGCTGGCAAGGGCACTCATGACGGTAAAAATCGTGGTGCCTACCTGGGGCAGTTTGGATGGAATATGCAAGGTCGTGCGTTTTAATATGATTAAATAAGCAGCCGCTGGCTGGTCGGGCTATACCGGTGTCGGGCTCCCCAAAAAATGGGGCCACTGCAGGCCGTCAGGCGCCGATCATGGCCGTGGCCTCTATTTCTATCAGGTAGGACGGATCGATCAGGGCCCTGACCTCGATCATGGAGGTGCAGGGACGTATGGAGGCAAAGAATTCCCCATGGGCCCTGCCATATTCCTGCCAGCGGGAAATATCGGTCACAAACATCCGGGTCCGGATGACGTCTTCCAGTGAAGCCCCGGTCTGCTCCAGTACGGCTTTTATCTTTTCCAGTATGCAGCGGGTTTGCGCATAGGCATCATTGATTCCCACCGTCTCCCCCTGATCGTTGATCGACACCGTCCCGGTGACTTCCACCAGGTTGCCGATTCTTACGGCACGGGAATAACCCACGATCTGTTCCCACCTGGCACCGCTGGAGTAATTGGTTCTTTGCATAAGAGGTTGTTTTTATTTCTGGTCAATATGGTCTTCTCTGATGAGGATCTCCCCGTTTAGTCTCAGATACACCTGGGCTGCGGTGATCACATCTTTCTGGCAATAGGTCACAATCCGGGGCAGGTTCTTTTCTTTCCAGTAAACCTCTCCCACCATGGAGCCGTCGATATCGTCCTTGGGGGTTGGGATGCCCAGGGTATGGGCCAGCAGGTTCAGCGAGGTAAAGGTCTTGTAGTCCCCGAATTTCCAGAGCTCCATGGTATCAAGATGGGGGATCTCCCAGGGCTTTTTGCCTGCCAGGTTGAGCAGGGCGGGCAGGGGCATTTCATGGATGATGAGCCGGCGGCAGAGATAGGGAAAATCAAAATCCTTCCCGTTATGGGCGCAGAGGTATTTGGGTGTGCCCGCAGTCCATTTGTCCAGCATCTCGCAGAACTCTTTGAGAATGGTCTTTTCGTCATCACCGGCAAAGGATTTGAGCAGCAGTTTTTTGGAGGTTCCGCTTCCGGAGATCACCCCGCAGCTGATGCAGATGATCCTGCCGAATTCCGCGTAGATGGCAGCGCGGTTATAGACGCTGGCCGGGGTATCTACCAGTTTGTCCCGGATCAGGTACTCTGCCTTGCGCGTCCAGAGCGCCTGCCACTGCTCGGGCAGCTGCTCAAAACTTTCGTATTGGGATACCGTTTCCAGGTCCAGAAATAAGATACTGCTCAGCGGATAAGGAGACATATGGCGGATGTTTTATGCAATGGACATAAGGGGAGGGAGGGGTTCCAGCCACCCGGCCTAGGGCTCCTGGATCAAACCCAGGCTGTTGCCGAAAGGATCCCTGACCACGGCCACCTGTATCCCACCGCCCACTTCCTGGGCCGGTTTGGAAATTTCCGCCCCCAGGGCCGTCATTTTTTCCAGGGCCCCGGAGAGGCTATCCACTTTCCAGTAGGAGATGACGCGGTTACCTGTTTCCAGGACCTCCGGGTCGGGGTCCAGGCCCAGTTCCGCCCCGTGGATGTCAAAGCCCACGTAATAGGGCTGGTCAAAATAGGGGGTAACGCCCGTGACTTCCGTATACCAGCGCTTGGCGCGCTCTAAATCATTGACGGGATAGATCACCGTGCGGAGTTTGGTAAACATAACAGGGAGTTTTATAAGAATTTTTCGCTTCTGTTGCGCTTTACTTCCGCCACATATTCCTTGATCTCCTGCTCTTTGTCCCGCTTGCAGATCAGCAGCACGTCCTGGGTGTCCACGACGATGAAATCGTCCAGCCCCTGCAGTACCACCAGTTTGTCGTTGTCCGCATGCACGACGCAGTTGACCGCATCGATCACCATGATATTATCTCCTGCCAGGGCGTTGCCTCGGCCGTCTTTTTTCAGGTTCTCATAAGCGCTGTTCCAGGTACCCAGGTCACTCCAGCCAAAGGAGGAGGGAATGACATAGACATTATCCGCTTTTTCCATGATCCCAAAATCAATGGAGATGTTCGTGCACAGCGGATAGATATGCTCCAGCGCCTTTTTTTCATCCGGGGTGTTGAATTTGTCCTTGTCTGCCACAAAAACATCATACATCTCGGGCAGGTATTTTTCAAAGGCCTCCAGGATATTTTTGACCTGCCAGACAAATATCCCCGCATTCCACAGGAAGTCCCCGCTGGATAAAAAGGTCTTTGCCAGCTCGAGGTTGGGCTTTTCGGTGAAGGTTTTCACCTTATAGACGTTATCGGTTACCGACTGCTGCTCGTGCTGGATATAGCCGTAGCCGGTATTGGGGTTGGCCGGTTTGATGCCCAGTGTGATGAAAGCCCGGTGTTTGGCCACAAAACTTAAGGCCTCCAGACAGACCTTGATAAAGGACGTGTTGTCGGAGATCAGGTGGTCGGAAGGCGCGATGATCAGCGAAGCCATCGGGTCTTTCTGAAAGAGCTTAAAAGAGATATAGGCGATGCAGGGGGCCGTATTTTTGCGGGAAGGCTCGCCCAGGATGTTTTCGGCAGGCAGCCTGGGGAGTTGTTCATGGACGATATCCATATACTCCTGGGAGGTGACCACAAAGATATTTTCCGGGGGGATGAAGGAGGCAAACCGCTCGTAGGTCCACTGGATCAGGGTTTTACCCGTATTGAGGATATCCAGGAACTGTTTGGGGTAATTCTGGCGGCTCTTGGGCCAAAAGCGGCTGCCAATACCCCCGGCCATAATGGCCACATAATGATTCTTGTGCATAGTTTGTTGTTGGTGTGCTTTCCGGAGTACAGTTATCAATTAAGGGTATACTTCCCGAACGGCGGTTTAAATGATTCCTTCCCTGATCAGATCATGCAAATGTATAATTCCTGCGTATAATTTCTGCTCCAGCACAATGAGCTGGCTGATGTCTTTTTTGCGCATCTCCTCCAGGGCATCGATGGCCAGGGCGGCAGCCTGGATGGTCTTGGGCTGCCGGCTCATGATATCGGCTGCGGTGACCGTTTTTAAATCGATGTCTTTTTCCAGCATGCGCCTGAGGTCCCCGTCGGTGATGATCCCCACCAGAGTCCCGTCCTGCTCCAGAACGGCGGTCGCCCCCAGCCTCTTGGAGGTGATTTCCATGATCACCGCGTTTAAAGAAGCCATTGGCAGCACCCGGGGCTTTTCACCGGCCTGGTAGAGTTGTTCCACCCGTAAATATAGTTTTTTCCCCAGCGCCCCACCGGGATGGAACCGGGCAAAATCGGCCGAACCAAAGCCTTTAAGCTCCATCAGGGCTATTGCCAGGGCATCGCCCATGACCATCTGGGCGGTCGTGCTGCTGGTGGGGGCCAGGTTATTGGGACAGGCTTCTTCAGCCACAGTGGTATTGAGGAAAATGGCGGATTGCCTGGCCAGAAAAGACTGCCAGGAACCGGACATGCCGATCAGGAGATTGCCAAAGTTTTTGATGAGGGGTACCAGTACCTTGATTTCGGGGCTTTCCCCGCTTTTAGAGAGGAGCATCACGATGTCATGCTCCTGGACCATCCCCAGATCGCCGTGGATGCCGTCTGCGGCATGCATGAAGATGGCGGGAGACCCCGTGGAATTGAGGGTGGCCACTATTTTCTGGGCAATGATGGCGCTCTTGCCCACCCCGCTCACCACCAGGCGGCCGCGGGAGCCGGCGATGGCAACGACGGCGCTGATAAAATCCTCATTCACATACGCTTCGAGCCCGGCTACGGAAGCTGCCTCGGAACGGATGGTACGTATAGCAGCATTTTGTATGGATTGATTATTCATCAGTTATGAGCAAATTTATGGTTTTCCACTAGTCAAATACCCCCAACTTGATTAATTTTTAACAATTATTAGCCCCAACCCTGCCTGCTTTTCAGTATATTTGTTATCCTTTTATAACCGGCCGAACCGGTGCCCGCAAACAAAATTTAGTATTACGTTGATATTTACTTCTGATGGTTTGGGGTCTGGCACATTTTCATAAAACTCCCTGATCTGATTTTATCGTGAGAAGGAAAAATACCGAGCATGGCAACAACCACTACTAAAAAATCCACTTCCAGGAAACCAAAACCCAATACGATTACCCCTATTTCAAAAAAAGTCTCCCCCCAGCTGCTCCGGCAACTCCAGGAAAACTTTGGTTTTGACGCGTTTAAAGATAACCAGCTGGCCATTATCCAGAACCTGCTGGCGGGCAATGACACCTTTGTAATCATGCCCACCGGAGGGGGCAAAAGCCTCTGTTACCAGCTGCCTGCCATCATATCCGAAGGGGTGGCCATCATTGTGAGCCCCCTGATCGCCCTGATGAAAAACCAGGTCGACCTGGTGCGCAGTTATTCCTCCAAGGATAATATCGCCCATTTTCTGAATTCTACATTAAATAAAAAACAGATACGTGAGGTGCACGAAGACCTCCTGAACGGCCACACCAAAATGCTGTATGTAGCCCCGGAAACCCTGACTAAGCAGGAAAACATGGAGTTTTTCAGCGACCTGAAGATCTCCTTTTTTGCCGTGGACGAGGCGCATTGCATCTCCGAATGGGGGCATGATTTCCGGCCGGAATACCGGCGCCTGAGGGAAATGATGGACCAGATCAGCCCGGATGTGCCGGTGATCGCCCTGACCGCTACGGCGACCCCTAAAGTGCAAAGCGACATCGTAGTTAACTTAGGTTTGAGAAAACCTAAAATATTCATGTCTTCCTTTAACCGGCCCAACCTTTATTACGAGATCCAGCCAAAGATCAATAAGGACCAGACCATCAAAAGCATTGTCAAATTCATTGTCAACAATAAAGGCAAAAGCGGGATCATTTATACCCTCAACCGCAAGACCACCGAGGAACTGGCCGATATGCTGATGGCCAACGGCATCAAGGCCGTGGCCTACCATGCCGGCCTGGACAGCAAACTGCGTGCAGAGAGGCAGGACCTGTTCCTCAATGAGGATGTGCAGGTCATCGTAGCTACCATCGCCTTCGGAATGGGCATTGACAAGCCGGACATCCGCTTTGTGATGCATTACAACATCCCCAAATCCATTGAAAACTATTACCAGGAGACGGGCCGCGGCGGGCGCGACGGGCTGGAAGGAAAATGTATCCTCTATTATTCCCATAAGGATGTCTCCAAGCTCGAGCATTTGATGAAGGACAAGCCCCTGAGCGAGCGTGAGATAGTAGCCCAGCTTATCAATGAAACTGTGGCTTACGCGGAAAGCGGCGTATGCCGCAGAAAGGTACTGATCAGCTATTTTGGGGAAGAATACACAGCGGAAAACTGCGGCAATTGCGATAACTGCCTGCATCCCAAAGAACAGGTGGAGGCCAAAGACAATGCCGTCAGGGTGCTCAAGGCCATCAAAGCCCTGGATGAACGCTTTGCCACCGATTATGTGGTCAATATCGTCATCGGCAAACTGACCCCCCAGATACAGATGTTCCGTCACGAAGGCATAGCGGAATTCGGGATCGGAAAGGATGAGCCAGTGCATTTCTGGAATTCCCTGATCCGCCAGCTGTTGCTGGAAAACCTGCTGCAAAAAGACATCGAAGAATACGGGGTGCTGAAATTCACCAGGAAAGGGGAAGAATTCCTGAAAAAGCCCAAATCCTTCAAGATTGTGCTCAATAACCTCTTTGAAGAAGCCAATGCCGATGATGAGGAAGAAGGAGCGGAGCTCTCCGGCACGGCGGCTACCGATGAAAAGCTTTTTGAACTCCTAAAAGAAGTCCGCCAGAAGGAAGCCAAGAAAAAAGCCCTGCCCCCCTTTGTGATATTTTTGGAAAACTCCCTGCAGGATATGGCTACGCTCTATCCCACCAGTATTGAAGAACTGGAAAAGTGCCAGGGGGTGAGTAAAGGTAAGGCCATCCGCTATGGAAAGCCCTTTATGGAGGTCATCAAGCGTTATGTGGAGGAAAACAACATCGAAAAGCCGGATGATTTTGTGATGCGCAGTGTGGTTAACAAGAGCGTAAATAAGGTATATATCATCCAGCAGGTGGATAAAAAAATCCCATTGGAAACCATCGCCAAGAATAAGGACATGCGACTCGATGCCCTGCTGGAGGACATGGAGACCATAGCCGCCAGCGGAACCAAGCTGAATCTCAACTACGCGGTCGATGAAATGCTGGATGAATACGAACAGGATGAAATCATTGAATACTTCAAGGGCTGCGAAACCAGCAGTTTACAGCTGGCCCAGCAGGAGCTCAATGACGGAAACTATACCTGGGAACAGCTGAAAATCATGCGTATCAAGTTCCTGAGCGAGTATGGGATGTAAATAAAAGAGCAGCCTTACTGACTGGAAAATAGGCTGTTTACCATAAATTGTTTGGATTTTGAGACCCTGGATATTGGTTTTTCTCTGAGAAACCCTATTTTTGCCTCCCGTTATCAAAATCCCCACCCGGGAGTAAAATCAGGAAAGGAATGGATTTCGGAAAAAATGCAAGCTGGTGCGGTAGCTCAGTCGGTAGAGCAAAGGACTGAAAATCCTTGTGTCGGCGGTTCGATCCCGCCCCACACCACGTTAAGACGTAAAAACCCACGCTAGTCGTGGGTTTTCAATTTTAGTGCACAGAACAGTGCGCGGTAATTTCCTTTCTCTCCAACTATTCATGACCCTGTTTTTCCGTTTTTTCATCCCAAATCTTGCTCATAATCCTTGCATGTTTCTCAGGACTAGCCTTTATGTACGCCCTGAATGATTTTCCATCCTATGACCTGATATGGACATTATGGTCATCACAGGAACTCCTATTATCTCATTAAGTTCATATTGATATAAATGACAGTCAAGCTGTATCGGCACATCTTTTCTCAAGAGCGAGAATCATACTAAATATCCTAACTGTTTGATCATAAAATAGGGATTATTATACTTTTCTGGATTCATAAATGTGGTGTCATTTGTGCTTTTGCCATAAAATTAAAAAAAAATGGTTACCCCGAAGGATTTAACCTTCTAATTTATTAAATACTGCTGAAAATAAGTTTGAGTCTCATTATCGGTGAAATAAACGTAACAACCTCTCATTCCCCTTGTCATAAGTGTTCTGTAAGTATTCTTTATTATAATCCTTAATTGCTCTTGAGTACTTTCTTGTTTGAGTTTTAGTAAATTTTTGTATCCAAATATAGATTTATCCATTTTTGACCTTTTAGCAGGATCTACGAGAACTTTGCCATCCCTAACAATTAAATCAGGCCCAACAATTACGCCTACATAGTCTAGCTCAAGGCCCTGGCATGTGTGGATACACCCAATTTCATTTACTGAGTTAGGTTGTAAAATCCATAAACTTCCATCCAAAGACAGGTTCCATTTCATGGCAAAATTATACTCCGGGAAAACTATATCATGTTTTGATCCATCTTTTTTGCTCTTCCAATCCCAGCAATATCCTGCGACCAGGCGGGCGCTGTTCTTTTCACCATTCCTTTGTAAAATCAATTGTCGAAGTATATTAGGAGAATCAACTATTCTAAAATCATAGTCAAGTCCTTCCAATCCGATATTCGCCGTTTCCCTAATCTGTAAGAGATTATCCACAAAGGCTAAATATCCATTTGAACCATTACACCTAAACTGGGAAGCCAGCTCTAATTCCTCTACCACAGCCCCTTCTCTACTCGCCCATTTCCTTATCTCGGCTTTTGTTCCAATATCTTTTAGAGTAACCCGCTGGTCCTCATCAATAAAAAAGATACTACATTTTGAAGCACGTATAATTTCCTTAATCTGATTATCTCCCAAATTCTGATATAAGCCTGATTTTTCGTTTAATCGATGCGCCTCGTCAACAACCAGCGCATCAAAAGTTTCCGGTGGAGTATCAACGTAACGGCCCGACCCTTGAAATAATGAGGCAAACCGGCTTTTGGTCAATGTGCCGGTTAGTTTGCTCATATAAACTGCCCTGGGAGCTGAATTTTTAGTCACATACTGCGTAAGCATGTCTTGCTCAGTAATTTTAACCAAGAGATTGATTGCCACCACAGATTTTCCTGTACCAGGCCCTCCTTCAACAATTAGCACCTTTTTCCCTTCTGTTTTAGCTTTTTGAACTAAAAGAAGAGCAGTTTCATATACCAGTTTTTGTTCATCCAATAATACAAATTCCTGATTTCCTCGAATCATACCGGTAAGGGCTTCGGAGAGCTGTTTGGACGGCTTGATTTTACCCTGGTCGATCCGAACCATCAAATCACCTGAATCCCCTGTTCGAATGAAGTTTTTTATAAATTGTCTGAGTGACGCAGCCTCCCTTTTGAGGAAAACTGGAGCTTTGGAGATGTATTCCTGATAAAATGCATTCCTTATCACATCATCCTGTTCATAATTGTGCAAGTATGCGCAAGGATTAAGTGCTATTTCCTCTTCCCTGACTGTTTCATTAAAGTCTTCCAATATCGCCGCATAAGACCAGGCCTGATAAGAAGGATGGCTGGTTTCATGAAGTCCCTTTCCCAGCGCAGTCCTTACAATCCCATCTTTTTCGGTCATAGCCGCACTGGTCCATT
This sequence comes from uncultured Bacteroidota bacterium, assembly GCA_903906365.1. Classification (GTDB taxonomy): domain Bacteria; phylum Bacteroidota; class Bacteroidia; order Chitinophagales; family Chitinophagaceae; genus Puia. The sequence goes on along the minus strand of CAIVKC010000035.1, from coordinate 2,245 downwards.
GCTTTAGTTCCACAATTACTACATGACTTTTCTGCTGCTCATCATGGCCGGTTATGATAAAATCAATTCTTTTACTAGTCTGAGGGATTTGACATTCTATAGCGATACCAGCATTTAAGGGGATTTCCGCATCCTCCATTATCCTTGACATAAAGTGTAGTGAATTCCACCAGGATTCAACTTCTTTTTTCGAAGTCCCCCGATGCAATTTTTTATAGAACGCCTTTTCGATAATCTGGTCAATCTCCCCCCTGTCTACATCCTGCAAGAAATGTCTTTTGTCGGATCTATATACTATCATTTAATATAGTTCATTGTACTTTTTAGCATTGCCTTTTGCTTTCGCCACGGGATATTTCAGTTCATTTTCCCGAATTTTATCAGTAACTATTTCTGTTATGTCAAATCCGTATTGATTGGCAAACAAAAAACAAAAGGAGATAATATCTGCAATTTCCATTGCAGCCCTTTCTTTATTGCCCTCTTCTGGACTTTTCCAAAGAAAAAGCTCCAGTAATTCACCTGCTTCTATCGAGATGGCAATTGCTAGGTCTTTTGGATTATGGAATTGAGCCCAATCCCTTTCGTCCCGGAATGCAAGAAGTCTATTCGTTAAATTTTTAATCTCGTCCACGGATTATGATTTAAGTGCAAATAATTATCTCCATTGAATGTACTGTAAAACTATCATTTATAGCGAAAGTTCCTTATAAATACATCTTCAAATATGATTCAATTTTAATATATATGTAGAAATTGAAATAGTCATTCACCTAAACTAAAGCTGGCTTATGCGAAAAGTCAATTGCACTTCCATACGCCCATATGCACAAAACTCTATGTTAGACTGTTTTTTCATTATTAATTTTAAAGGGCTTTAACAAATGTTCGGTTGCATCCAGTTCAAAGCCAAATATCGCGTTTTCAGCAAAAGCAGTTGAAAAAAACCGAAGGTGGGTTTTTAAGCAATTGAATAAAATCGATGCTGTTTATACCTCGCATTTTGATAGAATAGAAGAGAAAAAAGAATTTAATGCATTTTTTAAGTCTTTTCTTAAGCAGGCCGAATTTCAGAAATGAGTTCAACAAACACTCCACCCATATAATTTTATCCCTAATTAGCCTCAATCCTTTTTTGAAATTCTGGTGGTCCAAGTGAGAACCTTTCTATAACTACTGAAAAGCAAAGGCGCCTAATTTAACATAATAGCAATAGCAATACCCCTTTAGGGGTATTGTCTTCATATTTTAATTTATTCAACTTTATATCAATTCTAAAAGCAAAACTTATGAAGAAGATTTTTGTACTAATTCTTACGAATTTTATTTTTATTTTGTTAGTTAAAGCTCAGGCTCCTGGAGACGAATATGCCATTTCCGAAAATTTCATAACGTTAAAGCCATATAACACATTTACCGATATACCAATCGTCGACCCCAAGGTTGGTATAATTCAAGCCCGCAGAGGAGATTTATTTACTATTCAAACTACATTGAGAAACGTGGGTGGCGTAAATGGTTATTATATAATATTTTTTCCTTTTGATAAACAAAACCAACAGGAGAAAAAAACCTCTAAAATTCAAGCAGATTATCAACGTAATTTGATTGATTCCAAAGAAAAAATTTAGCGCCGCCTCCACCACCAGCGACCGAAAATGTGTATGTTGGATATAATTATAACAATATAGTTTTTTTTATATCCGCGGATGATTTAAAAAGTAAAGCTACTACAAGCTTTAATAAAAAGTTAGGTTTTGCCAAAATTGATGCACTGGTCTTGCCAATTAAAATCCGTTTTAAAAATAGTCAACCCAACGGTAATTTCGATTTTGAACAAAGCATCAGCTTAGGGCCCGCAATTTCATTCAAAAGAAATTATGGAGGACCATTTGGAAAAAGTTCATCAGAATTTCTATTAGGGTTGAATGTTACAAATGTAAGCGTAGATTCAAATACTGCACCCAAAGCGGTAACTTCTAAAACTACGCTATTAGGATTAACTCCATTTGTTGGCTATACCTATACTTACTCAAAAATCAATTTTAGCCTGCTAGTTGGCATCGATATTTTAACGGGTAATGCTGAAAAAACTTATGTTTACATGTAATAGGCACTACTTAATCGGACAATAAGGGATTTTTAGTTTTTTAGGGACGGATATGTTTTTACGCTGCTGGCGCTGGCTGCCCGATCATCTTCTGCCATGCTAAGATAAGAGATTCCTTAAATGTTGCCATTGGCG
>CAIVKC010000034.1 GCA_903906365.1 uncultured Bacteroidota bacterium | reverse complement strand
TGGTCCTGGCCACGGGAGCCAGCCAGTTTGAAACGCTCCGGTATTTGACCAGTGACAGCGACATGGAATGGGGGAAGGTCATCCTGTTTCACCTGGATGAATACCTGGGCATTCCGCTTACACACAAAGCCAGTTTCAGAAAATATTTGCAGGAAAGGGTTCTGGCAAAGGTCCCCCCGCTTCAATCGGTTTACCTCATTGATGGACAGGCGCCTGCCGCAGGGGAATGCAGGCGGCTAAATGATCTCATCCGGGTGCACCCTATAGATGTTGCCCTGGTGGGAATGGGAGAAAATGGCCACCTGGCATTTAACGACCCGCCGGCAGATTTTAATACCAAAGACCCATATATCAAAGTACAACTGGATCAAAAATGCCGGGAACAGCAGGTCAGGGAAGCCTGGTTTGACCGCCTGGAAGATGTACCCCTGCATGCGATCAGCATGTCGGTCAGCCAAATCATGAAATCAAGTCATATCATCTGCTCCGTGCCGGAGCAAAGAAAAGCCAGCGCCGTTAGAGACTGCCTGCAAAATACAGTCAGTCCCCTGTATCCTGCCAGCATATTGCAGCAGCATCCCTCCTGTGACATATGCCTGGATGCAGATGCTGCTTCCCTGTTATCGACTTCAACCATTACCCAAGCAACCAAATGAAGACAATTATTTCAAATGGGAAAATAATTACCCCCCGGGGCATCTTCGAACAAGGATCCCTGCTCATGGAAGAGGGGATCATCAAAGCCGTATGCGAGGGGCCCCTTGATGTAGCAGACGCAAATTACATAAATGCCCATGACAACTACGTATCGCCGGGCTTTATTGATTTGCATGTGCATGGCGGAGGCAACAGCGATTTTATGGATGCCACGGCCCAGGCCTTTTTAACCATCGCTGAAACCCATCTGGTCCATGGCACCACGGCTATGATGCCAACCACCCTAACCGGCTCCAATCAAAATCTTCAGGACGTACTGCACTGCTATGAGCAGGCCCACAGCAGCAATACCCGGGGGGCACAGTTCTTGGGCATCCATCTGGAAGGCCCCTACTTTGCCATGAACCACCGCGGTGCACAGGATCCCCGCTATATTCGCAATCCTGACAAAGCCGAATATACTGCGATAATAAACGAGCATGCCTGTATAAAAAGATGGAGTGTGGCGCCCGAACTCGACGGGGCGCTGGAACTCGGAAACCTGTTGTCCTCCCAAAACATCATTGCATCCATCGCCCATACCGATGCGGTCTATCCGGATATTGTACAGGCTGTCAGCAATGGCTACAGCCTGGTAACCCACCTGTACTCCGCGATGAATGGTGTGATTCGCAGAAATGCGTACAGGCAGGCAGGTACTGTGGAAGCGGCCTTTCTCATCGATAGTCTGGATGTGGAAATCATTTCGGATGGCAGACATCTTCCCATACCCTTATTACAGCTGATTTATAAAATAAAAGGAGCCGCCAAAATCGCGCTGATTACCGACTCTATCCGGGCGGCGGGAACCACTGAAACCAAAAGCATCCTGGGCAATATAGACGATGGAATGCCGGTGATCATCGAGGATGCCGTTGCCAAATTGCCAGACCGCTCCGCCTTCGCAGGCAGTATTGCAACAGCGGACCGTCTGGTAAGGGTCATGTGGAAGGAGGCCGGCATCGATCTTTCGGAAGTAATAACCATGATGAGCACCACCCCGGCCCGTATCGCAGGGGTTCAGGATTCCATGGGTTCCCTGTCGGTCGGCGCCAATGCCGATATTGTCCTCTTTGATGATCAGGTCAATATCCGCCAGGTCTTTTTAAAGGGTACCCCTGTTTTTCAAACTGATTGATTACCCCATTTTCTAATCTATGCCACTTACATTTTTTAAGGAACCGCTGCCCAAATTAAGGTGAACAAAGGCTTGCGGATTTGTCGGTAAATAACCGAGCTGTTATCAGGACCTTAACCAAACCCCTTGTCCTACAAAACTATTATGCAGAGATAAACCAAGAAATTTATTGGCGGTAATGATTGGCTTTTATATTGTCAGCTGCCAGTCTTACCGTTTCCATGATCCTTTTCTGTCTGGTCTCGGCTTTCCTGGCATTGAGAATCCACTCTAAAATGATCCGCTTGGAGGAGGGCGGGAAAGCCATAAAATGAAGCAGTGCCTTTGGATTTTTGTCCAATAACTGTTGCAAATCGGCGGGAATGACTGCATTTTGCACATCGACCAGGGCCTCCCAGGTTCCCCGCTTTTTTGCCAGGTCAATCAGGGTCTGCCCGCTTTGATTCATTAGGCCCAAAGCGATCATTTTTTCCGCCCGCGATCTATTGGCTTTACTCCAATTACTGCCGGGTTTGCGTTGTGCAAAAAACTGGTATTTACTTTGCTGGTCCCTTTTATGGGCAATGCTGTCTATCCAGCCAAAACATATCGCTTCTTCCACGGCCTCTTCGTAATAAATACTTTTGACTGCGCTTGTTTTGTGGTAAATAATCAACCAGACAGACTGCTCGGACCTATGGTTATTTTCCAACCACTTTCGCCATTGGCTTCGGTTTTTGGCATGAAAGGTCTTTATACCGTTGTGCATCTCCATTACCAGCTCAAACTTTTTCCGTCCCTGAAAAATCCCCCGCTTGGTCCGTCCTGGGGCAAAGTGGCCGCCCAAACAATCCCTTTGGCCCCTTCGCTGACAGGCCGGGCCCCCCATTGTTCGGTCCCCGGATAGGTTGCCGTAAAACCAGGGTCCACCTCATTTATCTTTATTTTCTCCTCTTTAAACTGAGTGGCCATTTTTACCGTCAATCCATTTAAGGCAAGTTTGGTAATACCATAAACAGGAACCTTACTAAAGTGATGGGCCAGTCCAAATACCGGGTCACCAAAGGATCCAGCCCCGCTCGACACATTGACAATCCTTGGCTGGTCACTCTTAATAAGTAAAGGATAAAATGCCTGTATCATTCGCCAGGCTCCCAGCAGATTGGTGTCAAATGCCTCTATTACAAACGCCATATCGGTGGTCAATGGATTCGCCCCCTGGTCAAAATAGGATCCGGCATTATTGATAAGAACATCCAGCCTGCCAAATGCAGTTTGAAGCCCGTTGGCAAGCGCCCCAACGGATTGATCACTGGAGACATCCAATTGTCTGGCTGATACGCCCAGTGAATCAGCCAGTTTTCTTGCGACCTCCAGGTCCCTCGCCGTAATAATGACTTCAAAACCCAGTACTTTTAATTGTTTGGCGGTCTCGTAACCAAGCCCCATTTCCCGGCTTACGCCCGTGATTAAGGCAATTTTATGCATGCTATGTTAGTTTTACTCCTGGTTGGCAGCCTGTCTGTGCCCGGGGCGGCGGATCCCGGCTTCAAAACCCTTAGAAGGGTTGTACCATTAGCTTTACGGGCCACCCTGAGGGGCCGCTGATTTAAAATTAATAAATAATGCCAGCTGCATCGCAGGGTTTTTTATATCTTCCTTTTTGTAATTCATATTTTATTACATTTCAATCCGGAACATTACGAATGATCAGTAAGCCGGGTATTTTGGACAGCTTATTCCGATATGAGCACAACAACAGCCTAAATCTCAATATGGAAGCTGATCATTTCCATTTTAGCAAACTCGTTTGGGAAGGCATGTCCAGATTAATAGAGGTAACCATCACCGTCAATTCTTTTGATTCCACCGGTTTTAATGCGGAAGTATACGGAGTCTATAAAGTGCCCGGTAGAAAAGTGCTTTCTTTTGAATATGACAAAAAAACGGCACTTAAAATATTTAATGACGACATCGTGTTGACACTGAATGCGGAAGTATATGTTGGTTCATTAAAAAACAATTTTTTGATGCAAAGGAATTAATCGGTTTACTGAAAAAAGAATACCATTTAGAATAATTTCAATAATCGTAAATGCATACCTTTAATAGAAGTGATACTGCTCAAGGATCCCGCCTACGGGTTGTATTGACAGGGCTCCTTAAAAACCAGATAACTGCCCAACTAAAAAAGCCATCTTGACAGCGCCCATTTTATCTTATGAAGTCATTTAAGAGATACTCGCATTTAATCGTATTTTTTTACGCTTGTCAAAAAAATAACGGGTCCATCTCACCGGCAAATTCGCCGCTTGTAAAAACCATCACATCGAAAACTCGAAAAATCGATACCAGCGGACGTTATTATACTGTTGTTGATTACTTCCAATATGACCAATCAAAACGGGTAATTAAATACATTCGAATTGGTTACGATACAAGTTTACTCTATGACGCGTTCGCGAATATCACCGCCCTGACTCCGAACCTAACCCAAAGCATCGACACCCTTAGTTATACCGGCCAGCAATCAATTCCTGCTTCTTATACCGTGAATGGGCAGCTTGCTTACTTAACAGCTAACGTGCAAAGTCAAATAGCAACTGATTCAAGATCCCCCGCGGAGGCCACCCGTTATTATTATACCAGTGGTCTGCTGGCTGGTCGATTTGAAAATATGGACCCATACTATTCTATGGATAGCACATCCATTAACGCAAATAAAAATGTAAATTCCATTGTAGTGGGAGGGAACTATTTAGCGGGGAGCCTAAACCGTCCGATTTATGGAAGAATTGCTTCATGGAATTACGGGTACGGAAATATTTGTAATCCGGAATTTACAAACGCCTCGGCATCAGCGATTCTTTTTTTATTTACCAACCATTTTCCCGGCAAATATATCGCCGAAAGTATGGAATATATATGCTATGGGCGAAATTCAGTTATAGCAAAAGACGAGGTCAGTCATTTTCGTAATGCCGTTGATGGAAATAATATTATTCAAAAATCTGTAAATATCCAAACGATGAATTCATTGCATAGACATACTATTAAATCATACGCATGGCCCTTATTATAGAACATTTCTTTTTGGAATGCTTTGATGACAGTCAAAAACACCTGACCTGAAGTATACCCCGCAAACAAGATCTCACCTTTAAAAAATACAACAATGAAAAATAGCATTTTTATCACGCTGAGTCTGATCGCAGCCTTTGGGCTTGGATTTACCTTCAAATCTCTGACCACAGGCCATAAGGAGGACAAAACACGGAAAAAAGTAACCGGTATAGGAGGTATTTTTTTTAAATGCCAGGATCCCAAAAAAATCAGCGCATGGTATCAAGCCCATCTTGGTTTAAATACCAACGAATATGGGGCAGTATTCGAATGGAGACAAGGTGCCGATACAGCAAAAAAAGGGTTTACCCAGTGGAGCCCATTTTCTGAAAGGACCAAATATTTTGCTCCTTCCACGAAAGACTTTATGATTAATTACAGGGTTGAGAACCTGGAAGCACTTATTGAGGAACTTAGAAAAGACAGCGTAACCATTGTCGACAAAATGGAAACGGCGGATTACGGTAAATTTATTCACATCATGGACATAGAAGGTAATAAAATCGAACTATGGGAGCCAAATGACACCGAATATGAAAAGCTTGGGATTAAAATGGGTGCTAAGACTACCAAATAAAATCATTCAAAGGACCGGGATACACCTATTGCAAAGGACATGAATCTTGAAAGACTGCGTAAATATCAATCCATAAAACCCAGATCAGGGAAATAGAAACATTGCAATACGCTTATAAAGGTCGGAAATTGGGATCTTCCTTTTTTGTCATTATAGGGCTGCTATCAAAAGTTTTTATTAAACTAATTCTCTTATCTATTAGTATAGCATCGTCCATTTCGTGGTTTTCAATGAACGGATGGTTGCGGGGTTATGCTTATCGTATTGAAATTGTATTGTGGATGTTTATATTGGTTGGGGTTGTTGTCATGCTTATTGGATTAGCTACAGTAAGCTTCCAGGCAGTAAAGGCAACTGTGGCTAATCCGGTAAAGAGTTTGAGAATAGCATAGTATATAGAACAACTGTATGTAAAGCGGTGTAATGCACCTTTTATACGGTTTTATGCTTGACTTTAAGTGCGGCCGATCCGGTACATTTTTGAGCTGTTATAAGCCTTCCTTATGTGTGGTGTGTATTCAAAATAAAATCCCTGCAAAACGGGAAAGGCAACCAGGCATTCACCTCACATACCAAGGCCCCATTTGTGTTTTGGCGCCTGATTGTCAAGATTGAAAAATTGGAAGAAAGGATTATACAGGGGGAAGTGGATAGGGCGTTATTCACTAAATATAATGATAAGTATACCGAACAAAGAAAAGAACTGGAAAAAATAATAAGTGCTGACTATAGCAGTTCGATCCTTAAAAACTTTATTGAAAAATGCTTGGTAATCGCTCAAAATCTCAGTGAGGTATGGGCTTTTAGCAAATTTGATTGAAAAACGAAAATGCAAAACTTGGTATTCCTTGAGGGAATTTTGTATAACAAGAAAAATGATATAGTTCTAACCACAAGAATGATTACATATTTGCTCCAATACGAATAATTCGGACTTCCTAAAGGAAAATAAAACAGGCCACCTGAATAAAAGTGGCCTGCATTTTCATTTGGTGGCCTCGCCAGGAATCGAACCTGGATCTGGAGCTTCGGAAACTCTTATACTATCCATTGTACGACGGGGCCCAATATTATTGGCTGATTGACAGTTATTTAATCAATCCGCTTGCATTGATCGAAAATATTTTCACAGCAATGGCCAGCAATATTACGCCAAAAAATTTTCTTATAGCAATCATACCTGCCGGACCAAGAATTTTTTCTATCAGATTCAGGGATCTGAGGACAAAATACACAAAAACCAGGTTGATTAATATAGCCACCAGTACGGTGGCTTCATCATAGTTGGCTTTCAGGGACATAATAGTGGTGAGCGTTCCCGAGCCGGCTATCAGCGGAAAGGCAATGGGAACCATAATTGTCGCCTTGGCCTCCTTATCACTTTTGAAAAATTCTACCCCCAGCACCATTTCCAGACCCAGGATAAAGATCACAATGGAGCCCCCCACGGCAAAAGAATGCTTATCCACCCCTAATATCTGCAGGAATTTCTCGCCCACAAACAAGAAAAGAATCATCAATGCCCCGGAAATCAGGGTGGCCTTCCATTCATGGATAACCCCCATTTTCTTTTTTAAAGACAGCAGTAATGGAATAGACCCCACAATATCGATGACGGCAAACAGGGTAAAAGTTACCGTGAGCAGGGAATTTACATCCAGGTTCATAATATCCGTTTTGGGGGCAAAGTTAACCCCTTGCATCCACCCTCCCCGGTCCGGATATTAAATTATCAAAAAGGGCGGTTCATCATGACCTGGGGAGAGCCGAAAAACCGCCCTGCCTGTGTAAAAAGGAAATCTTTCAGCCACAAGCGCCCCCGCTTCCGGGGAACTGATCGGGTTCCCGGATTGTGACCGAACAGCTTCCCCAACGGGATTAGACCCTCTGGTCAGATTTTGACCCAAAGGCCAGCCATCAGTAGGAAGGGAATGGAATTATAACCATAGATCGTAACGAATTTCCGGTTGGTCAGATTCTTCAGGTCCAGGAATACTTTGAGCTTTTTGCCGGGCTCAAAGGATCCATAGGCATTGAAAATGAGGAAACCCTTCATCATGGCATCAGGCAGGGCCTGATAATTGGCATCAAAACCGCCTATATCATAGCGCCTGCTTTCATAATGTGCCCCCGTGCTGATATAAACTTTTTTAAACGGAGTAATGGCCGCCTGCAGATTCAGGGTATGCTCCGGTCTGCGAAGCGCATAGGCATAAGTAGTATCCAGGTATGTCAGCCGGCTCTGGCTGCGCTCCCTGGCCCTCAGCCAGGTATAGTTGAGGGAGAGGGAACACTTTTCGGACATTTTCCAGCTGCTTTCCCATTCAAGACCCTGATCGCTTTCCCGGCTAATATTAAAATAGATATAGCTGAAATAATTGAAATCAATGCCATTGTCAATGCGTCGGTTGAAATAGGTCAGCCGCATCTTCAACTTTGAGGGGTTGAATTGCAGCCCCGCTTCGTAATTGAGGGAATTTTCGGGCTTCAGGTTCGGGTTTCCGCTGTACTGTGCATATAGCTGGTATAGGGAGGGGGCCTTGAAGCCCGTGGCCAGACTACCGTAAATCTTAAGCTTTTCAGAAAAATGATAGGACGGATTAAAGGTATAGGTCTGATTACTTCCATATCGGGAGTGTGTATTGAGCCTCCCGCCAAGTTCAATGCCCAGGCCTCCCCTGCCCGTAAAAAGCAGGGAACTGTACATGGAAGTCTGGCTGAGGGAGGTGTCTTTAAACCCATATTTATACGTACCGGAAACGCCATCCTCATGCATGGAGGCTAATTTATAATCCGCCCCATTAAGCAGGGTAAAACCACCTCCCAACGGGGTACTGCCGTAGACCTCCACAAATTGGGTGGTGCCAAAATAATGATCATGCAGATAGGACTGGCCCAGGATACTGTCTTCCTGCAATAACCTCGAAGAATTATTAAATAGGTAATTGCCCGTGAGGGTGGTTGCCGATAATTTATAAACGATCCCCCCTCCCAGCATCAGGTTCTTATTGGTACTGGTATAATTACGTGCATCCGTAAATGCGCTCTGGTCCAGGTCGGCCTGGTAGGCAGCATATTGCGCAAAGCCTTTCAGCGTAATTGCGGAAGCGGCCTGGAAAGTTATATTGGAAGTAAGAACATCCCCCCGGTATCCGTCATGGTCAAAATGGCCTTTGCCGCTGCTGTCAAAGGCGCTGGAAAACCCGTCGGTCCGATGTTTTGTATAACGAATATCATAAAACAGTTTGTCTGTCATTTTGCCGTGGAAATCCCCACTGCCACGCAATGTTCCAAAACTCCCGCCCATTAGGGTAGCTCCTGCCCGGAAGGTACCGTTGGGCGATGCCCGCGTGGTAATGATATTGATTACACCGGCCACTGCATCGGATCCATAAAGGGTGGACTGGGCTCCTTTGCAGATCTCAATGCGCTCAATATTGTCCAGGGACACCAGGTTGATATCGAATTCATTGTTGATCGTCGAAGGGTCATTGAGCGGGATGCCATCCAGGGTAATGAGGGTTCTTCCGGTAGCGGCCCCCCGCATATAGATGCCCTGATTGGTGCCCCAATTATTCAACGACCCACTGACGGTGATGCCCGACTGTTCATTTAAGATCTGTCCAAGGGTCTTGCCGGGACTGTTGGCCAGGTCAGAACGGCTGATGACCAGGATCACCTTGCCCGTGGTACTCTGTTTGACCGGGTATTTGGTGGCAGTCACCACTACTTCACCCAGTTGTTGGCTGGTGGTGTCGGTCTGGGACCGTGACACCAGGCAGCAGGCCATACCGGCTGCCAGGAATAAAATGCTCTTTTTGCTCATGTCAATTAAGGTTGCGTGCCATCTCAATAGGATAACACCGGTTAATGAATGAGCCTTCGGAATTAGAGAATAGTCCTTGAAACATAAACTGCCTGCCAACGCGGGGACATTTTACATTCCATGCTTTTCACCCGAAAGCTTTGAATGATGAATGATCCTGGCAGGTCTTCTGGCTTGTTCCCTTTCCAACACCTTCCCATCGTAATTACAATCCGATAGTGGTATGAAGATTGGACAGTAGCGGGGCAGTGTGACGAATCAGGCGGTCACTGTCTGCAATAAACCCGCAAAAGAACTTACAGCTACGGGGATAGCGCCGGTTTTTCACCGGACTTCCCTTTTAATGGCACCGCTGGCGCCAACCAAAATCAGCGCAAAAATAATGGAGATTACATGATGTCTAACAGAAGTTGTTCACAAATTCCACTTAGGAAAGGGAACCTACCCATTGGATTTACCGGGCGGTCAGCCGGCATGGTGTCTGAGGGACAAACCGGCCACATAATTTATTCCCGGTGCCGCATTGAAATAACGGCCTACAGCGGCATTGATATCATTTCCCAGGCTGTAATGGATATTCAATATATTATCTGCCCCGCCCCAAATTTCCATGGCCCACTTATGGCAGAGGATCCTCTTTAGGCCTGCCCTGGCCGATAACAGGTTATAGGATCCAGCGTAACTGCCGTTGGCATCATTGAGAAATATTTTATCCGTATACGTATAGGTGATATGTGCATAAAAGCCTGGTTGGGTAAGTATATCCAAACCAGAAACCAGGATCTGCCTGGCTACCCCGGGCATGAATTTTCCACTCAGAACGGTCAGGGCCGGCCGACCCAGGGAATCTTTTCCCGGGGATTTGAAATCACTATACTTGAAATCATCGAATGTATAACTGACCCACCCCTTTACCTGCCTGAAAAATACCCCCGGATGATCCACGATCAGGTAGGAAAGCTGTGATTCGATCCCCTGTTGCCTGGTAGCGCCCGCATTGATATAATAGTAAACACCGTTGCTGTCTATGCGCTGTACGATGGTATTTTTCAGCCGGTAATTGAAAGCGGACGCATCAAAATAGAGCCGGTCATGAAGGTAGCTTCCCCTGGCTCCCAGCTCAAAATCAATGCCGTCCTCCGGCTGGAGCTGAGATCCGAGCAATCCGTCAGAACGCAGCAATTCAGAGACCGCGGGTGTGGAAAATCCGCGCGCAACACTGCCGTAAACAGACAGGGAACCCCATTTTTTGAGCAGGGCCAGGCGGGGAGGCAATTTGTTTTCAAAGCTCCTTTTCTGCAAGGCCGGCGGCACGGTGGACAGGCGGGTAAACTCCACAGCCGATTTATTGAGACTCCCTCCCAGCGTTACTATCCATCCATCCTTCCACTTCAGGTCTGCCTGGCCAAAGACCATATATTGCCAGTTATTGATCTTGTCATCGGTCTGCAGGGAGTCGGGGACCCCCTGCCGGTTATTGAAGTCGCGGGTGGTAAAAAACCCTTTTTGTGCTTCCGCACCCAGATCAACCTGGAGGCTGGCTTTACCCAGCGATTGCTTTAACATAAATACAGTCCTTCCTCCAAAATGTGGTTCCTGCCTTATTTCATAGGCCCGTATCCCCGGATTGGTAAAATCAGTATAGGCTCCATAAAGGGAGGTGGTATTCCGCCAGCTTTCAGAAAGGGAATAATCCTGGCTAAGACCGCTCAGAAAAGTTTTCTGGTAAATGGCCGCCTTGTTTTGCACCGCCTGCAGCCTGGCCGCCTTTGGATTGGCATTGTACTGGGCAGCAGTCAGACCACCAGGTGTCTGGTAATACATATCACTGTACAACAGGAACCCGTGAATGACCTGCCTCGAATTAACTTTCCATCGATTTTCCCAGCTCGCTATATCCCGGCGCATGGCTGACTGCTGGCGGTATCCGTCACTGCTCAGCCGGGAATAACTCAGGTTACTCTGGTGATCCGGGTCTCCCAGCCGGGCACTGAGGTGCAGGCCCTGGGTGTTATAAATCCCCATGGAATAATCCAGGCCAAGACCACGCGGCAGTGAGGGCTGAAGGCTGCTGATCAGCATCGCACCCCCCACACCCGCGCCATACAGGCTGCCGGCCGGTCCTTTGATGATTTCAAGCGAACCGAATTCATAATAACCCAGGCCGTTGAGATAGGTATTGCCACCCGGATCGGTGAGTGGGATATCATTAAAATACACTTTCACGTCCCGAACGCCGAAGGGAGACCTAAGGGAACTTCCGCGAATATTAAGCCGGTAACTCCCGGGAGAACGCTCTTCCATGCGTACGCCCGGAGCGCTGTTGAGTGCGGGCAAAATGGAATTGTTCGAAAAACGGCCCAGTTGGGCCTGCCCGATGTAACTGACGGGAGCCGGCACTTCGGAAAGCCGGCGGTGTTGGCCATAAGCCATGATGATGGCCTGCTGAAGGGTCTGGGAGGAGGACGTATCGGTCACCGGGGCCAGGGTGTCGGTCTGTGCCTGGGAACTGGCGGCGAAATGAAGCAGCGCTATGGTAGTTAAGGTGATAATTTTCATGAATTTCCTATTTGCAATCCCCATCGCCCATCATATTTAGAATATTTCACTATCTTGACCGGCTAATGAGCGGTCCGGCAATTTATTCTAAAAAAAAGAAACCAGCTCCCCTTTCACTGGCAAAAGCCTTTTTAAAAAATGAACAAATCATCCAAACTAACCCTCTTTGATTTTACCATGATCGTAGTGGGACTGGTCATTGGCATGGGTATTTTCAGGACCGCCTCCACCTCTGCCCGGGCTGCCAATGACCCGGTCATTTTCTTTTCGGCCTGGATCATCGGGGGGCTGATCGCACTTTGCGGGGCGCTGACTTATGCGGAAATTGGCTCCCGATACCCGGTTATGGGGGGCTATTACCGGATTTTTTCCTACGCCTACCATCCTTCCATCGCTTTTTCCATCAACTGTATTATTCTTATTTCCAATGCGGCCTCCCTGAGTGCAGTGGCCATCATCGGTTCAGGATATATTAGCCAGGTCCTGTTCAGTCATCCTGTCCCCGACCTGTTGAAATCCCTGATCGCCATGAGTGCCATCATCCTTTTTTACGGCATAAACCTGATGGGCCTAAAAATGAGTGCCAAAGCACAGAATATCCTGATGGCGGTTAAAATATCCATGATCCTCATGTTGATTGTTGCCCTTTTTGTACCCTCGACCCATTACCACGGCCCGCTTGAAACAATCGTGCATCCCACCAGCTGGACGGGTTATGCCCGGGCTTTCGGCATGGCCCTGGTAGCTGTTTCATTCACCTACGGAGGTTACCAGCAGACCATCAATTTTGGCAGCGAGGTGGACAAGCCGGCCAAAAATATTCCGCGTGGCATCTTCCTGGGGATAACCCTCATCATTTCATTGTACCTGCTGGTGAATTTTTCCTATTATAAAGTGCTTGGATTCGATGATCTGAAGGCAAAAAACGAGATCGCAAAAGTGGTAGCCGCTAAATTATTTGGTGAAACGGGAGGCAATATATTTTCAGGACTGCTGTTTCTCTCCGTCCTGGCCTATGTGAATGCCCTGATGATGAGTAATCCCAGGGTCATGTTTGCCATGAGTGAGGACGGGGTACTGCCGGCCATATTTAAGAAAAAAAGTCCCAAAAAGGAGGTGCTCACAGTATCCCTTACCGCTTTTGCCGTAACCTGTATCATCATCCTCTTTTTTGCCAATACCTTTGATAAGATACTCAGTTTTACCATTTTCCTGGACTGTTTTGGCATGGCTACCTCCGCCGGGGCCATTTTTATGCTCCGTAAAAAGACCAGGCATCTGGACGGCACGGGTATTTATTCCATGAAACTCTACCCCCTGCTCCCCATCATTTTTATTGCCGCTTATGTATTTGTTGGCATAAGCATTGCCATTGATAAACCGCTCACCGCCCTGACAGGCCTGCTGGTCCTGGCAGGGTTTATGGCCATTTATTTTTTCACTGCAAAACAAAGGGATGCAAGCAAATCTGCATAATATGGACATTTCCTATATTCTGAATGAACTCGGGGAAGACCGGGAAAATTATTTCAATGCGGTGTCACCGCCCATCGTTCAGACCAGCAATTTCCGGGTCAACCGGGTGGATGATCTCAGGCAATTGTTCGAGGATGAATACAGCGGCTACCTGTACAGCCGCGGACTCAATCCCACCGTTGAAATACTCCGCAAAAAACTCGCTGCCCTCGACGGTGCAGAGGACTGTCTGGTATTCAACAGTGGCGCTGCAGCCATCTTTGCAGCCGTCCTGGCCAATGTAAAGTCCGGGGATCATATCGTGTCGGTGGAAAAGCCCTATACCTGGGCCCAGCGGATGTTTGATGTCATACTACCGCGCTTCGGGGTAACCACCACCTATATTGACGGGACAGCCATCGAAAATTTTGAAAGGGCCATCCTGCCCAATACAAGCGTCATTTATTTGGAGTCCCCCAATTCCTGGGACTTCAGGCTGCAGGATCTCCGGGCTGTGGCCGAACTGGCCCATGCAGAGCAGATAACCACCATCATCGATAACAGCTATTGCACCCCTCTTTACCAGCGGCCCATCAGCCTGGGCATCGACATAGCCATGCAGACAGCCACCAAATACATAGGGGGCCACAGTGATACACTGGGCGGGGTGCTCACCGGCACCAGGGCCATGATGAAAAAGATATTTGACTCCGAATACCTCAATATCGGCAGCGGCATCCAGCCATTTAACGCCTGGCTGCTGATCCGGGGTCTGAGGACCCTGCAGGCAAGGCTCGGGCGGATCACGCAGACCACCACCAGCATACTGCAATACCTCAAACAGGAGCCCAGGGTCGAATCCGTCCTGTTCCCACTGGATGAGGGCTTTCCCCAGTTTGAGCTGGCCAGCAGACAGATGTCCGGTGCCTGCGGCCTGATCAGTTTTTACCTCAAAACAGGTTCCAGAAGCCAGATCGTACACTTTTGCGAATCACTTCGTCATATAATGATGGCAGTTAGCTGGGGAGGCCATGAATCGCTGATACTGCCCAAATGCGCCTCGATGACGGACGCGGAATTTGATCCGGCCAACAGGGAGCATCGCATGATGAGGTTGTACGTAGGACTGGAAGAAGCGGCCTACCTGGAAGCTGATTTGCGGCAGGCCATGGACAAAACGCTTTGATTAAGGCTTTTTTAACCTTTTTAAAATTGCCGGTGCAGGCCAAATGTTTATTTTAGCAAAACCGGGCCGCTGGCAGCCGTTTATCACAAATCTGCCACTGGACTGGGGATGACCCTTAAATTTGTTTCATGATCATGAAAAAACTACCGCTGCTTTGGGGAAGCCTTCTTCTCTTATATTTTAATGCCCAGGCCCAGGGGAAATGGGATTTAAAAAGATGTGTGGAATACGCGGTTTCCAATAATATATCCGTAAAGCAGGCGGATGTGCAGGCCCGCTTGTCGGAACTGACCTTAAAACAAAGTAAACTCTCCCAAATACCTTCGCTGGGATTCGGTAGCAGTATCTCTTACAATTCGGGTTATACGCAAAACCCGCAAACCTTTGCCCTGGTGACCTCCGGGTTGTTTTATAACTCCTACAATCTGCAAAGCAATGTGAACTTCTTCAATTTCGGAAGCCTCCATAACATAGCCCTTGGCAATCAGTTCTCCTATCTCGCGGCCAATGCCAATACCGAGCGGCTGAAAAACGATATCTCACTGCAGGTGGCCAATGCCTACCTGACTTTCCTGCTGGATAATGAGACCGCCAAATCAGCGGAACTCCAGCTCAAACAGTCCCAGGCCCAGCTCCTGGCTACCCAAAAGCAGGTATTGGCAGGCACCCTCCCGGAGCTCAATGCCGCTGAACTGGAGTCCCAGGTGGCCCAGGACAGTTCAGCCTACGTATCGGCCAAGTCAACCACCGAACAGGCGGCCCTTACGCTGAAAGCCTACATGAGCCTGGATGCGGCAACCCCTTTTGAACTGGATACCCCGCCCATAGAACAGATTCCGGTAGAAAATATTGCAAACCTGCAACCACAGGATGTTTATACCCTGGCTTTGCAAAACCAGCCGCTTCAAAAATATGATGGCCTGCAGATCAAGGCTGCCCAAAAATTCGTGGCTGCCAGCAAGGGACAGATGCTTCCGACACTTTCCCTCTTTGGTTCCCTCAGCAGCACCTATACCAACCAGGCAGAGGAAGTAACCGGTTTTGCCCAGGTAGGCGGCTCGCCCATCGGCACGGTCAGTGTCAGTGGCACGGACTACCAGGTGGTATCCTACCCCTACCAGACACCGACTTTTCGCAAGCAGTCCTTCACCAGCCAGCTCAATACCGCCTTCCGCCAGTCCATAGGGCTCTCCCTGAATGTGCCTATTTTCCAGGGGGCTTCGCTGAAGACCAACTACGAAAAATCCAAGCTGAACGTCAAGAACCTGGAGCTCCAGCAGCAGTCCGACAACCTGAGCCTGAAACAAAATATATACCAGGCCTACAATGCCTGTATAGCCGCCTTCCAGAAATTCGAGGCCAATAAAAAGACGGTTCAATCTACCAAAAGAAGTTATGATTACTCACAGAAACGCTATGATGTCGGTTTATCCAACACCCTTGATCTGCTGACCAATCAAAACAATTATTTTAAAGCGGTCGTCAACCTGCTTTACTCCCAGTTCGACTACGTTTTTAAAATGAAAGTGCTTGAATTCTATAAGGGCATGGGTATTAAATTGTAAAAAAAAAGTATAACAACAACTGATATGAATAAGAAACTGATTTGGATACTCCTGGGTGTGGTCGTAATCATCGTACTGCTCGTTGTCCTTAAAAAGGCAGGCGTATTTGGCAAAGAAGAAGGCCTGAAGGTATCCACGGAAAAAGCCATCAGGCGGGATATCACCGAAATAGTGACTGCCAGCGGTAAAATCTACCCCGAGATTGAAGTCAAAATCAGCCCGGATATAGCCGGGGAGATCGTAGAGCTCACCGTGATGGAAGGCGACAGTGTTAAAAAAGGGCAGGAGCTGGCAAAGATCTATGCCGATATTTACAAGACCCAGCATGATCAGGCATCTGCCCTGCTCAACCAGCAGCAGGCTGTTGTATCCAACAGTGCGGCCCAGCTGCCGGGTCTGAAAGCGACCATGGACCAGGCGCAAAAGACCTTTGACCGTGAAAAACAGCTGCTGGCAGACAAGGTGGTCTCCCAGTCAGAATATGACCAGGCTGAAAGCGCGCTGCGGACAGCCCAGGCCAATTATGCTGCTGCCCAGCAAAGCATTATCGGCAATCAGGCGGGTGCGGCCAGTGCCCGCGCCAATCTTTCCATTGCAGCCAAAAACCTCTACCGCGCCACCGTGTATTCCCCCATCGACGGGGTGATTTCCCTGCTCAGTGTTAAGAAAGGAGAACGGGTAATCGGTAACAATATGATGGCAGGAACCGAAATGATGCGGGTGGCCGATATGAATAAGATTGAAGCCATCGTGGATGTGGGCGAAAATGACATTCCCAAAATCTCCCTGGGTGATTCAGCCACCGTGGAAGTAGATGCTTATAACAACCGGAAATTCCGTGGCGTGGTTACCCAGATTGCCAGCAGTGTGGCCGCCACCTCCACTGCGGCCGTGACCACCAACGATGTGACCAATTACAAAGTACATGTCCGGCTCAACCCGGAGACCTATAAGGACCTCATTGATCCAAAAAGACCCAAGAGCTTTCCCTTCCGGCCAGGCATGAGTGCGAGCGCCGATATCCAGACCAATACCCATAAGGGTGCGCTTTCGGTACCCATCAACGCGGTTACGACCCGTGATAAAAATGCGGATAAGGCGGCTTCAGACAGTGCCCGCAAACAAAATGCGAAAGAAAACGATAACAGCATGGCCGATAATTCCAAATCCTCCGGATCAGGAGGCGATCTGGATGAAGTGGTATTTATCCTCAAGGCCGATGGTTCTGTGAAAAAGGTCAAAGTGAAAACATCCATTCAGGACATCAACAATATTGAAATCACCGATGGTCTCAAGGAAGGCGATGAAGTCATCACAGGTCCCTATAGCGTCGTGAGTAAAGTGCTACAGGACGGCACCAAAGTTCAGGTAGTTCCGAAGGAAAAACTCTTCGAGGTCAAAAAAGACTAGCCTTCCGGAAGATCCCTTTAAGAAGATCGTTAAAAATATAAGCATATATTGCATTTTTTTAGAGTCTGAAAAGTAAATTTACTTTTCAGACTCTTTTTTTTCAAGGAACCCAATAATCGGTTTGTATGCGTTTTGGAATTATAGGCAGCGGCAGCTGGGCTACGGCACTGGCCAAGATCCTCACAGATAATGGAGTTCCCATTAACTGGTGGGTCAGAAATGAAGGCACTGTAAGGCACCTGCAGACCAGACATCATAACCCCAATTACATCAGTTCTGTCCAGTTTGATATTTCACTCATTACCCCTTCGACCGATGTAAGCCATGTCATTGAAACCTCTGACTGCCTGGTGGTGGCTGTCCCATCCGCCTTTGTGACAGACACCTTCCGGGACCTGCCCGGAAACATCCTCCGTGGCCGAAAAGTGGTTTCGGCAGTAAAGGGGATATTGCCTGAAAACAACCAGCTGCTCCATGCCTACTTTGCCGACCATTTCGGTTTGGCCCTGGAAGACTATTTTACCGTAATGGGACCCTGCCACGCCGAGGAAGTGGCTGCTGAAAAACTCTCTTACCTTACCTTTTCCGGCATTGACCCGGTAATGACGGGCCAGATTGCTGCTCATTTCAAAACCCCCTATCTTAATACGGTTACCAACCAGGATATCATCGGGGTCCAGTATGCCGCTGTGCTTAAAAATATATATGCCCTGGGTGCCGGCATTGCCCATGGCCTGGAATACGGGGACAATTTCCTGAGTGTATTTATTGCCAACTGTGCCGATGAAATGGCCGGCTTCCTCAAAAAACTGGGCCATGCTCCCGGTGCTCTCCCTTCAATGGCTGGGGCCAGCCCGCCCAATTATGCAGCCTCCGTGTACCTGGGGGACCTGCTGGTGACCTGTTATTCCCTTTTCAGCCGCAACAGGACCTTTGGCAATATGATCGGAAAGGGTTATTCGGTAAAGGCCGCCAAACTGGAGCTGAGTATGGTAGCGGAGGGTTATAATGCCAGCAAGTGTATTTATATGATAAATAGTGAAGTGAAGGCCAAAATGCCCATTGCCGGGACGATTTACTCCATTTTATGGGAACATGTTAAAGCCCGCAGCGGGTTTGAACTTATTGAGCAATTGCTAGTCTAATAACAGGAACAACAACTTATACCATGCTACCTTTCTCCTACCAGGGTTTCGGTTTTACTTTCATCCTGCTGATGGTATTGCTGGTTTCAGCGGGTTATGCCGTCGGACAGTTGCGGGAAATGTATTCAAACAGAAAGCATCACCGGGATCAATGATGCAGGCCTACTGTTCAAAAAACAGGGCGGCGGCAATGCCATCAGCAAGCAGTTTACCTTCCTTTGTCAGTACCAGGTTTCCATCCTGGCAGTCCATTTGCTTTCTATCCAGGTATATCTGACTCCCCTTAAAGAGTGTTTGGGAACGGGCCGCCCCAAAACGGGCCGCCACCAATTCCAGGCTGCATCCTTCCAGGGTCCTCAGGGAAGTCATAATGTATTCATTGAGCAGCTGCAACCCGGTGAGTTCCTCCTTTTCAAATGGGACCTGGCCGCCCTGAAGGGCCTTGATGTAAAGGGCATTGTTGGACAGGTTCCACTGCCGGGCATGTCCGTCAAAACTATGCGCTGAAGGGCCAAGACCCAGGTATTTTACACCTTTCCAGTAGGAGGAGTTATGCCTGCTTCGTTTTCCCGGAAGGGCAAAATTGGAAATCTCATAGTGTTCATAGCCTGCTTTTGCCAGCCAGTCCATGAGCAGGGTGAACTGGGTAGCCTGTGCGTCAGGGTCCACATCGGACTTCCTATGGGTGTGTATCATGTGGTCCAGGGCCGTCTTTGGTTCGACGGTAAGTGCATAGCAGGAAAGGTGGGGAATGCCCCATTCCAACAGCTGGTCCACATTCTTTTTCCAGTGCAGGTCGCTAAGACCGGGGGTTCCGTAGATCAGGTCAATGGAGATATTCTCAAAACCCGCCTGACGGGCGCCCAGTATGGCAGCCGTTCCCCGGGCGGAGGAATGGGCCCGGTTCATCCAGGTAAGATCCTGGTCAAAAAAAGACTGTATGCCAATGCTCAGCCGGTTTATTCCCTGTTTTTTCCATACCGCCAATGCAACCGGATTCATATCATCCGGGTTGGCCTCCAGGGTAATCTCCGGCTGGGCAGACAGGGGGAAAATCCTGCGGAGGCTGCCCAAAATGGCATCCAGCTCGGCTTCGCTCAGCAGGGAAGGGGTACCACCGCCGAAATAAATGGTTTCCACGGCCTCCCCCAGCAAATATTCCCGCTGAATCTCCATTTCTTTCAATAAAGCCCCTACAAAATCGTTTTTGAGCTGCAGCGAGGTGGAAAAATGAAAATTACAGTAATAACAGGCCTGTTTGCAAAAAGGAATATGAATATAGACGCCTGCCATGTCGATTGATTAGTTTTACTGGTTTAAACCCGGGCGCAATTTATTTACCAAGGAGATGGCAAAATTAAGGTTATACGGCTGGATCATGTTATTTGCAGGCCTGCTGGCGCAAAACCAGGGATTCTCCCAGCACCGGCTGAAACTGGTTAGCCCGGGGGGAGACTCCCTGAACCTGGCCGGGATGATCGATCTGCCAAATAATTTTCGCAATAAAATCGCCTGCCTGGACTTTGTCTACCGGATTCCCTCCCTGCTTCAGGAAAAAGGCTATATCACCGCTTCCGTGGACTCGGTCTTCTCCGATTCGCTCTCTACCACGGCCATGGTTTATGCAGGGGTCCCCTTCCGATGGGCGACCCTCCATACCAACCATGTAGACCAGGCCCTCCTCTATAACGCCAACTGGAATGATAAAAATTTCAGTAACAGGCCCCTGAATTTCCAGCAATACCAGGCTGCCCAGCAGCAATTGCTGAATTATTGCGAAAATAACGGCTATCCCTTTGCCCGGATTTCCCTGGACAGCATCGTGCTGGTTAACACGGACCTTTCGGCCAACCTCAAGATTGACAAGGGCCCCCTGTATAAAATTGACAGCATCCGGGTATATGGAGCCGCCAAAATAACACCGGACTTCCTGCAGCTCTACCTGAATATAGCACCGGGCAGCCTCTATAAAAAAGAAAAGCTGCTGGCTATCTCTAAAAAAATCCGCGAACTTCCCTACGTGGAAGAACAGCAGCCCTGGAACATAACCCTGCTGGGAACCGGATCTGTCATCAACCTGTACCTTAAACCCAAAAAAAGCAGCCAGGTGGATGCCCTCGTTGGTTTTCTGCCGAGTGCCAATGCGGCCACTTCCAGTAAGCTGCTGGTCACCGGACAGGCCACCATCAATTTAAAGAATGCATTTGGCAATGGCGAAATGATCGGGCTCAACTGGCAGCAGATCCAGCAAAAATCGCCCAGGCTGGACATTGCCTTTTCCCAGCCTTACCTCTTTAAATCCCCCTTTGGTGTCAATGCAGGATTTGACCTTTTCAAAAAGGACTCTTCCTACATCAATATCAGTGCCGTAGCAGGGGTGCAATACGCGGCCTCCTCCACACAGACCAGTACGGTATTCATCCAAAGTCTGTCCACCAACCTGCTCAATGTGGATACCAATACCATCAGATCCACCCATGTGCTGCCCGTCCAGGCGGATATCAGTACCGTTAGTTTTGGGATCAGTTACGAATTCAACAATACCAATTACCGGTTCAATCCCCAGCGGGGCAATGAATTCCAGTTTACCGGCACCATCGGTACCAAGAAAGTCAAAAAAAACAGCCAGATCATCAAACTGGTGGATCCTGCTGATTCAGGCTTTAACTTCAACAGCCTCTATGATACCGTCAAACTGAGTTCCTACCAGTTCCGTCTCAAAATAGCCGCCGCCCACTATTTTCAGCTGGGTCGTGCCACCACCGTCAAACTCGGCCTGAACGCAGGGGTCTTCCAAAGCCCCAATCCTTTTTTGAATGAACTCTTTCAGATCGGTGGCTATAAACTGCTGCGGGGTTTTGACGAAGAAAGCATTTATGCGGCCCAGTATGGCGTCGGCACCCTGGAGTACCGCTACCTGATTGGCCAGAATTCCTACCTTTTTTCCTTTTTTGACGCAGGCTGGGCCCAAAACCAGGTAGCCGGATATTCCCTGAAAAATCTCTATATCGGTTTTGGCGCCGGGATGGCCTTTGAGACCAAGGCGGGGATTTTCAATATTTCCTATGCCCTCGGCAAAAGAGATGATGCCAACCTAAATATGCGGGCGGCAAAGATCCACCTGGGTTATGTAAATTTCTTTTAGCCTGCGGCCGGCCGCTCCTGCGGTTAATGGATCGCAGCCCGGAAAACGGACTGCGGACAAAATGAATTTCCTGTAATGGTAACACTGTAATATTTTTGCAAACCCAACCTTGAGCATGTGACGAAATTTTTTTCCTGCTTATTTACCGTTTTGTTTTTTTGGCAGGCCTCCTTTGCCCAGGATTCGGTCCGGTCCCCCGGGGATTCCCCCCTGATCCAAAAAACACCTATCCGTAAGCCGGATACCAGTTTTCATAAAAAAACGACCCATACCCAACTTGTCCCAACCATCGGGGACAGCCCTCACACCCCGTTCCCCGATACCCTGCATGCCCTGGCGCCTGCACCGCCTGCCGCGCCCTTGCAGCCTGCCGGCGCGATAAAAACCCTGGCACTTTTCCGCAAAGTGCTGAAAATGAATACCTGGTTCAATTTTTCGGGTAAGCCCCTTGTTTTTCCCCTCACAGAACATAACGCCGACTCCAAGGAAGGTCTTTTTTACCTGCTTGTTGGGCTGGTCCTGTATTTTGCGCTGATCAGGATATTTTTTTCAAAATACCTGAATTACCTCATTTCGCTGTTTTTGCGCGCCTCACTGCGACAGCAGCAGATCCGGGAACAGCTCCTGCAGACCCCCCTGCCCTCCTTATTGCTCAATATCCTTTTTGTGCTGTCCTCCGGACTCTATGTTGATTTTCTGGCTGGCCACTTCGGGCTGGCCAGGGGTATTTCCTTTTGGCTGCTGCTGCTGGACTGCTGCTTTTTGGTAGGGATGCTCTACCTGCTCAAATTCATCATCCTTAAAATGGCCGGCTGGATATTTTCGATCCCTAAAGTGACTGATACTTATATCTTTATCGTGTTTATGGTTAATAAGGTCCTGGGTATCCTGCTGCTCCCTTTCGTGATTGTTCTTTCTTTTGCGGAACCCGGTTTGCGCGAAATTGCCTTCACCGTTTCCATGATTGCGCAGGTCCTTTTGTTTGTTTACAGATTCATAGCGTCTTATCCTGCAATAAGAAGTGAAATAAAAGTAAGTGTTTTATATTTTTTTCTGTACCTTTGCGCCTTTGAAATAGCACCCCTGCTATTGATTTACAAGGTGTTATTAACTTATTTGGAAAAAGCTTTTTAATTTTGCAAATCCTTAGCGAACCGGTTATGCTAAAAAATGGGGAAAAAAATACAGCTGCAGCGGAGACTGCAAAATCTGTAAAGAAAATTCTGATCACGCAGCCTAAGCCGGAAACCGACAAGTCGCCGTACTTTGAACTGGCCAAAAAGTACGAAGTTGAACTGTCCTTCCACCCTTTTATCATTCTGGAGCCCATTCCTGCCAAGGATTTCAGAAAACAGAAAGTGGATATAGCCGGCTACTCTGCCGTCATTTTTACCAGCCGACATGCCATCGACCATTTTTTCCGGATGTGTGAGGAAATGAAAGTAAATGTTTCCCAGGATACCAAGTATTTCTGCATTACCGAAGCGGTGGCCCTTTATCTGCAAAAATTCATTCTTTACCGGAAAAGAAAAGTGTTCTACGGGGCCGATGGTACCAACAAGAGCATGTTCGATGTGATCAATAAGCACAAGGAAAACGAAAAATTCCTGTATCCCTGCTCCGAAAACCAGCAAGACAATGAGATCATCAACTGGTTAAAGCTCAATAACTGCGGATTTGCCACCCCGTTTATGTACCGCACGATTTCCAACAACATCAAGGAAATCATGGTAAAAAGCGAATACGACATCATCTGCTTTTTTACGCCCAGCGGAGTAAGGAGCCTCTTCGATAATTTACCCAAGTTCCGTCAGAATGGCACTAAGATCGGAGCCTTTGGCAACAATACATCCAAAGCGGTCCAGGACGCAGGCCTTACCCTGGATATCAAGGCCCCCGAGCCACAGGCACCTTCCATGGTAAGTGCCCTGGAAAAATACCTGTCCGGTATCTTAAAGAAGAAATAATCAGGGCGCTGGCCCACTACCATATCAAAGGCAACTTCCCTGAGGTTGCCTTTTTAGTTTCGCTTCTCTCAAACAATCCCCCCTACCCATTCGTTTATCGGAATTAAGTAGTTTTTTTAATATATGAATGCCTTCACCAACCGGTTAGCCGGCGAATTGAGTCCATACCTGCTGCAGCATGCCCATAATCCAGTGGACTGGTATCCATGGGGCCAGGAGGCCTTGCAGAAGGCCATCAACGAAAACAAGCCCATCCTGGTCTCCATCGGCTATGCAGCCTGTCACTGGTGCCATGTCATGGAAAAGGAGAGTTTCGAAGATGAGGACACGGCGGCCCTCATGAACGAGCATTTTATCTGCATCAAGATAGACCGGGAAGAAAGACCGGACCTGGATCATATTTATATGGATGCCCTGCAGGCCATGACAGGCAGCGGCGGATGGCCCCTGAATGTTTTTCTGACCCCCGAGGCCAAACCTTTTTATGGGGGAACCTATTTCCCCCCCAGGCCGGCCTATAACCGCCCTTCCTGGAAGGAGGTACTACTCGGGGTGGCTCAGTCATTCCGGGAAAAAAAACATGAAATAGAGGCCCAGGCCGACAACCTGACCAGCCACCTGTTGCAGTCCAATGCATTCGGCCTAACTACTCCCGGAGGGTCCGGTCAGGCTGCCTCCCGCCTGTTCAACCGGGAAAATCTCCGGCAGATCTATGAAAATATCATGAAGACCGCCGACAGGGTTTGGGGAGGTTTTGGGCATGCCCCCAAATTTCCGCAAACCTTTTCCATACAGTTCCTGCTGCACTATTATCATTTTACCGGTGAAGCCCAGGCCCTGCAGCAGGCCTGCCTGAGTCTGGATAAAATGATCCAGGGAGGCCTTTATGATCACATCGGCGGCGGGTTTGCCCGCTATTCCACTGATCGGGAATGGCTGGCTCCCCATTTTGAAAAAATGTTATACGATAATGCCCTGCTGGTAATGGTATTGAGTGAAGCCTACCAGCTGACCCGCCGGCCATTATATGCCAGTGCCATTTCCTCCACCCTTGAATTCATAGAGCGGGAGATGCAGTCCCCCCAGGGCGGTTATTATGCTTCCCTGGATGCGGACAGTGAAGGGGAAGAGGGTAAATTCTATGTGTGGTCCAGGCAGCAGGTCGAAGAAATCCTGGGGTCAGAGGCAGAGTGGTTCTGTGCCTTTTATGATATTACGGACCAGGGCAACTGGGAAGGCAAAAATATCCCCCGGACTAAGCAGCTGCCGGAGGAATTTGCCCGGCTGCATCAATACGACCTGGCTTCCCTGCAGGAGCTGCTGGACAGGGGCCGCCGTAAACTGCTGGAGGCCAGAAACCGCAGGATCAGGCCCGCCACCGATCATAAGATCATTCTGGGCTGGAATGCCCTGATGAACCAGGCTTATTGCCGGGCCTATGCCGCCCTGGGTGTGGAGGCATACCGCCAGACCGCGATTCGCAATACCGGGTTCCTTCTCAATCACTTACAGGGAACGGGTATCCATTATTTTTACCATGTCAGCACCGGGGCCACCACGAGGTTCCCGGGGTTTCTGGACGATTATGCGAGCCTGACTGCCTCCCTGTTAGCCCTGCAGGAAATCACAAGTGACACCAGCTATCTGGAAAAAGCCCGGGAAATCGCTGAATTTACCATCCTTCATTTCAGCGAAGCCGACTCCCCCTTTTTCTATTTTACCCATCAGCAGCAGCCAGATCTTATCCTCAGAAAAAAAGAGATATACGACGGCGCGACACCCTCGGGCAACGCCCAGATGGCATTCAATCTGGTCTACCTGTCCATCCTGCTGGGAATCCCGGCCTGGAAACAAAGGGCCCTGGATATGATTTGTTCACTGGAAAATGCAATAATAAAGTATCCCAATTCGTTTGGATTATGGGCAGATGTCGTTCAGGCAATCACCCTCGGAATACCCGAATTGGTAATAACTGGTGAAAATGTAGACAAAACCGTACAAGAATTATTAAGTAATTTTATACCCTACAAGGTATTTCAATCCGCGACCCAAGAAAATAAACGCTTTCCTCTCCTGGCCGGTAAAATTATTCTTGAAAAACCACTTATTTTCCTATGTTGGGAATATTCCTGCCAAACACCTGTAAATGATATCCCTACGTTAATCCGTAATCTGGAAAATGTGCATAAGTTTACCGACAAACCTATACAATAATTTTGCCATAGTAACCGTTAAGAATTTTAGCGTATTGAAAGTTTTGACTTTTGAAAAATTAATTTTAAACTTGTATTTAGGATGTTTCGAAAACATTATTTTTGCCCAATACCCTTTAATATTATGAAAATGAAAAACCTATCCATCTTTTTGGCGCTGGCTATGGCTGCAGGCTTTGCCGGTTGTAAGGGAGGCAGTTCCCATAAAGGATTGCCAGACGATGGCCAGTTACATGGCGTTGCTCCCGCCGCTAAGTACAACCTATCCAAACCCCCGGGTATGGTTTACATTCCACCAGGAACTTTCCACATGGGCCCCAGTGACGAGGACATGAATTACGCTTTCACCGCAAGAAACAAACAGGTGTCTATCAATGGATTCTGGATGGATGCCACAGAAATTACCAATAACGAATACCGCCAGTTTGCCTACTGGGTCAGGGACTCCATTGCAGCTACCATGATGCAATTCGGCAAAGAAATTGACGGCAAATTTCAGGTCGACTGGAAAAAGGCGCAGGCCATCAAATGGTCTGACAAAGCCACCGTGGAAAAGATTGACCAGCTGATCCTTACCCCGGAGAATCGCATATTCGGCAAAAAAGAGATCGATCCCAACAAATTAATATATCATTCCGAGACTTTTGATCTGAAGGAAGCAGCCAAAAAGACCAACGAAGGCAAGGCCCGCTCCCAGTTCATTGTCAAAAAAGATGTCCGCATCTATCCTGATACACTGGTATGGATACGCGATTTCTCCTATTCCTACAACGAGCCGATGACCCAGCGGTATTTTTCACATCCCGCCTTCGGCAACTATCCCGTCGTAGGAGTCAACTGGAGCCAGGCTACCGTGTTTTGCGAATGGAGGTCCCTGTACCTGAATTCAGCACTGGACAGGCAGAAAAAAGCGGCAGAATCCAGTTTCCGCCTGCCTACTGAGGCTGAGTGGGAATATGCTGCCCGAGGCGGCCGCTCTCAGTCCATGTTCCCCTGGGGCAACTATTACCTGAGGAACAAAAAAGGCTGTTTACTGGCCAATTTCAAACCAGGCAGGGGCAATTATCCGGAGGACGGAGCCTTCTATACAGCCCGCGCCGATGCTTACTGGCCCAATGATTTTGGCCTGTACTGCATGGCAGGTAACGTAGCTGAGTGGACTTCTTCCCTGTATTATGAAGGTGCCTATAATTTCCAGCATGATATGAACCCGGATATCCGTTACAATGCCAAGGATACTGATCCTCCCCGCATGAAACGCAAGGTGATCCGTGGCGGATCCTGGAAGGATGTGGGTTACTACCTGCAGACCAGTACACGTACTTATGAGTACCAGGATACAGCCAAATCATACATTGGATTCCGCTGCATCATTGATTTGCCACCGACCTCTCATCGCTAATAAATTCTATAAGTCTGATAAAAATTTTTACCGAAAAAATCGTTTTTGATTTGGATACTCGCAAAATCAAGACGATTTTTTTTTTACCACTACCCTGAAAACCTATTAAAAACAATTTAAACCTACAATTATGGCCGGAGTTTCTAAATCTACTGAAAAACTTGTTAACATCGTAGTTTGCGTTGGTGCAGCTGTCGTCATTTTCGGCGCCTGGCAGAAAATTACCCACCAGCGACTGGCTGACTTCTTTCTGACTGCCGGTCTGCTCACCGAAGCACTTATATTCATGGTGTATGCTTTTTTACCCCCTCCCGGATCAGAAATGCATGCCCTGGCCGAAGCACTCCCAAAATTAGCCGGAGGTTCCAACGGAAACCCCGCCCTTGATAAATTTGACAAAATGTTACAGGAAGCTGAAATCACTCCTGCCAACCTCGGAAGGCTCAGCGACGGTTTCAAAAAATTCGGCACCACTGTTGACAAGATCAGCGATGTTTCCGGAGCACTGGCCGCCACTACGGACTATACCAACAAAACCAAGGAAGCTGCTGCTGCCCTTGACAGCATGAAAACGGCTTACCAGGGTGCAACCACCACCATTGGCCATTTCAACAATGCCGCAGAAAGCACCAAACAGTTCCACAACCAGGTACAGGTACTTACCAAAAACCTCGGCTCACTCAACGCAGTATATGAGCTGGAATTGCAGGATACCAATAACCACCTGAAGGCCATGAATGCTTTCTATGGTAACCTGGTACAGGCTTCTGAAACCATGCAGGGCAGCGTAACGGATGCCAAGAAGACCCAGGAACAGATTGCTTTGCTGGCTAAGAACCTCGGCAACCTGAATCAGGTTTATGGCAATATGCTGAGTGCTATGCAAGGCAGACAGGCCTAAACCAGCCTGCACCTGACAGACTCCTTTTGATACTATGAAAAACCCGAATCACTCAAAATTAAATTACTAACCCATGTCTTTACCTAAAGAACCCAGGCAAAAGATGATAAATATGATGTATTTGGTGCTGACAGCCCTGCTGGCACTGAATGTATCTGCTGAAATCCTGAACGCGTTCAAGACCGTGAATGAAAGCATTCGCAAATCAAATGAAGTCATCACGGAAAAAAATGACCTGACTTATAAGTCCCTGGACGAGAAGTTAAAGGACCAGGCCACCGCAGTAAATGCCAAAATCTGGGCTCCAAAGGCCATGGAGGCAAAAAAAATATCGGGTGACCTGTTCAACTATATTGAAGACCTGAAAACCAGGCTTAAAAAAGAATCCGGCCTGGAAATGAAAGATGGAGAAGAGTCTTACCGAGAAGCTGACCTGGATGCCCCTACCCGCCTGATGGACAATATGGGAGAAGGCCCCAAACTTTACAAGAGCCTGAAGGATTATAAAGCCCAGCTGCTGGATATATTAAAGCCGGAGGAATTCGCCTCCAACAAGCTCCTGCATGATGATGTTCAAAAAGCAAAGTCTGATTTTGAGAAGGAACTACCCCTTGATTTGTCCATACCCAAGTCACAGTCCGGAAATGCCAGAAGCGGAGATGACAACAAGGACTGGACCGTAAATTACTTCCACATGACCCCGACTATTGCGGCCATGACCATTTTGAGCAAATTCCAGAATGACATTAAGAACTCAGAAGCCCAGATCGTCGATTACTGCCATAAAAAGATTGGTGAAGTGAAGCTGATATTTGATGCCTTTCAGCCGCTGGTAGGTACCAATGCAACCTATTTCATGCCTGGTGATGAGCTTGATGTCACTGCCGGAATCGGAGCATACAGTAAATCATCCACTCCCCGTGTATATGTAAACGGAGTTTTGCAACCTTTAAATGCAGACGGCGTAGCCGACTACAAAACCAAAGTAAGCTCAAGCGGTTCTGTTGATGTACGTATTGAGTATAACAAACCCGACGGCAGTAAGGATGAATTGAAAAAAACCATCAAATATACGGTGGGTACCCCTTCCGGAGTGGCCGTTTCTGCTGATAAAATGAATGTGCTTTACATAATGGGTAACACGCCCAACCCCCTGACCATTTCTGGCGGTTCCGGATCTGAAAAGATCAATGCAACCATGACCGGCGGGGAACTGAAAAGAATACAGGGTTCTTCCTGGGAAGCCTATCCTAAGGTTCCAGGAGAGCAAACCATCAACGTTACCATTAATGGAAAGACCACCGCTAAAAAATTCCGTGTCAAATACCTGCCCGATCCGCTGGCTTTCGTAGGCACCAAAAAAGGTGGCCCTATTTCAGCCTCAGAATTCAAGGCGATCGGCGGTCTGATCACCAAACTGGAGAATTCAGAATTTGAAGCTCCCTTTAAAGTGGTCAGCTATAAAATTGGTGCTGTCGGTGGCGGGGTTTCCCAATACATGCAGTACACCAATGAAGGCAGCCGCTGGACCGGACAGGCAGAGTCTCTGGTAAAAAGAGCTACTCCGGGCACCCAGGTCTTCTTTGATGAAATCAGGGTTGTCGGACCGGATGGAAGAAACCGTGAAATTCCGGGCGTATTTTTTAGCCTGAAATAATTATACAATGATCTGATTTGCCACCTGCCTGCAGGTGGCAAATGCTTGGAACCTTTAATAAGATAAATACATTTCAAATGAAAAACTGTGTAATCAGATTAAGCCTGTTGGTAGCCGTACTTGGCCTGGCTGTGGCGACCGTGGATGCTCAGACACCCACGACCAGAAAGAAGAAAAAAAGGACCGCTACTGCCAAAAAGACCAATACCAGCAAGGATAATGCAAATACAGCTGTGGTAGCCCCGGCTCCCAAACCGGAAGCAGTGGTTGAAGCGGATATCAAATTGGATACACCCCGTAAATCGCTCCGCAATGATGCGGTGGTTGAACGCAACCTGATCAAGGAGCGCACGCCACTGGCCTATGAGCATATCAGGGAAGATGATGCCGTTTACCGCCAGCGCGTTTGGAGGGAAATCGATGTTCATGAGAAAATGAACCTTCCCTTCACCTACGCTGCCACAGAAGATAATGGTAACCAGCGTTTCATTAATATTTTATTAAATGCCATCAAAGGTGGGGATGTCACCGCGTTTGCCCCGGAAGACGACCGGTTTACCACCCCCTATACTTTCAAGCAGATTGCTGAAAACCTGCTGGGCAAGCCCCATGTTATCCAGGTTCCGGACCAGAAAAATGACCCGGACGGCTCCAAAGGCCTGATGCGGGATACAACCATCTCCGAAGAATACAATCCGGATGTGATCGAAAGGTATCAAATCAAGGAGGAATGGGTATTTGACAAGGAGTCTTCCAGGCTCTACGCCAGGATCCTGGGAATCGCCCCGATGAAGACCATCACCAATTCCGATGGCTCTTTCCGCGCCGTAACCCCCCTGTTCTGGGTTTATTACCCCGATCTGCGGCCCATGCTGACCAAGTTTGAAGCCTATAACGGGAAAAATTACGGAGCCCGCATGAGCTGGGAAGAACTGTTTGAAAGCCGCATGTTTGCCAGCCGGATTATCAAATCCTCCATTGACAACCCGGGCGACAAATTCATCAATGAATATATCAAGGATCCCATCCTCCAGTTGCTGGAAGGAGATAAAGTGAAAGAAAAAGTGTTTAATTATGAGCAGGATCTCTGGTCCTACTGATTAAACGCTCCAAATTATCAAAAAGGGTATCGTAAATCTACGATACCCTTTTTCTTTGCGGTAAATAATCAATGCTAAGTACCTAATTATTAATTGATTACTGTACAATAAAAAAATATCAAAATACCCGGATACAATATTGCTAAATAGAATTGTTTTACTATTTTTACAACGGTTTTTCATAGGATATTGGATTTTAAAAACGGGGCTGGATTTTTATCCTGGCCCCTTTTTTTTACAGAGGCTTTCTCAGTTTTTGTAAACCACCCCTTCCTTCATTACAAACCGCACTTTCCCCATAGCCTGTATGTCTTCGGAAGGGTCCCCTTCCACCGCTACGATATCAGCCCATTTGCCCTTTTCCAGGGTGCCTGTTTTTTCGGTGATGCCAAGAAGTTCGGCTGCGTGCAGGGTGGCACATTGAATGGCTTCCAGGGGTGGCATGCCTGCCTGGGTCATATACACAAATTCCAGCCAGTTTTTGCCATGGGCATATACCCCGGCATCGGTCCCAAAGGCAATCTTAACCCCTGCCCGGTAGGCCCGGCCGAACGTATTTTGAATCAGGGGGCCTACGGCAGCCGCTTTGGCTGCTATGATCTCCGGGAAATAACCCGGCTTTTTGGCAGAATCCGCCACGGATTTTCCCGCGATGATGGTGGGTACATACCAGGTCCCGTATTTTTTAAACAGGGCGATGGTTTCATCGTCCATGTAAGTTCCGTGTTCAATGGAGTTCACCCCGGCACGGATGGCCCTTTTGATGCCTTCCGCCCCGTGGGCATGGGCCGCCACCCGCATGCCATAGTCCCTGGCCGTTTCAACGATGGCCTTCAGTTCCTCTTCGGAAAACTGCGCCCCCGTACCGTCTTTTTCCAGGCTCAGGACACCTCCGGTTGCAGCCACCTTAATAAGGTCGCTGCCTTCCTTGTAGCGCATCCTGACCGCCTTTCTGCCCTCCTCAGGGCCATTGACGACCCCTTCGGCCGGACCCGGATCCCCGAGTAGGTCCTGTCGGTAGCCATTGGTAGGATCCATATGTCCGCCCGTGGAGGTCAGCGCCCTTCCGGAGGAATAAATATGGGGTCCGCGCACCAGGCCCCGGTTGATGGCATTGCGCAGGGAAATATTTACGCCCGTTCCCCCCACATCCCGAACGGTGGTAAAGCCGGCCATCAGGGTCTTTTCCACGTAGCCCAGGGACAAAAAAGCGATGTCTGCCGGATTCAGCTTCAGTTTGTTATCAGCGCTGCGCGGGCTGGTTTCCATTTCCACGTGGACATGACAGTCAATGAGTCCGGGCATGACCGTCCGGTTCTTGAGGTCTATGACGTGATCACCGGGGGCAGCCTGAATATATCCATGTTGGATATCGGCGATCTTATTGGCGTCCACTACAATGGACATCTCCTTCTGGACAGACAGGGAATTGACATCGATGAGCTTACCGCAATAGATCACGGTTCTCTGAGCGCAGAGAGACTGTGAAACCACCAGGGCCAGCAGGAACAGGTATTTCATACACTCCAGGGTTTTGGTTATCCCTGAAATTAAGAAAGATTGCCCGGTTTGACTGAATTGACGTGCAAAAAACGACAAACCCCGCTTCGGCGGGGTTTGTCAGGAACTAAATCAGGCTATGTAATTATTTATTGGGCTGCGGTGTATAACGCAGGTAGGGCTTTACCACTTTTACCCCTTTGGGGAATTTTTTAATCGCATCCTCGGTGGAAACAGCCGGCACCACGATGACATCCTCGCCTTCCTTCCAGTCGGCCGGAGTTGCTACACTGTAATTGGCAGTCAGCTGCAGGGAATCCACCACGCGCAGTACTTCCACAAAATTCCTTCCGGTGCTGGCAGGATAGGTGATAATCAGCTTCACGGTCTTATCCGGGGCAATGATTACCAGGGAACGGACGGTAGCCGTCGCCGAAGCATTAGGATGGATGAAATCATAGAGCAGGGCCACCTTACGGTCATCATCGGCAATGATGGGGAAACCCACCTTTACATGCTGGGTTTCATTAATATCGTTGATCCAGCCCAGGTGTTTGTCCAGGGGATCCACGCTTAGGGCCAGCACTTTCACATTGCGCTGGGCAAACTCATCCTGAAGCAGGGCCGTCTTACCCAGTTCCGTAGTGCAAACCGGGGTATAGTCGGCGGGATGGGAAAACAGGATTCCCCAGCTATTGCCCAGGTATTCATAAAAATCGATGTCGCCGACGGTTGTCTTTGCCTGAAAGTTGGGAGCAGTGTCCCCTAGACGTAAACTCATATTGTATTTTTTTAATTTTAAAATAGGGTTTAAAAAAACCGGGCCACGAAGATATTAATTCCCTATTGAAGTTGTAGACTATTTTTTTTATTCAGGCTCCGCCCGCCTTGGTAATGGCATATTTGCCAAAGCGTCCCTTTACCGAATCAATCGCCTTGTAAAGTCCGGTCTTTTTTTCGTTGTTTTCAAACAGGTTGGTCTGGACGGCCTGGTCTGTCAGCTCGCTCAGCCGGACTCCCAGCAACCGGACGGGGTCGCCCGCGCGGTATAATTTATGGAACAGCTCCTTGGCCTGGGCTATCAGCTCGTCATCATAACAGGTATAGGGGATGGTCGTCTGCCGGGAAGTAGTCTCAAAATCAGGATACCGGATCTTCACGCTGATGCAGCCTGCCGTCTTGTTTTCCAGCCTGAGCTCATAGGCAATCTTCTCGGTCATGGAAACCAGGGTAGCGAGCAGAAAACCGGCATCAGTCTGATTTTGTTCAAAGGTGTTTTCCGTGGAAATGGATTTGGATTCATGGTAGGGATTTACCGAAGCCGAATGCAAACCCTGGGATTTCTGCCACAATTCCAGGCCGTATTTGCCAAAACGCCGCTCCAGTTCCCCGGGACTCTTCAGGGAAAGGTCCCGGATGGTCTGTATGCCCAGGACCGCCAGCCCCAGGCGGGTCTGCTCCCCTACTCCGGGTATTTTGCCTACCACCAGCGGGGCCAGGAAATCCTTTTCGGATCCCGCCGGGACATAGAGATAACCGTTGGGCTTGGCTTCATCGGTAGCAATTTTAGCCACCATCTTATTGGAAGCCAGGCCGAATGAAATGGGCAGAGAGGTTTCACGGATGATCAGTTCCCGCAGATCAATGGTCCATTGCAGGGGATCAAAATAGGTGTCCATGCCGGAGAGATCCAGGTAAAATTCATCGATCGAGGCTTTTTCAAAAAGGGGTGCCCTGGCAGATATGATTTCGGTCACCATCCTGGAATACCTGCTGTATTCATGCCGGCTGCCGCTCACCACGACAGCCTGCGGGCAGAGACGCATGGCCGTTTTCATCGGCATGGCAGAATGGATACCGAACCTGCGCGCTTCGTAACTGCAGGCAGCCACTACCCCGCGCTCATTGTGTCCGCCTACAATCAGGGGTTTGCCTTTGAGGCCGGGATCATGGATGCATTCCACCGATACAAAAAAGGCGTCCAGGTCAAAATGGGCAATATGGCGTTTGGCTGCAGTCAAAGATTGGATTGGGTGCTACAAGTTACTAATTAAATTAGTATGGGGCCGGGCCAAACTGGCAAAATTCGGTATTTTTAGCCTATGGATTGGTTAAATGCCGGGATAGCCCCCCTACAGGAACTGGTTGCATTCCTGCAAAAGGAATCAAAGACCAGCAATATTGTAAAAAAGCAGCTTATCATGGAGTTGAGGGATAACCTCAATATGCTCAGCAATGGTTTTCTCAACCAAACCTCCTATGACGTCATGATTGATATGCTGCACAATGAGGCCATCAGGCAGGCCGTCAGCAAGAATTTTGCCTTCCGCAAACTGAAACCGGGCACCCTCCAGCTTTCCCATATACACGATGAGCGTAACAGGAAGTATCAAGGTTGGAATGCAGAACGAATCGTGGACAAGATCGATGAGAAGATCGTGGAACTCAGGAACCTGAAAAAAATGAATGGCGGAACGGTCAGCGGGCTGCGGAACAATTTGACGCTGATGATGGGAAACCTCTATTTCCGGATGAAACTACTGGCTGATTTCATCCAGTCTCAACCCTGATTCAACGGTAGATATCCAGCAGTCCGTCAGGCAGGCTGACCAGGATGATTTTGTTTTTCTTATCCATTTTCAGCAGGGTCTCTTCATTTATTGGTATAAGAGCTTCATTACCATTAAGTTCTATCCGGCAAAGTACCTGGTGTGGCTGCTCGATGACTTCCAGGATCTCCCCCAGGACCGTATTGCCTTCCTTCAGCAGGTAGCCAACCATGGATATGGGAGCAGATTTGGCGGCAAATTTTACAAATTCCTCTTCAGCAAGCCATACCTCCTTCTGTAATACCTTCTTGGCCTCTTCTTTGGAACCGATTCCTTCCAGTTTCAAATAAATCTCTGTATCAGTTTTGATCCGGGCCTGTTCAATGAAATAGGGAAGCAGCTCCTCCTTTCTTTGTTCCAGAAATATGATTTCCAGGCCTTTGAGGGAAGTTTTCTTACCAAAATGATGCTGGAAGACCAGCTCTCCCTGGAGTCCGAAAGAAGCCACCAGTTTTCCGATATTGCGATAATTGCTCATAATGGTCAGTTTTTTTGCGGGCTACTGGAGCCGGTTATACACAAAAATCCCGGTGAATACCTTTCACCGGGACCATATCATTGAGCGGATGGGCTATACCTTAAGCTTCGGCCGGTCCGCCAGCTTCGGGTTCACCTTCTACCTTACGCTCCACTTTTCTGACGGGAGCCTGGTTCCTTTTGGCATATTTTGATTTGCGGTGATCGTCATTTTTCTTCTTCAGGTTCAGTTCGTGGTCTGAATGCCATGCCTGGAATTTTACCATGGCGGCAGTTTCGTCAAACAAACCCAGTTTGACCCCGCGCAGCAGATGCTTGAGGTACAGCACTCCTTTGAAGGAAAGGATACGGCGTACCGTATCGGTAGGCTGGGCCCCTTTGTGCAACCAGTCCAATGCTTTTTGGCGGTCTAATTGAACACTGGCAGGAACGGTCAATGGATTGTAGGTTCCGATCTTCTGGATGAATTTACCATCCCGTGGTGCCCTTGCGTCGGCAACCACGATGAAATAAAAAGGTCTTTTCTTAGACCCGTGGCGTTGCAGTCTGATTTTTACTGGCATCTTAAATAGAAATTTAAATGCGTGAACAAATAGGGTTATGCT
Source organism: uncultured Bacteroidota bacterium (assembly GCA_903906365.1). Taxonomy (GTDB): domain Bacteria; phylum Bacteroidota; class Bacteroidia; order Chitinophagales; family Chitinophagaceae; genus Puia. The sequence goes on along the minus strand of CAIVKC010000034.1, from coordinate 62,175 downwards.
TTTTAGGATTGCAAAGGTAACAATCCCGCTGAATTATCCAAATTTAATGCATCGGGTATAATCTTTCTAATCCTGACTGTTATTTTTTTTACAGCAAGCCAATTAACGTTTGCCCATGCCCATACGTCCGCCCATGCCGCCCCCCATGGGCATTTTATTCATGGTCTTCATCATTTGCTTCATCTGGTCAAACTGTTTGAGAAAGGCATTGACCTCGGATAAGTCCTTGCCGCTGCCACCCGCTATGCGCTTGCGGCGGCTCTGGTCGATCACATCCGGATTGGACCTTTCATGGGGAGTCATGGAATTGATCATCGCTTCAATGCCCTTAAAGGCATCATCACTGATGTCAATGTCCTTCATAGCCTTCCCTATGCCCGGTATCATACCCAGCAAGTCCTTTATATTACCCATTTTTTTAATCTGTGCCAGTTGTTGCTTAAAGTCCTCAAAATCAAACTGGTTCTTGCGGATCTTCTTTTCCAGCTTCTGGGCCTCTGCCTCGTCGAACTGAGCCTGCGCCTTTTCCACCAGGGTGGTGATGTCACCCATACCCAGGATGCGCTGGGCCATACGGTCCGGATAAAAAACGTCCAGGGTATCCAGTTTTTCGCCGCTGGAAACAAACTTAATGGGCTTGCTGACAGTATATTTGATCGAAAGGGCCGCACCGCCGCGGGTATCACCATCCAGTTTGGTCAGCACCACCCCGCTGAAGTCCAGCCGGTCGTTGAATATTTTGGCGGTATTGACCGCATCCTGACCCGTCATGGAATCCACGACAAAAAGGATTTCCTGGGGACTGACGGCGGCCTTTATGTCTGCCACCTCCTTCATCATCACCTCGTCTACGGAAAGGCGGCCTGCCGTATCGATGATGACCACATTCTTATTACGGCTCCTGGCTTCCCGGATGGCATGCTGGGCGATCTGGACCACATCCTTGCTGTCGGGTTCACTGTATACATCCACGTCAATCTGGCCACCCAGCACTTTTAGTTGTTCGATGGCAGCGGGCCGGTACACGTCGGCCGCCACCAGCATGGGTGAAAGGCCTTTTTTGTTCTTGAGATAATTGGCCAGCTTTCCGGAAAAAGTGGTCTTTCCACTCCCCTGCAGGCCGGCAATGAGGATGACCGCCGGATTTCCCTTTGCATTTAGCTCACTTTCAACCCCGCCCATAAGCCCGGCCAGTTCATCTTTGACAATCTTTACCATCAGCTGACCCGGGCTTACCGCATTGATCACCTTTTGGCCCAGGGCCTTGTCTTTGATGGTATCTGTAAATTCCTTGGCAATCTTATAGTTCACATCCGCATCAATGAGGGCCCGGCGGATATCTTTGACAGTAGCTGCCACATTGAGTTCCGTTATACGTCCCTGACCTTTTACCTGCTTGAAGGCCGATTCAAGCCTTTCCGTTAAATTTTCAAACATAATGCTGCATATTTGTCTATCCAGAAATTAAAAAAGTGAATGTAACGGCAAGTTAGATTCACTTTTAAGGAATGACAAAATTAGGAAAACAAAGAGTAAATATGATTTCTATATTCTTTTGTGTTTAGCGTTAAGAAATTTACCCCAGGTAGGAGCGCAGGCTTTGGGAACGGGAATTGGTCCTGAGCTTGGTGATGGCTTTGTCCTTGATCTGTCTGACACGCTCCCGGGTCAGGTTGAACCGTCCGCCGATGTCTTCCAGGCTCATGGGATGATCCACACCGATGCCAAAGAAAAAACAAATCACCTCTTTTTGGCGCTCAGTCAGACTTTGCATCGATCGGTCTATCTCCTGTTTAAGGGACTCCTTGTGTTCTATATTGACTTCCGCCCTTTCGGCATTGGGGTTTTCCATGACATCAAGGAGGGTATTATCCTCTCCCTCTGACAGCGGGGTATCCACGCTGACATGCCTGCCAGCAATGCCCAGGGTGGAAGAAACCTCCTCCACGTCCAGTTCCAGCATCTCGGCCAGTTCTTCGGTGGATGGCTCCCTTTCAAATTCCTGTTCCAGTTTGGAATAGGCTTTCTGTATCCTGTTGGTCAGACCGACCTTGTTGAGCGGCAGCCTTACGATGCGGGACTGTTCTGCCAGGGACTGCAGGATACTCTGCCGGATCCACCATACAGCATAGGAAATGAATTTAAAACCCCTGGTCTCATCGAAGCGCTGGGCGGCCTTGATCAATCCGAGATTGCCTTCGTTGATAAGATCGGGCAGGGAAAGACCCTGGTTCTGGTATTGTTTGGCTACTGAAACGACGAAACGGAGATTGGCCTTGGTTAATTTTTCCAGGGCTGATTGATCCCCCTGTTTGATCCGAACGGCCAGTTTTACTTCTTCCTCGGGGGTAATGAGCTCAACTTTCCCGATTTCCTGAAGGTATTTTTCCAAGCTCTGTGATTCACGATTGGTAATACTCTTCGTGATCTTGAGTTGACGCATACTCATAGGTAGGTATTTTTGGGGGTTTTTAAAGGTTTAGGTTTACGTTTGGTATATCCATATAAAAAACGAATAAACGGTTGTTTTCTTATCCCCCGCCTGGATAAAATAAATACCCTGCACGCTCAGCAATTTAGGCGTTTCGGTGGCCGGCGTAAAATATTTTTTTTATAAATAATTGGTTGTCAATTCGTTTATATTTAATTCATTAAACATCCCGGGGGTCGCCGTTAACAAAAAAAGATAATAAAAAAATTTTGATAACTGAAATATTTTTCTATAATTGCACCGTTCTTCTGTTCTTTTTCGATTTTCTCCAAAAGTGCAGCGGTAAATTAACTTGGTAATTTTACGATTGCTTGTGGGCGATGCAAAAGATTCCCGGGGATGTTTGGTAACATGATACAATTGATAAGTTGATGAGCAAAAAACAATTATTTACGTTGGAATACCCGGTAAGATGTTCGCCCTCGATCTTATATGATTTCCTAAGTACCCCGGCCGGATTGCAGGAATGGTTCGCAGACAAGGTGGATGAAAGGGACAATGTTTTCAGTTTTTCCTGGAACGGGAGCACCGATAAGGCAGAGGTAGTGGAAAGTGAAGAGGCCAAATTCATCCGTTTTCACTGGGCCCATGCCCCCAAGGACGAATTCTTTGAGTTCCGTATTGAGAAGTCCGAAGTAACCAACCAGACCATTTTGGTGATCAAGGATTTTGCCGATAAAAAAGAAATTAAGGACCAGAGCCAGCTATGGGGTTCCCAGGTAAAGGATCTCTTTTACCGCCTGGGCAATTAAGGCAGCAGGCAATCGGCCAGTACCTCATAGAAGTCCCCCAGCTTTTTCTCCGATTCATTCCATTGGCTGAGCCCGATCTTTGCAGTACACTTCAGAAATGCCTGATCCCGGGCTATGTTGAGCACCTCAGTGGCACTGAGCCCCCGCATCGGTATATAATGATCCTCGTCCATCTCATGAATCCATTCCCCTTCCCCGCGGTAGAGTTGAAACCCCTGAGAGGCGAGCCTTTGAGCCCGTTCAGCCACCCTGGGTCCATATTGCTCCAGGCTGGGGCCTTTTAACTGCAGGGTTACCGTAAAATAATTTCCCCACCACATCATGGTTCGAATGGCAAAGACATCCTGTCTTGCGAAAATCCTCGGATAGTCCAGCACCAGATAAGGAAGCCCCTTGTAATTTTCACCCCTGGAAATCTTGGGGCTGAAGGCAGCGAGCGCTTCGGGAAGACCGCGGGATGCCAATACCTCCTGCAGTCTTTGGGAGAGATTTCCCAAAAGAACATAGGCCTTCTGGATAATCCTATTCTTTGTTAAAACCCAGGTGGTATCCTGCACCAATTGCAATTCCTCTGCCGAAAGCTGTATTTTTGCCTCATTCATTCAATAAAGGTATTTATCATTTCAGAAAGTATCCACACGTGATAAAAAAACTGGACAAGCTGATCATCCGCTCATTCATCGGACCTTTTATAGCTACATTTTTCATTACGCTTTTCGTGCTGGTACTGCAGTTCTTCTGGCTATACATCGATGATGTGGTGGGCAAAGGACTTGACTTTATGACCATCGGCAGGTTCGTCAGCTATGTATGTGCCACCCTGGTTCCCCTGGCCCTTCCCCTCGCGGTGCTGCTTTCCTCGATCATGACCTTTGGCAACCTCGGGGAGACTTTTGAACTGGTGGCCATCAAATCGGCCGGCATCTCCCTGCTCCGCTTCATGCGCCCCCTCTTTGTGGTCAGCCTGCTGATCTGCGGTGTCGCTTTTTTATTCAACAACTACATCATTCCCGTAGCCCAGTTGAAGATGCAAACCCTCAAATACGATATCATCGTGGCAAAGCCCGCCTTTGATATCAAGGAAGGCGTATTTTACGATAAGATTGACGGCTATGTTATAAAAATCGGCAAAAAGGAAAAGGATGGCTCCACCATTCGCAACGTGATTATTTATGAAACCAACAGCGGACTGCAGGATGACATCATCATCGCCGAAAAAGGGAAGATGTCGGTAACCCCCAACAACCTGCTGGAATTTAACCTGGAGAACGGATGGATCTACCAGGAAAGGGGGATGCACTTTACCACCAATACCGAACTGAGGCGCATCGGATTCAAGGAATATAAAAAAACACTGGACCTGAGTTCATTCAAACTCAATAAAACCGATGACAGCCAGTTTAAAAACAGTTACCAGATGCTCAATATGCGCCAGTTATCCTACAGCATAGATTCGCTGAAGAGGGCGGGCGTGGAATACCGCCGAAAAGCAGAGAATAACCTGAAGAGCTTCATTAATTTTTACAAGACCATGGACAGCGGTTGGAAAGAAGTGAAAACCCCTGTAACGGCCAAGACCACCAGCTTTTTGAGCCTGCTTCCCGACAGTGTGAAAAGCACCGTCTTTGAAAGGGCCGTTTCCACCATCAACAGCGCCCGGGCCAACCAGGAGACCTCTGCCATCATGTATGAAAATGAACAAAAGGACCTCCGGCTGCACCTGATCGCCTGGCATGATAAAATCACCATGTCTCTTGCCTGCCTGGTGCTGTTTTTAATCGGGGCACCCCTGGGGTCCATCATCCGAAAGGGAGGCATCGGCCTGCCCGTTATTTTCGCCGTCATCTTTTTTGTCATCTTTTTTTTGCTCAACAATTTCGGCGAGAAATTCGTCAAGCAGGAAGTCATGGTACCCGTGGCGGGAAAATGGATGGCGACTTTTGTGCTGCTGCCCATCGGGCTGTTTTTGACCTATAAGGCCTTAAACGACTCCCAGCTGTTCAACCGCGAATTTTATTTTCGGCTGCTCAGGCGGTTCAGGTCCCTGAAGGGAAAAAATAACCAGCAGGCTAAGCCCTGACAAAGGGGAAGCCACCCTGTCGTTTTTTGCCTACTTTTGCCCAAATTTGCAGCTTGGAAAAGAGCCGGGAAAACATCCTCGTCCAGCAATGGGTTGTAATCACCGCACTGTTGTTGTTTGTAGTCAAAGTCATCGCATTTTACCTGACCCATTCGGTTGCCATCCTGACCGATGCCCTGGAAAGCTGCGTGAATGTGCTGGCAGGCTTTATCGGCCTGTACAGCCTCTACATTGCAGCCAAGCCTAGGGACGAGGATCATCCCTACGGCCATGGCAAAGCGGAATTCATTTCCGCCGCCGTGGAGGGATCCCTGGTCAGCATGGCAGGCTTTATTATTATTTACGAGGCCATTGTCAATCTCATACATCCCCATCAAATCAGGAAGCTGGACTTTGGAATCCTGCTCATAGCCATAACGGGACTGGTCAATTTTATGGTTGGATACATCGCCATTCGAAGGGGACGCAAAAACAGTTCCCTGGCCCTGATTGCAAGCGGCAAACACCTCCACTCCGATACGTACTCCACCCTGGGCATTGCAGTTGCGCTGGTGCTGATCTACTTTACCAAAATGGTCTGGATGGACAGCGCGGTTTCCATTCTGCTGGCTCTATTCATCATCTTCACCGGCTACCGCATCCTGCGGGCCTCCCTGGCGGGCATCATGGACGAAACGGATGAAAAGTTACTGGGAAGGATGGTCCTTTTCCTGGATGAAAACCGGCGGGAAAACTGGGTGGATATTCACAACCTGCGGATCATTAAATACGGGGGCCTGCTGCACCTGGACTGCCACCTGACCATACCCTGGTACCTCAATGTAGTGGAGGCCCATCTGGAAATAGAGGCGCTCAGCCATCTGATCAGAAAGGAATTCGGGGAAACCATGGAATTATTTGTCCACTCTGATGCCTGTCTGGATTTTTCCTGCGGTATCTGCCTTAAAAAAGACTGCCGGGTCAGGCGGACCCCCCTGGTAAAAAAGATCCGATGGACCCTGAAAAACATACAGCCAAACACCAAACACCGGGCGGAGACCTCCTCATAAACACCCACTTATTGCAAAACCCCTTATATTCGTTCCTTTAAAAAAAGGATTTCCTTCAAATATCAGACGCTATGAATGCTTGGACAGATTATCAGGAAAAAAATAAGGACAGGTTTCTGGAGGAATTAATGGCCCTGCTGCGCATCCCTTCCATCTCTGCCAAAACCGAAAACAAAGCGGACATGCAGGTCTGCGCGCAGGCCGTTGCGCAAAGCCTGCTGGATGCCGGTGCAGACAAGGCGGAGATATTTGCTACCCAGGGTCACCCCATCGTATACGGGGAAAAGATGGCAGGCCCCGGATTGCCTACCGTGCTGGTCTATGGTCATTACGATGTACAGCCAGCCGATCCCCTCGGGTTGTGGAACAGCGGCCCCTTCGATCCGGTCATCCGGGACGGGAAGATATTTGCCCGGGGTTCCGCTGACGACAAAGGGCAGTTCTATATGCACGTCAAGGCCCTGGAGATGATGTTCAGGACCAACACCCTGTGCACCAACATCAAATTCCTCATAGAAGGCGAAGAAGAAATCGGTTCCCCCAACCTGGCCCTTTTTGTGTCCGCCCACAAGGATTTGCTCAAAGCCGACGTCATTTTGATCAGTGACACTTCCATGATCAGCCTGGAAAACCCCTCCATTGATATTGGGGTACGCGGACTCTCCTATATAGAAGTGGAAGTCACGGGGCCCAACAGGGACCTGCACAGTGGCGTTTACGGGGGAGCGGTAGCCAACCCGGCTACGATGCTGGCCAGGATGATCGCTACCTGCCATGATGAAAATAACCACATCACCATTCCCGGCTTCTATGAGGATGTCCTGGAAGTATCCCCGCAGGAAAGAATGCTGATGGCAGAGGCCCCATTCAGTGAAGAAGCCTACAAACAGGACCTGGGCATCAGTGAATTATGGGGAGAAAAAGGATATACCACCGCAGAGAGAACCGGCATAAGACCTACCCTGGAGGTCAATGGTATATGGGGCGGTTATACCGGTGAGGGCGCCAAGACCGTACTGCCCTCTAAGGCTTTTGCCAAAATTTCAGCACGCCTGGTACCCAACCAATCTTCCAGGAAGGTAACCGAGCTGCTCCTGAACCATTTTCGCCGGATCGCCCCGCCCGGGGTGACCGTGCATGCACAGGAGCACCACGGAGGGGAGCCTTATATGACACCCCTTGATTCCAAGGCCTATCAGGCTGCTGCCGCGGCCATTGAAGCCACCTTCCATAAAAAACCCATCCCGGTGCGCGGCGGTGGCAGTATACCCATCTGTTCCCTGTTCGAAAAAGAGCTGGGCCTGAAAATCGTTTTCATGGGATTTGGGCTGGACAGTGACAACCTGCATTCCCCCAATGAAAAATTCGACCTGGCCAATTTTTACAAAGGCATAGAAACCATACCTTATTTCCACCGCTATTTTGCAGACCTGGTAAACAAAGACTAGGCTGAAGGGGGAAATGAGGCGGGTTGAAAAAAACCTTCCCTCCCATGAGCGAACCCGAAAAATTAAGAATCGATAAATACCTCTGGGCAATCCGGCTTTTTAAAACCCGCTCCCAGGCGGGCGACGCCTGCGACAAAGGCAAGGTGAAATGGAAGGGAGACCCTGTCAAAGCATCCAGGACCGTGGCGCTCGGGGATGAATATGAGGTCAAAACGGAGAAAAAGCGTTGGCGGATCCTGGTAACCCGGCTGCTCCACCAGCGCGTCCAGTTTTCGGAAGCCATCCAGTGTTACCAGGACATCACCCCGCCGGAGGAACTCGACCGGGTACAGTTCCTGTCTTCGAGTTTCAATACCGGTAAAAGGATGAGCAAAGTGGGCAGACCCACCAAAAAACAACGCAGGGATCTGGGCGATTTTATGACCGATTAAAATAAGGATGGCCCATCTACTTTATACTACTACAAACGGTAAAAACGGGTCGCGTTTCCCCCGAATACCTTATTTTTCTCCTCCGTACTGAAGGACTCCATGTATTTTTCCAGCATACTTTTCCACTGCACATACATACCCGCCAGCAGGATAACGGGATGGTCACTGCCAAACAGGAGCCGGTCTGTACCGAAAGCTTTGAAAATCACGTCCAGGTAGGGATAGAAATCGGCCGGGCTCCATTCCGCCCAGTCTGCTTCGGTAAACAGTCCCGAGACCTTACAGCAAACATTGTCATGGAGGGCAATCCGGGTGATGAGGGTCTTCCAGTTTTCCATTTCCCCTGTCCTGATCAGCGGTTTGGCGCAATGGTCGATAACAAAGGGCTGATCGGGAAATGCTTCCACCAGGGAGAGGGCCGCCTCCAGCTGGGAGGGATAGATCAGGATATCATAGGTATAGTCAAATTTACTCAACAGACTGATCCCCCGCCTGAAGGCGGTCCCATGCATAAAATCCACCGGCTCTGCCTGTACAATATGCCGGTAGCCGCGAATAACGGGGAATTGCTTAAAATATTCCAGCCGCTGTTCCAAACCCTCCGATTGCAGGTCCACCCAGCCGACCACTCCCCGGATGATGGGATGGGTCCTGGCCAGTTCAACCAGGAACAGGGTTTCCAATTCCGATTGGTCGGCCTGCACGGCAACGCATCCGTCGATCCCGTTGCGTTTCAGGGTCGGGGCCAGGTGCTCGGGCAGGTAATCCTTCTGCAGGATCTTCATATGGTCGGTAATCCAACCATCCCTTTGCCGGTTGTATTTCCAGAAATGCACATGGGCATCGATGCTTTGTTCATGCATAAATTGGTCATGATTTTAAAATGTTCAATAAGAGCGGCACCAGCCTAACCCGGGGCCTATTCATGGGGAAGGGAAAAGATCTGTTCCATCACCACCCATTTTTCACCGGGCCGGGCCCAGGGCAGGGGCTGCTGGAATTTCCACATTAATTCCTCCCACTGCTGAACCGAAGCATTGGCGGAATCGGCGGCGGCTTTCTTTTCAAAGGAAAAAGTCTCATCCACTTCCATAATCATAAACAGCCGGTTACCCGTTCGGTAGATATCCATCACGGTTATACCGGCATCCAGGATGCCTTTGATATTTTCAGGCCATACCTGGCGGTGAATGGATTCATATTCTTCAATGAGGGCGGGATCATCTTTGAGATCCAGGGCAAGGCAATACCTTTTCATATGCAGATCTTTAATGCTGGTGAAGTTATTACATTCTTTACGGATTACCTGCCGGATCTGGAACGAATCAGGACCCGGGAGCCTTGCCCACCACCCCACCCGCCCGCCAATGCCGACTACAATTATGGAACGGGCAACTATATCTAAAGAATGTACAAGGTTTGAAGATTTATTAATTGAGTTTAAAAATGCTCATATTGTTGATATTGTTTGCAATACCTCACTTGTAAACATTCGTTACTCAATTAATGACGAAGAAAAGATAATGATAACAACCAAATATTGTTTGCTTGCTGCAATACAATATGTTCAGCCATTCTTTAAAACTCCTTTGGAAAGTTTATTGGATTCTCATACTGATTACAAAACTCATTCGTAATTCTCATTATCTCTTTATAATCTTCATCACTATGTATTTTCCCTTGCATAATACCAATACCACCACCAATTTTTTGAGGCGGATGAATATTCATATAGAAATGATTATACAATTTCAAATGATGCTTTTGCATGTAACGTTCATATCCTGCATAATATGCAAATACCCATTTCGTAATTATATCAATGTCGTATTCTTCGCTTTTCATAACTATATATTTTTTATCTACTAAGTTGTTTTGAAACAAATAAAATTAACCAATTATGTTTAAGAACTTACAAGAATTAATTACCAGTATGCCAGATGCAAAGAGCTGTAAAAAATTCTTAGAACAACAACGCTGGCAGAATGGTATTACTTGCCCTTATTGCGGACATGGTAAATGCTATATCATTGAAAATAATGAACGCTATAAATGCGCTTCTAAAACTTGTTATAAACGCTTTACTGTTTTGGTAGGAACAATATTTGAAGCAAGCAAAATACCACTCAATAAATGGCTTATCGCTGTTTATCTTAATACTGCACATAAGAAAGGAATTTCATCTTGTCAATTAGCGCGTGATTTGGGCGTAACACAGAAAACAGCGTGGTTTATGCTACATAGAATAAGAGAAGGTGTGAGAGCTAAAATGCCTGTTAGATTAAAGAACATTGTACAAATGGATGAAGGGTTTTTCGGGGGAACTGAATCAAACATGCACAAGGGTAAAAAGAGCAAAACAAAAGCACAAATGAACCAGCGTAAAACACCTGTATTTGGTATTATTGAACAAGGCGGCAAAGTTGTTGTTCAGGCATCCAAATGGATGAATAAACGTAACGCAGAATCATTAATGTTAAAACATATTGATAAGGATGCAACACTTGTTACTGATGCTTTTAAAATGTACAAAACAATAGGAGCAAAACATTTTAAAAAGCATGTTGCAGTTAACCACTTGAAAGGTGAATTTAAAGTAGATGGATTTCATACTAATTCAATAGAAAACTTTTGGAGCCAGCTTAAACGTTCTGTTTATGGAATATATCACCAAGTTAGTTCTAAGCACCTGCAACGCTATTGTGATGAAATGGCTTATCGGTTTAATAGTAGGAAAATAAAAGATAGCGAACGCTTTACAATTGCATTACAAAACTGTCAAGGCAGACTTAAATACAATACACTTTTAAATAATTCCCTAACTTTAAATAGTTATGGAAAAGAAATCAAAGAAATCGGCAACCAAGAAAATTAATAAATACGATAAGAAGTTTAAGGTAGATATGACCTTTGAAAATGCTATTGGCAAATTAGTAAATCAACCGCCAAAAAATAAAAAGAAAACTAATCGTTAGATTTTAATCTATACAGATAATGAAAGTCTTTGTATTCTAAATACAAAGTGCAAATATGCTCATCTACTATATTTTTAAAAAATTGTACTTCTACATTGCATTTTACGCCATCTTGATCAACTCCTACCTTCCTAATCCACGAAGCGTCATCACTTGTTTTATCTGGAAGATTACCAATTAAATCTATTTCTTGTTCAGCCGCCGCATATACTGTTATACGCTGTTTATTCAAATCCACAGTTACCAATATATTAGTCTTATTCCATGTTGCACTATTTAAATTAACATGAGATTGAGGATCGTAAAATAAAGATTCAAAAGCCCTGTATTTATAAATCATTTTATCCTGTGCGCTAACTGTTAGCCCACTAAATAATATTAAACAACAAACAACCAGTTTCATAAAATTTTATTTGAACGCTTTAATCCCTGAAGCATAATAAAATAAAAATAGCGTGGGACTATAAGCCAGACTGTGAGAAAGGAACTGGTAAGTCCTACAACCCAGAATGACAAAAGCCCACGCCATTAGCGTGAGCGTTCTTGCCTATTCCTGCGGTTGTGAAAAAATTACCAGTTTTATCTCAACAGAAAATAGCTAAACGCTAATATGTTTTAACGTCCAAATGTATAAAAGAGATTTGATTTGTGAAATAATGGTAAATTTGAGTATTCCGTAACCAAAGCAAAAAGCCCCGTCCCGTAACAGATTAGGCTATTGCTTTACAAATTAATGTATATGTCAAATTTTAAAGTAGGCGACGAAGTTGTTATTAAATCAGAACTCGGACTACACATGGTTGTAGCAGCAATTGTTAACGATGGTAAAACTTTAGAATGTATTTACTTTAATCGTTTAACCGCAATGTTTGTAAGAATTTCTCAACCAGCAGAATGTTTTAAGCCAGCTTAGCAACCCACTCAAACAAATCAATTGCAAATGCCTTGACATCGGATGCATTTACAGCAACCGCAATTTCAAGGCATTTTACTTTTATTTCTACTGTTTTTATTAAGTCCACTATCTTGTACCTTGTTTATATGTGAATGCCATGGAACGAAACTAACAGTCATTAGTTTTTTACTATAAATTTGTCCCCATCCTCCAATGCCTGCCATTTATGCATGATACCACAGCACAAAAAATCCGGATCGTAACGGCTGCCAGTCTCTTTGACGGACATGATGCCGCCATCAACATCATGCGCAGGATCCTGCAGTCCAAGGGGGCCGAAATCATTCACCTGGGTCATAACCGGTCCGTGGCTGACATCGTGGAATGCGCCATTGAAGAGGATGCCCATGGGATAGCCATCACATCCTACCAGGGCGGACACCTGGAATTTTTCAAATACATCAAGGACCTCCTGGATGAAAACAGCTGCGGCCATATCCGGATCTTTGGCGGCGGGGGCGGCACGATCCTTCCACAGGAAATCAGCGAATTGCATCAATATGGGATAACCCGCATCTATAGCCCGGACGATGGCAGAAAAATGGGGCTGGAAGGCATGATCGAAGACCTGCTGTCCCTTTGCCGCGTACCCTCGCTGCCTTCCCTAAAACATAAGTCCGGCCAGGCGGCCTGCCCTTTCTGGGATGCCCCCGCCTTATGGAACGGGAAGATGCCCATGGGCGAGTACAAGGATGTACGGCGCATCGCCCGGGCCATCACCCTGGCAGAAGGCGGGGAAGACCCGGAACCGGTTTTACAGGGACCCTCCTTTAAGGAAAACCGAAACTGGCAAGGAGCCGTGCTGGGTATTACCGGCACGGGCGGGGCCGGCAAGAGTTCGGTCACCGATGAGATCGTCCGGCGTTTCCTCAATGGCTACCGGGAAAAAACCGTGGCCGTCATTTCGGTGGATCCTTCCAAGAAAAAATCCGGCGGTGCGCTGCTCGGCGACCGGATTCGCATGAATGCCATCGCGGGTCCCAGGTCCTATATGCGCTCCCTGGCCACCCGGGAAAGCGACCGGGCCTTAAGCGAATATGCACGGGACGCCATCAATATTTGCAAAAGGGCCGGTTATGATCTGATCATCCTGGAATCTGCCGGGGTGGGACAAAGCGATGCCTCGATCCTGGATTTTTGTGACATCAGTCTCTATGTCATGACTCCCGAATACGGAGCAGCCTCTCAGCTCGAAAAAATAAATATGCTTGATTATGCGGATCTCATCGCCGTCAATAAATTTGATAAACCAGGCGGCCTGGATGCCCTGCATGACGTCAGAAAACAATACCAGCGCAACCACCAGCGCTGGTCCGCAAAGGAGGAAGAGTTGCCTGTTATCGGCACCATTGCCTCCCAGTTCAATGATGCAGGGATCAATCATTTATTCATTCAGATCATCAGCACCATCGAGTCAAAATGCGGGGTTTCCTTTGGCAGCCTGGAGCGGCTTTCCTTAGGTGGGGCAGCCTCTCCGCAAATCATTCCCGCGGCCAGGACACGGTACCTGGCGGAGATCTCCCACACAGTGCGCCATTATAACGAACAGGCAACCCAGCAGGCCGGGCTCGCCTCCAGCCTCTACCAGATTGAAGGGGTGCTCTCTTCCCTACCGGCTGGTTCTCCCGCTGCGCAAGTGCTCAAAGCCATGCAGGAAAAAACGCAAAAGCAGCTCTACCCGGTATGTATGAAACTTATCCAGGAATGGACTCAAACAAAGGCCGCCTATCAAAAAGAATGCTTCCGGTACGATGTACGGGGAAAGATCATTGAGCAGCCCCTGTTTACCGCCTCCCTCTCCGGTACCCGCATACCCAAAATTGCCATACCCCGGTTTAAGGACTGGGGGGATATCCTCCACTGGAGACTCCAGGAAAATTTCCCGGGCAAATTTCCCTTTACCGCCGGGGTATTTCCGCTGAAAAGGTCCGAAGAAGACCCCACCCGCATGTTCGCCGGTGAAGGGGGACCGGAGCGTACCAATAAGCGCTTTCACTATGTGTCCCTGGGCCAGCCAGCCAAGCGGCTTTCAACGGCCTTTGATTCAGTAACCCTCTATGGAGAGGATCCGGCCTACCGCCCTGATATATTCGGGAAGGTGGGCAATTCGGGGGTGAGCATCGCCACCCTGGATGATGCCAAAAAGCTCTACAGCGGATTTGACCTCTGCGACCCGAGAACCTCTGTGAGTATGACCATCAACGGCCCGGCTCCCATGCTGCTGGCCCTTTTTATGCATGCAGCCATTGACCAGCAATGTGAAAAATACATCCACACGCACGGCCTCCGGGAGCAGGTAGATGAATATATCCGGCACAAATTCAAAAAAGCGGGGCAACCCATTTATTACAACCCGGCTTCCCCCGAAAGACTTCCGGAGGGCAACGACGGACTCGGTCTGGCTTTGCTGGGCATCAGCGGGGAGGAAGTACTGGGCCCCGAGATCTACGAAAAAATCAAGGCGGAGACCCTTTCCGAGGTGAGGGGGACCGTCCAGGCCGATATACTGAAGGAAGACCAGGCTCAAAACACCTGCATTTTTTCCACCGAATTTGCCCTCAAACTTATGGGGGATGTACAGGCCTATTTCATAGAAAATAAGGTGCGCAATTTTTACAGCGTGAGCATCAGCGGCTATCATATTGCCGAGGCGGGCGCCAATCCCGTAACACAGCTTGCCTTTACCCTATCCAACGGGTTTACCTACGTCGAATATTATTTAAGCCGGGGTATGCATATCGACGATTTTGCGCCCAGCCTTTCCTTTTTCTTCAGCAATGGAATGGATCCCGAGTACAGCGTGATCGGCCGGGTCGCCCGCCGGATTTGGGCCAAAGCCATTAAACTCAAATACAAAGGGAACAGCCGCTCCCAGAAACTAAAATACCATATCCAGACCAGCGGACGCAGTCTGCATGCCCAGGAGATCGATTTCAATGATATCCGCACCACCCTGCAGGCGCTCTATGCCATTTACGACAACTGCAATTCCCTGCACACCAATGCCTATGACGAGGCCATCACAACCCCCACGGAGGAAAGTGTGCGGCGTGCCATGGCCATACAGCTGATCATCAACCGGGAGTTGGGCAGCGCCACCACAGAAAATTCCCTGCAGGGCAGCTTTGTCATTGAGGAATTGACAGACCTGGTGGAAGAAGCCGTTATGAAGGAGTTTGACCGCATCAACGAACGCGGGGGGGTATTGGGTGCCATGGAGCGGATGTACCAGCGAAATAAAATACAGGAAGAAAGTCTTCACTACGAAAGTCTCAAACACAGCGGGGAACTGCCCATCGTAGGGGTCAATACCTTTCTCAACAAAAAAGGAAGTCCCACCGTGCTTCCCGGGGAAGTGATCAGGAGTACCACCGAGGAGAAATCCCAGCAGATTCATAACCTGCAGGCCTTCTGGAAAAGAAATGAGGACAAAGCACCCGAAGCGCTCCGGAAACTCCAGGAAGCGGCCGTGGAGGGATCCAACCTCTTTGCCGGACTCATGGAAGCAGTGAAATACTGCTCCCTGGGCCAGATCACCCAGGCTTTGTACCAGGTAGGCGGCCAGTACAGGAGGAATATGTAAATTTACCCGGTAAACCCCCTGGTATTCATTAATTCCTACAGATGTGAAATGGCTGTTTATTCTTGTTTGTATGCTTTCAGCCCAGCTGGCTGTTTCCCAAAAGACCGAGATTTATACTGATTATAAGGGTACGCCATGTCAGTCCCTGAACGCCCGTTTTTACACGGTGCTGGAAAAAACCGACAGCGGCTGGCTGCGCCGTGAATATTTCCTGGAGGGGCTGAAGCTGCATAAGAAGGCCCTTTTTGAAGACCAGGCCTGCACCATCCAGCAGGGAGACTACCTGTATTTTCATGCCAATGGCACCCTGGAGGGAATGGGCAAAAAAGTGCATAACCTCCTGGAGGGCGCTTGCATGCGCTTTTATGCCAACGGGGCCATGCTTGATTCCGCCTTTTACCACAACGGCCGGCCCGTGAAGGATCGTTTCCTGTGGCATCCCAATGGCATGATGTCCGATTCGATCACCCATGCCAACGACAGCATCGATGTACAGGTCAGCTGGTTTGAGGACGGGGCTTTGGAATCAGCCGGATTATACCTCCATGGCAAGATGCACGGTAACTGGCAGTTTTTCCATCCCAACGGCAAACTGGCTGCCAAAGAGCGTTACAGAAACAATAAACTGGAATCCGCGGATTTCTTTGACGAAAACGGCCTGCCCCTCACCGATACCTCCAGGGTGAATAAGGAGGCCGAATTCAGGGGCGGCATCGCCGGATGGCAGCGTTACCTGGACCGAAGCCTGTTCTGGCCGCCCGGTTACCAGTTTGGTAATGGCAACCTGGCCGTGGTTGTGGTGGAGTTCACCGTGGGTGCGGATGGCAAGGTGAGCAGGGCAGAAGTAGTGGTTCCCTTTCACCCGGTTTTCGACAACATCGCCCTGCGCGCCGTGAAATCCAGCCCCCCCTGGCAGCCAGCCATCTCCCATAACCGCAAAATGAAGCATGAATTCAGGCAGCCCGTGGTATTTACCCAGCCGGAATGACCGCCGCCCGTCCCCTACAGCGCATTCCCTGTATGACCGTATGGATGTCGAATAGGTTTTTTTGTACACTACCCTTACCCGAAGATGTGGACCGCTTTTAAAAATCACTGGAAGCTTTACCTGATGGAAGCACTCGGATTGGGCATCTTCATGATCTCCGCCTGCTATTTCTATGGTACACTCTATTCCCCGCAGGGGGCCCTCTTCGGGCTCCTGCCCGGTCCCGGCCTCCGGCAGTTGTTGATGGGGCTTTCCATGGGCGCAACCGCCCTTTTTATATTTTATTCACCCTGGACAGCCCCCTCGGGTGCGCAGATCAATCCGGCGGTAACCATAAGCTTCTTGTTTTTGAAGCGAATCCCCTTGCAGGACGCCCTTTTTTACATCCTTTTTCAGTTCCTGGGGGGGACCCTGGCCGTATACCTGATGACTTTTCTCAGGGGACCGGTCCTGACGGCCCCTCCGGTGAGTTACGGAATAACCATCCCGGGCAAATACGGCGTACCGGCGGCCTGCCTGATGGAATTTGGCATTGCATTCATTATGATCTCCACGGTACTGTTCAGTTTCCAAAGCAGCCGGTGGAAGAAGTACACCAAAATATGGGCATCCTGCCTGGTGGGCATGTATGTCATGGTGGCCGGCCCCGTATCCGGCTTTGGCATGAACCCAGCCCGCAGTTTCGCCAGCGCATTTCCTGCCGGCAACTGGACGGATTTCTGGATCTATCTGATCATCCCCCCGGTCAGCATGCTGAGTGCCTCGGCCTTCTTTGTGGCGGTCAACCGCCGCAGGAAAATAAAAAAAGTTTTTTGACGTTGTAAACCAGGACCCGGTATCCAAGTTATCCAGACAGGCATACAATTTGTTCACATGACATCATCCAGCCGGGAAAATGCGTAACTTTTTGAAAGTTTCCTATTTATTACAGGGTTAGTCCCTTCTCTTCCGATGGCATATCCTCCCCTACCCTGTGAAGCATACTACGATTGCTAATGGCCCCTTAGCTGAACGGTATTCATTAACCTGCAAACATTGTCTTTATGAAACTACACGAGTCCCCCTACATCAACAAGAAGAAAAAGACCATTGAGTTCCACCTCAAACTGCGCAGCGCTTCGCATGTTTCGCTGGCTGGCAGCTTCAACCAATGGGCAAAAGACCAGCTTAAAATGGTGCCCAAAAAAGAAGGGATATGGAAGATTGAAATCCCCATGTTGCCCAGTGGCAAGTATCATTACAAATTCCTGATCGACGACCAGATGTGGATGGAAGACATCGAAAACCAGCTGCGTGAACCCGACGGGGTAACGGGCTGGAACAGTGTTTTGACGGTTTGATTCATCCCAGCTGAAACGACCAACGAGGGCCAGGAGGATTTCACCCGCCGGCCGGGTCCCTGGCTATTTGAGGGCGAGCAGGGCCTCCAGCATATGGTCGGCTGCCAACTGGTTTCCCACGGCATTCAGGTGGACCCCGTCTGAGGTCAAAATTCCTTCTGCCTTATTGCCGGGGTTATTGCTGAGTTCATACCGGTGGAAGATATCCCTGAAATCAACCAGTCCGCACTGAAGGTCCTTAGCCAGGTCCCGGATCAGTTGTGAATATTTGTTAAGGTCTCCATCCTGTTGGTTGGAAAAGTCTGTCCGCTCTCCAATGGTAGCCGGTGTACACAGCACTACTTTGATGTTCCTGGCCTGGAGCTTTTGGATGATGGCCCGGTAGAATTTCACGAATTTGTCCGGATCGGTGCCTGTGCCGAAGGATTGTTTATGCCATACATCGTTTACACCCACCCAGATAAAAACCATGTCCGGATTGCGGGCAAGCACATCCTCTTCCATGCGCAGGTAAAGATCGTATACCTTGTTGCCGCCTATACCCGCTCCCACCAGTTCATAGCGCCCGCCCAGGCCTTTTGATTTGAGGGACTCCCCAATCCTGGTGATAAAGCCTTCGGGACCGACGCCCGCTTCGGTTATGGAATCCCCGAAAAAAACAATGCGGGTAATCTTCTGCTTATACCAGGAACTGAGCAAAATAATAATGGCTATGAGCAGGAGGCTGCGGACAATCAATTGCATATAGAAAGTTTTTGTTATTCAAATCTAACCAATTGTCTCAAATTATACCGGGTTGTTCTGTGGCCAGGCGGTCACGGTGGATTTTCTATTGCACATGGCGAAGTCCAAGTCCCTGTTTATCATCGGTCACCAGATCCTTTCCTTCATGGGCAAAGATCGAATAAGCGCCCCTGGCCAAAGGGGAAGCAGCTCCCTGGAAGGAGTGAATGCGCACATGGCGGAAATGGCTGATCTCTATGCCGTGGGTAAAAAAAGGCATCCGGGTTCCTGTCCACGTCAGGGTGAAGTGGTCAATCAGCAACCCGGAGACATGCTCGGCCAGGAATCCGGGGATATCGCGACTGAAGAGCTTGAGGGAATCGGCCAGGCAGCCCCTTAAATCCACATTACCCCCCGCCAGTTCGTTGAGTTTGCTATCCACGAGTTCAAAACTGATATCCCTAAAGGCAATGTCTTCGGGTTCACTTTCCGCTGAACCGAACAGCAATATGCCATTTTCCCCTCGGCAGATGATATGGTCAAAGCGAACATGGCTGATTTTACCCAGCTTCCCGTCCGGTTTGCCCCTCACGGCCGATATATGGATGGGCTCACCATTTCCCCACCAGTCACCCGTCCTCAAAGTTGTTTCAATAAAAATATTGGAAAAGAAGATGTTTTCCAGGGAACCTTCGTCCCGCAAAAACAGGCCGATTCCTCTGGTGGAATTGGTAATATTGACATTACTGACATGTATATTCCGCACGCTGTTTTGGTCCAAAAAACCGATGCGGATGCCGCTGGAATAGGACTGGAGATTGCAGTTGCTCACCTGGATATTTTCGCTGGGATGGCGCAGGTGCTGGAATCCCGGAATTTCAAAATGGTGGTCATACCCCGTGATGGCAATGGCATCGTCCCCGGCCCTTATGTCGCAGCCCGTGATGGTGACATTGGTACAGCTGGTCACATCAATGCCGTCGGCATTGGGCACCATCATGTTATTGAAAAGGCGGATACCGCTGACGTGCACGGCATCACAGTCGGCAAAGTGCAGGGTCCAGAACGAACCGTTGCTGATGAGCAGATCCCTTACCGTCACATTGCGGCAACCGGAGAAAATGATGAGCTGGTAGGGGCGGTCCAAAGGGACGACGGGGCCATCTCCAATCCCTTCCTTCACCTCCCTGAAATGTTCCCGCTGTCTGGTAAAGCGGGTCCCGGGCCCGTCAATTTTCTTGGCTGTGTCCAGCCGGAAAAACACATCCCCGTTGCCATCTATATTGCCAGGGCCTGACAGGGTGATATCCACCAGGTTCATTGCGTAGAGCAGCCCCAGGTGTACCGATGCCGCCCGTGCATAGTCCTCCAGGCGCGGGCTTCCTTTAAGCATGGCCCCGGCCTGCAGCTGCAATTCAAAATGACTGCAGAGATAAAGGGTCCCGGACAGAAAAATCCCGGCGGGAACAATGACCGTCCCGCCACCGTCCTGCCTGCATTTGTCAATAGCCTGCTGTATGGCCTTTGTATTGAGGGTAAGGCCATCCCCCCGGGCGCCGAAATCTAAAATATTGTAGGTAGCCCCCCGTATCTGCTGGAAGGGGATCAATAGGACCATCAGGTATAGGCGGAAATGCTTCATGCGTGAGGTGTTGGGTTTATGGCCGCCGTGCGGCCGATGATCTCCATACAGGCCCGGCTGTTGTGATAGGGACATTTCCAGAAGCCTGCCTTATCCTGCCCTTCCATGGGACGGTGGCTGTCATCCACCCCCCAGAACCACTCGCCTTGAACGGGGTCTTTGATATGACGCATGGTGAACTGCCAGGCCTGGCAGGACTGTTGCAGAAAAACGGGGTCCCCGCTGACCTCATAGGCGTTCAGGAAGCCCACCATGGCCTCGGCCTGCGGCCACCAGTGTTTTTCCCGGGACAGGTGACCGGTTCGCTGGTCATATTCATACCATAGCCCCCCATCACCGTCCAGGCCCTCAGCGGCTGCCCTGGCCATTTTCACGGCGTGTTCCCGCATCGTAGCGATCCACCGCGAGTCCCCGGTTGCGCGGGCCGCTTCCAGCAGCAGCCAGGCGGCTTCAATGTCATGGCCATAAGAAATGATTCCTGATTTCAAGTTCCAGGCTTCATCAAAGAAGAGCCCCAGGTGGCTGGTGACACCATCAATCATATGGGAGTGGAAATTATCCAGGAGATTCAATATTTGTCCCCGCAATTGGCTGTCAGGCCACAGGCGGTACAGACAGGTATAGGCTTCCAGCACGTGCAGGTGGGTATTCATGGTCTTTTTCTCATTGGCATCCTTTTGGCTCAGGCGCAGATCTACTTCGGGGCCCCATTGCCTGTCAAAGGCTTCAAAATAACCCAGGTAGGCAGGATCAAAACCATGGCCCTCGATGAGTGTGAACAGGCCAATGGCTTTTTGAAGCACGTCCTGCCTGCCGGTAGCCCTGAAAAACTCGCTAAAACCGTATAGCGCAAAAGCCTGACCGTAGAGTTGTTTGCGTCCATTGAGCAGGTCACCCCTGAAATCCACACTCCAGTACATCCCGCGATGATCGGGGTCTTCAAAGTGATCCAGCAAATAACGGTAAGCCCGCTCCGCCATGGAAAGATAAAGCGGGTTTTGAACCAGGTTATAGGCAGCAGAAAAGGTCCATAAAATGCGGCTGTTAAGCACCAGGCCCTTGGGAGCGCTGGGCTCCGGCCGGTTGAACTGGTCTACCCGGCCGAAAAAACCGCCAAAATTTTCATCGGTCGTATAGCGCATCCAGTAGTCCAGGATTGCCTGCAGTTCCAGGGCTGCCTGTGAGTGATAGGTAGTTAGATCCATAAGTCAAGCATATTTTCCGGCAGACCGGCAGCGGCGGCTAGCCGCTCCGGGGCAGCAGCTCCCCCCGATAGTACCATGGCCCCGATCTGCCATGGAATGTACAGAGAATCCTGCACCGATTTGCACCTTAGGTTACGAACCGGGCTGCCTTGTTCCATTATTGTCAAATGTAGAGTTGTTAATTATCAAATACCTAGCAATTTTTTATCCCATGGTTGATGAGAATGAATGCAGCAAATGCCTTGGGAGGCCTAAAACTTAACATCTATTTGATTTATAATATTTTAATAAATAATCACCGCAGCCAAAATTATTGTACTATTTTATCTGTTCGCTGTAATAATTTTGCCGAATTCAGGGTATTTTTAAACCAGGTATTCTAACCAAACAACGATTGCCATATGAATTCAAACCTGATGCGGGAAATCACCCCCCTGACCCAAAATGATTGTTTTACCATATTCTCCAGAAACAAAAAGGAATTCAATTTCCCCCTGCACTACCACGAGGAATTTGAACTGAACCTCATCCTGCAGGGCGGCGGGGCCAAACGCATTGTCGGGGATCATATTGAGGTAATAGGAGATCATGAACTGGTGCTGGTGGGCCCCAATCTGGGTCATGCCTGGTTTACCCATCAATGCCAAAGCGGCGATATCAGGGAAATTACCATTCAATGGCATAAGGATCTCTTTGAAGACAAGATGCTCCGGCGAAACCAGCTAAGCTTCATCCGCAGCATGCTGGAGCGATCCGTAAAAGGCATTTCATTTTCCAGCGATACCATTCAAGCCCTGGCCCCCAGGATAATTTCCCTCAATCAGAAAAATGGTTTTGATTCGGTCCTTGAGCTCATGTCCATCTTGCATGACCTGTCCACTTCCCGCAATATGCGGACCTTGTCGGATGTGTCCTTTAACAACGACCATTTTAACTACAACAGCCGCCGCATTGAAAAGGCCTTTGAGTACATGAACCATAATTATGACAAGACCATCACCCTCGGGGAGGTGGCCCGACTGGTGAATATGACTGAAGTCTCCTTCAGCCGGTTCATCAGAAAAAGGACGGGGAATACCTTTATTGACAGCCTCAGTGAGATCCGGCTTGGACATGCCTCCCGCATGCTCATCGACACCACGCATTCCATCGCAGAAATATCCTACAATTGCGGATTTAACAACATCTCCAACTTCAACCGGATATTCAAGAAAAAAAAGAAATGTACCCCCAAGGAATTCAGGGAAAATTTCGCGATCGGTACACGGGTCTTTATATAAGGGGGCTTCCGGAGCCGGCAGGGCGTCCCTTCCATTTACGCAGCTGCTGAAGCAGTGCGCTCATGTCTTTTGGCAGCGGTGCCTCCAGGACATGGGAGACGCCATGCTGGTCGCTGAAGGCCAGGCGCTGTGCATGCAAACCCAACCGGGAGAGAATGGGAATTTCCTGTTCGGCGGATTTGGATAATTTGAATTTCTTTTTGAAGGAGGACAGCAGCACCGGCTGAGCATTTCCATAGACCTCATCACAGACGATGGGATGGCCAATATGTTGCATATGCACCCGGATCTGGTGGGTGCGACCGGTATGCAGCTGGAAACGGAGCAGGGAATACAGCCCGAATTCTTCCATGACCTCAAAGTCGGTCAAAGACAGGCGGCCTTTGCGGTTTACCACCATGACGGCCGTCTTGGCCGGGTGCTCCATAATGGGCACTTCGACGCTGCCTTTTTTATCAGTAAGGGTACCCTGGACAATTCCCAGGTATATCTTTTCCACGAGCCTGCCCTCAAAGACCGTGGACAAAAACTGGTGGGCTTCCTCTGTTCGTGCAAAAAGGATGATACCGCTGGTTTGGCGGTCCAGCCGGTGAACCGTAAATATCTCCCCGTATTTATCCCTGAGCCAGGATTTCAGGGATGCTTCCTTGCCTTCCCGGTCGGGGATGGAAAGCATGCCCGCTGGTTTATTGATGGCAATGAAATCATCATTTTCGAATATAATCTCTGGGGTCTTCATGATGTATGGCGGTGTCTTGTTTAACAGGCCTGCGGACCGGGAGCCCGATAGCCTGTTTATTTAACGGATGAGTTCAGGTATTTGAGGATACGCACTTCCTTTTCATTCAGGAAACGCCATTTGCCGCGCTGCACATTCTTTTTGGTCAGGCCGGCATACATGACCCTGTCCAGCCCCCTGACATCATAGCCCAGGCTCTCGAATATCCGGCGCACAATGCGGTTGCGGCCGCTGTGGATTTCCAATCCAACCTGAGAGCGGTCCTTGGCATCCTCGTAGGCGATGGCATCCACATGGGCCATGCCATCCTCGAGTTCCACCCCCTGCACGATTTTTTCATAATCCGTTTTGGTCAGGGCCTTGTCTAAAACGACATGATATATCTTTTTGATCTCATGCCTGGGATGCGCCAGTTTCTGGGCCAGTTCGCCGTCGTTGGTGAGCAGTAACACGCCCGAAGTATTCCGGTCCAGCCTGCCTACGGGGTACACCCTTTCGGTGGTGGCATGACGGATCAGATCCAAAACGGTCCTGCGGCCCTGGGGATCATCGGTGGTAGTGATATAATCTTTGGGTTTATTAAGCAGGATATAGACAAAATTGCGGGAGATCGTGATCTTTTTTCCGCTGACCTTGACCAGATCTTCGGGCGATACCTTGGTTCCGGGTTCGGTCACCGGCTTTCCGTTCACCAGGACCTTGCCTTCCCGAATGAGGTCAGCTGCATCCCGCCGCGAGCAGATGCCGCTATGGGCAATGTATTTGTTCAGGGGAATGAGCTCGGCATTGGGTTTGCCGGACCTTACATAGGGAACTTTTTCTGCAGCTTTCCTGCCTGCAGGAGCCGGTGCAGCGGCAGCAGGCGCCTGGCTTAAGGCCTTTTTTTGTCGTTTTTCTTCAAAATGCCGTTCGATGGCTTCCTTTCGCTCCTTTTTAACCGCTTTTTTCTCCTGTTTGTGCTGCTCTTTGATGGCAGCGTTGTTTTTCTTGTTGAAGAACTTGTTGAAATTATCCGTTTTTCTTTTCATGTCATTGATTTGCTGTTTTACAACAGTAGTGGCAAATGTAGCTATAAATAAACCAATATCCGTTTTCAGGGGCCCGGGTGGGGCTCCGGCGAGCAGGGTGGTCCTTTACAATCCCATGGGCTTATTTTTGTTGGCAAGCTGCCCGCAGGCGGCGTCTATGTCCTTCCCCCTGCTTTTCCTTAGGCGGGCATTTACCTTGTTTTTTTCCAGGTGTCTCATGAATGCGCTGACGGTTTCCTCCTCTGGCTTGCGGAACTGCGCCGCATCAATGGGATTGTATTCTATAATATTGACCAGATCTGCCGGGACCTGCCGGTACATCCTGATCAGTTCATCGGCATCCTTGAGTGAATCATTGAAGTCCTTGAAAAGGATGTATTCAAAGGTGATCTGGTTTTCAGTCTGCTTATAAAAATAGTTCAGCGCTTCGATCAGGGACTGCAGGTTATTGGTATCATTGATGGGCATGATCTCATGCCGTTTCCGGTCATTGGCCGCATGCAGGGAAAGTGCGAGCTTGAATTTCACTTTGTCATCCCCGAGCTGCCTGATCATTTTGGAAACCCCGGCAGTGGAAACGGTAATACGCCGGGGGCTCATACCCAGTCCTTCGGGGGAGGAAATTTTATCGATGGCCTTCAGGACATTCTTATAATTCAGCAGGGGCTCACCCATGCCCATAAAGACGATATTGGTCAGTTTCTTGCCAAAAGTCTTTTCTGACTGCTGGTTGATCAGCACTACCTCATCATAGATCTCATCAAAATCGAGATTTCGTTTACGATCCATATATCCGGTGGCGCAGAATTTGCAGCTCAGCGAACATCCGATCTGGGAAGAAACGCAGGCCGTCTTACGTTCTTCAGTAGGTATCAGGACCCCTTCCACAAAATGCCCGTCCACGGTCTTAAACCGGCTCTTCACAGTGCCATCCTCGCTGAACTGGGTGGTATCAACCTGAAGGGCAGGCAGCAAAAAAGTATCTTCCAGGTGGCTGCGTAATTCCTTGCTTAAATTGGTCATATCCGAAAAGCGGTGGGCATGTTTAAGCCACATCCACTCCCAGACCTGTTTTACCCGGAATTTCTTCTCCCCGATCTGCTCAAAATATTGTTCAATATCCCCTTGGGAAAGATGCCGTATGTTCTTCTTATCCGTTTTCATGACTTGCAAAGATACGCCGGATGAACGGATAAGCTCTCAGGCTGATTATATTTGCACTCCGGCGCCCCCCCGCGGGCCTGTCCGTCAATCTGTTGGATCCAAACATTAAACCACCGCTGAATGAAGACCGCTTATATAATTGATGCAGTTAGAACCCCTGTTGGAAAATACGGCGGGGCGCTGAGTACCATACGCCCCGACGATTTGCTGGCCTATACGATTAAGGCCCTGCTCCAGCGGAACCCGGGTATGGATCCCGCAGCCATCGAAGACGTCATCGCCGGCGACGCCAACCAGGCCGGTGAAGACAACCGCAACGTGGCCAGGATGGCCGCCCTGCTGGCCGGCCTGCCCCCCGTGGTAGCGGGAACCACCGTCAACCGCCTGTGCGCCTCCGGGCTGGATGCGATCATGCAGGCTGCCCGCGCCATTATGTGCGGGGAAGGGGAACTCTATATTGCCGGCGGGGTGGAGAGCATGACCCGGGCTCCCTTTGTCCTGGGTAAATCCAGGCAGCCCTTCAGCCGGGATACCGAAATGTTTGATACCACCATTGGCTGGAGGTTCATCAACCCCAAACTGACCGAACTGTATTACCCCTATTCCATGGGGGAAACGGCCGAAAATGTCGCCAGGCAGTGGAAGATTTCAAGGCATGCCCAGGATGAATTTGCCCTGTTCAGCCAGGAGAAATATTTTGCCGCCCTGCAGGCCGGTAAATGGGAAGATGAGCTGGTATATGTGGAAATGATGAAAGACAGCCTGATCAGCTGGTTTTCCCGGGATGAACATCCCCGGCAGACCTCCCTGGAGAAACTAGGGCGTCTCCAACCCGTGTTTGACAGGCAGGGAACGGTTACGGCGGGCAATTCCTCGGGGATCAACGACGGGGCGGCCGCCCTGTTGCTGGCCAGTGAGGAGGCCCTGGAAAAATACCACCTGCAGCCCCTGGCTAAAATAGTCTCCATGGGGGTGGCGGGCGTAGATCCGGCCATCATGGGTATTGGTCCGGTACCCGCCACCCGAAAAGCACTTTCCAGGGCAGGACTCAGACTGGAGGACCTGGACCTGGTAGAACTCAACGAAGCCTTTGCCTCCCAGTCCATTGCCTGCATACATGATCTGGGACTTGATATAGAAAGGGTAAACGTGAACGGAGGTGCCATTTCCATTGGCCATCCGCTGGGCTGCAGCGGGGCCCGGATTTCAGTGACGCTGTTGCATGAAATGCGCAGACGGGGCTCTGCCAGGGGCCTGGCAGCCATGTGCGTGGGGGTGGGCCAGGGCGCGGCCATCGTTTATGAAGCCCTCTGAGCGGTCAGCTGCCTTCAAAGACAAACCCTGACAGCCGGTTGACCGGAATGGTTAGCTGCTCGCCGCGGCGAAGGTCCTTGACCACGCAGGTTCCCTGGGCCAGTTCGTTGGTCCCGATGATGACGGCATGGGCAATTCGCTTTTTATCGGCGTATTTGAACTGCTTGTCCAATTTGGCTGCTTCATGGTAGATCTCGCAGCGGATGTTTCTTCCACGCAGCGCCTGCATATGCCCGAAGGCGGCGGCCGCTTCTGCTTCACCCATGTTGAAAAAAAGCACCTGGGTCCCCGTGAAACTGTCCCCGGGAAACAATTGCAGTTCCTCCAGCACATCATAGATCCGGTCTACCCCAAAGGATATACCCGCGCCCGGAATGTCCGGGACCCCAAATAAGCCGGTCAGGTCATCATAACGCCCCCCTCCGCCCAGGCTCCCCATGCGGGCCTGCAGGGATTTAACTTCAAAAATAAGTCCTGTGTAATAGTTGAGCCCGCGTGCCAGGGTAAAATCGGCCTGGAGTCCTTCCCTGCCCGGGTGGAACTGCAGCACATAGCTGATTTCCTGGATGCCTTCCCGGGCCAGGGGGCTGTCCCCCAGCAGGTTCCCGAGCCGGGATAGTTTTTCCTCATTGGGGCCTTCGATTCCCAGGTAGGTTTCAATCAAAGCCAACTGGGCGGGCTCAATCCCTTTTGAGGTCAATTCCTCTTTCACTTTTTCAAGCCCGATCTTATCGAGTTTGTCAATGGCAACGGTGATATCCGTCATGCGGTGAGGTCCCCCGCAGAGCGCTGCCAGGGCTGAGAGTATCTTGCGGCTGTTGATCCTTATTTCCACTTTCATGCCCAACCTTTCAAACACATCCCCGTAAATACCCACCATCTCCACCTCGTTGAGCAGGGAGCGGCTTCCCACCACATCCACGTCACACTGGTAGAATTCACGGTAGCGGCCCTTCTGGGGACGATCGGCACGCCAGACGGGCTGCATCTGGTAGCGTTTATAGGGGAAAGTGAGCTGACCGTGATTCATGGCCACATACCGGGCAAAGGGTATGGTCAGGTCATACCGCAAGGCCCGCTCGGTCAGGTTCCTGTCTGCTTTCCCTTCAAGGGCATTATCAAAGGCCTCCCGACTTTTGTCCCGGTTCTTTGGATCCTGCAGCCCATTATTGAGGATTTTGAAAATCAGCTTGTCGCCTTCCTCCCCGTATTTGCCCGTCAGGGTTTCCAGGTTTTCCATGGCCGGGGTTTCCAGCGGCTGGTATCCGTATAATTCAAATACATCCCGGATCGTTTTGAATATATAGCCGCGTTTGCGGACCACTTCCGGCCCGAAGTCTCTTGTACCCTGTGGTATGGAAGGTTTAACCATAATTGCTACAATTGAAATATTCTACCCAAGCGGGATTGCCCTTTGCGGGATTCGTTTTACAAATTATGAAGGACTGCCATATATTTTGATCAGTTCACTGCTTGCCTCCTCCACCATTCGGTAGACCAGGTGGTAGCCTGATTCAGGCCCTGACCAGGGATCCGGGACTTCTATGTCCTGGCCCGGGTATAATACATTCATCAGCAGGTCGATTTTTGCCGGATCAAAACGGTGGCGGGCGATGGACCGCATCTCGGAAACCACATCCTGACCCATGGCATAAATGCGGTCAAATCGCTCAACATCCGCCGCCAGGAATTGTCTGGCCCGCTGCATACTGATATCGAGGCCATGCTCAGCAGCCACTTTGCGGGACAGCGGATGGGGGGGGTCGCCGATGTGATAGCCATTGGTGCCTGCGCTGTCCACTACCCAGGAAAGACCTGCCGCATCGGCTTTATGTTTCAATACGGCCTCTGCCAGGGGGCTCCTGCATATATTTCCCAGACAGACCATCAGGATTTTCATGCCTGCAAAAGTAAGGCAAAACCAAGAAGGCGCAATCCCGTAGTTTATGGAATAAACCGGTGTCATGCATCTCATAAAAAGTACCTGCGCAGGTTCATGATCACCTCACCCATTTTTCATACGTTAAATAACATCAGACATGAAACCTGACTATATTTTTAGGGCAGATATGCTGGACATTTTATTTGAAAACCGCAACAAGGAATACGGCGCCTATGAACTCCGCGCTGGCTATGATCACCGCCTGAAAGCTTCCCTGGGCCTTATTGTTGCCTTGCTGGTGCTGGCCACCACGGCGGGGTACTGGAAAAACCATTTTTTCCCCCAGCCGCCCCAAAGGGCCGCCGCATCACCCGTTATGGATTCTTTGAACCTGACTCCCGTCAATCTGCATCCCGATCCGCCCGCGCCCGCACGTATTCAAACCAAAACGGCCACCCTGAAGGATGTGACTATGCGCATCACCCGGGACAACCTGGTTGATTCTACGCCCATACCGACCCAGGAGGAAAAAGAGCTTAAAAATATAGGCACCCAGAATATCACCGGGGAGTTGCCCGGTGAATCCGGACCACAGGGCGCCTCCTTTGGATCAGCCGCTGAAAGGCCCGCCGAGGAAACCACTGCCCCCGCCAGGGCGGAGGAGATCCTGGATGGCTCAGAGATCATGCCCGAATTTCCAGGGGGACCGGGCGGACTGCAGCACTTTTTATCCAGGAACCTGCGTACCCCCCAGGATGAAATGGAGCCCGGATCCAGGATCAGGGTGCTGGTCCGTTTCGTGGTCAACCGGGACGGCAGCATCGGGGGATTTGAACTCGAGCAGCACGGGGGCCCGGATTTTGACAATGAAGTGCTGCGGGTCATGAAGAAAATGCCTGCCTGGAAACCAGGTACCCAGCATGGCAGGCCGGTGGCCGTATACTTTAAACTACCGGTGGTTTTCCAGTCCGGGGATGAAAATTAAACTGCTGTAACCTGGCATTGGGTCCCAATAACGTCAGGTTGAGCAAGATTGGATTTTTTTCCACCATATTTTAGTAATTTGCCCATTCCATACATAAATTACAAATGCATGAGAAATGAGGAGCCTGATAAAAGAACCAGGGGATATATATTAATGCGCACCATCCTGGATTATGGGATGGGTATTATGATCACAGGGCTTGGTGTCTTTTTCCTGATTGCCCCCCGGCTTGGGTTTGATTTCGGGGTGGATGTGTTTTATAGGATTTTTTTCGCATGCCTTTGCCTGATTTACGGAATCTGGAGGGTCTACCGCGGATACAAAAAAAACTACTTTCGCTGATGAACCTATTGTTTATAAAAAGTACCCTTCCAAGCCAAAGCGGCTGGCTGTTGCTCCTGGCTATCCTGCTTAGCGCCTGTTCGGGAAGTACAAAAAAGTCTGAAGCGGACAGGGAGACGCCAACATCAGGCACCATCAGAATCAGTGTGGATGAATCCTTCAAACCCGTCATGGACTCACAGATTAAAGTATTTGAGTCCTCCTTTCCCAATGCAAAGATCATTGTCCGGTATAAACCGGAGGCCGCCTGTTTCCGGGACCTGGCCAATAAGGACAGCGCCCGGCTTATTATTGTCACCCGGGAATTGAACAGGCAGGAGGAAAATTTCTACAAGGATTCCTTTCACCTGATACCCAGCTATGGTATCCTGGCCTATGACGCCATTGCCATCGTGGTCAATAACAAATCCAGGGACACCATCCTGACCATGAATGAGGTGCGCGGCATGCTTTCCGGCAGCAGCCCGGACCAGCCCCAGGTCGTCATGGACGGGGTATCGGCCACTTCCACGGTACGGTACGCCATGGATTCCATCCTGCACGGACAGCCCTTGGGCAAAAACGTGATGGCGGCCAGGTCTTCGGAGGAAGTAATCAACTACGTTGCCAGCCATGAACATTCGGTGGGCTTCATTGGGGTAAGCTGGATTGGAGACCAGGACGACCCACAGCAGCTTCATTTCCTGCAGAAGGTCAAAATTGCCGCCGTGGAATGTGTAAGCTGCCTGGGAAAGACCTATGTTGAACCTTACCAGGCCAATATCGCCCTGTCGAGGTACCCGATGATAAGGGGCCTGTATTATATACTCAACGAGGATTTCAGCGGAATCGGAAACAATTTTGTAAATTTCCTTCAATTCGAAAGAGGGCAGCTTATTTTCCGAAGGGCCTACTTGGTGCCGGGCAGGATGTCATTCGAGATCAGGGACAGTAAAATTTCAGAATGATCACATATTTTCAATAAATTTACGGACTCAAAAAACAGCAACGTACATGAAGAAAGTCAGATTCAGTTTACTGGTAGCCATGGTTATGGTGAGCCATGCGCTCTTGGCGCAGGCAGTTGAACAGGGAAAAAAATTTTTATACTACCAGCGGTATAAAAGTGCCAAGGAGACTTTTGAAAAAGTATTGGCTTCCAATCCAAATGACATCAATGCCGTGTACTGGCTGGGACAGACCCTGTTGCTTGACCCGGATCTGAAGGATTCTGTAGGTGCCAAGGCCCTCTACCAGAAAGCCCTGCAGACCAACGGGAGTGCCCCTTTGCTGTTGGCGGGAATCGGCGATATTGAATTAAGGGAAGGCAAGACCGCTGATGCACTCCAGCATTTTGAGACCGCCATTTCGCTGACCAAAGGAAAAGATATTGGGGTACTCAATGCCATCGGACAGGCCAATGCGGACGCCCGCAACGGTGATGCGCCCTATGCCATCGAGAAACTGAACCAGGCCACCCTGGTTAAGAACTTCAATAATCCGGATACCTATATCATCATGGGGGACGTTTACCGTAAACTCATCGACGGGGGTAACGCGGTGCTTTCCTACCAGAAGGCACTTTCACTGGATCCCAAGATGGCTGCAGCCAAGTACAAAATCGGAAAAGTATACCTGACCCAGAATAATAAGGAATATTTCCTGCCTGCTTTTGAGGATGCCATCAGTCTGGATCCTTCTTATGCACCCGCCTATTTTGCCCTCTTTGACTATTGGTTCTACCGGGATATTGATAAGGCAGCAGGCTATTTTGACAAATACCTGGCTGTATCGGACAAGACCGATGAAAATGAATACGACAGGGTCTCCATCATCTGGGGCAGGAAAAAATACCCCGAGGCCATTGCAGCCGCCCAACAGGATCTGGCTGCCCTGGGTGCCAACGCCAACCCCAAATACTATAAACTGATAGCCTACGCCTACAATGACGAAGGGGACTCGGTGAATGCCAAAATCAACCTGGACCAGTATTTTGCCAAGCAGAAACCGGACAACTTCATTCCCAAGGATTATTCTTTCCGCGCACAGGTGCTGAGCAAATTTCCCGGTAATGATTCGCTGGTGATGCAGAATTACCAGCTGGCCATTGATAAGGATACCTCCTTTGACAATAAGATGGATCTGATCAAGGAAGCTTCCGATCTGGCCAAGCGCACCGGAAACAAACCCGCCAACGCTTTCTGGCAGGGCCGGATGTACAATCTAAAGAAAAATCCATCGAATTCCGACCTCTATAACTGGGGAATCGCCAATTACCAGGCAGGAAATTTTAAAACCGCCGACAGCATATTTTGCGGGGTATATGAAACCAAATATCCCTCCGAAATTTTTGGCTACCTCTGGTGCGCCCGCTCCCTGAGGGCGCAGGATGATTCTGCCAATTCCGGCGGACTGGCTGTGGCCTCCTATGAGAAGCTGGCCCAGCAGGCGCGCAGCCTCGACTCAGTAAAATACAAGAACCAGGCCGTTGAGTCCTATTTCTACCTGGCTTCCTATTACAATGACATTAAAAAGGATAAACCGGCGGCCATTTCCTACTTGAAAAAAATCCTGGAAGTGGATCCCGCCAACACGACGGCCCCCCAGTTTATCTCTGTTTTGGAAAAGCCGGCCAAACAACCTGCCCAGAAGCCCAAGCCCGCAGCCAAGCCCAACGGTAAATAAACCGCCAGCCTGGCTGAACATACGAACAATCCCCCGGATACCTTAAGGGTATTCCGGGGGATTGTTATTTTGGGGTTTTTGATTTTTATAAATTGTAAATTGGTCATGCTGCCTTATTTTTGCTGCCGAAGCAATATCATGGAAATGGACATATTTCTCCTGCAGGCCAATACCGTTTCTGCTGCGAACAATGCAAACAGTGCTCTCAACTACCTGCCAATAGGCATACAACTTTTATTCGCCATTGGATTTGTGGCCGCCGTCCTTGGCCTAACCCATTTGATCGGACCCAGCCGCAAAACCTCCGACAAACTCCAGAATTTTGAAAGCGGCATCGAATCGGTGGGGAATGCCCGCCAGCCGATGGCCATCAAATACTTCCTGGTCGCAATCCTGTTTGTCCTCTTTGATGTGGAGGTGATCTTTTTTTATCCCTATGCCGTTAATTTTCGGGAACTGAAATGGGCGGGATTTTCCGCTGTACTGCTCTTTGTGGGACTGTTCCTGGTGGGTTTCATATATATAATAAAAAAAGGCGCTTTAACCTGGGAAGATTAAAATAAGCTTAAAAAAGGAAATAGGACTTATTTCGCGTAAACTTCTTGTTGTTATCAGCTGTTTATACTGCGGTAGTTCAATTATCCTTTACCAATTAAACTGATTATATGGCACGTCCGGTTCGATTCAATATTCACCCCATACAGGCAGATGCCAAAGATAATATCAGCCTGGTTGACATGCCGGAAGGCTACGGCGGAGATGGTTTCTTTACAGCCAAGCTCAGCGATGTGGTCGGTCTGGCGAGGAAAAATTCCATCTGGCCGATGCCATTTGCCACTTCCTGCTGCGGTATAGAATT
The DNA here is from genome assembly GCA_903906365.1 of uncultured Bacteroidota bacterium. Lineage (GTDB taxonomy): Bacteria > Bacteroidota > Bacteroidia > Chitinophagales > Chitinophagaceae > Puia. Next base: position 28,256 of record CAIVKC010000034.1, on the reverse strand, counting down.
CATGGCCACTATGGCATCCCATTATGACCTGGCCCGTTTTGGCGCGGAAAGGCTTGGTTTTTCACCGCGCCAGTGTGACCTGCTGATGGTAATGGGAACCATAGCCAAGAAAATGGGACCTGTTGTAAAACAGGTATATCTGCAGATGGCGGAGCCGCGCTGGGTTATGGCCGTGGGGGCCTGTGCTTCCAGCGGGGGTATTTTTGACACCTATTCGGTGCTGCAGGGTATTGACCAGGTGGTCCCGGTGGATGTATATGTACCGGGGTGCCCGCCCAGACCGGAGGCCATCCTGGATGGTTTTATGAGAATTCAGGACCTGGTGGGTCAGGAAAGCATCCGCAGAAGGACCAGTCCCCAATACAAAGCTTTACTGGAGAGTTACGGAATTCAATAAACCGGTGCTTCAGGGCATCGGTTGGCTTTAAAATGCCTTCCAATAAAAACAGGCTTAATAAAAGTTACGGCACATGGCATTAACCAACGAAACGATCAAAAGCAAACTGCTTGAAAAATTTGGAGAATCCCTTTCCAATTTTGAAGAGCCCTACGGACTGCTGAGTTTTGAAGCGCCCGCCGGCATGAACCTGAAAGTAATGCAATTCCTCTATGACGACCCGGAATTGCGTTTTCAGTTTTTGACCGACCTGTGCGCCGTCCACTATCCCGGCCAGGCCGGCAGGGAGCTGGCCGTTGTCTACCATCTTCACAACCTCACCGACAATATCCGCCTTCGTTTTAAAGTATTTACTTCCACCCAGCAGCCAGATATATTTACAGCCACCCAGCTTTATGCTTCGGCCAACTGGATGGAGCGCGAAACCTATGATTTTTTCGGCGTTAACTTCGTGGGTCACCCCAACCTGATCAGGATTCTCAATGTGGAGGAGATGGATTATTTTCCCCTGCGCAAGGAATTCCCCCTGGAAGACCAGACCCGAATAGATAAGGATGATGCCATGTTTGGCAGGGGAGGCAGTATCAACTAATATGCTTAAGTGCTAATTTGAATAATATATGACGGAGCATCACATAAAATTACCGGAAGGCAGCATTGAAAAAAGCACAACCACGCTGAACCTGGGTCCCACCCATCCGGCCACACACGGGGTATTCCAGAATATCCTGGAACTGGATGGTGAAAGGATTGTTTCGGCAGAACAGACAGTGGGATATATTCACAGGGCCTTTGAGAAACTGGCAGAACGAAGACCACTTTACCAGATTACCACCCTGACCGACCGCTTAAATTACTGCTCCTCCCCCATCAATAATATGGGCTGGCATCTGACCTGTGAAAAACTCCTGGGGGTCAGGACCCCCAAAAGGGTGGATTACCTGCGTGTCATCATCATGGAACTGGCACGCATTTCAGATCACCTGATCTGCAATTCCGTCGTCGGGGTTGACTCCGGGGCTTTTACCGGCTTTTTGTACGTGATGCAGTACCGTGAACTTATTTATGAAATCTATGAGGAGATCTGTGGTTCCCGCCTGACAACCAATATCGGTCGGATCGGCGGATTTGAACGCGATTTCACACAGGCGGCCTTCTTGAAACTTGAAAAATTCCTCAAAGAATATCCGCAAGTACTCCGTGAGTTTGAGAACCTCTTCAGCCGCAACCGGATATTTATGGAGCGGACCATCGGAGCAGGCCCCATCAGTGCGGAGCGGGCTCTCAATTACGGCTTCACCGGGCCAAACCTCCGGGCGGCCGGGGTTGATTATGATGTCCGGGTGCATAACCCCTATTCCAGCTATGAGGACTTTGAATTCAGCATCCCGGTCGGCAGGACAGGCGACTGTTATGACCGTTTTCTGGTCCGTAACCAGGAAATGTGGCAGTCACTGAAAATCATTGAGCAGGCCTACCGGAAAATTCAGGAATTCAAGGGAGCAGAAGCCGGCGTTTTTCATGCGGACGCCCCTTCCTATTATTTGCCCGAAAAAAAGGACGTGTATACCAAGATGGAGGCCCTCATTTGGCATTTCAAAATTGTCATGGGAGAAACCGATATCCCTGCCGGGGAAGTATACAACAGTGTGGAAGGCGGCAACGGGGAACTTGGCTTTTACCTGATCAGCGACGGGGGCAGAACGCCCTACCGCCTGCATTTCAGGCGGCCCTGTTTCATCTATTACCAGGCTTATTCAGAACTCACCAAGGGCAGCATGCTGAGTGATGCCATTATCGTGATGAGTTCCCTTAACCTGATTGCCGGGGAAATGGATGCCTGAGGAGCGGGCTCCCAAATGTTGTTGTCAACCACTCATTTCAAAATAAGGATGATGAAATTCTCAGAAGATACATTAAAAAAGGTGGCAGAGGTCATTGCCCGATACCCGGAGGGGAAAAGCAAAAGCGCCCTGCTGCCCGTGCTGCATATGGCGCAGGATGAATTTGGCGGCTGGCTGAGCCCGGCAACCATGGATTATGTAGCGGGTTTGCTGAACCTGGAACCCATTGAAGTATATGAGGTGGCCACCTTCTATTCCATGTACAATCTCAAACCGGTCGGCAAATACATTTTTGAAGTATGCCAAACCGGGCCCTGCATGCTCAATGGAAGTGACCGGATCATTGATTATATAAAGGCCAAACTGCAGATCGGTGTGGGTGAAACGACCCAGGATGGGCTCTTTACCTTAAAAACGGTAGAATGCCTGGGTGCCTGTGGCTATGCGCCCATGATGCAGATGGGCAAAAATTACAGGGAACACCTGACAAAAGAAAAAGTGGATGCCATCATTGAGGAATGCAGGCAGAATGCAGCCCTTAATAATTAAGCGGAACCAGGCCACAGCAGGCAGCGGGCCGGTAACCGGGAGCAACCGTTAACAGTTCAGTCATTTAAAATAAAGTCCCCAGGGACGCAGAGAGAGGGTATGAGTATCAAATTATTATTGGAAAAAGCAAATGTTCCGGGCATTATCTCCTATGAGGTTTACCGCCGCGAAGGCGGCTACGCCAGCGTGGAAAAGGCCCTTAGGAATATGACACCCGATCAGGTAACCGACGAAGTCAAAAAAAGCGGACTGAGGGGTCGCGGAGGGGCTGGTTTCCCTACCGGCCTTAAATGGAGTTTTCTGGCCAAACCCGATGGCGTACCCCGCCACCTGGTTTGTAATGCCGATGAATCCGAACCCGGCACTTTTAAGGACAGGTACCTGATGGAATTCCTCCCCCACCTGCTCATAGAAGGACTCATTGTTTCCTCTTTTGCGCTGGGGAGCCATCACACCTATATTTATATCCGTGGCGAATATGCCTGGATTCCGGATATCCTGGAAAAAGCCATTGCCGAGGCCAAAGAAAACGGCTGGCTGGGCAAAAATATCCTGGGAACCGGATTTGATTGTGAAATCTATGTGCACCGCGGCGCGGGTGCTTATATATGCGGGGAGGAAACGGCCCTGATTGAGTCCCTGGAAGGCAAAAGGGGGAATCCCCGCATTAAACCGCCCTTCCCGGCCATCAAGGGCGTGTGGGACCGGCCCACGGTGGTCAATAATGTGGAGAGCCTGGCGGCTGTGGTACCCATCATCAATTATGGCGCGGAGGCTTACGCAAAAATTGGCATTGGAAAATCCACGGGAACCAAGCTGATTTCAGCCTGCGGCAACATCAATAAACCGGGGGTCTATGAAATAGACATGACCATCTCTGTGGAGGATTTCATCTACTCCGATGAATATTGTGGCGGGATTGCCCATGGCAAGAAACTGAAAGCCTGCATCCCCGGTGGATCTTCCGTACCCATTCTTCCTGCCAACCTGCTGCTAAAGACCGCGAAAGGCGAAAAAAGGCTTATGAATTATGAAAGCCTGGCGGATGGCGGATTTGCGACAGGCAGTTCCATGGGCAGCGGCGGTTTTATCGTGCTCGACGAAGACCAGTGCGTAGTAAAGCATACCATGACGCTGTCCCGTTTCTACCGTCATGAAAGCTGCGGACAGTGTTCACCCTGCAGGGAAGGAACCGGCTGGATGGAAAAAATACTCAAAAACATTGAATACGGAAAAGGCAAGATGAGCGATATAGACCTGCTCTGGGATATTCAGCGCCGGATTGAAGGCAATACCATCTGCCCATTGGGAGATGCGGCCGCCTGGCCGGTGGCAGCCGCCATCCGGCATTTCAGGGATGAATTCGAATGGCATATCCGTTATCCGGAGGAAGCGCAGCAAAGAAATTTCGGACTGGCCCATTATGCCGATCCACTGCCGGCCCCCCAGAGCGCTTAAATGATTATAGGATGTATTAAACCCGACGGCATGCCGGGCGAAAAAAAAGTACTAGCAACATGGCGGAAGAAAAAAAACTACTGAAAGTAACCATCGACAACATCACCATTGAAGTGGAACCCGGCACCTCGATCCTGCAGGCTGCAAGAAGGATCGGGGGGGATGTGGCTCCTCCTGCCATGTGTTATTATACCAAACTCAAAGGCAGCGGCGGCAAATGCCGTACCTGCCTGGTGGAGGTGGCCGCAGGCTCTGTGGCCGATCCCAGGCCTATGCCCAAACTCGTAGCCAGTTGCCGCACCAATGTCATGGACGGAATGGTGGTAAAAAACATTACCAGTGAAAAGGTGATTGACGCCCGTAACGGAGTCGTTGAATTCCTGCTGATCAACCACCCGCTGGACTGCCCGATTTGCGACCAGGCCGGCGAATGCCATCTTCAGGACCTGAGTTATGAGCACGGCAAGGAAGGGACCAGATATGAATTCCCCAGGAGGACTTTTGAAAAACACGATCTTGGCCCTTATATTCAGCTGCATATGACCAGGTGTATCATGTGCTTTCGTTGTGTCTATGCAGCCGACCAGCTGACGGAAAAAAGGCAGCACGGCATCCTGGACAGGGGGGATCATGCTGAGATCGCCACCTATATCCAGCAATCCCTTGAGCATGATTTCATTGGAAACGTCATAGATGTCTGCCCTGTGGGGGCCCTTACCGATAAGACCTTCCGTTTCAAAAACAGGGTCTGGTTTTTAAAACCCGTCCAGGCGCACCGGGACTGTACCCATCCTAAATGTTGCGGGAAAGTGACGCTCTGGTACAGGGGAGAAGAGGTTTTCCGCGTCACGGCCCGCAAGGACCAGTGGGGTGAGGTGGAGGACTGGATCTGCAATGAATGCCGCTTTGAAAAAAAGAAAACGGCTGACTGGGAAATAGAAGGTCCCACGGTGGTCAACCGGCATTCGGTCATTTCCCAGGGGCATTACGTGGGAGTCCATAAACCCAAAGAAGTGCTTTATGATGTGCTCGATGGGCTGAAGCCCAGGCTTTTTATGGATATTCACTCCGTGAGTGAGGTCAATGAACCCGGGCGAGACCTGTCCAGGATCGAAGGCCCCGCCCATTCCACGGATTTTAAGGAATAATGCCAGAGGCAGGGCTTACTGAATTGGCTGAAAATAATTGATAACTGTTGAACCAAATAAACCGAACAAATGCTTGGAAATTTAATGGCTGTTGACTGGGGCTTTGTGTTTGAAAAACTCATCCTGATTGCAGTGGTGGTAACCGTATCGCTGGTGGTAGCCATGTATGAGACCTGGGCCGAGCGCAAAGTGGCCGCCGTCATACAGGACCGCCGTGGTCCCAACCGGGCAGGCCCCTTTGGCCTGTTCCAGCCGCTGGCAGACGGTCTGAAATTGTTCATGAAGGAAGAAATCATCCCGAATTCCTCCAATAAGCTGCTTTTTGTCATGGGCCCGGGTCTGGCCATGCTGACCGCGATGATGACCAGTGCGGTCATACCCTGGGGTAGCAAAATTGTATTATTCGGCCGTACTATCCCCCTGCAAATTGCGGATATCAACATCGGTATCCTCTATATTTTTGGCGTGGTCAGCATGGGGGTTTACGGCATCATGATCGGCGGATGGGCTTCCAACAATAAGTTCTCCCTGCTGGCCGCCATCCGGGGAGCTTCCCAGATCATATCCTATGAACTGGCCATGGGCCTGTCCATCATTGCCCTGCTGATGCTTACCGGTTCCTTAAGTCTGAAGACCATCATAGAGCAGCAGCAGGATCATATCTATTACGTGTTCTTTCAACCCCTGGGTTTTCTTATTTTCCTGATTTGTGCTTTTGCAGAATGCAACAGAACCCCCTTTGACCTCTCCGAAGCGGAAAATGAGCTGAATTTCGGGTATCACCAGGAGTATTCTTCCATGAAACTCGGGTTTTACCTGTTCGCAGAATATATCAACATGTTTGTCAGCAGTGCGGTCATGGCCACCCTGTTTTTTGGGGGCTACGATATTCCCTTTGTAAACGACGTATCCTTTGGGCTGCACCACGGGCAGAATCTGCTGGCATTGCTGCAGACAGTGAGCCTGCTGGCCAAAATAGCCTGTTTTGTATTCTTTTTCATGTGGGTGCGGTGGACCATTCCCCGCTTCCGCTATGACCAGCTCATGGACCTGGGCTGGAAGAAACTGATACCACTTTCCCTGGTTAATATGGTTGTCACCGGTTTTCTGGTTTTACTCAGGCAGAATCACTGGCATTTTTAGCCATTAAGCAGGAATTTAGTTGGCAGGTTGGGTCTATAAAAATATTTTTGCAAACGCTTACTTAAGCTGGTTGGTAAAAGCTTTATAATAATATGCAGGCACTCACAAACAGGGTACAGGTCGTTGAAAGAAAGCCTTTGAGCTTTTGGGAGAAATTGTATATACCGGCCATCGCCAAAGGCATGTTCATCACCTTCTCCCATATATTCAAGAATAAACCCACCATCAATTACCCGGAAAAGACCCGGCCTTTCAGTCCGGTATTCCGCGGACTGCATGTGCTGAACCGGGACGAAGAAGGAAGGGAACGCTGCACAGCCTGCGGGCTCTGCGCGGTAGCCTGTCCTGCGGAAGCCATCACCATGGAGGCAGCCGAAAGGCTGCCCGGTGAGGAAGGGCTCTACAGGGAAGAGAAATATGCAGCCAAATATGAGATCAACATGCTCCGCTGCATCTTTTGCGGGCTGTGTGAAGAGGCTTGCCCCAAGGATGCCATTTATCTGTCAGAAACTTTTGCCCCCGCCAATTATACCAGAAAGGGTTTTATTTATGGAAAAGAGGAATTGCTGATTCCCGATCCCAAGACCCAGCCTGAAGAATTTGCCAAGGCAAAAGGACTTACAAAATAATTTGAAAACTAACTGATTCGGAATTCCTTTGGACGGCATTGCTTTACCCGCAGGCAGGCAGCCAAGTGATTTTCGGATTTTCCAATTACTAATTTCTAATGGGCATTACGCAAATTTTGTTCTGGTCTTTAAGCGTGCTGGCACTCTTCAGCGCGATCATGGTAGTTGTCAGCCGCAATCCGGTGCACAGCGTCCTGTGGCTTATCATGGTGTTTTTTGCCATATCCGGCCACTACATCCTGCTCAACGCGCAGTTCCTAGCCATTGTAAACCTGATTGTATACGCCGGGGCCATCATGGTTCTGTTCCTTTTTGTCATCATGCTGATGAACCTCAATGCCGATACCGAGCCCCAGAAGAATAAATGGCTCAAAATCGCAGGGGTTATTTCCGGCGGCGCCCTGCTCCTTGTCTTTGTGGCTGCCCTGAAAAATGTGGATGCGAAGGCCCATGTGGCCCAAGTGGCCAGGGGTGATATCGGCCTGATACATAACCTGGGTATTGCCCTGTTTCATGATTATGTGGTCCCCTTTGAAATAAGCAGTGTGCTGTTCCTGAGTGCTATGGTGGGAGCTGTGGTGATTGGCAAGAAAGAATAATTTTTTAACCGCAGGCCGCTGTCGCAAACATGCAGGTCTGCTGAATTAATACATTGTAAATATGCCGATAAACTATTACATATTTCTGGCGGTAACCCTGTTTTGCATCGGAGTGACCGGGGTACTTACCCGGCGCAACGCCATTATCATTTTTATGTGCATTGAGCTGATGCTCAATGCAGTGAATCTGCTGCTGGTGGCATTTTCCAAAATGCATTACCAGGAAATGGTAAAACTGAACCCGACGGCGGGCATCGACGGTCAGCTCTTTGTGTTCTTTATCATGGTGGTAGCGGCTGCGGAGGTAAGTGTTGGACTGGCCATCATTGTGATGATGTACCGCAACACCCATTCAGTGGATGTGAATTTCCTGAACCGTCTGAAGCATTAGGCCTTTGCGGCCCTGCCAGCCAGGAAGGTGCCCATCGGAACGTTGAATACATTTTTGTCCGGAATATTATAAGAACAGTATGATACATTTAGTTTGGCTTGTTCCTGTTTTGCCGCTTGCGGGTTTTTTGATATTGGGTCTGGGAAGGAATAACCTTTCAAAAGCCCTGACCGGTTTAATGGGTTCAGGCGTGATCCTGGCCTCCTTTGTCATCAGCCTGCTTATTTTCCTGGAAGTAAAACAGGAGGGCTTTGTACCCGTCACCGTCAGCCTGTCTGAATTCATCAACGCGGGCAAACTGCAGATCCCTTTTGCCTTTCAGGTAGACCAGCTGTCCACCCTGTTCCTGTTGATTATTACCGGCGTGGGGTTTCTGATACATGTATATTCCACCTCCTACATGCATGAGGAGGAGGCCCCCCATTTTGCCCGGTATTTTGCCTACCTCAATCTGTTTGTATTTTCCATGCTGCTGCTTGTACTGGGAGCCAATTACGTTATTATGTTCATTGGCTGGGAGGGCGTGGGACTCTGCTCCTACCTGCTGATTGGTTTCTGGTTTAAGAATTTGGAATACGGAAATGCTGCCAAAAAGGCCTTTATCATGAACCGCATCGGGGACCTGGGATTCCTCATCGCTGTATTTTGGATGATCAACCAGTTTGGTTCGGTGACTTTCGGTGAAGTGTTTGCCAAGGCCCAGGGAACCCCCATTGCCGTGCTTACCGGTATCACCCTGCTGTTATTTGTGGGTGCCACCGGTAAATCCGCCCAGATTCCCCTGTATACCTGGCTTCCCGATGCCATGGCGGGTCCCACTCCCGTGTCAGCGCTCATACATGCTGCCACCATGGTAACCGCCGGTATTTATATGATTGCCAGGAGTAATATACTCTATACCCTCTCCCCTGTCACGCAGACTGTGGTGGCCCTTACCGGTCTGGCCACCGCCATACTCGCTGCCAGCATTGCCCTCAAACAAAATGACATTAAAAAGGTGCTGGCCTATTCCACCGTCAGCCAGCTAGGATATATGTTCATCGGCCTGGGTGTGGGTGCATACACAGGCGCGGTTTTCCATGTTATGACACATGCCTTTTTCAAGGCCCTCCTGTTCCTGGGTGCCGGTTCGGTCATCCACGCCATGGGCGGAGAGCAGGATATCCGTAAAATGGGTGGCCTGAAGGCCTATATGCCTGTCACCCGGTGGACTTTTCTGCTGGCTTGCCTGGCCATTGCCGGTATTCCCCCCTTTTCCGGATTCTTTTCCAAAGACGAAATCCTGTCTGCGGCCTATGCTAAAAATCCGGTCTATTACGCAATCGGAGTGGCCGGGGCCCTGATGACCGCTTTTTATATGTTCCGCCTCTATGCCACTACTTTTTTAGGGGATTTCAGGGGTACCGCCCACCAGAAAGATCATCTTCATGAAAGCCCTTCAGCCATCACCATTCCCCTGATCGTGCTGGCGGCACTATCGGTAACGGGTGGCCTGATCGGCATGCCGGAAGTATTTGTAAAAAACGGTCACTTGCTGGAACATTTCCTGGAGCCTGTTTTTGCCGCTTCCTACAAAATCCAGCAGGCGGAACCGGCCCCGGCCTCCAAGGAACTGACCCTTATGGCCATTTCTGTGGGCGTGGCGCTCCTGGGCGCGCTCTATGCATGGTCCCGCTTTCGAAAAAAACCAGACCTGGCAGAAGCCACCGGCTTCGGAAAGGTGCTGGCCAACAAATGGTATGTGGATGAAATTTACAACGCCATCATTGTGAAACCCCTGGATGCCCTGGCCAGTTTCTTCAACAGTTTTTTCGAGAAGAACGTCATAGACGGGTTGGTCAACGGGGTCGGCAGGGCCGTGCGTTACGGCAGCCGGCAGATCCGTCTGATGCAGAGCGGACAGGTGGGAGGATATGTGCTGCTGATGGTCATCGGTATGGTTGTTCTGTTCCTTGTACAGATTTTTTTCAAGAAATAATTTGAGATTCACGATTTAGAAATATCCAACATGATTCCTGTTTTACTGATAGTAATTCCTTTGGTTTGCGGACTGGCGGGTTTTTTTATAAAAAGCAGCAGAAGTGCCCGCGACTGGTCGCTGATAGCCTCCATCATGACCATGGTGGTTTCCCTGGCAGGCCTGGTCATACACCCCAATGCGGCCTCCCTGGTCTTTGATGCGGAGTGGCTGCCGGCCCTGGGCAGTTCCTTCTCCGTGGGCCTGGATGGCCTGGGCCAGATCCTGACCCTGCTCACAGCCGTTTCCTTCCCCTTGATTTTTACGGCCACCTACCGGACCGAATACAAGAATGCCAATAATTTCTATGCCCTCATGCTGCTTTCCCAGGCGGGCCTGATGGGCGTCTTTGTTGCCAATGACGCGCTGCTTTTCTATTTCTTCTGGGAACTGGCCCTTATCCCGGTCTATTTTCTGTGTTCCAACTGGGGTGGGGAAAAAAGGGTGCAGGCAACCTTCAAATTCTTTATTTATACGTTTGTGGGCTCCCTGCTCATGTTGGTGGGCATCATTTACCTGAGTCAGCATACGGCTGACCATGGTTTTTCCCTGAAATCCTTTACCGATCTCAACCAGCGGATTCCGGCGCAGGACCAGACCTGGCTGTTTTGGTTGTTTTTTATTGCCTTTGCCATCAAGATGCCCCTTTTCCCCTTTCATACCTGGCAACCCGACACTTATGAACAATCCCCCAGTGCCACTACGATGGTCCTGAGCGGCATCATGGTTAAGATGGGTCTGTTCGGTATACTGCGCTGGCTGGCTCCGGTGCTTTCCACCGGAACCTGGATCTGGGGTGATACCGCCTCTGCCCTTTGTATCATAGGAATGATTTATGCCTCCCTGATGGCCATCAAACAGGATGATCTCAAAAGGCTGGTTGCCTATTCTTCCATAGCCCATATCGGTCTGATGTGCCTGGCCATTTTTGCCACCACACAGGCGGGCATGCAGGGCGTTATGATCCAGATGTTCAACCACGGGATCAATATTATCGGCCTGTGGATTGTCGTCGACCTCATTGAGCGTCAATTCCATACCAGAAAAATTTCCGAACTCGGCGGCCTGGCCCAAAAAGCGCCTGCCCTGGCCATAGGTCTGGTCCTGGTGGCCCTGGCCAACCTGGCGCTGCCGCTGACCAATGCCTTTGTGGGTGAGTTCCTCATGTTCAGCGGGGTATACGGTTCAGCAGCCACCAAGTACAATGTTGTATTCACGGTAACCGCCGGACTCAGCATCATCCTGTCGGCCGTCTATACGCTCAATATGATCCAGAAGGTTTTTTATGGCAAGACCAATGCCCTGACCGCCAAGGGCAGGGACATATTTTTCCATGAGAAAATGATCCTGGCCCTGGTGGTACTGGTAATCCTGGTCATGGGCGTATACCCCAAGCCGGTCATGGACCTGACCCGGGGAACGGTGGATTTAATCCTCACCAAAATGAATTTTAAATTGTAGAGATCTATATTCAAAGAAGATATGAATGCAATAATAATATCGGCCGTCTGGGGAATTGTGATGATGTTCAGCGGATTGTTGACCAGCAATAAATCTACCGTACGTTATGTGGCCATCGGGGGGATCATCCTGCTGTTTATCGCCAACCTGATGGACCTCGGAATGGGGCATCCCTTCTTTTCCATTGACACCCGGCGCATGCTCTATTTTGATACTTTCCCCCTGGTTTTCAATGCCATTGCCTACGGATGTACCCTGCTTTATTTTCTGCTTTCCGGGAGGGATATTGAGCAGGTGGGGGTAAACGTGGCTGAATATTTTGCACTCATCTTTTTTGTACTCTGCGGGGTGGCCATCGCCAGCTCTTTCAATACACTGCTCATGCTGTTCCTGGGCATTGAGATCATATCCATTCCTTTGTATATATTGACAGGCAGCAATAAAAAGAACCTGAAAAGCACGGAAGCCTCCCTCAAATATTTTTTGATGGGTTCCTTTTCAACGGGCATCATGCTGTTGGGCATCACCTTTTTATACGGTGCCTCCTCCAAAGGGACTTTTTTTATCGATGAGATCTCACTGCTGGGGGGGCCGGCTTCCCCCCTGTTTATGGCAGGCCTCCTGCTGCTGCTCATATCCATGGCCTTTAAGGTTTCTGCCGCCCCTTTCCATTTCTGGACGCCCGATGTCTATGATGGTGCCCCGACGGTATTTACCTCCTTTATGGCTACCATTGTCAAAGCAGCCGTTTTCATCGCCTTCATCCGCCTGTTTTTTGATTCCTTCGGGGAAATCCAGGCCAGGTGGCAGATATTTATTTCCATTATTATTGCTGCCACCCTGTTTATAGGGAACCTGACGGCTGTCTTTCAGCAGAGTGTCAAACGAATGCTGGCTTATTCCAGCATTGCCCAGGCAGGATTCATGCTGTTTGCCATCCTGACGCTCAACCAGATTGGCAGGGATGGTCTGCTCCTGTACACGGCAGCCTATAGCGTGGCCACCATCGGCATATTTGCCATACTGGTCAGGATGAAAGACCACAGCTTTGAGGGTTTCAACGGACTGGCCAAGCACCATCCTGTCCTGGCCGCCACCAATACCGTTTTCCTGCTTTCCCTGGCAGGCATTCCGCTGACAGGCGGTTTTTTCGCCAAATTCTACATGCTGGCAGCCGTCGTAAAAACCGGCCAATCCCTGTGGCTGGTGATTTTTGCCGTACTCTGTGCTGCCGTCAGCATCTATTATTATTTCCGCGTGATCCAGGCCATGTATTTTAAGGATGGAGAGCCGCAGCAAATCGACTCCCCGGTAGCCTTCCGGGTGCTGCTGGTAATCGCTGCGCTGATCATCCTGATATTGGGAATGTTTCCCCAGTGGCTGATCAACACCCTGGAAATCCCCTATATCTGAACAGCCCCCGAATAAATTGGACTGCAGGAGCCCGAAACTGCCTGCCGGTGCACCGGCCGGTGATGCCGTTTACATAAGAATTCACGGGATTGTTGGCGGAATCCTTAATTTTATCGCACCTATACTCCATTCATGAAAATCATAGATACCATTTCGCTGGCATTCCGCACGGTCCGGGGCAACAAGCTCCGCACGGGGATTACCGTAGCGATCATTGCCTTTGGGATTATGGCCCTGGTCGGCATCAATACCGCGATCGACGCCATGAAGCAGAAGTTTACAGAAAGTTTCGCTGCCATGGGTGCCAACGGCTTTACGCTGCATTACAAGCAATACCGCATGCACTTCGGCGGCGATGACAATTCCGACGTAAAAAAGGAAAAGAAAGGCCTGAAAAAGGAAAAGAAATCAAACATAGGCAAACCCATTACCAAGGAACAGGCCGAGAGCTTCAAAAAACGCTTTGCCCTTCCCTCCAAAATTGGCCTGACCCTGCAGGGAACCAATAATGCCATTGTCTCCCTGGGCGATAAAAAAACCTCCCCCAATGTCCGCATCAACGGCGGGGATGAAAACTACATCGAGCTGAACGGCTTCACGCTGGCTGCCGGCAGGAACCTCAACAGCCTGGATATGGAATCGGGCAGGAATGTATGTATCATCGGAAGTGATATCGCCAAGAAAATCTTTGGCGGTTCCCTGGAAAAACCGCTGGAAAAAATCATCAAGATCAACGGTATTTCCTACCGGGTCATCGGAACACTGGATTCCAAAGGCTCTACCTTGGGTATGAGCTGGGACAATATGATTGTCACCTCCTATAACAGTGTTCGCCGCTTTTTTAATTCCAATGCCAATGCTTCGTTCAATATATTGGTGAAGGTTCCCGATGTAAAGATGCTGGATGCTGCCATCGGGGAAGCAGAGGGCACTTTCCGGCCCATTCGCCGGCTGACTACCACAGAAGACATCAATTTTGTGATTGATAAAAGCGATGTGTTTGTCCAGATGCTGATGAAAAATCTCAGCTTCATTACAGTCAGTGCCGTTATTATTGGCTTTATCACCCTCATTGGCGCTGCCGTCGGTTTAATGAACATCATGCTGGTTTCGGTCACCGAACGTACCAAGGAAATTGGTCTGATCAAGGCCATCGGTGGCAGGAAGGGAAGCGTACGCAGGCAGTTCCTCTATGAATCCATCATCATCAGCCTGCTGGGTGCCCTTTTTGGCATCCTGCTGGGAATCCTGGTGGGCAATAGCTTTTCCCTTTTCCTCAGCACCGGTTTTGTAGTGCCCTGGTGGTGGCTATTTTGGGGTATAGTCATCTGTTCGATCGTAGGCCTGCTCGCAGGACTTTACCCATCCTTTAAAGCAGCCCGTCTCAATCCCATTGAGGCCCTCCGCTATGAATAAATAAGGCCCAGTGGCAATTTCTGCCAACCACCTTTTGGTGGGGCATAAAAAATGCGGCTCCCGGGAGCCGCATATTTTATGGTAAAACCGTCCTATATTTCAAGCCAACAGGCAATCAGCCCTTCGGATTCAGGATCAGGTTAATCCTTTCAAGTTCATCCTGGAGGTGATAACGGGTCATCCGGTCACTGATACCGGGAAGGGCCGCTGTGATGTCCGCTTTCAGCGTCCTGAGCGTACCCTTGGCCACCGAAATCAGGTCAGAGACCTTTACATTGACCCCGGTAATCCCATAGGCGCTGGAGACCCTGCGGGATCCCCCAAAAGACAGGCTGAACTGCTGACCGTTGATCATATTACCCAGGTTTTCCACGAAGGCCTTTTGCAGGTTCCTGCGGTAAATATCAATGGGTTTACGGGCATATATTTCACTCCAGATGCCTTTGCGTAGGTCTTCCAGCAGATCGTCAGCAGCATAGGCGGCGCTGCCGAGTTCGGCTGCGTTCTCCGAAACCCTTTCCAGACGTCCCGGATCCAGGACCGAGTTGAGGGTTCCCTGCTGAAATACCCGGATTTCCTCGACCACCTGATCCTGGTTGAATTTCTTCAGTTGTTTCCAGTCCAGCAGCCAGGTGGGTGTTTCAAAGGCATTTTTATTGAGGAAGGCCACGGCATCCTTTTGCAGCTGCCTGGGCACCGGGGTAAATACTTCCCCTTCCTGATCATAGGTTTTCGGGTCCTCATAGATACCGCCGATATTGGCAGTTACATGCCCCATGTACCGGCGGAGCTGTATGATCACCTGGCCATAGATTTCATCCAGGGTTTCAAAAGGTTCCCCCGGCTGGTAGGTCCACTGGGAAAGGTTGGGGAGGATCCTTTTGAGGTTCTTGATTCCGTATTCACTGGCTTTCATGGCATTATCACCTAAATCTTCTGTCTGGGCCCTAGGATCGGAGGGTATGGCCCGCTGGCGCAGGAAGCGGTAGCGGGGGTCCGCAGCATGGGCTTTGGCCCACTCATTGAGTATTTCCTTTTCCTGCTTTTCGTCCTTGTCAAAAACAGGTTTGTATCCCCATTCAATGGCCCATTTATCATAATCCCCAATCCTGGGATAGATACCGGCCGGGCCTATATGGTCTTCGGGCTGGGCGACATAGTTAAACCGCGCATAGTCCATGATGGAGGCCGTATGCCCGTTGGCTTCCACCCAGGCCTTGTCCCTGAGTTTCTCCACAGGGGTGCCGGAGGAGGATCCCATATTATGGGGCAGCCCCAGGGTATGTCCCACTTCGTGGGAGGACACAAAGCGTATCAGCTGGCCCATGAGTTCATCGTCCAGTTTTACTTTGCGGGCCCTGGGATCTATGGCAGCGGTCTGGATCATATACCAGTCCCTGAGCAGGTTCATAATATTATGGTACCAACCGATGTGGCTTTCAATGATTTCACCGCTGCGGGGGTCATGCACATGGGGTCCGTAGGCATTTTCTATGTCGGAAGCAAAATACCGGATCACGGAAAACCGGGCATCCTCCAAACTCATGGTGCTGTCATTTTCGGGCCAGTCCCTGGCCTGGATGGCATTTTTAAACCCAGCCTTTTCAAAAGCCGCCTGCCAGTCTTCAATACCCATTTTCAGGTATTTACGCCATTTCACCGGGGTGGCCGGATCTATATAATAGATGATGGGTTTTTGGGGTTCGACCAGTTCGCCCCTTTTCATTTTTTCCACGTCTTCGGGTTTGGGTTCCAGCCTCCAGCGGGTGATAAAGCGCTCCGACTGGGCCTTTTGGACGTCGAGGCCGTAATTGGTATATCCATCTGAAAAATAGGACACACGCTCATCATAAGCCCGTTTCCGGTAAGGAACCTTGGGCAGCAGGACCATGGAGGTATTGAGTTCCAGGGTTACGGCGCCGGCTTCCGCAGCGGCTACCAGGCTGGAGCCGGGAAAAGGACTCATTGAAAGACCGGGGGGCGGTGTGGAAGCAGAATAGGTTCTGGTCACTCGCACTTCGGTATTGATGGGAAAGGTCCTTATATAATTGATGAAGGAGCGGTCGGAGGAGGGTGCGTTCAGGTTATAGGCCCTTTTCTGACCGGTGGACAGGGATATCACCTGGTTATCCCCCTTGAAAAAATCGGTCACTTCAATAACAGCACCGGTGCTGTCCTTTCCCAGGGATTTGACATCGAATGCGGCCACAATGGGTTCCATATTGGAGTTTCTGACAGCCTGGAAAATCGGAAGGGTGTCAGAGGCCACGTTGATATAAAACACCACGCGCATAAATATTTTATTGTCAGGGCCTTTTTCAAAGCGGAGGACCTGCTCATTGGCCTCCTCGCCACCATAACCGGCCCCTGTGGCCGTCTTGGCGATCCGGGTGATGGCCAGTATCTCACGTCCGAAGAGGGAATCAGGGATTTCCAGGTACCATTTTTCCTCCACCTTATGTACGGTAAAAAGCCCCCTGGAGGTCCTGGCCTTTTCGGTAATGACTTCCTTATAGGGTTTGGGGCCCGGCTTGGCCTGTGGGGGGCCGGGAGGCGCGCCCGGATTCTGGGTACCGGTTCCCGGGGGCAGGATCTTTTTCTCCTGGGCCTCTGAGAGGGTCGCCAGGGTGGTCAAAATTAACACCAGCAGCAATAACCTTTTCAAATGGTAAATGCAAATCATAATAAAAATTTAGGGGCTCAAGATAAGTAAATCAGTATGACAAAATAGAGTAGATTTACACGGATGGTAAAAAGCGGAAAGAAAAACGGCCAATGACCGTAATTCAGCACTGCAAAGTCGTTTGGGGGTATACAGATACAATAATTTCATTTTGCGATTTAATAAATTCCTTAACTTGTGTCTCCCTTTACAAACTTTTATTATTTCAAATTTGCTGATTCAAAGAAAAAATCCTTAGAATTGTACAACCATATTTTTTAATTACCATATACTTTTTTCTAACACTAAAAACAAACGATCATGGCTGAAACAAAACCAACTGCAACGGTTGCAGCGAAAAGCACTTCTTCCGTTCAACCTAAAAGAAAAAGCAATGCTATTTCGTGGATTGCGCCTCTAACCTGTTTTATTATAGGCTACTTATTCTGGCGTTTTGTTATTGGCAGCCCAGACAATTTTACCAAGGGAAAAGAAAACGGCGGATTCTGGCCTGATCGTGAAAATGCGATCGGCGGATTGGCAAGAATGTACCTGGGAGGAATCATTGTACCCGTACTTATCGGTTGCTTACTCACCGTACTGACCTTTGTGGTTGAGCGTTTCCTGACCATTGTAAAAGCTACCGGAACCGGCAATATCGCTGAATTCATCCGCAAAGTCCAGTATAACCTGGCCAACAAGAACGTGGACGCCGCCATCGCAGAATGCGACAAACAAAAAGGCAGCGTAGGTAATGTTATGAAAGCCGGTCTGCGCAAATACAAGGAAATGATTTCCAATACCGAACTCGATACCGACCAGAAAGTGCTGGCTATCCAAAAAGAGGTGGAAGAAGCCACTTCCCTGGAACTGCCCATGCTGGAAAAAAACCTGGTATTCCTTTCTACCATTGCCTCCGTGGCTACCCTGCTGGGTCTGCTTGGAACGGTAATGGGTATGATTCGTTCCTTCTCTGCCCTTGGTGAAAGCGGTGGCGGTGAAGCAGCCCAGAAACTGTCCCAGGGTATCTCTGAGGCCCTTTACAACACGGCACTGGGTATCGGAACCTCCGCTTTGTCCATTATTATGTATAATGTGTTCACAACCAAGATCGACGGCATTACTTATGGTATCGACGAAAGTGGTTTTACCCTGACCCAGAGCTTCGCTTCTTTGTACAAATAAGCGTCCCTCCCTGTTTCCAGCCAACCGCTATGAAACAGTTTATGGAATTAGGTGAAAAATGAATCTTTATATAAACAAATTATCTGAACAATGCCTAAAGTAAAAATACCACGCAAAAGCACCTCTGTAGACATGACTGCTATGTGTGACGTGGCATTCCTGTTGTTGTCATTTTTCATTCTGACAACCAAGTTCAAGCCATCGGAAGCATTGAAGGTAACCACCCCCAGTTCCGTTGCTACCAAAATAGCTCCGGATAAGGATGTTGTGCTGATTACCCTTGACCGGGACGGAAAGGTATTCCTTTCTGTATCAGACCAGAACAAGACCCAAAAGGAAAAGATTCTGGATGAAATCAACACCTCCAAGAACCTCGGGCTGACACCGGCTGAAAAGCAAAATTTCGTCAAATTCCCGTCCTCCTACATCGGGGTGCCCTTCAGCCAGCTGAAATCCTATCTGGGACATACGCCGGATGAACTCAAAAATGTAACCTTGGCCGGCATTCCGGTAAAGGACAGCTCCAACAACGAACTGGTTGACTGGGTGCATGCTGCAGTTACAGCTTTTGAGGGTACCAGGTTTAACCTCCTGGTCAAAGGTGATGATGCGGCCAAATACCCCTCTTTTCAGGGTATTATCCGTGCCTTCAAGAAAAACGACCAGATGAAGTTTTCCATGGTAACCAACCCCGTAGCAGTGCCCACAGGCACGGAATTGTACAAAATCAATATGGCTGCTCCCCAGAACAAGGGTGCTGCGGCTGAATAAGGACATTAATTCATTATTTAAAACGCTTTATTATGGCAGAATTAGATACCTCGAGCGGTGGTGGTCATAAAAAAGGACCTGGTGTCAAAAAAGGCAAAAAGCTCTCCACCCGTGTGGACCTGACTCCCATGGTGGATCTTGGATTCCTGCTGATCACCTTTTTTATCTTCACGACTACCATGAGCCAGCCAACAGCCATGAAACTGTTTCTGCCCAAGGATGTGGATAAACCCGAGGAACAGAATAAGGTCAAGGCCTCGGCCGTACTGACCATCATGCTTGGCAAGAACGACCAGGTTTATTATTACGAAGGCGATGATCCCACCAAAGTGCAGGGCTCCAATTTTAAGGCCATCCGGGACGTGATTCTTGATAAAAAGAGAAGGACCGACCCCAAGGACTTTGTGGTGGTTCTGAAGCCAACCGTGGACGCTACCTACAAGAACACGGTCAATATCCTGGATGAAATGACCATAGATGCTGTGAAGCGATTTGCCCTGGTGGACATATCCCCTGATGAATACAAAATTGTTCAGGCGACCGAACAGGCCAACGGGATTAAATAACAGGGCTGAATTTTTATGGAATTTTGTCCCATCAGAGTCTAATTAATAAACAAACGCACAATGGAAGTAAATAAAATATTAAACGCCGATATCCTCGATATCATCTTTGATGGCAGGAACAAGGAGTACGGCGCTTATGACCTGCGTAAAACGTACAACAAGAGACTGACCATGGCCCTTATCAGCCTGGGAGCCCTTATTGCACTTTTATTTGTCGGTTATCTGCTGGCAGGAGTAATCGCCTCCAGCAGCAAAAAGCAGGAGATGGTCGTCCAGGACGTACAGCTGGAAGACGTAAAGGAAGAGAAGAAAAATGAACCTCCTCCTCCCCCGCCACCCAAAGTGGAGCCGCCCAAAGTAGAAATGGCCAAGTTTACGCCCCCAAAAATTGTAAAGGACGAACAGGTCAAGGAAGATGAGAAGCCGCCTGAGCAGGAAAAGCTGGAAGATACCAAGATCGGTACTGTAAACCAGGAAGGTATCAAGGATGAAGGCCTTGCTGCCCCCGTTGACCAGGGTAAAGGTGTGGTGGAAGCCCCTAAAAAGGATGAGACCGACTACGATCAGACCTTCACCAAGGTGGAAATAGAATCAGATTATCCGGGTGGACAGGGCGCCTGGTCCCGTTATCTGGGCAAAACCCTCCATTATCCCGAGGAAGCAGTGAACAATGAGATCCAGGGATCTGTGATCGTCCAGTTCATTGTGGATAAGGAAGGTAATGTAAGTAATGTGGAAGCCATCAGCGGTCCTACCGACGGAGGGCTGAGGGAAGAAGCA
This sequence comes from uncultured Bacteroidota bacterium, assembly GCA_903906365.1. Taxonomy (GTDB): domain Bacteria; phylum Bacteroidota; class Bacteroidia; order Chitinophagales; family Chitinophagaceae; genus Puia. Next base: position 7,827 of record CAIVKC010000034.1, on the reverse strand, counting down.
GTCAGGGTAATTAAAAAGAGTGGTAAATGGACACCGGCCATCCAAAATGGCAGGCAGGTAAAATCTCAGAAAAAGCAGCCAATCGTATTTAAGCTGGAAGCGCAATAATCTTTGTTTTATCTTATTAAAAAATCCCTCCACCCCAAAGTGGAGGGATTTTTTATGGATCCATATGGCTGCGGCCCTAATCAGCGGCGAGTATTGCGTATTTTTACCCCATGAAAAATTTGATTCAGGTTAATTTTCCCGGAAAGATGGATAAAATGTTTGACTATGCTTGGTAAACTGGCCGGATGGGATGATACCATTGTGGCCCTGGCCACACCACCCGGGATCGGGGCCATCGGGGTCCTTCGGCTCAGCGGCAAACAAAGCATTTCCATCACCAATGCCCTGTTTCCCTCCCGGGATTTGGCGGCACAGCCCTCCCATACCCTGCACGTGGGCTTCCTTCAGCATCAGGGAAGGCTGCTGGACGAAGTAGTCCTGGCGCTCTATAAAGCTCCCAGATCCTATACAGGGGAAGAAGTGGTGGAAATATCCTGTCATGGCTCCCCCTATATACAGGATCTCATCCTCCAGGCCCTCTTGCAAGGCGGGGCCCGTCTTGCCAAACCAGGTGAATTTACCCAGCGTGCCTTTCTCAACGGAAAACTTGACCTGACCCAGGCAGAAGCTGTTGCAGATATCATTGCAAGCAATACGGAAGCCTCCCGCAAAACAGCCCTTAGCAGCCTTCGGGGTGGGTTTTCCCATGACCTCAGGGCACTTCGGGAACAGCTGCTCAGGTTCTCCTCCCTGATTGAACTGGAACTTGATTTCTCGCAGGAAGATGTAGAATTTGCCGACCGGGCCCAATTCTTTGAACTGATCTCGGATGCGGAATCCAGGACCCTGACCCTGCTGGAATCCTTCCGGCTGGGAAACGTCATTAAAAACGGCGTCCAGGTGGCCATCGTGGGTAAGCCCAACGCAGGTAAATCCACGCTGTTGAATACCCTGCTCAACGAAAACAGGGCCATTGTCAGCGAAATTGCCGGTACAACCCGCGATACCATTGAGGAGATCCTCAATATAGAAGGGATTCTCTTTAGACTGGTGGATACTGCAGGGATAAGGCAACACACCGCCGACATTATTGAAGGCATGGGGGTGGAAAGAAGCCTCGAAAAGATCAGGCAGGCAGATCTGGTCATCTACCTGTTTGAGGCATCAGATGAACTCGAAGAAATAGTATCCAAAATAGCTGAACTTCAAAGACAGGGAACCCGGTTTCTGGCCGTAATCAATAAAATTGACCTGGCCGGGGAAGTTGTAATGCGGGAGAAATTCAGCCAATTCAAAGACGCCGTTTTAATCTCAGCCAAAGTGAAGCGGCATATCGAATCCCTCAAATCCGCCCTTGTGAATAAAGTATTATCAGGCTACCATTCCGGTGAAGGAACTATTGTCACCAATGTCCGCCATTACCAGGCCTTGCAAAACGTCCTATCCTCCTTGAGTGAGGTAAAAAAAGGTTTGTTGGAAAAAATTCCAGGGGACCTGCTCGCTCCTGACATTCGCCGGTGCCTGCACTTTATAGGAGAAATTACAGGAGAAATAACCAGTGAAGATCAGCTAGACTATATATTTAGCAAGTTTTGTATTGGGAAGTAGGCGAGCCCCGTAGGAAGCAGGTTCTATGCAGAGAATCAGGAGGTTATGTCCTTATTGTTTGTTGATAGTCTACGTTTATTTGCCTTCAGTAATGATTTTTTAGGTGGGAATCTGGTTGCTCGTTTTGAAAGTAGTGACCTAGGTATAGGTGCCGATTCAGGTCCGCTGGTAAAGTTTCCATTCCTCGTTCATTCAGACATCATAGTAAGTATTCCGCTCCACCAGAGAATCATCCGTGTGAAGCACCATGACCACGGTAATTCTTTCAAAAAGTTCTGGATAAACCCCTTTAACTTATCTTCCACTCCGCCTATTGGACAGGGAACGGGACCGGGTAAAACTTTGACCTATATTATCATTAAAATACAGGATGGAAAATATAAGGGCTTGCCATGTAGGGTCCGTATACCAAATTGCAGGTCCGGTTACCAATATGATGCTGATGGCAAATAGCTAATTACTGAAATATAAGAAACTTTATTGTTGGAAATTATCGCCCATTTTCCGATACTTTCAGGATGTTCATAAATTCATAATAATTTAGCCGTTTTAAGTACCTTCAAAGCAGTATCATTTCTGGTCATCTGGGATTGATTATTGGGCTTTATTTAATCCATTTATGTAAAAGCTAGTTTAAAACTCTGGGAATGAATGTAATATTCAAATACCGGTAGCCAGAAACATGTAATTCCCGAATCCATTTAGTCAATAATTCAGAATACGATCCTTTAGGGAATATCGATAGGATGGGCTTAAATGAGAACGAAGGAAGACTTTTCATTTAATGTCCCTCTTTCTTTTAAATCAGATAATTTCTTTTAGATGAAATTTTTAATTGCCGCTTTTTTTTCTATTTGTTTGTCAACCACGGCACTGGCCCAGGATCCACATATGGTCGATAGTCTGGAGAATATGCTGGATATTTCAAACAATGCCGTACAAAAGACCTTGGCTGTCTACACCCTGGCCAAAGAATTCCGATTTACCAAGCCCGACTCCTGTTTGTACTACGCTAATATTGGATTAGAACTAATCAAAGACCAGGCAATCAATGAAAAGATAGAAAAAGCTGGTTTATCTCATTATACAGAAGGTCTGTATGAATGCATTTCTATCGCCTTTTCAGAAGAAGGAAATGATTCCATTGCCCTTCGCTATATTTCCAAGGCACGTGAAATGGCTGAAAAATCAAAGGACCAAGCCTTTTTGAACAGAATCACTGAAGTAGAGGGTGAAATTTATGAGAATATTGGTGAACCCGGCTTAGCCATTCCTTATATTAAAACGGCCATAAATAATGTCGCATCGAAATATATGAAAGAAATCTATACCGGGAATCTTGCATCTTGTTTCTATGACGAAGGTGAATATGATTCGGCATTATATTATTTGAAAAGCATTGATAGTGTTATTATTTACGATGATGCCCTCAATAGGCCTTGGCCGCTAAATCACTATTACCTGGGAAATATTTATTGGAAGAAGCACAACTTTGAGCAAGCCATGCGGGAATTCAATATTGCCCAGCTTTTCTCTGAAAAATCCCACCTGCCCTATGATTTATGCCAGTCTTATATGGGAAAGGCTGTATTATTTCAAAATCTGAATATGGTAGATTCTGCACTATGGTACGCCAAAAGATCCTTACTACTATCCAAAACCATTTCCGTACCCTCCCTTAGCCTGCGTGCGTCTACCTTCCTGTCAACGGTATTCGAATCGGAAAATAAGGTTGACAGTGCTTTTAAATACCTTAAGATATCCAATGGTATAAAAGATTCGCTCTTCAATAAGGAAAAGATCAAACAAGTGCAGAATTTCGCCTTCAACCAGAAACTGAAGGAACAGGAAATCAAGGAAGAAAAAGATGCGCTGCGAAATAGCATAAGGACCTATTCTTTGTCCGCAGGAATAATAATATTATTACTGTTTGCTTTGATTCAAAACCGCAACAACAGGCAAAAACAAAAAGCCAATTTGGTTTTGCAAAAGACACTTGCAAATCTGCAGTCCACACAAGCTCAACTCATCCAATCAGAAAAGATGGCCTCCCTGGGTGAACTCACGGCAGGCATTGCTCATGAAATTCAAAACCCGCTAAACTTCGTAAATAATTTTTCAGACCTAAATAATGAACTCATTACCGAGTTGAGAGATGAAATTGCAAATAATAATTTTGATGAAGTCAATCTGCTTGCAAAAGATATTCAGGAAAATGAACAAAAGATAACCCACCACGGTAAGCGAGCCGAAGCCATTGTAAAAGGCATGCTCCAGCATTCAAAGTCAAGTGGAGGCATAAAAGAGCTAACTGATATAAACGCCTTGTCTGATGAATATTTGAGGCTATCTTATCATGGCCTAAGAGCCAAGGACAAAAACTTCCATGCTACATTGACAACTGATTTCAACAAAGCTATCGGGCATTTGAATATCGTCCATCAAGACATAGGGAGAGTGCTGTTGAACCTTTACAACAATGCCTTCTATGCAGTTAATGAAAAAAAGAAACAATACCCTGAAAAATACGAACCGACTGTTTCGGTCAGTACAAAAGAGTCTGATAATAAAATAATTATCACTGTTAAAGACAACGGTAACGGAATCCCTCAGCAAGTGGTAGAGAAAATATTCCAACCCTTCTTTACAACCAAGCCTACAGGGCAGGGAACCGGATTGGGTTTAAGCCTCAGCTATGAGATTATAAAAGCACATGGTGGGGATATAAAGGTAGATACCAAGGAGGGTGAGTATACTGAATTCCACATTGCGCTGCCAGTGCCGTGATAAATGGGAATTTTATAAGCTAATTATTCAATCCCCTTTAGAAATACATCGTTTTATCTTGTTGTTTGACATTTTTATGAATCATAACAGGAAAATTAGTCCAAAAAAGGTTTGTTATTTTAAATATGAATTCATGCCAAAATTTATCATATCTACTTTTACTCTACTATTCTTTGCTATAGCCTATTCCATGGCACAACAGGAGCCTTCCCCCCTCATGAATTCCTACCCTTACTATAAAAAGATGAAGGCTGAAACCCTATACAACTTAAACTGGATAGCACTAGGACCCACCGTTAATAGCGCAAGGGCAAATGTCGTTCAAATAGATACAGCAAACCCTGGTACCCTGTATGCGGCATTTGGAGCCGGAGGGCTCTGGAAGACCATTAACAATGGCCTTACCTGGAATTCCATCTTCGAGGAACAAGCCAGTTATAGTATTGGGGCTTTTGCCATAGCTCCTACTAATTCAAATATACTTTATGTTGGTACTGGAGAGCATCTCAAAAAACCGAGGAATTTTACATTACCCGGTACAGGCATGTATCGTTCCATGGATGCCGGTAAGACATGGGAGCATATAGGGTTAGAGGATTCCTGGTCCATTGCAGCGATTGCTGTTCACCCAAAGGACCCCAATTTTGTGTTGGTTTCCGTCATCGGTCACTTATGGAGTAAAAATAAAAACAGGGGGCTATTTAGAACCACGGACGGAGGCAAATCCTGGGAACAAGTCTTATATATCGATGAGATGACGGGCGGAAATAGTATTGTAATCTCAGCTTCCAATCCACAAATAATGTATACGACGCTTTGGGAGGTTTTTCCAGGAATTTCTGGTGAAAATAGTGGCGTATACAGAAGTAATGATGCCGGAAAAACCTGGGTCAAATGCATCCATGGCTTACCCTACGGGGCAAATGTGGGAAGAATAAGTGTTGGTGTTTCTTATAATAATTCCAACAAAGCTTATGCGCTAGTCGATAACCTTAATAATCCGGCCGATCAGAGAGCTGAACTTTATAAAACACTCGATGGGGGTATTACATGGACCAAAACACATGCGGAACCATTTAAAATATTTTCCCTTTACGGGTGGTATTTTACCAAGATTTTTGTCAGTCCGAAAAATGATGAAGAAGTATTTTGTTTGGGCATCCGCGTTGCCCATAGTTTAGATGGCGGAAGAACATTTACCTACATCGGTGGAGAGGTACATCATATGACGCCCAGTGCAGCCCAGGGGCTGCACTTAGACCAGGCTGATTTATGGATTAATCCCAATAACCCGAACCAAATCGCCTTAGGAAATGATGGGGGATTGTATGTGACCCAAGATAAAGGTCTATCCTGGATGCATTATAACAACATTCCAATTGGTGAGTTTTATGATATTACCATCGATACATCCAGTTATACCATATATGGGGGCACCCAGGATGATGCTACCGTATATGGTCCTGCAAAAGAATTAAATACAACCTTCACTGACCCCTGGAAATATCTTTGGATAGATCCCTGGAATGGAGGAGATGGTTGTGTAACCCAAGTCGATCCTTATGATAAAAATATAGTTTATTACAGTCAGCAGCATGGAGATGCCATTCGGCTGGATAAAGCCAAAGACAAAATAACCTCAATCAAACCTCAACTGCCAAAATTTATACGCGATACCCTCCTATTCAACTATATCACGCCTTATTTTATCTCATCCTACCAAAATAATACTTTGTATCATGGAGGCAATTATATCTTTAAATCCATCGACAGAGGTGATACCTGGAAAGTAATCAGCCCCAATATTGCTAACTCCGCATTTAAATCTAAAAAATCTGCAGCCGCAGGAGCATTGGTTGAATCACCGCTTAAAAAAGGCTTGCTATATGTAGGTACTGACAAGGGTGCGTTTTGGGTTTCAAAAAATGATGGCGCTCATTGGGAAGAATTTTCTTTGGGTTTAGCTAATCAATATATTCGAAGTATCTGCCCCTCCTACTTTAAAGCATCCAGGGTTTATGTTTGTATGACGGGCATAAACGAGGATGATTTGCACAGCTACTTATATGTTTCAGAAAACTATGGCGCAAATTGGACAAGTATTCAGGGAGGACTTCCAGATGAACCAATTTATGTGATCAAGGAGGATCCAATGAATGAAAATATTTTATATGCCGGTGGTTTAAGGGGTGTCTATATTTCCATCAACAGAGGGAAGGACTGGTCTGTATTAGGCACAAATTTACCACAAGCTGCGGTGTCAGATTTAAAGTTCAATCTACCAACCATGGATTTAGTGGTCTCAACGTACGGAAGGGGTTTATACAAAATAAACCTCGTACCTATACATAAAATACTGAATGAACACGACCCCCATCATCAGAATCAATTATTCGAAATTCATCCTTTAAAAACACCTTGGTTTAATTCAAATGGGGGTGAACCTTTATATCAAACGCTTGAAAAAACTTCCTTTACATTTTGGCTGAACGAGGCAGAAACTGTTACTCTTTCTATACATGACAAAACCAATAAGGATATTTGGAAGGACACCATCAAAGGTCTAAGCGGATTCAATGAGTATCGTTGGAATTTGGTGATAAGTAAAAAAGAAAGTGATGAACCTTACTTTATACAATTTGATCAATTCATTAAACCCGGGAAATATACCTTAGTCGCCACATCGCCAAAGGGTCATTTTGAACAACCTTTTAAGGTTGTTCCGGGAAAATCTCCCCATTTAAATTAAATTATAGGTAGGCCAATTAATATATACTAAATATTAATAATTTCTAAATCCGGGGGAAACCAGTTAGGGTCAATTCCTTTCCTTTTAACCGTGATGTCCTCCAAAACTACCATTGCTGGCAACTAGCTATAGGAAAGTCTTACTTTTTACCGAGTAACTGAATCCAAAAAAAACTCCACAAATTCTTAAACCTTATATTACATCTACAATTGATAGTCATAATAACCATCAATCAGAAGGATGAAAGAATGGAAAGATCAAATACAGGCCCTATTTTATCCCATATATTTAATCCTTTTTGAATTCAGCAAAATGATAAGCATTGATGGAATTAATAGACCAACTAATAGTCCGGCATTAAGATCATACGACCAGGATCTTCAACTAGACCTTGCCTATTATATTCATCAGATAAAAGGGAGCACATTCATTATCGAATCAAGGCTTGAAATATTAAATGTCAAAGCAAAAATTCGCTGGCCTTCTTAAAAAAGGAATATCATTTTATATAAATAGATAATAGTCCAAACGCAGAACCATAATATTTTGCCAAATTCGGATTGACCAGCTAACCATCACCCATCTATAGAATCCACTATAATCAATAAATTGGCAAATGGACCGGAAATTCAATA
>CAIVKC010000033.1 GCA_903906365.1 uncultured Bacteroidota bacterium | reverse complement strand
GGCTTACCGTTTTCTCTGCCCCATTTTCCGTTTTACAGAAAAAAATCAGACAAACTTGTCTGGCTGCCTTAATTTCGGACCCATGATTTCAACCGAAATTTCTGCTGTCCGGGAACAGATCATTGAAACGGCCAGCAGGCTGTTTTACAGCCAGGGCTACCATCTCACCGGCATCAATCAGGTCATCGAGGAGGCCGGCATTGCCAAGGCCAGCCTCTATTATCATTTCCCTTCCAAGGAAGATCTCTGTGTAGCCTACCTGCAGCGGCGCTACCGGATATGGTCGGAGAAGCTGCAGGCGGCCCTCCATGGCATTGCCCAGCCCCGCAGGCGGCTTATCCGGACTTTCCTGTGTCGCTCGGAATACCTGGTGGAGACCGGTTACGGCGGTTGCAGCTACAGCCGGATCATTGCCGAGATGCCCCAGCGCAGCGAAAAAATAAATAACCAAGTCATCCTCCATAAGGAAAGCCAGCTGCAGTTTTTTCTCCAACAGGTCCGGCAGATCCCGGGTATGGGTGCGCGTGAAGCCAGGGAACTGGCCCAAACCATCGCGCTGCTCTTTGACGGAGCCACCGTGCAGTGCCAGGTGTACCGCCGGCTTTCCCCCATGGACCATGCCATCAGGGCACTTCGGGCCCTGCTTGCGTGAAAAAAGATCTCCTGCGCGGATTGACTGTACCATTGCTGACTAATTATTGTAAGAAACAGCCCCATATAAGCATGAAACAAACCCTGCTTTTCCATTTAGTCCCGCTGCTGCTGGTCCTGGTATCGGGTCAGTTATACAGCCAGCAGGACCCTTTTACCCTGAGCGTGGCCGTGAAAACAGGCCTGGGCAATTATCAGGGCATAGCGGCCAAACGACATTACCTGCAGGCCTCTGCCGCATTGGTGGAAAACACCAAAAACCAGTACCTGCCGGATGTAACCGCCTCCATCCAGCAGGCATACGGAACCATTAACGGCCAGTTCGGGCCTTCGGGTATCATCGGCGGCGGCACGGGCCTGTCCTCCTCCGGGCCCGTATCCAGCGCCCAAAGCTGGAACGCTGCCTTCGGATCGGTCTACCTGGTTAACACCAACTGGGAGTTTATCTCTTTTGGCAGACTCCGGTCCCGCATTGCCACCGCGGGCAGGCAACTCCAGTTGGATAGCGCCAGCCTGACGCAGGAAAAATTCGTTCAGGGCATAAAGATTGCGGGAGCCTACCTCAACCTGCTCATCTCCCAGCGCTTTGTCTCCAATGCCAGCGCCAATGTGCAGCGGGCATCACAGGTCAGGCAGGCCGTAATGGCCAGGACCAGCTCAGGACTCAACGCCGGCGTAGATTCCTCCATCGCCAATGCGGATCTGTCCGCAGCCAGGGTCACCCTGATCCAGGCGGTCGGCAATGAAGAGCAGCAGCGAAACCTGCTTTGCCTGCTGATCAATATACCCCCCGCGGTGCTTTCACTGGACACCGCTTATTTTTCAGAAGTGCCCCGTGAGGTGCAAACGGCTTTCCCGGTGTCGGACAACCCGCAGGTGCAGTTTTACCGCAGCCGGGTGAACCTGAGCGCCTCTGCTGAGGCATCGCTTCGCAAAAGCATCTATCCGGGGCTAAACCTTTTTGGGAGCTTCCAGGCAAAGGCTTCGGGCTTTGGCTGGGATTATACTCCCCTGGCGCCCGGGAACTATTCAAAAAGCTATTTGGATGGTCTGGGTCCCAGCCGGTACAATTATGTGGCCGGCCTGGGCATCGCCTGGAATATCCTGAGCCCCTCCAAGATCCGCCAGCAGGTCAGGGCCCAACAGTTCATTACCGAGGCGTACCGCAGTGAATACGACCTGGTAAGTACACAGCTTGCAGACCAGCTGCTGCTCAGCGACCAGCAAATTGAAAACAGCCTGCAAAGTATCCGGGAAGTTCCCGTGGAATACAGGGCCGCCCTGGATGCCTATGTTCAAAAATCCGTGTTGTACAAAAACGGCCTGGCCAATATTGTAGATGTACAGCAGGCCCTCTATAACCTGAACCGCGCGGAGACAGACCGCAGTGTGGCCTACATCAATATGTGGCAGGCGCTCCTGCTCAAGGCGGCGGCCAGCGGGGACTTTGATTTATTCTTAAAACAGGTGAAATAAGCCCTGGGGGCATTCATCCCATTCCATAACCAATCCGCCCGAAAAGGGCCCATTGTATGAACCTAATCAGATCGGCACTCCAGAAACCCATTACCATACTGGTCCTTGTGGCGGGATTGTTTTTCTTTGGCATCAAGGCGGTGACCACCATCAAAATTGATATTTTCCCCGACATGAACCTGCCGGTCATCTATATCTCCCATCCCTATGGTGGATTCACGCCCGACCAGATGGAGTCCTATTTTGGCAAGAATTATGTAAACCTCCTGCTGTTTGTTTCCGGGGTCAAAAGCATTGAATCGCAGAATATCCAGGGTCTCTCCCTATTGAAGATCACTTTTTATGAAGGAACCAATATGGCCCAGGCAGCGGCGGAGGTAACCTCCTATTCCACGCGTGCCCAGGCCTCATTTCCACCGGGCTCCCAGCCACCCTTCATCCTGCGCTTTGATGCTTCCACCCTGCCGGTGGGCCAGCTGGTGCTGAGCAGTGCGGTGCGCTCCAACAATGAGTTGCAGGACCTGGCCAATATTTACATCCGCTCCAGCTTCACCTCCATTCCCGGTCTGGTGTCGCCGGCACCCTTCGGCGGCAATGCCCGCACCATCGTGATCAAGGCCGATCCCGAACTGCTGCGCGCCCATGACCTTACCCCCGATCAGCTGGTGGCCGCCCTGCGCATCAACAACCAGTCGACACCGGCCGGCAATGTGCGCATAGGCGACTTTAACTACCTCACTCCTTCCAACGTCACCATAAAGACCGTCCGGGATTTTGAAAATATACCCCTGTATACCGGAGGCGTCCAAAGCCTCTTTTTGAAGGATGTGGCCACTGTGGAAGACGGTGCTGATATCACAGCGGGCTACGCGCTGGTCAACGGGAAGCGCTCGGTCTACCTGCCCATCACCAAATCCGCCTCGGCCTCCACCTGGGAGGTGGTAAAAAACCTGAAGGCGGCTTTGCCGCGTTTCCAGAGCCTGCTGCCGGAGGATGTGCATCTTTCCTATGATTTTGACCAGTCGGTCTATGTAATCAATGCGGTCAAAAACCTGCTGAGCGAAGGGGCGATCGGGGCGGTACTGACCGGGCTCATGGTACTGCTTTTCCTGGGCGACGCCAGGGGGGCCCTGATCGTCATCCTGACCATCCCGACCTGTATTATTTCGGCCATCCTTTTTCTGTCCCTTTTCCACCAGACCATTAATATCATGACCCTAAGCGGACTGGCGCTGGCCATCGGGATCCTGGTGGATGAATCAACGGTAACCATAGAAAACATTCACCAGCATATGGATATGGGCAAGCCCAAGGCGCTGGCCGTTTGGGATGCCTGCCGGGAGATTGCCTTTTCCAAACTGCTGATCCTTTTTTGTATCCTGGCGGTCTTCGCGCCGGCCTTCAGCATGTCGGGTATCCCGGGATCCCTGTTCCTGCCGCTGGCCCTTTCCATTGCCTTTGCGATGATCACCTCCTATATCATGGCCCAGACCCTGGTGCCGGTTCTGGCAAACTGGCTCATGAAAGAGCACAACGAAAAGGGAAACGGAAGGACCCGCCATCAGAGCGATGAAGAGATTTTCAGCCAGTCAGGCATCCCGGTGCAGACCGAAAAAGACACATTTGCCCAGCGGGAACTGCTGCTGGAAAAAGAAAGCCGGGATTCCAGGGTCAAGGCAGGGCTTTTTGAGCAGGTTCGATCCCGGTTCATTCGCTTTCTGCAGCGCATGATGCCTTACCGGATGCCTATTGTGCTGCTGTATATAACCGGGTCCCTCCTGCTGGCTTACCTATTGATCAATTATATCGGCCGCGACGTACTGCCCAAGTCCAATGCCGGCCAGTTCCAGGTGCGCCTGAAGGGACCGGACGGCACCCGCATCGAAAAAACCGAACTGATGACCCTCACCGCCATAGCCCAGGTCGACAGCCTGGTGGGCAGCTCCCATGTGGCCATTACTTCGGCGATGGTCGGCATGCATGGTTCCCAGTTCTCCACCAACCCCATCTACCTGTTTATGCCCGGCCCCCAGGAGGCGGTTCTGCAGGTTGCCCTGACCCCTGAATACAAGACCGATATGGATGAACTCAAGGACAAATTCCGGGCGCGTATGAAAGCCGCCATGCCCTCGGTAAAAGTCTCTTTTGAACCCATTGAACTCACCGATAAGATCCTGAGCCAGGGTTCTCCCACGCCCGTGGAAATTAAGATCTATTCCAAAAATAAGCCCCAAAACGAGCGTTATGCGGCCATGGTCATGGAGGCCCTGCGCCCCATTGGTTACCTGCGCGACATACAGCTGCGCCAGGCCATCCGTTATCCAACCCTCAATATTGATATTGACCGCGTCAAGGCGGCCCAGCTCGGGGTAAGTCCCGATGCGATCTCGCGCTCCCTCACGGCGGCCACTTCCTCCTCGCGCTTTACCGAAAAGAACAGCTGGATCGACCTGCGGCAGGGACTGAGCTATTTTGTGCAGGTGGAGGTCCCCGAAAACAAGATGGTCAGCACCCAGGATATCGGCGAGACCCCGATCATGCCAGGTTCTGCCCGGCCGGTTCTGAGCGATGTGGCCACCATCACCCCTTCCACGACCTACGGGGAAAATGATGATATCGGATCCACCCCCTGTCTGTCGGTGACAGCCAACCTCTATAAGACCGACCTGGGCACAGCCACCCGGGACGTGGAAAAGGCGCTGAATAAACTCGGCCCCCTTCCCCGCGGCCTTTTTGTAGAGACCCGGGGACTGAGTCCCGTGCTGACCGATACCCTCAATTCCCTGCAGGCTGGGCTCCTGGTCGCTATCGTGGTGATTTTTCTGATGCTGGCGGCCAATTTCCAGTCCTTCCAGGTGTCTCTGGTCGTGCTCTGCACGGCACCGGCCGTACTATTGGGATCCCTGGCCCTGCTGCTGGCTACCCATTCCACCCTGAACCTGCAGTCCTATATGGGCATGATCATGTCGGTGGGGGTCTCCATTTCCAATGCAGTACTGCTGGTCACTACGGCCGAACACCTGCGAAAGCAAAACGGGGGTAATTCACTCAAAGCCGCCATGGATGCGGCTTCGGTTCGCATGCGGCCGATTTTGATGACCAGTGTGGCCATGGTGGTGGGCATGATTCCCATGGCTTCCGGACTGGGTGAGGCCGGAGACCAGGCCGCCCCCCTGGGCAGGGCGGTCATCGGCGGTCTGATTGCCTCCACCTTCGCTGCCCTGTTCATGCTGCCCCTGGTATTTGCCTGGGTACAGCGCAAAACATCCCTGGCTTCCGTATCCCTTGATCCCGAAGACAAAGAAAGCAAACATTATATCCCATCATTATATGAACAAAACAACAAATAGGTTATCGCTTCATGCCCTGCTGGCGGGTATTTTCTTAAGCTGGCAGCTGTCGGGCTGCAGTGCGGGAGATTCTAAAAAAGAAGTTTCGGCCCAGCCCGGAACGCAGGATAGTATCCGGCTGCCGGCTTTCCTGGTTCAAAAAGGGCTGCTGACCAGCAGCCTGCAGATGCCTGGGGAACTAACCGCCTTCCAGCAGGTGGATATCTATGCCAAAGTCAACAGTTATGTAAAAAGGCTCTATGCCGATGTGGGATCCCAGGTAAAGGCGGGCCAGCTGCTGGCCGAGCTGGAGGCGCCGGAAATATCATCCCAGCTGGAAGCGGCCGCTTCCCGTCTCAAGTCACAGGAAGCCGTTTATATTTCCAGCAAAGCCACCTATGACCGGCTGCTCCAGACCAGCCAGACCCCGGGAACGATTGCGCCCAATGACCTGGACTTGGCCCTGGCCAAGGCCAATTCCGATCTGGCACTCCTGGAGTCTGCCAGGGCCGGCTACCGGGAGGTCAGCCAGACCCGCGATTACCTGACCATCCGGGCGCCCTTTGACGGGGTGGTCAGCCTGCGCAGCGTCAATACCGGCGCCTACGTGGGGCCTGCGGGCAAGGGGTCCGACCAGCCGATCTTCATTGTGCAGGAACAAAAAAAACTGCGGCTGGTCATCTCGGTGCCCGAAGCCTATACGGATGTCATTTCCCCCCAGTCTGAAGTCCGCTTTACGGTGCGTGCCATTCCCAATCATACCTTCCGGGCCCGGGTCGCCCGGCTGGCCGGGGCCGTCGGGGACCGGTTGCGTTCCGAAAGGGTGGAGATGGATGTACCCAACCTGGACCGAAAGCTGTTGCCCGGCATGGCGGCGGAAGTCTCGTTGTCCCTGCCCGCCCGGGACAGTACACTGGTCATTGCCCGCACGGCCCTGGTCAACGCAGCCATCAAGCCCTTTGTCATAAAGGTCACTCAGGGCAAAGCCCATTGGGTCGAAGTGCAGGCAGGACGCAGCGAAGGGGACCGCATGGAAATCTATGGCAGCCTATCTGCCGGCGACACCCTGATCAGGACTGCCTCCGAGGAAATCCGGGACGGCAGGCCGGTATCCGTTGTAATTGCAGACAAAAAATAGCATGAAAAATGCCCCGTTAGCGGGGCATTTTTTGGCCATGTCAATAGAAGGTATATTAGCTGCTTTTCCGGGTCAGTTATCCACGGTCCTTCCCTGCAGCACGCGTGTCTTTTTTTCCACCCGGTCTATTTCAGATTTGCGGACGACCAGTTTGGCCATCGCCAGGTCAGGACAGGTGGCGCAACGGGCCCTGAAACGGCTGTTGTCAAAGTTCACCATGGCGCTGCCGTTTTTCCAGTCAAATCCGTAGATCACATATTCATTGGCCGAATAACCGCTGCCAAGACCGAAAGCCAGGTCATTGTTGCCCTTTTCAAAGCTGATCATCAATTTTTCATTGTCGGTGCTCTCACAGATCCCCGGGGTAAATGCGGGAACGATCACCTCATTGATGTATTCACCATTGGAGAACTTGACCACCCCGGAATGCACTTCGACTTTTTCGTTGCCCAGGTTTCGGGACATGACCACTTTCTGGTCAATATAAAACTGCACCTGCTTGAGGTCCACGTTATCCCGCTCCAGTCTTTGCTTTAATTCGCGCGTAAAGGGGACAAAACGGTCACGGTCCGTGGTTTTGCGCGAACTGCTGCATCCGGCCAGTCCGGCCAGCAGGCCCGTCAATAGCATTGCACTCAGAATTGCTCTCATAATTATTAATTTTATTTATGCAGGAGGACAGGAGTCCCCCTGCCATGTGAAGTTCATTGGACCTTGTAGTAACGCAAAGGTTTGACCATCGGGTGGAAGGTGCCTGTTATTTTTATGTTAATGCATTGTCTTATAGAAGACTATGCGATATCCACCCTCTTTAATCGTCGATATCCGGCGCAGGTCTTACCCGGACGCGCGGGACGGCGGGAGCCACCTCCCGGATGAGTTCGGCCACCAGCGAGGTCCACCCCGTCTGGTGACAGGCACCCAGCCCGTGGCCGCTATCGCCGTGGAAATATTCGTAAAAAAGCAATAGGTCCGCATTGGCAGGTTTGCTGTAAAACCAGTTGTACTTTCCAAAACAGGGCCGCTTGCCCCCGGCATCTTTTTCAAAGAGGCTGATCAGCCGGTGGGTAAGTTCATCGGCCACTTCCCCCAGGTTCATCTGCTTTCCGGAACCCACCGGGCATTCCACCAGCAGGTCATCGCCGTAGAATTCCCCGTATTTGCGCAGGGACTGGATGATGATGTAATTGATGGGCATCCACACCGGTCCGCGCCAGTTGGAATTGCCGCCGAACAGGTCGGAGGTGGAATCCCCCGGATCATACTGGATGGTATAGGACACCCCGTTGATGACGATGGTGTAGGGGTTCTTTTCATGGTACTTGGACAAGGCCCGGATACCGCCCGGTGACAGGAATTCCGTTTCATGCAGGACCCTGGCCAGCAGGTGGATCAGTTTTTTCTGGGGCACCAGCGACAGAAGCATCTGCTGACCGTCATGGCGCTCCTCATTGGGCCAGTAGAGCTTGTTTTTAAGGCGGTAGTTTTCAAACCAGTTGATTCTTTTTTTGAAATCGTTGAGTTTGTCAAGTGATTTTTTCCGGATAATGGATACGGCAAACAGGGACGTGAGTCCCACGATGGAATGGATGCGCAACTGCACGGGAGCCGATCCGGCAATGGAGAGGGTATCATAAAAGAATTTGTCCTCCTCATTCCACATCCCCTGTTCGTTGAGGGCCTCTGCAATCATGACGAACTGTTCAAAGAATTTGGTGGCCGTATCCTCAAAGGACTCGTCTTTCATCGAAATTTCCAGGGCGATGTCCATCATGTTGAGGGCGTACATGCCCATCCAGCTGGTGCCGTCTGCCTGCTCCAGCTGCATGTCGGAGGAGATCCGGTGGCTGCGGTTGAAAACCCCGATATTATCCAGGCCCAGGAAACCGCCTTCAAACATGTTGTTGCCGTTGGCGTCCTTTCGGTTGATCCACCAGGTGAAATTGATCAGCAGTTTCTGGAAGACCCGCTTGAGAAATACGATGTCTCCTTTTCCGGTATTGTTCTTTTCAATCTGGTATACCTGCAGGGCGGCCCAGGCCTGCACGGGCGGATTGACATCACTGAAATTCCATTCGTAGGCGGGTATCTGCCCGTCGGGCTTCATATACCATTCCCGCATGATCAGCAGGAGCTGGTGTTTGGCAAATACCGGGTCTACCACGGCCATGGCGATGGCCTGGAAGGCCAGGTCCCAGGCCGCATACCAGGGATACTCCCATTTGTCGGGCATGGCGATCACATCCTGGTTTTTTAAGTGTTTCCAGTCATGGTTCCGCCCGTACTGCTTTCCGGTATTTACGGGTGTAATGCCATCTGAGGTATTGAGCCATCTTTCCACATCGAAATGGTAATACTGTTTGCTCCAAAGCAGGCCTGCCAGCGCCTGGCGCTGTATCCTGGCCTGATCGGCCGAAATACCGGGGGGGAGCACGGCCTCATAGAAGGTATCGGCCTCTTCCTTTCTTTGGACAAATATCTGGGAGGCCCCGCTGCCAAAGGGGTTATCCATCATTTTGTTGCTCAGCCTCTGGTAAATGGTCCTGCTCTGACCTGCCCGGATATGGTAACGGTAGACGGGAGAAAATTTGGTTCCCGATTTTTTTTTGCGGAGCGCTTCGATATTTTCTCCCCGGATGATGGCCCCGTGAAAAGCATCCTTGACAAAAGGGGTGGCGTTGGGTATGCCGCTTACCTGGAGGGTATTGGTTTCATTTTCGGTAAAGAGCATTTCTTCGGGCTGCTGGAAATAAAAATAATAGGGCTCCAGCCTGCTGTGGGAGGCCTTGACCGAGGTCTTGTCACGGGTGGAGATGACCGGTTTTTTTTCCATCCCCTCATAACTCCACCTATTGTAAAACCACAGGGTGGGTAATACCGTGATATCGGCATCCTCCTGTCCCCGGTTGGTCACTTCGATGCGGATGAAGATGTCCTTCGCATTCTGCTTGGCATAGGTCACTTTTACATCAAAGTAGGCATCCTGATCGAATACGCCGGTGTCCAGGATTTCATATTCGGGGTCCTCTCTGGACCTCTTGCGGTTCTCCTCCAGGAGTTGTTTGTAGGGAAAGGCCGCCTGGGGATACTTGTAGAGGTATTCCATATAATAATGGGTAGGCAGGTTGTCCAGGTAATAATAGAGTTCCTTCACGTCTTCTCCATGGTTGCCTTCATAATTGCCCAGCCCGAAAAGCCTTTCTTTGAGTATTTCATCTTTTCCGTTCCAGAGGGCCACACAAAAACAAAGGTTTTGGAAAAAATCGGAAATCCCGGCCAGGCCATCCTCGCCCCAGCGGTAGGTCCGGCAGTGGGAGTGGTCAAAGGGGAAATAGCCCCAGGCATCCCCGGTGGCCGAGTAGTCTTCGCGCACTGTGCCCCACTGCCGTTCGCTCAGGTAGGGGCCCCATTGTTCAAGAGGTATTTTTTTATTGGCATTTACGGCCAGCCGCTGGTGTTCTGCGCTCATAATTGATTGTCTGTTATACGATTCAGTATAAAATGTCCAAAGGTAGGCATGAGGGCCCCGGCAGCAATCGTTTGTGGAATCTAAACCCTTTGGTGGTTTAGTTGTTAATTAATGAAGTTAGGTTATTTGCGTGCATTTTTTGCCCCGGGGATCCGGCCCGTCCCCAAACAAGGACCAAAAATCCATTACTACCCGCCCCCTGAGCCAGGTAATACACCTAATTATCTGATTGATGGCCCGATAATTCGTATTTGCCGTTTTTAATTCCGAACTTTACCTGTTCAGGCCTGGGCTTTTTTGAAAACAACTTGCCCCTTCCGACCTTACAAACAGCTTTAACAGGCCATTGCAGGTAAGAAAGTTCAATCTGTCATCAATTATAAAATCATCATCATGTACACACATATCTGGAGCAAATACCTGCCGATCATTAAAATCCTGTTGAAAAGGTCCGCCGCGGCTGATCAGACCCTGACGTTGAACCGCATTGATTTTGAAAGGGCGGGCAGCGGCCGAAAGGCAGGCTACAAGTTCAACATTGATTTCAGCAACGGCAAGGTCAGCAATGTGATCAGCGGATCTGCGCTGGCCTCTGACCTGGCGGCTGTCCTGCTCCAGGATGAGGTAATCCGGAACCTGTTCCGCGAAAACGAGTACAAAATCAGCCTGAATACCAAATTCCAGCTCAGTATAAAGAATTCCTCCCTCCAGTTGGTGGCAGAACCGCTGGTGGCAACCGGCGAAATTTCCTGAGCCCGGGAAATCAAATGCCAGGATGATTATACTTGTGATGGTTTTATTGTGTTATTTTGTAAAATATCAACATAAACCAAAACCCGCAAGGTTTTATTAATTATTACCTATTTTGAAGTTCACTGAATTTGGCCTGAATGAATCTTTGATTGAAGGCATTGAAGCAACCGGCTATGAAACAGCAACCCCGGTACAGGAAAAAGTAATCCCGATCATCCTCTCCGGCCAGGACCTGATCGCTTCTGCACAGACAGGTACGGGAAAGACCGCAGCTTTTCTGCTTCCCGTCATCCACAAGCTGATACAATCCAAAATTGAAGACCAGGTCAATGCCCTGGTCATTGTACCCACCAGGGAACTGGCAGTTCAGATTGCCCAGAACCTGGAAGGGCTTTCCTATTTTACCTCGATCAGTTCCATCGCTGTCTATGGCGGCGGGGATGGCTCCTCCTTTTCCAACGAAAAGCAGGCCCTTTCCCACGGCGCCGATATCGTAATCTGCACTCCCGGCCGCATGATCGCCCACCTCAACATGGGTTATGTCAAATTGCAGGGCCTGCAGTACCTTATTCTGGACGAAGCAGACCGCATGCTGGATATGGGATTCTATGATGACATCATGAAGATCATATCCTACCTGCCTGCCAAAAGGCAAAACCTGCTGTTTTCGGCGACCATGCCCTTTAAGATCAGGGACCTCGCCAAAAAGATACTCCATGAGCCTGCCGAGATCAACATTGCCATTTCCAAACCCCCGGAGCGGATTGTCCAGGAAGCTTTCGTGGTCTACGATACCCAAAAAATCCCGCTTGTAAAATTCCTGCTGTCCAGCGGCAATTTTAAAAGCGTATTGATTTTCTGCTCCAAGAAAAACAACGTCAAACAGCTAACCCGGGAACTCAAACATGCCCGTTTTTCAGCCGAAGAGATCCATTCCGACCTGGAGCAGGCGGCCCGCGAAGAAGTGTTGCTGGCCTTTAAGAACCGGCGGCTGAAGATCCTGGTGGCTACCGATATCCTCTCCAGAGGCATCGACATCGACAATATTGACCTGGTCATCAATTATGACGTGCCCAATGACGGGGAAGATTATGTACACCGCATCGGCCGCACCGCCCGGGCCGAAACAGACGGGGTAGCCTATACCTTCATCAGCGAAAAAGAGCAGGGCAAATTCATGACCATTGAAAAGCTGCTGGGTAAACCGGTGACCAAGGCCAAGGTACCCCAGCAGTTCGGGCCCACCCCGGACTACGATCCAAGAAAACAAAGGGCCGCACCGGGCAGGCATAGCCACTCAGGTGGGCACAGTGGTGGCGGCCGCAGGAGATAATATCCTTTTTTCGCCGTCCAATCCCCCTTTTGGCATGCAAGACATTGAGCAGACACTGCAGCGTTATTTTGGATACACTTCCTTCCGGCTCAACCAAAAGGCCATTATAGATCATGTCCTGGAAGGCCGGGATGCGGTGGTGCTCATGCCGACCGGCGGAGGCAAATCCATCTGCTACCAGCTGCCTGCCCTGTTGCTGCCCGGGCTGACGCTGGTGGTCTCCCCCCTGATTGCGCTGATGAAAGACCAGGTGGATGCCCTGCGCATCAGCGGCATAGAGGCCGCCTTTCTCAATTCCAGCCAGTCCTTTGCAGAACAGCAGGCGGTCATCAGGCGCCTGCCCCGACGGGGAGCCGCCCGGGAGAACACCCTGAAACTGCTGTATATAGCCCCCGAAAGGCTGGTAGGCGAAGCCGCTTTTACCGAACAGCTCCAGGATGTCGATCTCAGCCTGTTTGCCATCGATGAAGCGCATTGCATCAGCCAGTGGGGTCACGATTTCCGACCCGAATACCTGGAACTGGGAAAAATCAAGCAGCGTTTCCCCGAAATTCCCTTTCTGGCCCTGACTGCCACGGCCGATGCGCTGACCAGGGCTGATATCATCAGCCGGCTGGGTCTGACCAGCTTTACACTGTTTGAAAATTCTTTCAACCGTCCCAACATCACCTATTATATCCGTGACAAGCAGGGATACTTTGAACACCTGACCCAATACCTGCGGCAGCACCAGGAAGACACGGGCATCATTTACTGCCTCTCCAGGCAGGCTACCGAGTCACTGGAGAAAAAGCTACAGCAACAGGGGTTTTCGGCGGCGGCCTACCATGCCGGTCTTGACAAGAACCTGCGGGAAAGGCGACAGGAGCAGTTCCTCCGGGATGAGGTGAAGATCATGGTGGCCACCATCGCCTTCGGTATGGGCATTCATAAAAGCAATGTACGCTTCGTAATCCATGCCGACCTGCCCAAAAACATCGAAGGTTACTACCAGGAAACCGGCCGTGCCGGAAGGGACGGCCTGCCCAGCGATGCCATACTCTACTACGGGCCGGGGGATGTATTCAAACTGAGGCATTTTGCCCGGATCGAAGGCAATGAAGCGCAAAGCCGCATCATGCTGGGAAAGCTCGATCAGATGGTGGGTCTTTGTGAAACCACCGGCTGCCGGCGAAAATACCTCCTCAATCATTTCAATGAACCGGCTCCTGAAGTGTGCGGTGCCTGCGATTGCTGCCTGGGCGAACAGGTAAGCATGGACGGAACGGTAGAGGCCCAGAAAATCCTAAGTGCAGTCAGCCGGCTGCAGGAAGGTTACGGCGTCAATTATGTCATTGACCTGCTTATGGGAACCTCTGCGGTCAGGCCACAGCATGAGCAGCTCAGGACTTTTGGAATCGGAAAGGATATCCCCAGGAACCGCTGGAAACAATATATACGCGACATGCTGCGACAGGGACTGCTGCTGCAGAGCAGCGGGGAATACCCCGTTCTCCAGCTCGGGCCGCGTTCCCCGGAAGTGCTTAAAGGTACCCTGAAGGTCGCCTTCCTGATGCCGGCAGGGACCAAGGATCAAAAGCCGTCCCGCAACCCCGCACAGACGGAGCTCCACCCCCTACTTTTTGAAAGGCTGCGCAAACTCCGTCACAGCTGGGCGGACAGGGAAAATGTCCCCGCCTACCTGATTTTTTCTGATGCTACCTTACGGGAACTCTGTGCTTACCTGCCCCTGAACCAGCGGGATCTATCGGCCATCTCAGGGTTTGGTGACCTGAAACTGAAAAAATACGGCTCGTCCTTTCTGGAGGAGATTCGCTCCTACTGCCAGGAACAGGGCCTTTCCACCCGCATCGGGCAAAAGGCTCCAAAAAAGAAAGCCGCCCTTCGCTCCGGGATCGGGCACGGAGATTCCCGCGGGCAATCGCTGGAATTATTCAGGCAGGGTAACACCCTGGAAGAGATTGCCCAGCAAAAGGGCTGCCTGAAAGCAACGATAGAGGGACATCTCTCCTATTTTATCCGTTCGGGCGAACTCTCGGTATTGGAGCTGCTGGCTGCGGACCGGGTGGATGTGATCATGAAGGGGTTTGACCGCAGCGGCGGGGAAGCCCTCGGGCCGGTCAGGGAAATGCTGGGTCCGGAGTATTCGTACGGGGAATTAAGGGCTGTCTTAAACCATCGTCTATGGATATCCGAAAATCCGACGGGCGCCTGAGCCCCTGAGGTCAGAGCAACCAGCCCAACAGCAGGCAGGCCGCCACAATCACCGGCGAGGGCAGTTTGGAATAACGCAGGAACAACCAGGTCGCTGCGATAACCAGGGCATTTACGGCCAGGAGTTTCCAGTCAGAAAGGGGGAAGTCCTTGGTCATGTACAGGGTGGCGGCGATCATGATGCCCACCACGGTGGCGTTGATGCCTTCCAGCGCCCGGTAGACCGTGGCATATTTTTTCATGTTGTGCCAGATGGGAAAAAAGAACAGTACCAGCAGGGCACTGGGCAAAAAAATCGCCACCGAACCAATCACACATCCCAGGACCTGCATGGATTGACCCTGGTCCTTCATGGCGATGCCGCCCATATAGGATCCCACCGAAAAGACCGGCCCCGGAATGGCCCGGACCATGCCTGCGCCGGTATAGAAATCATCCTTACTGATCTTAATGATATGTGGATTGCGTCGCAGGAGCACCTGCGACTGGGGCCTTGCCACGAACTGCTCGTACATCATGGGTATCAGCACCTGGCCCCCGCCAAATACCAGACTTCCGAAGCGATAGGTGTTTTCAAAGAGGTTGATCGGGCGGCGGTGGGGCCATTCGTTTTTCCGGGCCAGTTCACTGCAGGCCCCGGCCAGCAGGAAGATGATGGCAAACAGCCATATATTGCCCCATTTAATTTTGATGGAAGGCTCCTCCCGCTGTGGAATGCGCTTGCTGCTGAGGTTGGTAACAAATCCCCCAAGTACTATGAGGGCGGGGAATATCCAGGGCGCCTTAAACAGCAGGAAGGTCGCCACAGCACTAACGGCCATGATTACCCGCGTGATGGTGTTGTTTACCGAGATCCGGAATGCCTGGGAGGCGGCATAGGCCAGAAAGCCCACCGTCATGGGCTGTATGAATTTGAAAACATCGGTCTTCAGGGCATTCTGGCTGATGTATTCCAGCAGGAAGGAAAACCCGCCCATCAGCAGGCAGGCGGGCAATATCCAGATTAGCAAGGTGAGCACGGCCAGTGGGACGCCCCCCCTTTTATAGCCGATCAGGGTCAGGGTCTGCGTGGAGGAAGCCCCGGGAAGGAGCTGGCAAAAAGCATTGTAGTCGATCAGCTCCTTTTCTGTCACGTCGTGCCTCCGGTGGACGAAGGTCTTCATCATCATCCCCAAATGCCCCTGTGGCCCGCCAAAAGCAGTGACACTATGAATGAATACAGCCCTCAAGAAGGGAATATGGCGAAACAGGACCATCCGGATATTTGACTGATACAAAAAATGGACACCAAAGGATTTACAATTTATCACTTGTTGAAAACATTATCAAAACCAATCGAGTAAGTTCCCGTTTTGACCGGTGGTTTTTCAGTATTTTTATTCAAACTAAAACTACATTTTGTATGAAATCACGGTTACCGGTCCTGACGGGCCTGCTCTTTATTGCATTGGGATCCTTACGGTCGCAGGCCCAGGCGCCGGCCGCTTTACATGCCCGCATCAGTTCGGAGGCAGACAAGGTCGAATCCAGGACCATTGCCTGGCGAAGGGATTTTCATGAGCATCCCGAACTCAGCAACCGTGAATTCCGGACCTCCAAGATCATTGCCGATTACCTGCGCTCCCTTGGTCTGGAAGTGAAGGAAGGAGTAGCCAAGACGGGTGTAGTGGGTTTGTTGCGTGGCGGAAAACCGGGCCCTGTCGTGGCTTTGCGCGCGGATATGGACGCCCTTCCGGTGACCGAGCGGGTACCCCTGCCCTTTGCCTCCAAAGTGACTTCGACCTACAATGGCGCGACGGTGGGGGTCATGCATGCATGCGGCCACGACAGCCATATGGCCATTCTGATGAGCGTGGCTGAAATACTCTCGGGCATGAAAGGGGACCTGAAAGGGACGGTCAAATTCATTTTCCAGCCTGCCGAAGAAGGTGCTCCGGCCGGTGAAGCAGGCGGGGCAGAGCTGATGGTCAAGGAAGGCGTGCTGGAAAACCCCAAAGTGGATGTCATTTTCGGATTACACATCAATTCACAAACGGAAGTGGGCAAAATTGCCTACCGTCCGGGCGGGACGATGGCCGGGGTCAGCGATTTTCGTAT
>CAIVKC010000032.1 GCA_903906365.1 uncultured Bacteroidota bacterium | reverse complement strand
GGCATTTTTATGGGGCGCCCTGTTTTGCAGGATCACCGCCGGGGCATTGAGGCAGTTGATCACCAAATCCAGGTTGCCGTCATTATCCAGGTCCGCATAGGCTGCCCCGTTATAATAACCCTTCATCGAACCCGTTCCCCAGCTGTCGCTGGAATCGGCGAAGCCCAGGCCGCCTGATCCCCTGAACAGGTAGGGATGGGAGGCCCCGTCGGGCATTTTATCCAGCGCCTGGCGCACCATATCGTCCCGGCTCCCGGAAAAAGGCTGACGTGAGAGGTTGGAAAAGTACATGATGAAATCCAGGTCCACCGGGCGCTTGGGAATTCCTGTTGAAATAAAAAGGTCCTTATTGCCGTCGTTGTCAAAATCGGCGAACAGGGGGCTCCAGCTCCAGTCGGTGGCAGAGACCCCCGAGAGCAGGGCCACATCGCTGAAGCTCACCCCGTCCCCGTTGTTGCGCTGCAGGCAGTTGCGGGAGACCTGGTGCTGGTAGCCGTTTTTAATGATTTTCTGGGTATAGATATCCAGGTGCTCCCCATTGCCATAAGTCTTGAGGGTCTTCTCGTCGGGAGGCAGCATATCGGTGGTGACCAGGTCCAACTGACCGTCGTTGTCAAAGTCGGCCGCATCGTTTCCCATCGAAAAACGGCTGTAGTGGCGGAAATGGTCCGCACCGCTCTCCCCGAAAGTGCCGTCGTGGTTATTGATATAGTAATAATCGTTCTCATGGAAGTCATTGCCGATATAGATATCGTCCCAGCCGTCGTTGTTGAAATCGGCGACGGTGATACCCAGGCCATAACATAGGCTGCTTTGGTAAATGCCGGCCTGCTGGCTGATATCGGTGAACCTTCTGGAGGGGGTATTTAGGTCATTGCGCAACAGGCGGCCGCCGGCGTTTTTGTCCAGTTTGTGGCGCGCACTGGTATCGGTAATATTCTGATTGGGATGTTCCGACTGGTTGAGAATAAAACAGTCCAGGTCCCCGTCATGGTCGAAGTCAAAAAAGACCGCCTGGGTGGAAAACCCAGAAAAGTCCAGCCCGTAGGCAGCCGCGCTCTCGGTGAAGGTCCCGTTGCCGTTGTTGATGAACAGCTCGTTGTGGCCGTGCAGGTTGTGCATGTTTGCCACCGCGCATACATAGATGTCCAGCAGGCCGTCCCCGTTGACGTCCGCCATGGTGACCCCGGTGCACCAGTCGGACGTGCCGGCCACACCGGCCTTATCGGTGATGTCTTCAAAGACAAAATTCCCTTTGTTGAGGTAGAGCTTGTTGTGCCCCGAACTGTTGGCCGCAAAATACAGGTCGGGCAGGCCGTCTCCGTTGATATCGCCAACGGCCACGCCTGCCCCGTTGTAATAATAGATATAGGAAAGGATGCTGAGCGGATTTTGTTGGTCTGGCTGATTGGTAAAAGCAATATGGGTGCCGGAGGAAGGCAGGGAGCGGAACATGGTTTCCGGATGGTGGTAACAGGACCAGTTGAAAACAGACAGCAAGGCTATCAGCCATGCGGCTATGTTGGAAAGTTTCCCGGATATCATAAGCGTTTTTTAAGGAATCGGGTGCGGGTATGGTAAAGATAATATATTCAGCCATCGAAATCCGGGCAGTATATGCAGCCGGGCCGCTGTCCGCTCAAGGCCTGGAGCCAGGACCCACAGGCCGTTTTGGGGTCTGCTGCCGGATATAAGCGGGATCAGTCCGGCATCGGCCCACAGCGCGGGGAGAACTCGCAGGCATTATTGGCTGATTTCCGCTCCCTGAACCACGGGAAGAACCCCTTCACGCCATTGGGCGATTGTTGCTACCTTTAAGGTCAGCCAGGTTTTACTGCTGATCCCTTGGAGGCAGCCAGTATTTGGACGCCACCCCCATCTTACACCCTTTCAACATAAATCAATATGAAAAGAAGTTCCCTGCATCGCTTATCCCAGTCCGTTACCGGCCGGCAATTCTCAAAAGGCCTGTCCGGTCTGGGCCTGGCCAGCCTGCTTGTACTAATGCTGGGCTGTCCGGCCAGCGGGGCGTTGGCCCAGCAGCGCTCGCTGCTGGCCCTGTCAAAATCAGATCACACGATGGCAATCGTCGATCCGGTTACCTTAAAAGTACTGGCCCGGGTGCCGGTGGGTGCCGATCCCCATGAAGTGATCGCCTCTTCGGACGGAAAGACCGCCTATGTATCCAACACAGGGGGCGGCCGCTCCAGGGAGATCAATGTCATTGACCTGGTGGCGCAAAAAGCCCTTCCAAATATTGATACCAGGCCCCTGGTCGGACCCCATGGGCTGGCATTTGCCGGCGGAAAGCTTTATTTCTCCGCTGAGGGCTCCAAATCAGTCGGACGTTACGACCCGGTAGCGGGCGTCATTGACTGGGCCATGGGAACCGGACAGGAACGTACCCATATGGTCTATGTCACCCCGGATCAGAAAAATATTTATACCACCAATGTCAATGCCGGGACCGTCAGCCTGCTGGTGGATACCCTGCTTCCGCCCGGTCCTCCCATGGGGCCACCGCCGGGTCAAACCCCCCAGGGACCCCCTCCGGGTCCCCAGCAGCCCCGCAGGGAATGGAGGCAGACCGTCATCCAGGTATCCAGGGGTTCCGAGGGCTTTGATGTTTCCCCCGACGGACGGGAACTATGGACCGCTTCGGCAGATGACGGAACCATCGCCATCATCGACCTGGTGGGCAGAAGGCTGCTGACGACCCTGGACGCGAAGGTATCGGGAGCCAACCGGCTGAAGTTTACCCCGGATGGCAAACGGGTGCTGGTCTCCTCGCTGAGGTCGGGTGATTTTTATGTCATTGATGTGGCGACCCGTCGGCAGATAAAGCGGTTGAAACTGGGCCGGGGGGGCGCGGGCATCCTGGTGGATCCCGACGGGTCCAGGGCTTTTGTGGGTTGTACACCCGATGACTACGTGGCGGTTGTTGATTTAAAAACCCTGGAAGTGACCGGTCATATAGACGTGGGCGGCGGACCCGACGGCCTGGAATGGGCTGTCAGACCCTAAGCCCCCGGCCGGTTGGCCAGGGTTACATCAAGCCAATTTGGGCGTAACTTAGCAGCCTGGTCCGCTAACCGGGTCAGCATTAACATCATGAAAAAATCGATTGAAAGAATAATCCCCCGTCCGGCCAGGCCGGGTATGGTCGGTGACGGATTCCGGGTATTCAATATGATCCCCGGAGCCGGGATTTCCCAGCAGCGCATCAGCCCTTTTTTGATGCTTGACTTCAACGCCGAATTTGACTTTGGCCCCTCTGAAAGGGTCAGGGGCGTGGACGTGCATCCCCACAAGGGCTTTGAAACAGTCACCATTGCCTACCAGGGCAGCGTGGCCCATCATGACTCCACGGGCAACAGCGGCATCATCGGCCCCGGGGACGTGCAGTGGATGACGGCCGGCGCCGGTATCCTCCACAAGGAATACCATGAGCAGGAGTTCTCCAAAAAAGGCGGCCCCTTTGAGATGGTGCAGCTTTGGGTGAACCTGCCCAAAAAACACAAGTCCGTAGCCCCGCATTATCAGCCCATCACGGCCGGGGAGATGGGCAAGGTCGAGCTGCCCGCCGAAGCAGGCCTGGTCAATGTCATCGCCGGGACTTTCGGGGGTGTAAAAGGACCCGCCTTCACCTATACGCCGGTCAATCTGATGGATATCAAACTTAACAGGGATGGGGCGGTGGATATTCCCATACCCGCCTCCCATAATACGGCCCTGCTCGTAATCCGGGGAGAGGTAAGCGTCAACGGTCAATCGGCCCCCGAACACAGCTTTGTGCTGTTCGCCAACCAGGGTGAGGAAATCAGCCTGCAGGCAAAATCAGCTGCCGTCCTGCTGCTGTTGAGCGGGGAGCCCATCGACGAGCCGATCGTAAGCTACGGACCCTTCGTGATGAATACCAAGCAGGAGATCATGGAAGCCATTGAGGATTTCCAGGCAGGAAAATTCGGCTGCCTGGAATAAGCGATGATTACAGGACATCCCTGTGTCCAACCGGCCATGGGTGACCTCTTTGGGCAGGGGTGGTTCCTGTCAGGTTATAGTGTCAGTCAACTGTTCCTTTAGGCCTGGCGGAACATGAAGATAAAATGCTCGGCCCCCGCGAACTCATTTTTAAGGTAGAATTTATGGGCAGGCATAAATTTATTGGTCATCAGAAAAACGGTTGGAAATCCGTGTTCCTGGCCAAAGCGCAGGGCTTCATCCAGCAGGCTCTTTCCATATCCTGTCCGCTGGCGGTCCGGGGTAACAAATAATTCATCGATATAGAGCTGGTTGGTAGTCCACCAGGTCTTGGTATGGGCGAACATGGCGGCCGCCAGTTCGCCTGCATCGTGGAGCACAAAACCCACGAACTGTTTGACTTCAAAATATTCCTGCAGATAGACCAGGGCTTTTTGTTCGTCCCACTGGTAGCGCCAGGGGGGCTGGTTATAGGATTTTACCAGCAGCCGGGCGCAGGGTTCGAGGTCCTGCTTTTGCATGGGTCTGATATTCATAACGAGGTTTTAGGGGTTAGGGGCAATCGGGGTTGATTCTGAACAGCAAATATGTAGCGCTTCCTGGAGCTGGCGGGCCAGTTCCCGGGCATTGGGATCCTCAAACATGGTCTTATGATCCCCGGGTACGCGGTAGACAACAACTCCTTTAGCAGCATACTCTTTCCATCCCAGGTAGCGGGGGTCATCCATAAAATACAGGTTGGTATTTGCCCTGAAAAGGTGCACCCTGCCATCAAAGGGCAGCAGCCGGTAATTATTGAAGGCCTGCTGGTGCTTCTCGTTGATCTTAGAGAAGCGGGCATACAAGCCCTGTGGCGGGTCTTCCCGGAGCAGCCCCATTTTCCAGGGTACGTTCCTAAGCAGCTGGAACTGGTAGCGCCAGGTTTTCAAGGGCTGTTTGAAAAAGGACCTGGTAATCCAGACCAGTTTGGGGAACTGCCTTTTTATTTTATATGCCAACCGGTCAATCATACGCTTGCGGGCGCCCATGTCCAGGGCCACGGTGTCAAAGATGCCCAGCAGCTTTACTTCCTTTCCCAGGGCTTCCAGCTGCTTTTTCATTTCAACAGCCACATAGCCGCCAAACGAATAGCCGGTGATGGCATAGGGTCCCCGGGGATCGGATTCGAGAATTTCCTTTACGTAACGACGGGCGATTTCCTCCATATTATCCAGGGGGGCTTCCTCCCCGTCCAGGCCCCTGGCCTGCAGGCCGTATACGGGCTGCTCGGGATCCATGTATTCAGCCAGCAGGTGAAAATTCAGCACGTTCAGGCCCACTCCGTGGACAATGTAAACCGGCATGCGGTTGCCGCCGGGTTTGATGGGCACCAGGGACTTAAAGATCGTTGCGGCTGACTCCTTTTTTTCCTGCTCCAGGTATTGAGCCATCTGGGCGATGGTAGGGTATTTGAATAATAGGGCGATCGGGTATTTCTTACCCGTCATCGTTTCCATCCTGGTCATGATCTGAACGGCAATCAGGGAATGGCCGCCCAGTTCGAAGAAATTATCATGGACGCCCACTTTTTGCAGGCCCAGCGCCTCCATCCAGAATTGGGCCAGGGACTTTTCCACGTCACTGACGGGGGCCCCGTCGCTGGCAGCCTCCGGCAGGGAGGGCTCCAGGGCGGGCAGGGCTTTCTTGTCTATTTTTCCATTGGAAGTCAGCGGCAGCCTCTCCAGTTCCATCCAGGCCGAGGGTATCATATAATCCGGCAGTTTCTGCTGCAGGAAGCCCACCAGGGCCTGCCTGTCCAGCTGGCCCTGCGGTACGATATATCCTACCAGCCGGCGGCCCCCTTCGCGGTCATCGGGTGCCAGCACCACGGCCTGACTGACCATGGGCGACTGCTTGAGGACGTTCTCGATTTCACCAAGCTCCACCCGGAAGCCCCGAATCTTCACCTGGTTATCTTTTCTGCCGATGAATTCCATGATCATTCCCGCCCGCATGCGTCCCAGGTCGCCGGTCCGGTACATCCTGCCCCCGGCCCGGCTGCTGAAGGGGTCTTCCAGAAAAGAACCGGCCGTTTTTTCCGGATCGCCGGCATAACCGCGGGCCACGCCCACCCCGCCGATGAACAGCTCCCCGGCCACGCCTGCCGGAACGGGCTGAAGCTGGCGGTTGAGTATATAAAAGAAATTATTTTGTAACGGTTTGCCGTAGGGTATGCTCGTCCATTGCGGATCTGGCCGGTCCACGATGTGAAAATTGGACCAGACGGTTCCTTCCGTGGCTCCGCCCAGGCTCACAAAAACGGCCTGCGGGAAATAGCGGCCTATGCGCC
This sequence comes from uncultured Bacteroidota bacterium, assembly GCA_903906365.1. Lineage (GTDB taxonomy): Bacteria > Bacteroidota > Bacteroidia > Chitinophagales > Chitinophagaceae > Puia. The sequence goes on along the minus strand of CAIVKC010000032.1, from coordinate 21,205 downwards.
CGGGCAGGTCGGTGGGTATCCAGTCACCGCTCAGGAAAACCAAACGCAGGTCCGGTTGGATATAGTTCCTGCCGGAGAGTTCCAGTTCGCGCACCAGGTAATCCAGGGTAGTGGGCACGGAATCCCAGAAAGTGATCCGGTGCTGCAGCAACAGCTGCTGGAGCAGGCGTACGTCCCGGACCTCTTCGGACCGGGCGATTACCAGGGAACCCCCGCAGGAAAGCATGCCAAAAATATCATAGACGGACAAATCAAAACACATGGACGTTATAAAGAGCAGACGGTCGGAGCCGCCAACCCGGAAATAGTGGTTGACCCATTCCACCAGGTTGACCGCACTGTGGTGTTCAATCATGACCCCCTTGGGCCTTCCGGTGGATCCGGAGGTATAGATGGTATAGGCCAGTTGGGTGGAGGCTATGCGAAGTCCCGGGTTAAGGAGGCTGTATGGCGGGCTGTCAGAACCTTCATGGATGAATAGGAAGGGCGGGGCGCTGGCCGTTTTGGACACCGGATAGTCCGCGTCGGTGAGTACCAGTTTTACACCCGACTGGTGCAGGATATACTGCTGGCGGTCCTGGGGGTACTCCGGATCAACTGGCACGTAGGCACCGCCCGCTTTTAGGATAGCGAACATGCCGGTGATCATGTCAAAGCCCCTGGATACCAGCAGCCCGATATTATCACCCGGCTGTACCCCTTTTTCCAGCAGGCGGTTTGCCAGCCGGTTGGCATGTTCATTGAGCTCCCGGTAGCTCATGGTGGATGGGCCCTGTATCAGCGCGGTATGTTCGGGCGTGCGCAGCACCTGTTCTTCAAAAAGCTCATGCAGGGTCTTGTCCCTTGAATAGGGAAATAGTGTATCGTTGAAGGTTTCCAGTATCTCCTTTTCTTCAGCCGGGCTGAGCATGGGCAGCGAGCCGGACTGCCTGTGTGGTTCTTCCGAGAGGCCCTTCAGCAGGCGGCAATAATAACCGGCCAGCCGGGCGGGATCTTCGGCAGAAAACAGGTGCCCCAGGCAATAGAGTTCCCCCATCAGTCCGGCGCCGGTTTTTTGAACCCGGCAGATCAGCTCCGGGGCGGGGCAGCAGGGAAGTGCTTCCAGGGCAGTGGCCGGATCAAAAGCAGCTGTGCCCCCGGAATGCTCCAGTACAAAAATAACTTTCAGGGCAGCCATGGCATTTTCATCCCCTGGTTTACCCGCCTGGAAGTCCAGACAGCTCAGGGCGGGCTGTACAAGGGCTTCTTCCCTGGCCTGACGCAATTGTTCCAACAGGCGGTGTCCGGAATACGCGCCATCCACCACCGTCCTTAAGACCAGCAGCTTTTCCCCCAGGCGCAAGGCCATCGCGACGCCCTCCTGACCTGTGGCCCGCATCAGCATCACCTGGAATCCGGCCAGCAGCAGGTCTTCGGCTTGGCCGGAGGATACCGGAGGAAAAAAAGGGTCCAGCGGTCCAAAAGACAATCGGTGATAAAGCCCCGGAATGGAAGCTTCGGCCGGTGGATTGGAGGTCATGGATTCGGAGGGAAAGGAAAGCGGCAGATAATCCTGCAGTTTGGCCTTCCAGAACGTATCGGTTCGGGGGGCTGGCAGGTCGCCTGGTTTCAGCGGCAAGGGTCTGGACATACTAGGTTGGATTAAGCACCATGGGATAACCTTGTCCTATGAGACCTGGGGTGCTGCTCAAAAAGGCAGCAGATGCGTACGGCAGGAACAGAGCGTATGACGGCCCCGATTCTTTGCCGAATCAGGCATCATATAATAAGGTAGATAAATCTAATAATAATTAATAATAATATAAAGGGTTCACTGGGCCCAGGCAGTTAAAACGTAGAATATTTCAATAAATTGAAATAGGTTCAATAAAAAATATACATTTATATTAATACGTATTTTTCTGAAGGCGAGGGACAAAAGGGAAAAATAGCGTTATGCATTGCCCAAACCCCGCATCATCGGAGAATAATGGGTAAAAGATATGTTTATGTAGTTTTTAACCCACCAGGTGAAACATTTCCAGTGCTGCCGGCTCTCCGGAGCTGGCCAGATGGCATACATAACCGGGCGCAAGATTTACATTCCGCAGATACCAGCGCTGCTGGTTGAATCGTACGGCGCCGTCGGAGAGGGTCTCCACCGAAAGCGGGGAAGCGTTCAGGCCGGGGCCCGCGGCTTTCAGTATGGCTTCCCTGGAGGTCCAGTAATGGTAAAACTGCGCGGAGGGGTCAGGGGAAGCGTTGATCCGTGCCCAGGCCTTCGGCGGGATATGCTGCCTGTACAAGGATAGCTCCAGTGGCTGGACGGACTCCAGGTCCACACCGACCCGGCTGCGGCGGCTGCAGGCCAGCACCACCGCACGGCCGCAATGGGATATATTGAAATCAAAACCGGGACCGATGTAAGGGCGCCCCTGGGATGTATAGCGAAGCCGTTCGAGTCCTCCGGGAATACCGTGGTCCTTCATGGCCTTTGCCAGCATCCATTTGCCAATCACGGCGGCCTGACGGTCTGCCTGGTGACGGAGCCGCTCTGCTTTGCGAAGCAATTCCTCCGGGAGGCAGGAGGTCATGGCAGTCCAGTCCTGCTCTGAGAGTGGATCACCCGGCATGGAATAATAAATGCAAATGCCCATACGACAAGATTGGCTCTCTCTTGCTGAAGGAGGGAGCTAATAAAGTTAACATAATTTTCCATGGCTGCTGCTCAGGCGGGTATTAAGGGAGACCGCCCTGGCCCAAACATGGAAGACATGACCAACGGTGCATCAACATCCAAAGACCTAACAGTCATTTTTGTTCCTTTACAAATACCTGCTGGTCCGGAGTTATTCGCGGCCTGGACCTGTCCGCTCAATACCCTGCCGGCAGCAAACACAGGCCAGGCGAGGCTGACCCCTTTACCGGTAAGGAGATGCGTACCTATTCCGGAGGGACCCTTGCCTGCCGGGAATTTGTTTGCCCTAATCCGGAAAGTATATTATATTTATTAGTGTGTATAACTATAAGCCTGCACCCTTTACACATATCCAATGCCGTTTAATGGAACTAAACCAACGGAATAGACCCGCCAAAAAATCGCTTATGCGCCCACTGACCATTTTATTGATCCTTTGCTGCTTTTGGTCTTGTGCCGTCAGGGAGCCTGCCTCCCCCGGACCGGTCTCATTAAACGGCACCTGGATACCCGTCAAACAGGAACTAGCCGGCATGCCCATGCCTGCCTCGGCCTTTGAAAGCTACCGGCTGATCCTTACCGACAGCCTCTACAGTTATGGCAGCACCCAGGCCGACCAGGGAACGATCAGGTATGCAAATGGTAAAATGGACATCTATGGCCGGGTGGGCCCCAACAGTGGTAAACACTTTACAGCCATTTATAAGCATACAAACGGGCAACTGACCATCTGTTATAACCTCGCGGGAGACAGTTACCCCGTGAAATTTGACAGCAGGGACCATCCCATGTTCTTTTTGGCTGTTTTTAAAAAGAATGAATGACCCCCTTATGGCAAAAAACAAGACTACCGAAACCGACCAGAGCGTGGCTGCCTTCGTGAGCACCATCGGGGAGGAAAAAAAACGCAGGGATTTTGCAGCCGTCATCGATCTGATTACCACAGCCACAGGGCTGCCTGCCAAAATGTGGGGGACAGCCATCGTGGGATTCGGGTCCTATGACTATACCTATGAAAGTGGCCGTGAGGGCAGCGCCCCCCTGGTGGGTATTGCAGCCAGGGCCAGCGCCATCACGTTTTACCTGTCGGCTAATTTTGACAATAGGGAGGAGCTGCTCTCCAAATTGGGTAAGCATAAAACCGGTAAAGGCTGTATTTATATCCAGCGGCTGGAAGACATCGACACTTCCATACTGGTCAGAATGGTCAAAAACTCCCTGGATTACCGAAAAAAGCACCATTCCTGATGAACTCCTGGTCCCGGGTAGCGGGGAGGCTGGTCTGTTCGGATAATCACCAAGCGGATACCGCGGCTCCTGCCTGAGTACGCGGTGATGCCCATCAACAGGAGGCCTATTGGCAGCAAAAGTTTATCTTCATTGGCCCGTCAGAAGGCGGTTACAATAAACCAGGCTGCAGCGACACCCATAAACCAGCCATAATATAACCAACATGGAAGTACACCACCACCCCGATCTACACCACAAGAACAAAAAATGGAAGGACTACCTGCTGGAATTTTTGATGATTTTTCTGGCCGTCACGATGGGTTTTATTGCAGAAAACATCCGGGAGCATATATCAGAGCATAAAAACGCGCATATCCTCGCTGAATCACTGCTGGAAGACCTAAAAAAAGACACGGCTTCCCTGCACACCCTCCTTACCTACAGCAACCACAAGATGAAAGCCATCGACAGCCTGCTGGAGATACTGCACAGCCCCAGGAGCAGCTGGGATCCAAAAAGTCTCTATACCAACCTGGTGCCCCTGTTTACGGCCCTTCCCTTCCGGTCAACGGACGGCACCATCACCCAAATAAAAACCTCCGGCACACTGCGGTATTTTAACCAGTCCCTGGTCAATATCATCAACACCTATGGGGTGCAGCTGAAAAAAACCGAATACCGGGATGAGGTGGAAGACAAGGGAACCTGGATCCTGGGAAATTTCAACTTTGATATGGTCAACTCGGAGGTCTCCACCGATATCCGTCTGAATAAGCCGGTAACCCACGAGATGTACATCAACGTCAACACCAAACCGCTGACAGACAAAATGATTAACCTGGTATCGATGATCAAGGCCTTCCGGTTCCGTTGCATGCAGGAATATTCCGGGCAGCTTTCCATCGGGGAAAAACTGATCGCCGCCCTGGAAAAAGAATATGGGCTCCAGGATTCACATTGAGATCAGTCCCCTGCACCCTTATTCTGCAATCTGGATTTTCAGGGTATAGGCATATTCCCCCTTAATCTGCCCTTTGAGGGACTCCGGTATGTCAATGACCACCCTGCCATAGTCCTGACCCGATTGCTTATCATTTCTCCAGGTCAGCTCCTGACTGCTGCCCAGCATCTGTATCCTGGCGGATTTATCCAGGCAGAGCTCATCAATGGAGAGTTCCCTGCTGGGCCAGCCCGTATGTATGGCATACAGGAATTTATGGTCCTTGCTCTGGGTGAACCGCAGGTGCTCCCCCTGACTGGCCAGCACCCAGGGGCGTGAGCCATAAATAGCCTCCCCGTTTACCCCCAGCCAGCGGCCGATATCTTCCAGCCGCGTGCGGATGTAATCCGGCATCCTTCCTTTACCGTCCAGGTTTACAATCAGCAGGAGGTTGCCGTTTTCACTGACAATCCTGACGAACATATCGATGAACTGGGCGGTAGTGATGATGTTTTTGTCGCTGTCCTGCCAGTTGAACCCGAACGACTGGCTGATCCCCCTGTTTTCCTCCCATTTATGGGCCATTTTGGAGTGATCGTCCCCGTGGGCTCCCACACCATATTCCCGGGTGTAGAAGTCCCCGCCGTTGCCCCGCATGGCCGCCCCCAGCCTGTCATTGACCGCCACCTCCTTTCTTCCCTCGGCTTTGTTATAAAAGTAGCTGACCATTTCTGCGGTCCGCAGGGTATCCAGGTCCGTTCCCCATTCACCGTCAAACCAGAGCAGGTCGGGATCATAGCGGTCCATGAATTCCCGGGCCTGCGGGACCAGATAATCACCCACAAAATCACGGACCGGTATCTTCCCGGTGATCATGCCTGCCATCTCCTTTTCCACAAATGGAATGGTATCATGCATGGGCCTGTCCGGGATGCCCCAGCGACGGATCATTTTAACCCCGTTTACCAGCAGGGGATATTCCCATTCCTCCACGGAAAAATAAAAACCGAATTTCAGCCCTTCTTTTTTACAGGCTTCGGCCATGGGCCGTATCAGGTCTTTTTTGGGTCCCATGGACAGGGCATTTCGGCGGGTATAGCTGCTCGGCCACAGACAGAATCCGTCATGGTGCTTGCAAAAAGGGATAACATATTTCATGCCCGCCAGGCTTGCCAGCCGGGCAAGGCCTGCGGGATCAAAGTTTTCAGCGGTGAACAGGGGTATAAAATCGTCCCGCCTGAAATCCTTTCCCCAGGTTTTCTGGTGATAGGCTTTTGTCAGGGAATCGTGGTACATATTGAACAGGTACCAGTCTGGATACATGGCCGCTGCTGCCGGCGGCGCATAGCCGGCCACGGAGTACAGGCCATAATCTATGAACATCCCGAACTTGGCATCTTCAAACCACTCAGGGGTCTTATGACCGTTGATGGAAAGCAGCGTGGGCCGGTATGCCTTTTTATCCGGCTGAAAAGAAGATTGCTGGGCCTCGCAGCAGCTCATCCAACAGGCGCCCAACCAAAAAAACATCAATCCCTTTACCATGGCAAATTATTTTATAAAAAGGGAAAAGGTACCATAAATCTTTTCATTATATGGACAGACTCCGTTTTTTCCCATCGGCGGGACCCGCTGATTTTTGAACAGGCCGCTGCAATGAGGTCCTACAACAAGGAAAAACCGGCAACATGCTTAAAATATCAGAACCTCCCTGCCCGCTTGGCGGATTACATAACCCGCTTATGGAAATTTATTTTCTGCATAATAAAATATGTACAACCTTTGAAGGATCTACTCAACTCCGGAAATATGATTGGTTAAACGGGTTCCCCCCATCGGTGGCACTCTCTTTTATTGGTTTTCAGCAGTCCAGGCCAGTCAGGCGGAACCCTGTTATTGAATTTCCTTATTATTTTTTTACCCCCTTAGTCAGTTTGTTTTATGTCTACCCCCAACACATCGTTGCCATCGATACCATCCCTGTATGCGTTGTTCAGGAAATCCCTGTCGGGAGAAAATCAGGACTATACCACCGGCAGCATCCGCCGGGCTGTTTTCCTGCTGTCCATTCCCATGATACTGGAAATGTGCATGGAGTCCGTTTTTGCGGTTGTGGACATCTTTTTTGTGGGCCGCATCTCCAGGGATGCCGTGGCCACGGTGGGTCTCACCGAGTCGGTGCTGACCCTGGTTTATTCGGTGGCCGTGGGCCTCAGTATGGCGGCCACGGCCCTGGTGGCCCGGAGGATCGGGGAGAAAAATCCTGCAGCCGCCTCGCGGGCCGCGGCGCAGGCCCTGCTGATCGGCCTGGCTGTTACCGTCCTGGTCAGCATCGCGGGGGTGGTATGGGCCCCGGATATACTGAAAATCATGGGTGCCAGCCCGGCGGTGGTGGCATCGGGCAGTTCCTTTACCCGGATCATCTTTGCCGGAAGTGCGGTGATCATGCTGCTGTTTTTGATCAATGGAATATTTCGCGGGGCGGGCAACGCTTCCACGGCCATGTGGTCGCTGTGGATCGCCAACGGTTTTAATATCCTGCTCTGCCCGGTCATGATTCATTATTTTGGCCTGCGTGGTGCAGCCATTGCCACTACCATCGGCCGCGGCACGGGCGTCTGCTTTCAGTGCTACCACCTGCTGCGGGGCAAGGGCCGCGTGCGGCTGCTGGGATCCTATTTTATCCCTGAGGCAAAACTGATCCGCTCCATCCTTTCGATTGCCTGGACCGGAACGATGCAGTTTCTGATTGGTTCAGCCAGCTGGATAGCCATGGTGCGGATCATCTCCTCATTTGGCTCAGTTACCGTGGCCGGTTACCAGGTCGCCATCCGCATCCTGCTTTTTTTCCTGCTGCCGGCCTGGGGCATGAGCAATGCCGCGGCCACCCTGGTGGGACAGAACCTCGGCGCGGGCCAGCCCGGCCGGGCGGAGCAGTCTGTCTGGGCATCGGCAAAATACAACGCCATTTTCATGGCCTTTGTGTCCCTGCTGTTCCTGCTGGCTTCCGAACCGATCGTGGGTTTTATGAACAGGGACCCGGGCGTACAGCGGGTGGCCGCAGAGGCGCTGCATATCGTAAGCCTGGGGTACATATGCTTTGGGATCGGCATGGTCCTCACCAATGCCTTCAACGGGGCCGGTGATACCCGCACCCCGACCATCATCAACCTGTTTTGTTTCTGGGCCCTTCAGATCCCGCTTGCCTATTGGTTGTCCATTCCGGTGGGAATGGGGGCCCGGGGTGTTTTCGGGGCGATCCTGGTGGCAGAGACGCTGGTGACCCTCAGCTCCTGGCTGGTTTTCCGAAGGGGCGGCTGGAAAAAAACCAGCCTGTAAAAACAGCGATGTTTTTTACGGATGCGCTTAGGCGTTAGCTGCAGCCCTGCGGCCGGCCCTTGCCCGGCGCCCCGTAACTGCGGGTAGCCAGGGAAAGGAGCCTGCCATTTTTGATATCACCCAATGACATTATTTTGGTAATTTAGTCCGGATCAAATACCCGGTTATGAGCTATATTCCCAACAACGCGATCAGGCAGGTGCTGTTACTGGCTGTCATCATCATGCTGGGCAGCGTCCTGTTCTGGCAGCTGCAGTCCTTTCTGCCCGCATTGCTGGGTTCTTATACCATGTATGTACTGCTCAAAAAGTATATGTACATACTGACCGGCCGCTACAAGTGGAAAAAATCCTGGGCCGCGGCCTTGCTCATGTTCATTTCCTTTCTGGTCATCCTGCTGCCGATCGTACTGCTGATCAACATGATGTCTTCCAAGATCAACTTTGCCCTCCAGCATTCCTCGGAGGTGCTCAACGCCATTGAAAAATACGCCCATCAGTACGAAGGCAAATATGGCATCGAGATCCTCTCCTCCAAGAACATCGAACAGCTGACCAGCTGGGGCACCGAAACCCTGCCGAAAATACTGGGAGCGACCTTCAACAGCCTGACCACCATCGCCATCATGTATTTCATCTTATATTTTATGCTCATCGAAGGCCGCAAGATGGAGGCCAACCTCCACGAGTGGATTCCTTTGAAAGACGAGAACACCCTGCTGCTCCGGCGGGAGACAAACAGCCTGGTTTATTCCAACGCCATCGGCATCCCCCTCATCGCCCTGCTGCAGGGGCTGCTCGGTCTGATCATATATATTATACTGGGTGTCAACGAACCCATGTTCTGGTTCATCGTCACCTGCCTGGCTTCCATGATTCCGGTGGTGGGCGCGGCCCTGGCCTATGTGCCGGTGGCCATCCTGCTTTTTGCCAATGGCATGAATGTCAAAGGCATTGTCATGCTGGCATACGGATTCGGGGTCATCAGTACCCTGGACAGCCTGTTTAGGTTCTGGCTCCAGAAAAAAATCGGGGATATTCACCCCCTGATCACCGCATTCGGGGTCATCATCGGCCTGAGTTTATTTGGATTTATCGGACTTATTTTTGGTCCTATATTAATTTCTTTATTTATATTGCTTATCCGGATTTACGCTAATGAGTTCAGCGTCAATAACAACAGGATCAATAATCCCACCCCTTGAGGATATACTCGTATAAACCCTAAGTACTTCAACCCGATTTTTGAAAAACGATTAAAACCGGACAATAAAAAAAATGGTTACAGGCACTTGTACATTTAACAGAAGTATAATATTTTACAAGCCGTATCGTTTAAGAACGGTACAATTATTGAAAATCCAAACCCTGATGAATAAAATCCAATTTAAGATTTCCTGTGGCATCTTTTTGTCCCTGTTAACCCTGGCTCCCTCCCTGTCCAGGGCCGACAACAGCACACGGAAAAAATCATCCAAAGTTTATTCACACCGTGCACGTCCCAGAGCGCATGCCTCTTTTTATGATGCCGCGCTGGCCGTGGAAGTGGATTCCCTCTATGGATGCATCGATCTGAAAAGCATGGGGCTTTCCGAGCAGGCTTTCCGGTATGCTTATAAAGGATATAAATATTTATTACAACATCATACCATCAGCCGTTCGGATGTGATTTCGATCTGCGATTTCAGCCAGTCTTCCCGAAACAAGCGCCTCTATGTGGTGGACCTGGAACAAAAGAAAGTACTCATCAATACCTATGTGGCCCATGGCAGGAGATCGGGCAGTGAGTTTGCCCATTCGTTTTCCAATAACCCCGAATCCCACAAAAGCAGCCTGGGTTTTTACCGGACCGAAGAAACCTATTACGGGGACCACGGACTGGCCCTGAAGATCAACGGGCTGGAAAGGGGCATCAATGACAAGGCGGCCAAAAGAAACATCGTGGTGCACGGTTCCGAATATGTGGGTTCTGATTTTCTGCGCATGAACCGATTCAACGGCCGCAGTTTCGGCTGCCCGGCTGTTCCCTCCTCTGAAACATCTGAACTCATACAAACCATCAAGAACGGGACTTGTTTATTCATTTATTACCCAACCAAGAAATATATAGCAAAATCGAAGATACTTAACGGTTAGCGTGGACGTAAACTTCAGATGGTTTGAAGGTGAAAAGGCTCAATATAGGTTCGTACCCTATGATTGGGCTTTTCTTTTTTTGGGAGGTCCTCCTTTCCCGGCCGGCCCGCAATCAGATCAGCCAGGCCACCCACTGCGATAACATCCCAACCAATAGCCCCGCATAGATATCCATGGGATAATGGTCGGAGACCAGGAAACGCGCGGTACAGACCGCCCCTGCCACCAGGAAGGCCAGGGAAATATAGAGGCCGGAACCATAGGGATCCTCCAGGGAGTAGAGCAGAAAAAACACGGCCAGTCCGCCCATGGCCACCGCATGCATGGAGATCTTGAACCAGATATTGCACATCCAGGCGCCGCAGACAGCCAGGAATGCGCCGAGCAGGTAATGCACGGATACCGGCGGGGAATCCTGCAGGTTTTTAAACACGTTCCAGGACCACCAGTAAAAGATCATGGCCAGGATATAGGGGATGATCCTTTCGCGGGAACTGCGCAGGTACACCGATTCCAGGAACAGCTTCAGCTTCCACATCAGCAGCACGCAAAACAGCGGCAGCAAGGCCGTATCCAGCAGGATATGGATCATTCGCAGGCCCTTGGTCCTGGGATCCATGCCGGCAAAGGCATAGGGATGAACATAGATCAGGAAGGCCATCACATAGCTGGTGATAAAAAGCGGGTGGAAAATCCAGGAAATCAGGGAGGCCGTAAAACGAATCAGCGGATGGCTGCCGGCTGCGCTCACCCGGTAGGGGCCCCCCGCGCCGGGATGTAAAGTATCTCCTTTGGGCATGGTTGAATGTACTTTTAGAGTTCCTTTCTCAGGCGGGCCACCGGAATATTGAGCTGCTCGCGGTATTTGGCCACCGTACGACGTGCAATATTATACCCTTTTTCCTGTAAAAGCTCCGTGAGTCTTTCATCGCTTAGGGGTTTCTTTTTGCTTTCACCTTCGATCATGTCACTCAGGATTTTTTTGACCTCGCGGGTGGAGACCTCCTCACCACTGTCGGTGCTTAAGGATTCAGAGAAGAAGAATTTGAGCCGGTAGGTGCCAAACTCGGTCTGCACGAATTTACTGTTGGCCACGCGGCTCACCGTGGAAATGTCCAGTCCGGTCCGTTCGGCAATATCTTTGAGGATCATCGGGCGCAGGGTCGTCTCGTCGCCGGTGAGGAAAAACTCCAGCTGATAATCCATGATGGTGTGCATGGTGTTGTAGAGGGTCTGTTGCCGTTGCTTGATGGCGTCGATGAACCATTTGGCGGCATCGATTTTTTGCTTGATGAAAAGCACCGCTTCCTTTTGGCGCTTGTCTTTTTTGGAGCCCCGGTCATACTCTTTGAGCATGTCCTTGTAGCCTTCGGATATGCGCAGGTCGGGGGCGTTCTTGGAATTAAGTGTCAGTTCCAGTTTGCCCGCGTTGTTGAAGATGAAAAAATCCGGCACCACATAGTTTTCCGACTTGCCGGGTTCGCTCACATTGCCGCCCGGCTTGGGATTGAGCCGGATGATCTGGCTGATGACTTCCTTGAGCTGTTCGTCACTGATGCCCAGGCCGCGCTGGATCTTATCGTAATGCTTTTTGGTAAACTCGTCAAAATAATCGGTAAGGACCTCAATGGCCATCTCCACCCCCCTGGCCTCGCCCTTGCGCCGGTAGAGTTGCAGCAGCAGGCATTCCTGCAGGTCCCTGGCGGCGACCCCGGGCGGATCGAACTGCTGGACTTTCCGGATCATCTCCTCTATTTCTGCTTCATTGGTCTCGATGTTCTGGCGGAAGGCCAGGTCATCGACTATGGAAGCCGTTTCCCTGCGCAGGTATCCGTCATCGTCAATGCTGCCCACCACCTGTTCGGCGATGCGGCGGGTCCTTTCATCGAGCACCATCATTCCCAGCTGGTCTAAGAGCAGCTCGTGAAAGGAAGTCTCGATCTTATAGGGCATGGTCTTCTGCTCGTCCATTTCAGGGTAATTCTCATCCCGGAGCTTATAATCGGCCACATCATCATCGTATTCGTTGACATACTCACTGATATCCACATTGTCATATTCCTCTTCGGACCCCTCCGCTTCGAACTCATCGGATTCCGGCGTCTCAAACTCATCCTTGGAGTCATCTGTCAGCCCGTCATCATGGTCATCTTCGGTTACTTCCAGCGCCGGATTCTCTTCGAGCTCCTCCTTGATCCGCTCCTCCAGGTTGGCAGTAGGCACCTGCAGCAGCTTCATTAACTGAATCTGCTGGGGTGACAGCTTCTGGAGCAGCTTTTGCTGTAAAAATTGACTTAATGCCATCGTTTGAGCGTTTTATCGGCCTATTTTCAAAAGAAATTTTGAAAATCCGCGCGAACCACAAAAATCAAGCCGTAAATTTACGTAAAAAGAAGGGATAGAAGATGCAACGAATAATTTCTTTTATTGTTGTCTGTGTATTAAGCATTTTGGCCAATACAACTTATTCACAACAGCCAACTTTTGTGGATAAAAAAACCCTTCCTGAGAAGATTGGGTGGACACGCCTGCCCCTTATTCCCCCCTACGCCGGCCAGCGTCAACTAGTGGCCGGACCGGTATCAAAACCGGCCTGGTTTCCCGCTGTCCCCGTCATGGTCAGTGGCGATTATTACAACCACCAGCTGGGTTTTGTCTGTAAAAAAGAATGGCGGATGGAAAAGGCGACCCATATACCCCTTCGCCTGCGGCTCGGATCCCTGGATTACTGCAATATGCTGGAAGGCAAAAGCCCTTCCCGGTAAGGTCTACTCCCCCCAAAAACAAAAGAAAGGCGGCTTTTAGTGCGTCAGCAGGTCCGGCGCGGTAAAGCGGCTGATAAAAACATTTCCCTGGTCATCAGACCTGGGGGTCAGGATGGTGGAGGCCATGCGGTCCAGGTTATGGCGGCTGATATAATAGAGGGACAGTTCATTATTGATTTCCTGCCGGGACAGGGGCAGCCGGTAGGTTCCTCCCGGCTGAAAGGCGAGAATCCCCTTGGTCCTACCCCTGCCCGCATAGGTCACCACAAAAAACTTCAGGTCTTCGGGGTGGCGGGCCGACTGCAGGGTGATGACCAGGGAATCCCCTTCTACGCGGGCCTCTTTGAGTTCCGGTGCTTCGGGGCTGACCGAATCGAGCCAGGGCATCGGGGGAATCAGGGCCGGGTTGCGGTAATAATGCTGCTGCAGGCTGTCATTGAAACCATTGGGATTATTCTGAAAGGATTTGCTGCTGAAATAAACGGCGCCCTGCACCTGGGGATAGGAACGCAGTGCCTCCAGCTGGCGGGGCAGCAGGGTTTTATCGCGCCAGACCGGGTTAATGCCCGCCTTGTAGACTCCCAGGCCGATGTAACAGTGCCTGCCATAGCTGTGTTTGCTCCACCAGTCCAGCAGGATCTCGTATGGGGCGGCCCGGTGACCAAACTCCCAGTAGAGCTGGGGGGCCACATAATCGATCCAGCCGTTTTTTAGCCAAAGCAGGATATTGGCGTACAGGTCGTCGTAGTTGGTCTGCCCGGCATGGGTATCGCTGCCTTCTGCATCCCGGTCATGGTTGCGCCAGACGCCAAAGGGACTGATACCGAATTTGCAGTATTTTTTTTCTTCCTTGATGGCCCTGGACAGCATCAGGATGATGGAATCCACATTGGATCTTCTCCAGTCCTCCCGGCTCATGCCGTTGCCGTACCTGCCATAGGAGGCGTCATCCTGGATTTCCTTTCCGGGGATGCGGTAGGGATAAAAATAATCGTCAAAATGCAGGGCATCAATATCGTATCGCCGCACGATGTCGCGGATGACCATGGTCACGTATTGCTGTACCTCCTTATTGCCCGGGTCAAAGAACTTGGTCTCCCCGTAGTTCAGGAACCATTCCGGATGGATCCGGGTGATGTGATTGGGGGCGATGGAGGACTGGCCGATCTTAAAGACCGCCCGGTAGGGATTGCACCAGGCATGAAATTCCATGCCCCGCTTATGGGTCTGCTCGATCATAAACTGCAGGGGGTCCCAGTAAGGAGAGGGGGCCTGGCCCTGTTTGCCCGTGAGCCATTCGCTCCAGGGTTCGTAGGGAGAGGGGTAAAAGGCATCGGTGGCGGGCCTCACCTGCACAATGACGGCGTTGAGTCCGTTGCGCTGGTGCATGTCCAGTATCCGGATGAATTCTGTTTTCTGGCTGTCGGTATTGTAGTTGCCCTTGGAAGGCCAGTCGATATTATCCACCGTGGCGACCCAGGCGGCGCGGAACTCGGCCGCGGGCTGGCTGTGGACGGAATGGATCACCGAACAAAGGGAACAGAGTGTAATCAGTATTTGTTTCATGCCTGCAAATGGGTTCATACAATGCACAAAATTAGAACATGTGCATCAAAACTGCCGTTAAAATTGGCCGGGGGCGGGTTTAAGAGGCTTCCTGAGCGCGGTTGCGTATCTTATCGAGGAGCTGGCTCAGCTTTTTGGCTTCTGTTTGGGAAATGCCGATAAAAATCTCATCCATCTGCTCATTTTTGCGGTCCATTTCCTCCAGCAGCTTTTTGCCTTTTTCGGAGATGATGATATCCACGAGCCGTTTGTCGGATTTGCAAACGTTCTTTTTGACCAGGCCTTTTTTGACGAGCCGGTCCACGATGCGGCTGGTGTCGCTCATCTTGTCGAGCATGCGCTGGCGGATCTGCAGGGTGGAAAGCGGGGCTGCGGCCCCGCGGAGAATGCGCAGAATATTGAACTGCTGGGAAGTGATGTCAAAGGGCTCGAAGAATTGCTTCATCTGTTCATTCATCCAGTTATAGGTATAGATGAAATTGATGACCGCCTTTTGGTATTCGTTGCGGAACGTATGCTGGTGGATATCCTTTTCAATGGTCATATACTGGAAATAGAAGTGATGAGACCGCAAAATTAGGTAAATTAATCAAGCCCCACGCGGCCTTTCCCTCCCTTTACCGGTCGCTCCAGACACGGGTGCCTTCCGAGCAGTTGGAGCAGATGTCAATGTTCTTTCGGCTTTCCAGGACGCTGCGGCGGAAGTTCACATAGGTTGGGTGGTGCCAGATCTCTTTAAAAGGCATTCCCTTGAGGTCGCCGAGCTGGTGGCGGGCGTCCTTGTCAAAACAGCAGGGCACCACCAGCCCGTCCCAGGTGATGACGGTGGCATGCCAGAGCCGCCAGCAGTGATTGCTCAGGGAGTTCCTGATCTCCATGACACCGAGGTCGTTCTTTTTGTAGCGGCTGAACCGGGGGTTCACCGGTATGAGTTCATTGGGGTCCCGCTGGTAATCATAGACCTGGGCGGTTTTGAAGCGCACTTCATCTACGCCTGTTTCCCTGGCCAGCCGGCGGATGTCATCGATCTGGTGCTCATTGGGTTTGACCACCAGGAACTGAAAGAACACAAAAGGAGTCCGGCTGTTGAGTTCCTTTTTCCATTTGACGATATTACGGGCCCCTTCCAGCACTTTTTCCAGGGAGCCGCCCACGCGGTACTGCTCGTAGACCTCCTGGGTGGTTCCGTCAATGGAAATGATGAGCCGGTCCAGGCCGCTTTCCACCGTGCGCCTGGCGTGCTGGTCGGTCAGGTAATGGGCATTGGTGGAAGTGGCCGTGTAGATCCCTTTGGCCGAAGCATATTGTACCATGTCCAGAAAGGAAGGGTTCAAATAAGGTTCCCCCTGGAAATAAAAAATCAGGTAGAGCAGCTCGCCGGAGAGCTGGTCGATGGTTTGACTGAAAAAGTCCCGCTGCAGCATACCGGTCGGACGGGTGAAGGCCCGCAGTCCGCTCGGGCATTCCGGGCAGCGCAGGTTGCAGGATGTGGTCGGTTCAAAGGAAATGGAAACCGGGTAGCCCCACTGCAGCGGCCGGCCGGTCCATTTGCTGAGATAGTAGCTGCCCAGCACCTTGGCGGCGTTCCACATACGCCTGGGGGTCAGTTTGGAAATCAGGTTAATGGAGTCATTCCAGTTTATTTGGGGCATAACAGGGATAAAATTAGCGATTAAATGCCAAACCCGGCCCTGCCGCAGGGGGGGCAATAAGGGTTCCACTATATTTGCAGGCGTTGGGACAACACATGGCGAACAAACACAGGAAAACACCAGGCTGGAAAATACTGCTGCTCATGGCCGCTGCCACTCTCTCCATGGTGGTGGTGTTCATGATCTATAACTGGTGGACGGAAAGAAAAGCGCGTTTTGTCCACTACCCCGCCTTTGGCATTGACATCCCCGTCAATTACGCCATTCACGGCATCGACGTCTCCAAATACCAGGGACTGATCGATTGGTCGGCTGTAAAGGAGATGAAAGTAGGCCATGTGCAGATCGGTTTTGTATTCATCAAGGCCACCGAAGGGCTCGGCAACGAAGACGCCCTTTTTGAGCGCAACTGGAAAAAGGCCGGCAGCGCCGGACTGGTGCGCGGGGCCTATCACTTTTTCCTGGCCACCAAGAGCGGAAAGCTGCAGGCGGACAATTTCATTCACTCCGTCAGCATCCACCCCGGGGACCTGCCTCCCGTGCTGGACATCGAACAGGCCTACGGGGTTGCCCCCGACAAACTCAGGGAACGGGCGATGGAATGGATGGAGACCGTCGGGCAATACTACCATGTGACCCCGATCATTTATACCAATGTGGAATTTTACCGTAAATACCTGCAGGATGATTTTGACCGCTATCCCCTCTGGGTGGCCCATTATCTCCAGATGGAAAGACCGCGGATCTACCGGGACTGGCATTTCTGGCAGCACAACGAGGCCGGCACCGTGGAGGGCATTTCCACCCGCGTGGACTTTGATGTATTCAACGGGGATTCGGTGGAATTCAGGAAAATGCTGATTGGAGCGCCTTCCCCCTGAACAAACAGGGCGGCGGGCTGTTTTCTGATCGCTTCAAAACTAAAACTCCTTCCATGAGCGGCGTAGAACCGGAAGTTCGTGACTTTCTAAAAAAGATACTGCAGTCCGTATTTTTCGGACTGTTCTGGATGATGCTCAACATGACCCTGGGCATTTTCTTCGGCTGGATGTTCGTAGGCGAGCGCTTGAATGCGGGCAATATCTGCTTTTACCTTTTCGCCGCGGGCAGCCTGGCCTGGCTGGTCCGGTTTTACTACCGGACCTGGAAAAATAAATTCCCCCACGGCTGACGATCCCTTAGCCGCGGGCGGGCCATCCTAAGAGGCGCTGGAATGATCCGATACGATGAACCAGCTGCCGCCGATCTTTCGGAACAGCAGGGTATAATAACCACCGATGTCCCCCACCGTTCTTTTCAGAAACCATTTGCCGGTAACATAGTAGTAGCGGTCGGAGAGCTTTTTTAAAATAAGATCTGAAAAGAACAGGGTTCCCATCTTGGCCCTGTTTTCATAATTTTTTTTGTAATTGTTCAGCGTATTGGTGTATCCGTAGGTAATGCCTCCCTTGCCGATGAACATCAGCGAATCGCTGTGCCAGTATCCGGTCATAAAGGCATCCAGATCCCCCTTGTTCCAGGCGCGGGCCTGATCGGTCATTCGCTGCCGGATGGCCGCCTCATCGGGGTTCTGGGCAAAAAGGGCGGTAGCGGTGAGCAGCAGCGAGCAGCAGAGCAATACATGTTTCATGCTATTGGTAGGTTTAGCGTTTTTTGGAGTACTTGTTTGAAAACACCGGCCGGGCAGGACCTGGTCCGTTAAAAATAAGCAGAATCCCCCAAACTAAAACAGGGACCCGGATCCAAAGCTGCCCAAAGACCCATCCCCTCCGCTGAGGCCAGCCTGCCCGGGGGCACCCTCCTTACGGTACCGGCTGGGGGCGTTTGGATTTTTTTTGTCCCTTTGCCGGGCAGGGGAAACCCGGGGTTTTTTCATACCCGCCAGATGGGATATATTTGCTGCACCGCATGAAAAAAATATACTGCCTTTCCACCTGTTCCACCTGCAACCGGATCCTCCGGGAAATCCAGGCCGAAAAAAAAGGCTTCGTACTGCAGGATATCAAAAAAGAACCCATTACCCCCGCCCAGCTCGATGCCATGAAGGAGCTTTCCGGCAGCTACCAGGCGCTTTTCAGCACCAGGGCCATTAAATACCGGGAAATGGGACTCAAAAGCCAAAAACCAGACGAAAAACGCTACCGGCAGCTCATTTTGGAGGAATATACCTTCCTCAAGCGCCCGGTGGTGATTATGGGAAAGACCCTGTACGCGGGCAGTGAGGCCAAGACCCTGGAATCCTTGTACCGGGCGCTGGGCTGACAGCCAAGCGGTGGCCGCTTATTGAATGATCTTTAGTTTGGCGTAATTGAGCATGATCTTTTTTTCCCCGTTGAATTCAAATTTCACCGTGGCGATCGGGTTATGGGCGGAGCCTTCCATCTTGGTCACTTCCCCGAAACCGAATTTCTGGTGCTCCACTTTCTGGCCTGCCTGCAGGTTGGAGGTATCGCTGGCCGCAAAATCCGGTCCCGGGACATGCTCCACGGTCCTGGCTGCCGGTTTGGGTGGTATATAGGATGGTTTGGCGTCCTTTTTGGCCGGTGGAGGGCCGTACTGCTTTTCAGCCTGCCGGGCCGAAGAACTGCCGAAGCCGCCGTTCATACGGTCAAAGGCCGCGGTATTGTTTCCAAAACCGAAGGCCTGCTGGTTTCTGGCACCGCCGCCGGCAAAACTACGGTCCACATAGGCTTCCGGTATCTCCTCTATGAAACGGCTGGGCTCATTTTGAACCAGGGTGCCGAAGCGGTAACGGGTATTGGCATAGGTTATCCAGAGGTTCTTTTTGGCGCGGGTGATCACCACGTAAAACAGCCTCCTTTCCTCCTCGAGCTCCTCGCGGGTGTTGATGGCCATGGCATTGGGGAACAGCAGTTCCTCCAGGCCGGCCGCAAATACGCAGGAGAATTCCAGCCCCTTGGCCGCGTGGATGGTCATGAGTTTGACCGTATCGGCATTGGGGTCCTTTTCATCGGCGTCGGTCAACAGGGTGATCTGCTGGAGATAATTGCCCAGGCTTTTGGTATCGGTGTCCAGGACCCCGTCCTCATCGGGCCTTTCGGTGAATTCCTTGATGGAATTGAGGAGTTCCTGCAGGTTTTCATAGCGGGCCAGCCCCTCGGTGGTCTTGTCGGAAAACAGCTCCTTGACAATATTGGTCTGCTTGCCCACATGGGAAGCAATCTCATAGGCATTCTTGGAAGCGGTCATGCTGGCAAAGCTTTTGATCATCAGCACGAACTGCTCAATGGCTTCCAGGGTCCCGGCCTTGTATCCGAATTCACGGGCCCGCTCCAGGACCTCCCAAAAAGTGATGTTATGCTCATTGGCGGCCAGGATGGCCCGGTCCACGGAGGTCTTGCCGATGCCGCGGGCAGGGAAATTGATGATCCTTTTCAAGGACTCCTCATCGCTGGGGTTGACCACCACGCGCAGGTAGCCCAAAAAATCCTTGATTTCCTTGCGCTGGTAAAAACTGATGCCCCCGTAAATGGTATAGGCTATGCCCATGCGCCGGAGGCTTTCCTCAAAGGCGCGGCTTTGCGCATTGGTGCGGTAAAGTATCGCGAAATCCCGGTTGTTGAAATGGTTTCTCAGCTTCTGTTCCTGGATGGTGTCCGCCACAAACTTGCCTTCCTCGTTGTCGGTCATGGTCCGGACCAGCCGGATCTTTTCACCGGCGACATTGTCGGTCCAGAGATTTTTCGGGATCTGTCCCTTGTTGTTCTTGATCACTTCGTTGGCCACCTGGATGATGCTCTGGGTACTTCGGTAGTTCTGTTCCAGCTTGACCACCTTGACATCGTCGTAGTCCTTTTGGAACTGCAGGATGTTTTCGATGGTGGCGCCGCGGAATGAGTAGATGCTCTGGGCATCATCCCCCACCACACATACATTCTCATGGGCCGCGCCGAGCAGCTTGATGATTTCGTACTGTGACGGGTTGGTATCCTGGTACTCGTCGATGAGGATGTATTTGAATTTATGCTGGTATTTGTGCAGGGCCTCGGGAAAATTTTTGAGCAGTTCATACATCTTGATGAGCAGGTCGTCAAAATCCATGGCCTGGTTCTTAAAACACCTGTTGGCGTAGGCCGCATAGATCTGCGCGATGGCGGGCCGGTTGCTGCGGGTATCTTCCTGCTGGATATAGTAATCGGTGGCGTATTCGGCGGGGCCCACCAGGCCGTTTTTGGCCTGGGAGATCCGGTTATAGACAATATTGGGTTTGTAGTGCTTGTCGTCCAGGTTGAGTTCGTTGATCACCGTCTTGACCACGCTCTTGGCATCATCGGTGTCATAGATGGTAAAATTGCTCGGGTATCCCAGCCTGGGGGCCTCCGAACGCAGGATGCGCGCAAAGACAGAATGAAAAGTGCCGATATAGAGGTTCCTGGCTTCGGAATTTCCCAGGGTCCTTTCCACACGCTCCTTCATTTCCTTGGCGGCCTTGTTGGTAAAAGTCAGTGCCAGTATGTTGAAAGCATCCACCCCCTGGGCCATCAGGTGGGCGATCCGGGTGGTGAGTACCTTGGTTTTGCCGCTTCCCGCCCCCGCCACGATCATGATGGGTCCGTCTTTATGGAGTACCGCCTGTTTCTGCGGTTCATTGAGTTCGTCTAAATATGCTAACATAGATGCAATTTACTCAAAGCAGGCGGGATAAAACGGCCTTGTGGAGAAATGAAGTCGCCCTTCATTTAAAAAAAAACAGCAGGGATCCCTGCAGCCGGGTGGCTGCTCCCCATTCAGGCAAATCGGGTGTCCCCAATTTTAGGAACCGCGCTGGGAACCGCCCGTGAGTTTGGTGTTTCGGGCCACCCCTTTGGTATTGGCCTTTCCTTTGGATGGCATAAAGCCCGATTTGGCAGGCTGGGCCGGACCCTGTTTGGTGCCTTTTT
>CAIVKC010000031.1 GCA_903906365.1 uncultured Bacteroidota bacterium | reverse complement strand
GCCGGGATCTTCCAGAGCCATCGGTTTTGCTGGAGCTGGAGGTATTGGGAAAAGATGGGATAGCCCGCAAATAATTCATCCCCTCCCACACCGGAAAGAGCCACGGTCATTCCGTGTTTGCGGATGGCCTTGGACACCAGGTAGGTATTGATGCCGTCCCCGCTGGGGGTATCCATGGCATCCAGGGCATTATGCAATTCATCTAATAGGGCCGTCGGCTTCAGGAGCATGCGGGTATGGTTGGTGTTGAATTTACGGGCCACCATATCGGCATATTTGGACTCGTCGTATTCTTTTTCTTCAAAGGCAATATTGAATGTATTGGGTTTGGCCGGGCTGGCCTGTGCCATGAGCCCTACCACCGCGCTGGAATCAATGCCCCCGGATAGAAATGCGCCCACCGGCACATCACTGACCAGCCTTCTGGTTACCGATTGCAGCATCAGTTCAGAGATCCGTCCGTGTACCTTGTTTATATCACCATAGTCTTCCCTGCAGGCAGCCTGGCTCACGTCATAGTATATCTTTTTTTCCATCCTGCCCGTCTTTATCCTCAGCCAGGCGCCGGCTTCCAGCTCCTGCACCCCTTCAATGATGGCGTGGCCCGAACCCACGGACTGGTAATGGAAATAGGATACGACCGCCCCGGTGCTGATCTTTCGCGGGACCAGGCCGGAAGCCAGCAGGGAGCGCTGCTCGGAAGAGAACAGGAAATGGTTTTCGTCTGTATAATAATAAAGGGGTTTGACCCCCATGCGGTCCCTGGTCAAAAAGAGTTCCCTTTCCTGGCTGTCCCAGATGGCAAAGGCAAACATGCCCCTGAAACGTTCCAGGCAGGCAGGCCCCCAGGCGATATATGCCGCCAGGAGCGCTTCTGTATCACTGCTGGTATGAAAGGGGTAACCGGTAAGCAGGGGCTTTACCTCCTGATAATTGTACATCTCCCCGTTAAAGACCATGGTATACCTTCCGGAAGGGTCACGGAAAGGCTGGTTGGCCGCCGAAGACAGGTCGATGATGGAGAGCCGGCGGTGCCCCAAGGCCATTTCCCGGTCCAGGAAAAATCCATCGGAGTCCGGCCCGCGGTGGGCAATGGCATCGGTCATGCGTTGGACGACCCCCTGGCCTGCAGCCTCCGATTTATAATTCAATATTCCTGCTATTCCGCACACTGGGATGGTTGTTTTTAAGTGGTACTTTCTTTTCGAGTATTTCCCGGTACAGGTCAGCATACTGTCCGGTGATATTTTCAAGCCGGAAACGGGTCACGTTTTCCAGGCCTTTTTGAATGATTGAAGCCCGGTAGGCAGGATCGGTGATGATCCGCTCGATACCCGCCCGTATGGAAGCGGTATCAAAAGGATCCACCAGGCAGGCCCCCTGCCCTGCTACCTCCTGCATGGGGGAAAGCAGGCTGGTCAGTACGGGCCGTCCCGTGGCCTGGGCTTCGATGATGGGAAGCCCGAAGCCTTCGTAGGTGGAGGGAAATGCGACTATATCGCATACCCGGTATTTGAGCATCAGCATCTCATCGGTGATCCGCTGGGACTGGCGGAAATTGATCTCAAAATAATTCAGGACCTCCAGCTGCTGGTCGGTCAGCGGGCCAACGATATCCAGCAAAACGTCCATCCCTTCAATGGCCTCCGCCATTCGTTCCAGGTTCTTGTTGACGGTTGTCCCGATAAACAATATGGTGGGAGTCTGCCCCTGGAATACAGAGGGGCTATAGACAAAGGAGGGATCCACAAAATTATAAATAACACGGATCTTGGCCGGATCACAGTGGGTGAATTCAAGCAGTTCCCGCCGGGTATTTTCCGAAATCACCGTGACCATATCCGCTTTTTTAACGGGCCATTTATACCAGAGGTAATTGAGTATCCAGAATTTCAGGCTGCTGCGGCTGAAACGGTGCAGGGCTACGCAGTCGTGAATGGTCAGGATGTTGACATGCTTTTTTTTGCAGCCCAGTATGGCATAATGGATATCCCCCGTGATGTGGTTGACGGCCGACTGGTTGCGGGAGGCATATAAAATATTCCGGATGATGGTGCCCATTTTGCTGGTATAGGGCATCTGGACTTCCCGGGCTTCGTACCCGTTCGGGTGGGTCTGGTTAACCTGGGCCGTGATCTGTTTGAACAATCGCTCAATACTAAAGTAAGTATCATGCGCATGCCGGAAAAAATAAGTGACGAGTGTGTTCATTAAAGATCGATACGAAAAGCGATTCGGAAAGCGCGGAAAATGACCCAGGTAAAAAACATCCCCTTCAGCAGGGAACCCATCGTGGTAAGCAGATCGGTTTCCACCCCGATGGCGTAGAAAAAAAGGAAGGGTACCCATAGGATGATGGTAGGCCTTTTTTCGGACATCCGGATCACAATGGACAACACAATATTGAAAAATAACCCGTAAAAAAGCATAAAGATAATGCCCCCCATTACATCAAAATTGGCATAGGCCTCCCCCAGGGGCCCGATATTCATGCTGAAGCCCACCAGGTCAAATCCCCAGAAACGCTTCAGGTTCGCCTTACCCCCCGCTTCGGGTTTATCCGGCCACAGAAACCTCGGAACAATAGCTGCGGCTATGGATTGCCATATCGTTTCCCCGTAGGCAAATTCAAAACGCGAAGGCACCCGGTCCATGGTCGTAGCAACCAGCCATCCCTGGTTCATGCGCACGGCCACGAAAAACAACTTGCCCGGATCGAGCATCATGGAAGGATCGGTGATCCTTTCGCTCAAAAGTTGCGCATAATAGATGGGATCAGCTCCGGAGCCCTCCTGCCAGACACGCTTTCGGTAATCAGATTTGACCGACTGGATCAAAAGAATGAAAATCATGCCCGCAATGGCCACAAAGAATTTTTTACCGAAACGAATCTTTTTTCCCAGCAAAATGAGCACGACCGAACAGGCCAGGATGAAAATGAAATCCCCGAACATACCGGTGGCCAGTGTCTGTCCCACCATCAGTGCGATTACCGATGGTACGATGACCCTTTTGTATTTATTAGGGGAATAGATCACATAAAACACGCCCACAAAGGTCAGGTGCGCCAGGAAATAGAAAACCTGCTTGAGGCTTTCGGGGGATAGAAAGTCCAGCAGGCCGGATACCACCCCCGTGGCGATGAGCATGAGCCCCACATTGGGTTTTTGCTCCAGGGTCTCTTTCACCTTGTCAATATATATCTCAGGGTTTTTGTTGATTTTAGGTTTCCCCAGCGGAATCCGGAAGCCGGCGGCCATGGCTACAATGGCCGGCAGGACATAGGAAAAGTAGGCGTCTGAATCAATGGGCATGTATTTGACCCAGAGGTTGGCCAGGTAATTGTCCCTGGTGTATTCATGGTAAAAGATAACCGGCATCAGCAGGCAGGTCAGGGCTGCCATGATTACAGCCAGGTCCATCATTACAATCTTTTTTCCCAGGTTCTGCAGGAAATCGCAAAGAAAATAGATAAACAGGCATATAGCCCCGTTCTCCCACATGGTCAGGCTGTCTGCCGCACACATGAACATGAACAGCACAAAGGAGAATATGAAAATGCCGGTCCTCATCTGGGACGTAATTTTTTGGAGGCGTATAGCATAAAAAAGCCTTCTTTCAGGATGCCTTTCACTTCCTCTGCCACATGGCCTTCCCGGAAGTAGTGGATCTGATAGCCCAAATCTCGCAAAATCTGCTGGGAATCGCCAATCTCAACGCCCTTTGCCTGCTTTTCAGCCCAATCTACGAATTCAAACAGGATATCCGGGGCATCGGGACGGCCCAGTAAGCCGGTCGCCCCCTTAAAGACATGGTATTCATATCCTTCCACGTCAATTTTAATCAGGTCCACCCTGGGCAGTCCGATTTCTTTTAACAGGGTATCCACTTTCACGGTCTTTACACTGACCACCTTGTTGGTGAATACCGGAGACAGCGATCCTTTCCCGAATTTTTCATCCGGGGAATAAAAATTCAGGGTTTCATCATCGGTGTAAAAAAGCACTTTGTTGATGGCATAGACCCGGTCCACCTTATTGTGGGTCAGGTTTTCCTGCAGGTATTTATATATCCAGGGGGCAGCTTCCACGCACACGATCTTTACATCCTTTCTGCGGAAAGATACCGGGATGGTAATGGCGCCGATATTGGCCCCGAGGTCCAGGAAAACGCCGTTTTCAGGCAGTTTGCCGGCAATAAAATCGGAGGTATCCTGTTCGTAGACCCCGTTGATGAAAATCTCCAGGCCAATATTTTCTATGAGGTTGGGAACCAGGTATTCGCAATCGTTCTTCCCCTTTATCCAAAAATCCTTCTTATCCTGGATGCTCTTGCTGAACAATACACGCGCCAGTCTTTCCTTCCCTTTAAACAGGGGCAATTTTCGAAACAGTTTATCCATTAACATATGTAGTAATTGCTCCGGCCTTTTGCTTCCGGTTCTTTTATTGATTCTGGCCGGCCGCCAGGTGATTGATCTCCTCGGCCGGCCGGTAATAGGTTAATTTATCGTTTAAAAACGCTTTGCTGGAGCCAAAGGCCTTTTTCAACAGCGCAATATTATGCATTATGTCCCTGATTCCGGAACCAAGTATTTGCCGGTTGATAAAACTGGACCTGGCAAGCTGCAGGCGGTCCCAAACAGATAATCCGCCCAAAGGATGGTGGTGGATCCTTCTGCGGTAAACCCATGCCCGGACGCATTTGTCCCTGGTGATCCAGTAATCTTCCGTTCGGAGTTCACATCCGCCAGGGACCCCCTCATCATGAAATACCTCCACCAGGGGCACGTAATAGAGTGTCAGGTTTCTTTTCCTCATCCGTAAAAAAAATTCCTGGTCTTCGGCTGTACGGGCAAATTCAAACAAAAAGGGGTCAAAACCTCCGGTCTTCCAGTAGTATTCCCTTCTGAAAAACAGGGCGGCACTGATGGTATCGGTGATGGAAAATACCTGGGGATTGTCCCCAAAAGCTTGGATCCTGCGCGCCATGGCCTGGCTTAGGGCCAGTTCCTTTCCCTGCTGGTTATAGACCAGGGGTGAAAAACAGGAAATGCCGGCATATTGCTGCAGGATATCCAATCCCTTCCTGCAAAAATCAGCCTCCGGCAAGAGGTCATCATCTATGAACAGCAGGGTTTGGGCGCTGGAGGCAAAGTAACCCGCATTCCTTGCCGTGGACGCATTGGGGATTGCCTGCATGACCCGGCGCACCTGGTCGCGGGCGCCCAGGATGGTATCCAGAAAAGAGGGCTGATTCTGGTCTACGATGATTATCTCCAGGCTTACCCCGCGCTGGGCGAGCAGGGCATCCAGGAGTTTTTCCAGGCTCTCAGTCCTTTTATAGGTAGGGATAATGACAGATAGTTCCGGTTTCATAGGCTGGCGGCTGAAAGGATGGAATGATAATAATCCGCTGTTTCCCGCTCGATGGTCATGGTCTGCTCAAAGCCTGCCTCCGGGCCACTGATCGTTTGCAGGGGGGGAGTACCCAGCAGGTTGTAATCCAAATAAGGCTGCTTTGAATCCTCCGGGGTAAGGACGCTGAAGGCGTCCTGGCGAAAGCGGCCCTTCATCCGGATGTAGAACTTCGGGGCCTTCATCAGCACATAGGTTTCCAGCAGCGCGCGGTGTGGCTTTGCCAGTTCAATGGCATAGCGGGCCAGGGATCTTTTTGGTTTACTCATTAATTCAGAGGGCCTGAATTGCAGGGAGGCATCCATCCGGTAAAACTGCAGGTAATACTGGTAGAGCTCCTCCAGTGTCCATTGCGGTGTATTGACCAGAGTGTACAGCCCCGGAGCATGCAGGCCTTTTGCACAATCCAGGATGGCCGCGCAAAGGGAATGAATGAATATGATATTGACTTTGTCCGAGGGCCGTCCGTCCAGCACGGCTGTTCCCGCCAGGGACAGTTTTTTGCGGAACGAAGCGCTGACCGACTGCAGGAATCCATGGACCTGCCCCAGCCTGAAATTATAGATGCTGATCCCGCACCTGTTTCCTTCCTGTAAACAGTGCTTTTCGATTTCGCGCTTTATATAGGAATAGGAGGTCCTGGGCACCCGGTAATGACCGATCCATTTTTGGTCATCGGGCATCCCGTAGGCCATGATGGAGCTCATGTAAAAATACTTGCTTCCTTTGCGCATGGCAGAGAGGGTATTGCTGATATTTTCCCGGGACTGCTCCAGTATTTCATGGAGCTGCCCTGCCGGATAGGCAAAATCCAGTACGACATCAAAACGGCCCAGCTGCTCACGGATTTGTTCCGGGCTGCCGGTTTGAAGGTATTCATACCGGAGGCCGAAGAGTTCAAAAAATACCCGGCTGTAGGCAGAACGGATCAGGCAGGTAATCTCTACCTCCCCCAAATTCCTGCCATACAGCGCCACCGAAGTGCCTACCTGGCTGCTTGCGCCTAATATTGCTATTTTAATCAATGGATTTAATTTTTTGGTAAATGGGTTCCAGCCATTGGGTGGTCAGCAGGCATTGGGCGGCACTGGTCGGGTTGACCTGTTCATCCTGCATGGCGCCCGCCACCTGTTTCCAAAAGGACAAAAAGGCCTCATTGATGCGGCGGGCTCCTTTATTTGCACCCCCCGGGTCATATCCCTGCAGGGTAAATCCCGGGCTGTGCCGGCCTTGTCCCCTGACCAGGATTTCGCTGTCCGGGGAAAGTTCTGAAAACAGGCAAGCCTGTTCGAACTGAAGTTCCAGGCCATTATCCAGGTTTTGCAGGGTACTGATCTCGCAATGGACCGGTATCCGGCTGTTGCCTGTTTCCAACCAGGAGTCAAATACGGAATCATAATCAATTCCCCGAACCGAAATGGTCTTTAAACTGTCCAGCCCCACGTCGCTGGCCCCGGTAATGTGGAGTATGATGTCCAGGGCATGTATCGCGCTTTCGGCGATGACCCCACCCCCTGACAGGGAGGCATCAGAAAGGTAGCCGGACCCGCCTTTCAGGGAAAAATATCCCTGGGTAAAGCGGATGGCCTTTAGTTTTCCGAAGATGCCCGAGCGGATCACTTCACGCAAAGCCATGACGCTGTGGTAGTACCTTCTCTGGAAATTTACCGAGATCTGCCAGGCTTTAAACCCACTGCAATAGGACAGATGTTCCTCCACTGAAAATGCGAAGGGTTTTTCAATCACCATGGATTTTTCCAACTGCCTGCATAAGTCTATATAGGGCTTTCTGACCCCATAGGGTATGGCCAGCAGGCATATATCCACTTCGGCAACCGCCCCCTGCAGGGTATCTTCCCCACATGAGCCGATACCGTACATTTTTGACAGCAGATCTGTCCTGCGCTGGTTCCTGTCATATATCCAGGCTATCTCCAGATCTTCCACCGATTTGATGGCGGGGAGGTGATTGGTCTCCACAATGGAACCGGCGCCGATGATACCTATCTTCCTTTTATTCATGTTGGCTATTGGAGTTACTGCCTTTCCTTCCATTTCTTGATGACGCTTTTTGCATAGTAGGCCCTGCTTTTATAATCATACCCGGCATCCAGGCTCTTTTTCCTCGCCTGCTCCCTGATGTCGGCGGCCTGTTGCCCGGTAAGTGCCAGCAGGAACTTAATTTTTTCCACGCAATCCTCCGCGTCCCGGAACAGGAAAATCTCCTTTCCTTCCTCAAAGAAAATGCGGTGTTCGGGCGTGTCAGGGGCCAGCTGGATTCCACCGATGGCGGGAATCTCAAAAGAGCGCATGTTATGGGAATGCTCGTTGTGAATGCGCATTAAATTAAGCTGTACGCGGTATTTCCTCAGCTCCCTCCAAAAGGCTTCCCCGTAAACCGGATCGTGTATGCCGGCCAGGGGGTGATGGATGAATGCAGACCAGCCGTTTCCAAACACATCAACGGGTATACCTTTTTCAAGCAATTTGACAATAAAATCAGCCCTGCCCTTATCGGGATTACCCAGAAAGCAAACCTTTATTATTTCCGGTTCTTCCAGGGCCCTGGCAAAGACCTCCCCGGAGATATCAAAGCCAAAAGGCAACAGGGCCGTCTGTGCATGAAAGCGGTTTTCCAGTTCCTTTTTGATTTCCAGGTTATAGGTAAAATGGAGGTCGAACAGGGGAATGGAGGCGGTAATATGCTCATTGCCACTGCCCGTTCCCGAAAATATAAAGGGGTTATCCGGGTTGTAGTTGACCAGGAGTATCTTTTTTTTCCGGATCCATTTCAGGGTGGAGGGGGTAATCTCCATGCCCTTAAATACCCATATCACCTGGGGCTGAAAATGGTCTATTTCTTTTTTCAGCTTTTCGTTGATGCGGTCTATAATGCCTGAAAGGCCCAGGCGGTGTATGATCTTATGGAAAACGGACCGGTTATAATAGGCATAAAAATAATTCTGTGCCGCAAACAGCTCCACATGAACCTGCAGTTCCCTGAGGTATTTGACATACATTTTTTCTATGGACCAGATATGGTCGGAACCGACAATGAGTAGTTTCAAATGCGGGAGTTTTGGGGGAGTGCGGTAATTATATTGTCCACGATTCGGTCGATGGAAAAATCCTTGATGATTTCACCCGATCTTTTTCCGGCCGATAAGCGGAAGGCATCGTCTTCGAGTACCCTTTTCAGATAGCCGGTGAGGGCCGCTATATCTCCCTGCTCAAACACAAAACCGTTCTCCCCTTCCTTTACCAGGTCCACCGAACAGCCGCAGGTTTTGGATACCAGCACCGGCTTTTGGAAATTCATCGCCTCATTTACGGAAAGTCCCCAGGTTTCCCCGGCACCCGAGCACATCACAAATACATCGGCAGCCGCATAATAGGAAGGGATCATGGACTGGTTGATAAAGCCCGTCAGGGTTACTCCCTGCAGGCCCTTATCGGCAATATAGCGTTCCATCTCCCCGCGCAGGGCGCCTTCGCCAACCATCACTAGCTGATAGAGCCCGGGGGTAAGTCCCTCAAAGGCCCGGATAAGGTCCAGCGGCCTTTTTTTGGGGATATATTTACCGCTGAACAAAATCACTTTTTTGTCAGCGGGGAGCCCGAGTTTTCTAAGCAGGCCGGGCCGGTCCCCCTTTAAACGCTCCGCTTCACCGGAAAAAAAATGGTTATCTACCGCATAGGGCGTATAAACCAGCCGGGCCGGGGGCACGCCGTAATACTCAAAAAAAAGGCGGCTTTCCTGACCAATATAAAGACACCTGGAAACAAAGAACCTGAACAGGATGTTTTTCAGAAATAGTTTCTTCAAAAAAAGAAGGTACCCTTTTTTCCCCAGTTCCTGGTTCAGCGGGTTTTCTGCCCGCAGCCATACCTGGGCCCCAAAAAGGCGTCCAAAAAAAATGGCCATCAGGGTGGAACTGTAGGTCCAGCCATTCACGATGACCACCGCGGGTTTTTTACGGGCAATTACCCCGGCTACCCCGGGGTTAAACACATCCAGGAACTGGTTATTCATGGAGACGCGCCGCGAATAATTGGGAAGGAATTGACTGGGGTATCCTTCCAGCAGCGGCTGGTCCCACTGCACCGCCTGTCCAAAACCCTTGTCCATTTTACCGGTGATACTGGCATCTGAAAAATAATACACTTCCAGATCGGCCCTGCCTGCCAGCTGTCTGAGCAGGGGGGAGAAATACTGGATGGGATGGCTCAGGAAATAGAGTATTTTTTGGTCAGAGGCCATGGAATATGGGGCGCGTTTTAGGGTCTTGTCTGCAATAAGTTCCTCCCTCAGGCATTATGGCCTGACGGGGAACACTTTTTGAATGGCCGGTTTGGAACAATGGAACATATCGTAAAACTGTGACTCCCTGATACCATAGGTATTTTCATCAAATCCACCGCTGAGCGGAATATGGCGCTGGCTGGCAATCTGGTGAAAGAGGCTGTCATAGGAAAAAAACAGATTATGCTGGTGGGCATTAACCGCTCTGTAATACTCGTAATGAAAGGGGAGCATTAAAAATTCCATCTCCACCTGACGGGACTCCAGGAAGTCCAGCATGCTGTTCAATAACCTGATCTTAGCGGTATCGGGAGGAGGAATGCCGCTTTTGCTGCCCGTCACCCTTGCATTATTGGCTACCTGCAGGGTATCCGGGTTGGAAAAGGATGCCGAATAACAGATGGTGCCGTCAAAAAACCGGCCATTGGCTACCGGCTGGCGGTGCACTACATCATAATATCTTTTGTCAATCCCCTTGGTCAAAAATGCCAGGGACTCCTTGAAATATTCAAAGGAAAAAAGGGAAAGGATTTTATCTGTCGAATGGGATCCGCCTGCCACTGCCGCATCAGGGCTGCCAGCCCGTGCTTTTTTCAGGAAATACGCGTGGTATCCCTCCAGGCTTTGCCATTCCAGGGAGCCTCCCATGCCCACCAGATCAGGGTCCAGATTAATCACCAGGTGGCGTGGCAGGAGGTGCAGGCTGTCGAAGAGACCCACCAGGGCTATCAGGTCATTGATATTGGCATGGGAAACCCCGCAGTTCAATACCTGCTTTCCGGGAAAAAAATCAGCGCCTATTTCCATCACCCGGCTCGAGCCAATGACCAGCACGTCTGGCGGCCTGTGCAGGCGGAGGGCCATTTGCTCCTGCAGCAGGCGCTGGTCATAATTGGTGATATTGTCCACGTTATGGCCTTTACTCAATATGTCTGCAATACCAGCCACATATTTTTTTGAACTGAATATATTGGCGGGATCCACCCGGTAGTTGGTAAAAATCACCAATAACATCACAGGACAGACCACCAGGACGATTTTGAACAAGAATATCTTCATCTCAGAACTGGAAATAGATAAAAGCCGATTTGGTAAAAATTCCGAAAGCCACAAAAGCGATCAACAGTCCGTAATAGGCCGCCCATCGCACCGGGGTTGATTTGGACAGGATCCACTGGTCAATATGCTGGCCCTTTTTGGCAAAATGTATCAGGGTCAGCAATCCCATAAAAAGCAGGGCCAGGTAAAATTCGTTGCCGGGCTGGCCCAGATAAAGCAGCTCCAGCCTGGCCATATGCCTGTTGGTTAATATATCCGGTATCTGCGACCTGAGATGGGTCCCCAGGTGCCTGATGATATAAAACGCATCGGAAATGCCGGGTGACCGGAAAAATATCCAGGATATGGCGACAAAACAAAAAGTAAGCACCGTGCTGATCATATTGCCCAGTCCTTGCGGAAGCTTCTTGAACCATTTTTTCCGCTGTTTTTTGGTGTAGAATTCATAGATCATTCCCAGACCATGCATCAGGCCATACACAATAAAGGTCCAACCCGCCCCATGCCAGACACCGCTGAGGAAAAAAGTGATAAACAGGCCAAAGGCGATGGCGGCTTTGCCCCAGTAGCGGGCCGCAGTTATCAACGGGGTAAATACGTAATCATTGAACCAGGTGGAAAGCGAAATATGCCACCTGCGCCAGAATTCCGTAATACTCCGGCTGGCAAAGGGCGTATTGAAATTGGTCATCAAATGGTAACCCATTACCCGGGCCGAACCAATGGCAATATCAGAATAGCCGGAAAAGTCACACAGTATCTGGACGGCGAAAAACAGGGTTCCCAGGATCAGCGGAACGCCCGTATGTTCTTTGGGATAGGCAAAAACATAGCTTACGAAAAGTCCCAGCCGGTCGGCTATCACCACTTTTTTGAAAAGCCCCCATGCCATCAGGACCATTCCGCTGCGGGCCTGCTGGTAATTGAAGGTTTTCACCTCATGAAACTGGTGAAGCATGTTCTGGGGTCTTTCAATGGGTCCTGCCACAAGTTGGGGATAGAACATGACATAGAGCGCGTAAATACCAAAGTGCTTTTCGGGTTTCTGGTTACCGCGGTATACTTCGATGGTGTAACTCATCGCCTGGAAAGTATGAAAGGAAAGTCCGATGGGAAGCAGGATGTTGAGCAGGGGGAGTACATGCCCCTTGTTCATTTCCGCGATAACCAGGTTTAGGTTGATGGCGATAAAATTATAATATTTAAATACCACCAAAACACCCACATTGGCAAGGATGCTTAAGGTAAGAAGCCATTTCCTGTGCCTGGGGTCCGTTTGCCTGTCAATCCAGATGCCTGCGAAATAATCAACCACTATGGTAAATCCAAGTATCAGAATATACACCGGCTTGAAATACATATAGAAAAAACAGCTGGCAGCCAGCAGCAGGAACCATCTGAATTTATGGGGGAGCATAAAAAAAAGAATGGTAACCACGGGGAAGAAAAGGGCGAATTCTATTGAATTAAAGAGCATAGTTAAAACGAACTAATTCCGGTAATGGGTCAAACAAGATCGGTGCCGGCATTTATAATAAGATTCGTGCCATTTATCTGCTGGCTGCAGGATACCAAAAACAGCGCGGCATCGGCCACTTCGTCCGTTGTCAACAGCTTTTTTAGCGGGTGGGCATCCCTCATTTGTTCCAGGATCCTTTCATCGGTATCAGCGGTGAGCCCGGTTTGCATAAAGGCGGGGGAAATATTGTTGACGGTAATATTGAAACGGGCGTTTTCACTAACCCAGGACTTGCTCATCGAAAGCAGGTAGTTTTTACCGGCCGCATATCCCGACCATCCTATGGGGGGATGATTGACTACCACCGAAGAAAGAATATTGATGATCTTGCCAAATTTCTTTTTGCGAAACCCCGGGATCACCGACTGGGTAATCTGCAGTACCGGAAGGATATCGCGCCGGAAAGCATGCAAAAAGGCGTTGGGGTCTGTCTTATGAAAATGGGTCTTTTCTATTGGGCCCGCCGCATTGTTGATGAGCACATCCAGATCCCAGTCAGGAATCTCATTCAGGAGCCTTTCAACGGAGAGGGGATCTGAAAAATCGCAATGCCTGCTGTGCACCTGTTGAAATGAGTTTTCCAGTTCCATGGCCGCCGCTTTGGAAGAAGCGTAGGTGAAATATATCTGGTGGCTGTTTTGTGCTGCCAGCTTTTTAACCATGGCAGCGCCCAAACCAGCAGATCCTCCTGTTATTAATATTTTCATGATAATAGACCGATTTGTATATTTCCCCTGGCCACTTTGGTCCCCGCCGCATTGCTGAAATAAAAGGAAAACTCATAGGTATGGACGGATTCAAAAAAATCCGTGACCTCGGCCCTGAAATCCAGGGTTTCGTCCAGGTATACGGGTTTTACAAACTGTATCTTAATGGTTTGGATAATCACATTTTTTAATGGCAGGCATTCCCCGATAAAATAGGAAATGAAGCCGTTTAAAATATTGCCATGCATCACCCTGCCCTGAAATCCCCTGGCCTTGGCAAAATCATCGTCGGTGTGCAGGGGGTTTTTGTCTTTAAACAGCTGGATAAACCCTGCATAGACCTCCCCGCTCACCCTGAATTGCTGCCGGAAAATATCTCCCTTTTTCACTTTCTTTATTGAAGTCTGCGTTGAATGGCTGCGCACATTTCCCCCACGTTTTTCCATTGCTGAATCTCAGTGGAGGTGAACCGCTGCTTAAAATGCTTTTCAATGGCCACTACCAGCTGGATGTGGTTGAGGGAATCCCATTCTTCAATATCATCGGCCGTGGTGTCCGCGCTCAGTACGATCTGATCATTATCAAGCACTTCTTTGAAGATTTCATTGACCGCTAGGAGAATATCCTGTTGTTCCATACTATTTATAATTGATGAAAGTTTCCAATTTATTATACCCGGTAAGATCGAGCTCCCATAATCCCTCTGACAAAGTAAAACCCAGCTGCTTGTAATGATCCTGGACAATCCCGTTCTTGCGGGTGGGCAGGTACTCCCCGATGAGACGCGTATATCCGGCCCCTTGGGCCATATCCGCTATTTCATTGAGTACGAATTTTTCCACCCCTCTTTTCAGAACCCGGCAACTCATGATCCAGGTATCGATAAATATCCGCGCCGAATCGAGTTTTTTCAAAATAATGATACTGATCAAACCATGGTCCCCGATCCGGTCGCTCAATGAAAAACTCCTGGTTAAATACTCGGGCGAAGAAAGAATCCTATTGATCTCATCTTCGGTATAACGAATGGTTCTTAAGTTAAACTGATTGGACCGCTGGCTCAACTGGGCGACCCGGGGGGCGGAGAACCGGTCAAAGGGTTTGACAATGGCCTGCATGGAAAGGCTCTGCAGAAATTCCCCTTCATTTTCAAATCGCTGCTGCAGGTCATTGCGCTCCGCTTCTTCCCTGTATTGCCGGTTGCGCTGCTGGTCCTCCTCTGTCACCAGGGCCGTTTCAAACAGGTTTAAGGTCCTTAGGTAAGGCAGGTAATCGGCAGGATCTTCGGGCAGGTCCGGAACGGTGATACCCGCAATGGCTGATTTGACCATTTCCCTTTCAAAGGGATTATCGTCGAGAAATACCATGGAATCGAAACCGATATTCAGTACCTGCTGGATATGGCGGATGTTTTGAACCTTGGTTTCCCAGTTTACCGCGAATACGGCAATATCTTCCCGCCTGAGTACCATATCGGGATGCTTCTCAAAGGGTTCAAGGGCGATCGCTTCGGTATTTTTACTGCAAACGGCCAGGATAATACCCCGCAGGCTGAGCTGCCGGGCCCAGGACTGCAGGAGCGTAAAGGCCTTGCCAATCCCCAGATCCCCCAGCTCAATACCCTCCATGCCGTCATCGCCGATGATGCCTCCCCAGAGGGTGTTGTCAAGGTCCATGATCAGGCATTTCTTAAAAACCCCGCTGACCGACAAAATGATGTCTGAAATATGACGGGCTATGACAGGAAGAAAGTCAATGGAATAGACCATATCCCCGTTGACATACATTTTCGGATCAAAGGTATGTTCATACCCGCTGGCGGCCTGCAGGAGTGCCAGATCACAGATATAGAGGTCCTTATTTTTCTGTGCATATTCCATGAGCATCAGATTACATACCCTCACCTGATAAATAAAGGACTTATTTGTTTTGGCCGCGTAATTGCCGTAAACCGCATCATTGATTTCCACAAAGGTGTTCAGGATGACTTTTGCACCCAGGCCGGATTGAACCGCCTGGCAGTAGGTCATGATTTTTTCGGCACGGTTCCTCCCGAAATCGGATTGCTGCTTCCCGTCAGCCCTATAAAAATCCTTGAGAAGGTGCTCACTGGACAGGTTGATGAAAACAAAGGAAGGCCGGAAAACATAGAGTTCCGAAGCGGGATCAAAGACCTGCTGGTCCACCTGGTTGTAATCGGCTTCGAATAGTTCGAAATCCACCTGCGACTCAAAGCCATGACCGCGCAATGCCTGGGCAAGCAGTTGGGAGGCGCTGTCTGAGAGCAGGGCCAGTTTGATTTTTTTCAAACCGGAAAAATCCTTTTTCAGGTTTTTTTTCAGCCGGTTAAAAGAGTAATGATACATGGTTTATAATGCCACTGAACTTTTGGAAGGGTTTGCCGGGGTTCTGAAGACCTCCCGTATTACTTTGAGGGTCGTTCTGATTCCTTTAACGATCTGCCAGTGGACGGTACTCAGACGGATCGTCCCGTAATGGAATTCGGCACGATAGCCTGCCGCCCTGATGAGCAGTTTTTGGGTATTGATGATCCTTTGGCAGGCTTCCCTGCGTCTGGGCGGGATATCCGGCCGGTCCCGTATTAATAATTCGAAGCGGTTGAGTATTTTTTCCAGGCTTTCATAGCGGCTATCCTTACCGGCGGCTGAAACCGAGGATTTGTTCCAGCGATTATAGATCGCATAGCAGCCCGGTACATAGCTAAACCTGCTGCCCAATATGGCAGCGATGGTAAAATATTCCCTGTCCTGAAACACCGGTGTTTGGGGATTCCAGGCCAATAGATCATGAAGTTCCTGCGCTTTACTTCTTTTTATCAGGTAAACATGCGGTGCGGACCAATGATCCACTAACAGCTCCCTTAAAAAATCTGCGACAGGCCCGTTTTTTTTCAATTCTTCACGGCTCAGTTCCGATTGCCGGTAGGTATGGATGGCCCAATCGGAATACACAATGTCCGTCGATGGATCCCGGTCGAACTGGGAGAGCTGTGCAGAAAATTTTCCCGGTGTGATCTGGTCATCGGCATCGAGCCACTGTATGAAAGGTCCTTTTGACAATTCAAATCCAAGGTTCCGGGCAGAATTTCCCCCTTTGCTCCTGTTTCGGCAGATTTGTATCAGACCCGGATATTTTGCATGGTAATCTTCCAGGACAAGCCAACTTTCATCGGTGGAAAAATCATCCACTACGATAATCTCCCTGATAAATTCCTGCTGGGCCAGGCAGGAGTCCAGTGTTTTGGAGAGCCAGGGTGCCGCGTTGAAACAGGGTATAATCACAGAGACCAGGGACATGATGCTAGGATTGGAAATGCAGGAGGATATCCCGGTATGCGGTACTATTTTTCATATCATGCTGAAGGGAGGCCTTTTGCCTGCCGGCAGCTATCTTTTCTGAGAGGTCTCGGGCGCCGGCAAATCGCTTTATTACCCTTGAGAGATCATCCACGTTTCCTTCTTCGGCCAGGAAATCATCGTAGCCCATCACAAATGGAATATCGGCATGGGTGGATGCGATGACCGGAATACCCACCAGCTGGGCTTCAATCAGGATGGTAGGGGCCCCGCCTTCGGAATCCCCGTTTTGGGCAGTGACCGAAGGGTGGACCAGCACATCGGAGGAGAGCATATACTGAATGCATGCACTCAATGGTTTCATGCCTTCAAAGGATACTTTGGAACCCAGCCCGTGATGGGCAATGATCTGCTGGTAGGTCTCCATCATCGGACCCGATCCCACCAGGATGATCATAAAATCCGGGAGTTCATGCTGAATGCGGCCTATGGCTTCCAAAAAAAGATGAAACCCCTTTTTTTCCACAAAACGGCCAATGAGCAGAAACCGGATGGGGCTTTTTAATGCCGGGGCTTCATTTGGGCGGACCGGATATTTGCTTCCGTCCACGATGATGGGAGAAAGCCGGGTGATCGAAGCGGGTGCGCCTAGTTGTTGCAGTCGCAGACTCATGACCGGTCCCTCCGACAATACCAGGGAGCTGTCCTGCCAAAGCCGGGTCAGTCCGGCGGCATACACGGGGTCACGCCTGGGCAGTTCGCTGGCATCATAGCCATAAAAATTGGTGATAAAGGGGATTTTCCGTTTTTCATGCCTCATAAAATCAGTGAGGAAAACACCTGTCACCCCAAAATGACAATGAATGAGGTCCGGCCCGAATGCGGCTATGATCTTTGAAAACTCTTTGTACCAGATGTGGCGCCCGGTCAGGCGCTGCCAAAGCATCCAGGGTAGTTTGGCCAGGTCCTTTCTGGCCAGCACAGGATCGGATGGGATTTCATAAATCCGGACATTACCGGGCAGCGGGAAATGATCCTGGTGAATTACCTGAAAGGTCACGATAGCGACCTCCCCGTATTGGGCGGACTTGGTAATGAAATTATATATAAAGGTTTCTGTAACCTGAATATAATTTTCGACAAAATGAATGATTTTCATCTTTTGTACTTCTGGGCGTGGCGGGTGTTTATTTTCTGCCGGTGAAAATGGTGATGTCTTCATCCACTTCCTGATAGCCGCCCGAAACGGTCAACCGGGCAAAATCAAAAATTTCCTGGTAGCGTTCCCGGGTCCTGTAGGTCCAGTGGGTGGAATTGGGCAGCGCCGATGTATTTTCTATTAACAGTACCAGTCCGTTGGGACGGAGGACCCTTTTTAATTCCTGTACAATGGCAGTCAGTTGTGTCTCCGGAATCCCTCCCATCACCAGGCAGATCCAGATGGCATCCACCGATGCGTCATCAATGGGAATCCTGTTATTGGAGATAAGGACATACTCATTGATGGGATCGCCCTGGCGGGCCATATCGAGCAGTTCCATGATGGGATCGGCTCCGATGGCCCTGCCGCCGATGAGCCTTGCGAGCTGTCTGGTAAAGCGGCCCGTACCGCATCCGAAATCCAGCAGTATTTTTTCTGATCCGTTCAGCGCCTTGGAAATAACCGGAAAAATCATGCGTTCCTGGTAGGCGGTGATCTCTTCCACGGAGGTGTTGTATTTCAGGCTGACAACGGAATTCTCCCCCATGATCCGGGCCCTGTTCTTCCAGTACTCGATGCTGGATTCCTTAAACCCCAGCAGGCGGCTTATTTTATGGATGATTCTTTTGATGGGAAAGGTATTAGGCGTAAAATTGGAAAAGGTGATCGGTTACTTCCGCAGCCTGGTCCTGGCTCAGATCATAGTAAAGGGGTAACCGAAGCAGCCTTTCACTTTCCCGGGTGGTATATTTATCTTCCCCGCTGAAACGACCGAACTTCTGGCCGGCCGGAGAGGAATGCAGGGGAACGTAATGGGAAACGGCAAATACTTCCTTGCTTTTCAGATAGGCCATCAGCCTGTTGCGCTCTTCCTGGTCCTTGCATTTGATGAAAAAAACATGGCCGTTGTGGCGGCATCCTTCCGGGACTACCGGCAGCTGGATCAGTCCTTTTTCGGCCAGGGGCTGCAAGGCCTGGTTATACTGGTTCCAGATACTGAGTCTTTTTTGGCTGATTCCATCGATATCCAGCAGCTGGGGATACAGGATGGCGGCGTTAAATTCGCTGGGAAGGTAACTGGAACCAATGTCCCTCCATGTATATTTGTCAACCAGTCCCCTCACAAACCTGGACCGATCGGTTCCCTTTTCGCGGATGATTTCCGCCCTTTCCACAAATGCCTGGTTATTTATGAGGAGGGCCCCGCCTTCCCCGCAATGGATATTTTTGGTGTCATGAAAACTGAAGGTCCCGAAATCCCCGAGGCTCCCCAGGGATTTATCCTTGTAAAAAGCCCCGAGCCCTTGGGCTGCGTCTTCTACAACACGCAACTGGTGCTTTTGGGCCACCGACAGTATGGTTTCCATATCGCATGCCACCCCGCCATAATGCATGGGTACAATCGCCCGTGTTTTGGGCGTGATCGCCTTTTCAATCTGGGCCGCATCCATATTCATGGTGCCGGGAGTGATGTCCACAAATACAATGGTAGCGCCCCGCATGACAAATGCGTTGGCGGTGGTGACGAATGTAAAGGAAGGCATGATCACCTCATCGCCCTCCCTGATCTCCGACAGGATGGCCGATACTTCCAGGGCATGGGTGCAGGAGGTGGTCAGAAGTGCTTTGGGGGTATGACAATATTCCTCCAAAATCCGGTTACAGGCCTTGGTAAATTCCCCGTCTCCACTGAATTTGCGGGTGCCCAGCACCTTTTCAAAATAAG
This sequence comes from uncultured Bacteroidota bacterium, assembly GCA_903906365.1. Classification (GTDB taxonomy): domain Bacteria; phylum Bacteroidota; class Bacteroidia; order Chitinophagales; family Chitinophagaceae; genus Puia. The sequence continues at coordinate 6,331 of CAIVKC010000031.1, read as the reverse complement.
ACTGCGTACTGGCTGGTAATACGGGTATGTTAAATGGTATCATAGCGGGTAGTGCGTGTATTTAAGTAAGTAAATGATCAAAAGGGCCGGAGTCCTTCCTAAACGAATAGGGGGTAAAAAATATTATAGTGTGCTGATTTTCTTTCTGTAATAACCGGATTGGCATATTGGATGTCTGCCACCGGCCTAGTTGATTTGCCGGTAAGCCCGGTGAAGGTCTATGAGCTTTTTGGTATAACTAAATTTCATTTTCACCAAATTTTTGACCACCTGTCTTGCCAGTCCCGATTTGGCTTTGGAAATAAGTTCCAGACGGGATGACTCCTCCAGGGGGTTTTCCTTGCTGGTAAGGTATTGCTTACGGATCATGGAATACTGGTCCACAAAATGGGCATATTGGTTCATTTCCTGTGAATCGTGTACCCTGTACCAGCCAATGCCGCTTCCGAAAAGGACCAGGGGATAGTGACAGGCAAGACGGTGCCACATTTCAAAATCTCCGGCCATGTTGATGTCCCGGAATCCGCCGACGGCATCAAAAACCGATTTTTTGATGATGGAACCCAGCGGGGATCTTTCAAAAATGGGCATCTTAAAATAATGATATTCATAGGCCTCCCTCGGGCTGAGCACAAAGGGATGCGGCTTAACCCGGTCCTGGTCATTGTATAATCCCCAGCCGGCTTCGGGGAATTTTTCCATGGCATAGGCCATGATTTCCAGGCAGGTGGGATATATCAGGTCATCGGAATCCACGTATTTCAGGTATTTCCCCCTGGCATAGGAAGCTGCCTGGTTTCGGTTGGGAAACTGTCCGATATTAACCGGGTTCTGGTAAATGCTTACCCGGGGATCGGCTGCATATTTTTCAGCCACCTTCATGGTCTTATCGGTGGAACAATTATCGGAAATAATCAGCTCAAAGGATGAATAGGTCTGGCTAAGGATACTTTCAATGGTCTGGGCAATATAATTTTCCCGGTTATAGGAGGTAACCAAAACACTGATGAGCGGCTTGCTTTGCTGGCTGTCCATAGGTGATAACTTTCTCTCTTTTTGTGTGTATTTCAGCCCAAACCCATGGCTATGGTTCAATTGGCCGGGGATGTGCTGGCAGCATATGGCAGGGGTGTCAGCCTGCCGGGTTGAAATGATGCCTGCAAAAAAGCAGCAGACCGTCAATTTCCTGCTCCACGCTTCCGCTCCAATGGAATCCAATTCGGGAGAGTTTCTCACTGGAAAACTCCAGCGGAATGGCCGAACCGGGTTCCTGCCCCCTGGGCGCTGGAATTTCCAAGCTCACTTCTAAACCCAGGACGGCTTTACATCTGCTGGCAATCAGCCTGGTCATGTCCAGTACCGTGGAGGTATAATTGCCCCCCAGGTTAAACAATCCATCCCCGGTTTGGTGGCTTTCCTTTGTCAAAAAGAATTCCACGGCAGCGGCCACGTCCGTCAGGGTTATGAAATCCCGCTGTTGCATACCGCTGGACAGTAGGGTAAGCCTGCCTGTCATAACAGCCTGCTTGCACAAATCATTTACCAGGAGAGTCCAGCGGTTGACTTCAGGCCAAAGCGGCGCACCCAATGAATTGGATAAGCGCAACACGATGCCCTGGGTGTCCCCTTTATCGCGGGCTGCCAGGACAAAATCTTCAAAGGCGCGGTGTGTGATGGCATAAGGATGCACTGGCCTGGGCACCACCTGTTCGCTGATCCGGCCTGCCAAAGGGGAACCATATACATGGGCTGTTGAAAAATATATGAATTGCCCCGTTTTCCCTGAAACGGCTTTCTGCAGGAGTTTCAGGGAAGAAACAATATTGTACTCCGCTGCTGCAACCGGGTTGGCCTGTGAATCAATCTCGTTGAAGGCCGCCAGGTGTATGACGGCGTCAAAATGAACCGGAAAGCCGGCCTGGGGAGACTCCCATGCCGCTGCATCCAGGAAGGTGACGTCCCCGGTCCCAAACCATTTTAGGGGATCGGCTTGTTTTTTCCGTGTGGTTATAAATAGTTTATAACCGCCTGAAGCCAGCAGTTGGTTGACGATCCTGCCGCCCACATAACCCAGTCCGCCCGTTACCAAGATATTTTTCATCGGATGTTCAGATCATCGAAGAGGTGAGCAAAACTGGCTGGAGGCTGATTTTCGGCTTCCTGTGGGTCATGCTCTATGGAAGCTATGTTGAGCAGCATGTTGGGTCCCGGACCGCTTCCCAAAAACCCCAGCCAGACCCCCGGAGGGACGGTGAGCCGGCAGTAATTTTCCCTGGAAACCAGCAGGGAGTGAACATACAGGCCACTTCGCTGGTCAACGATGTAAAACCGGATGGCCCCCAAAGGCACGATGAGATTCAGGGTCATCCTAGTATGCTTTTTCCAGCCTTTAAAATTACCGGATTTGACGACGGAAAAATAAGCTTCTCCAAATCCGAGAAAAGAAGATTCACTGCCCTTTAAGGCATGTAATATTTCCCCTTTTTCATTATCAATAATCTTAAGCGGGGTTACCAGAATCCCGTTATTTAATTCCTGCACCATATCAGATTCCTTTCCCTGGCAAGGGCTATGTATTGTTCAATCTGGCCGGTTGTATAGGCGAAAAGGTCCTTTTCACCCCCTGCAGCCGTTTTATACCACCGGGCTGTCATCTCGGCTGTTTCACTAAAATGGAGGACAGGTCTCCATCCCAGCAGGGCAAGGGCCTTATCACAGTTCAGTTTGAGCAGTCCTGCCTCGTGAAAATTAGGGGGTAATATAACCTTATATAATTCTTCGGCGTTTCCTCCCCAGGTAAGGGCCAAGGCGTCGATGAGTTCAAGGACTGTTTTATTCTGGTCGGAATTTGGACCGAAATTAAAAGCCTGCCCGTTGAGTGATTCATTGGTGGACAGCATTTTTCCGGCCTGCAGGTATCCGCTCAGCGGTTCCAGCACATGCTGCCAGGGCCTGGTGGAATGGGGACTCCGGATTTCTACTGCCTTTCGGTTGTTCCAGGCCTTTATACAATCGGGGACAATCCGGCTTTCCGCCCAATCCCCTCCCCCTATGACATTTCCGGCCCTGACTGCCAGGAGCCTGACCGGGCTTTCCGGTTTGGAAAAATAGGAATGGTAATAGGTTTTAATCATAATCTCGGCTGCTCCCTTGGATGCGCTGTAGGGATCCTTGCCCCCGAGGGCATCGGTTTCCTTATAACCCCATACCCATTCCACATTATCATAGCATTTATCAGAAGTAATCATCACCGCACTGCATTCATTTTCCAGGATCCGCAGCGCCTCCAGGATATTTACCGTACCCATGATATTGGTGCTCATGGTTTCCACCGGATCATGATAGGACCTGATAACAATGGGCTGGGCAGCCAGGTGAAATACAAAATCCGGCTGTATACGCGCGAAGAGGGATTTCATCTTTTCCCCATCACGGATATCGGCTTCCACGTATTCCATTTTAGTCTCCAACCCAATTTCTTCAAAAAGGGAAAGCGGCCGGGTGGGTATTCCGTTGGATATACCATATACTTTGGCGCCCATTTTCAGCAGCCAGCTGCAAAGCCATGATCCTTTAAAACCGGTATTGCCGGTGACCAGGACCTTTTTATTGAGGTAACATGCGTCAAAAAGCTTCCCTACTGCCATGATTTCCATTTTGCTTCGTTATTATCCCAAAGTTCGTTCAGTCTGACCTTATCGCGGAGTGTATCCATGCATTTCCAGAATCCATGGTGGTGATAGGCAAACAATTGTCCGTCACCGGCCATTTTTTCCATCGGTTCCCTTTCAAAAATGCAACCGCGATCATCAGAAATATAGTCAAATACCGCCGGCTCGCATACAAAGAACCCGCCGTTTATCCATCCCCCATCCCCATGGGGTTTCTCATAAAATTTCTCCACCTGAAAATCCTTGTTGGTGTCAATAACCCCGAACCTGCCTTCCGGCTGCACTGCTGTTAAGGTCATTGCTTTGCCTTTTTGCCGGTGAAAGTCCAGCAGTTCATTCAGGTTCACGTCACAGACCCCATCGCCATAGGTAAGAAAAAAAGTTTCGTTGTTGAGGTATTTTCTGGCCTGTTTGATGCGGGCGCCTGTCATGGAATGTAACCCCGTTTCCAGTAAGGTTACCTTCCAGGGTTCGGTATGGTTGTTATGAACCTCCATGCTGTTTTTTTCGATATCAATGGTGACATCATTGTTGTGCAGAAAATAATTAAAGAAGTATTCCTTTATATAATATCCTTTATATCCAAGCAGGATTATGAATTCATTGTATCCGTACTGGGAGTAGGATTTCATGATATGCCAGAGTATGGGTTGTTCACCAATTTCCACCATCGGTTTTGGCTTGGTCACGGTTTCTTCGCTGAGCCGGCTTCCAAATCCTCCTGCAAGAATAACTACTTTCATAATTTTTTTACTTTTGAGTAAGGGGTTTACCTGAATTCCTTTAACAGCAATCGGCAGGATGAAATCAACCTGCTATCCGGATTTCCCGTATTTTATGCGATTATACAAAAACTTAAGGCCCCGGTAAATGGGCTCCGGGACGATGTCCGAGGAAGTACTTACCCTGTTGTCGAAACTTTTGTCCGGGCGGATAGGCGCAGCATTGATCTGGGTAATAAATTCGGTGGCTGTTAATGCAGCATTGAAATTCTCCCTTACAAAACCAATGGCATTGTTTTTCATCCTGTCCAGCAGGGCCCTGTCACCGGAGAGTTGCTGTAAATAGGCATTTGCCTGTTCCCAGTTCTCCTCTTTAATGATAAATCCGTTAAAACCATGCACTACCTGATCGGGAATGCCGATGGGAATATCCAGTACAATGGGTACCACCCCCCTTGACATGGCTTCCAGAACCACTATTCCAAACCCTTCAGTCCGGGAAGGGAAAATAAGGATATCTGCATCAGAGAGAATTTCCAGGATTTTCTCATTGGGTTGCTCCATGTAAATTTTTACCCCGGAAGGTATCTTGTCCAGCAGTTCCTGATCGGTTTCATAGGCGATCGCAGCGACGGTCCAGTTCATAGGGCCTTTGTAAGAAAGCACTGTCTGCAAATAAAGATCGGCCCCTTTTAAATACCTGAATTTCCCTATAAAAATACAATTCAGCTTTTCCCTGGATGCAGCTGGCTTAACGGGCAAATCCAGCAGGAAGGGGTGCGAAACCCCAAAGGGAATGGCCGGAAACAGGGGGCCATATTTATTTTTAAGGCCATGACTGACACAAAGTACCAGGTCCACTGAGGAGCGGTAAGCACCCAGCGTATTATGGTAATGGGCTAAATCCCCATGTAATATAAAGACCACCTTGTTTTTTAGTCCATAATAATTAACCAGCTCCAGTTCTAAGGAATCATTACAAACCAGAATATCATTGGGGCCCACAAGGCCCAGCAGGGTCTTCAGTCTGCTTTTAGGTGTCGCGTATTTACTAAATGAGATAAATACCTGCTCGATGTGACCGGTTCGCTGTATTTGTATTCTGGTACTCAGCCCTTCCACGTTTTTGTATTTTACCACCCGCATATCCATTCCCTGGATGGATTTTACATAATTATTGGTAAAAGTCTCCACCCCGCCTTTGGAATCAGGAAGAAAAAAAACGAGTTTTCCGGTCATCTAATTATCCAAAATGATGCTTTGAAACAATCTGCATTAATAATTAATCCGCTCACTTCCTTATTTGACAAATTCAGCCTTGATGAAGCATCTTCCGTCAGGTTCCTTAAAAATCAGGTCTACCGCGTAACCCCATTCATAGAACATTTTATGAATCAAAAACATACACTCGATGGTGTGTATTTCAATAAAAAAGGCCGGTTTAAACTTCTGAATGGCGCTTACTGCCCCCAGTATAACGTGATACTCCTCTCCCTCTACATCTATCTTAATAATATCTAGTCTTTCTATCCGGCCATCTGACAAAAGATTATCTATAGTATCGGTCTTAACCTCTATATGACGCTTTACTTTTGTTTCTTTTTCCTGGCTTCCCGTTTCCAATATCCGGCTCGTGCTACTCCATCCGCTTTCCAGTTCGGTAATCATTTCGAAATTAACGGTTCCCTTACTGTTGCTGATGGCTTCTTTAATAACGGTTATATTATTACATTCAGCAATGTTTGCCTCTATATTTTTCCTTAATCGTTCGTTATTCAGCGGATGTGGCTCAAAGGCGTATACTTTACCTTCCGGACCTGCAAACAGGGAAAATCCGAGGGTGTGGGTTCCGAAATGTGCTCCAATATCATAAAGGACAATTTTGTTCAATGACTTATATTTATCCAAATGGGCATAAATAAAATCATCGTGATTGCT
>CAIVKC010000030.1 GCA_903906365.1 uncultured Bacteroidota bacterium | reverse complement strand
CCCCGACTCATACCGGGACAGCGAAAGGGGAACCGTCTGGTCCGCCGAGCGCCAGGTCTTCATCACCTGCCCGTTACTGCCCAGCAGCCGGAAGGTCAGCACCCCGGAGGGCGCCTGATCAAATCCGATCACCACCTCCCAGGAAGAGGGGTTGGGCAGCAGGTGGGCGCGCTTGTCCGCTGAAACCGGAGCAATGCCCGTGACCACCAGGTTAAAGGAATCGCTGGTCGCCGTACAGCCCAGCGAATCGGTCACCCGGAGGGCATAGTAGCCCACCGCCAGCGGCTTGTAGGTGGAAGCCGTCGCCCCGCCGATGGCCGAATCGGCCAGCAGCCACTGGTAGGATACCCCGGTGGACGTAGTGGAAAACTGGCTGCCGTTCCAGGAGATCGGGGGCTTGGGCACGGCAGGCAATACCGTGATGGTGAAGTCAACGGTCCGGCCCGGGCAGGAATGACCGTTGGCGAAATTATAAGGGGTGAACAGTATGGTATCGGTAAGGACTGCCCCGGTATTATTAATGGCCAGGAAGGAAGGAAGGGTAGAGTCCATTCCGCTGGCAGGCAGTCCGATGGCAGGATTGCTGCTCACCCAGTTGGAGCTGACCGGGCCAGCCTGCCCATGTAAAGGGATCATCGGGGTGAGGCTTCCCGCGCAATAGGTCTGGTCGGCCGGCGCAATAAGTTTTGGGGCTGGATTAAAGGTGATGGTGAAGCCCGACGGATTACCCTGGCATACCAGGCTGCTGTCCTGGTAGAAGGAGGTAACCACAAAGGTGGCAGTAAGGGTCGTGTCCGACTGGTTCACAAAATGCAGGGCCGGGATACTGTCCCGCCCGCTGGCGGGCAGCCCAATGGCGGGCTGGTCGTTGGTCCACGAAAAACGGGTGCCCATAGCGCTGTCTTGGAAATAGACGGCTTTTGTCAGGGAATCCTGGCAGATAACCTGGCTTTCCACCAGGGCTGCGGCCAGCGCAGGACGGATGGTCAAAAGGAAAGTATCCTCCTTTCCGCTGCAGGTGGCTGACCCGGATATAAAATTGCCAAACGCAACCGGGATTCCGCCCACCTGCAGGGTATCTATATAGGAATTGAAGCTGGTATTATATACCCCGACAAGTCCCCGGTCCGTTTCTGCGACATAGAGCAGCGAACCGTCCGGACTGACCGACAGGCCGACGGGGTGGCCTGCGTAGAGCATGGTGGCCGTTACCGTATCTGCGGAAGTGTTGATCACCGAGATGGTGCCCGAGGTGGTATTGGACACATAGAGCCTGGTACCGTCGGGGCTCAGGGCCGCCGCCTGCGGCCCCATTCCCACCGGTATGGCCGCTGCCAGACTATAGTCGGAGGTATGGTATACGGCCACGGCGCTGTCCTGGTTATTTATGACATATAGTTTGGATCCGTCACTGCTGGTCACCAGTCCAAAAGGCAGACTGTTTGCAGGTTCCTCTATGGTGGCTATGACCATATTGGATGCGGTATTGATTACAGACACCGAAGCGGATCCCTTATTGGCGACATATATCCTGGATCCATCCGGGCTCACGGCAATACCCGCGGGCCCGGTTCCCACCGTTAGGGTGGCGGTAACGCTGTCGGCCACCGTATTGATGACCGATACGGTATTGGAAAGGGAATTGGAGACATAGAGGGTGGTGCCGGCAGGATTCAATACCATCCCATAGGGGGACTGCCCTACCCGGATCGTCGCCTGGACAGCCAGGGTGGCGGTGTTGATGACTGAAACCGAATTGCCGGTGTTATTGGCTATGTATACCCATTTTCCATCGCCACTGGCAGCGACGCCGTAGGGGCTTGCACCAACCGGAATAGTGGCCGTGACCCCGTTGGTGGCCATATTGATCACCGTTACCTCATTGGTTTGATAGTTGGTGATAAAGGCCAGCGGTCCTGCCACGGGTTGCACCATGACCGTATCGGTCAGGGGCTGGCTGCCGGGGTTAGCGGCCAATAAGCCGGGCAAATTGCCATGGCCATGGAGCAGCAGACCCGTGGTTTGGTTGGTGATCGTCCAGCGGTAATCTGCCCCCGGCCGGGCTCCCGAAAAAGAGACGGCCACCCCACCGGGGTGGTTACAGACCTCCTGGTTGGACAGGGCATTCATGACAGGGGGTGTACAGGACTGCGCCAAGACCCGGCCGGGCACCCAGCATACAGGGCCCCAGAACAGCAGCAAAAACAAGGATTTTTTCATATTTAATTTATTTATACCCTCTTCGAATAATTCGTAATAAAAATCCGCAGGCATCCCTCTGATGCAGGGGCGGGGACAAGGATCAATCCTCAGGAGCATGCAGGCCTGTAAGGGGCGGTAGCGGATTAAGAGGCCGGTTGGGGGTTATCGCGCGCCTCAGGCGCCCTTTGCGGGACACTCCCTGAAGTTACCCGGGTTTTTTAAGTCAACGCGCCAGCCTTTTATGACAGGGCTGTTTTTATTTGCCAATGGACGGTTCCGCTTTGGGAATAGGGCCTGGTCTTTCCCATTGGCCATCCTAAGCAGGCAAGTTCGTGCCTGGGGGAATGGAAAAAAAGGGTGTTATAGCGGTATTGTATTCTTTGGCCATGCCCGGCGGACCCTGCCGGAAGGAGGAGGTTATTTGGCGGGCACCAGTTGAAGGACCGAGGCGGTGGACCGGATGATTTTTTCCCTGGAATAATAGGCCGGAAAATAACGGTCTGCTGCCCAGCGGGAAAACAAATTGCAGTAATAGGGGCTTTCGGGATCCCCGGACTGCCCGGGGGTATTGATCATGACAGCCTGGTCCCAGTCGCCGGTGTCGGTGATGAAACGGAAGCTGGCGCCGCTCAGCTGGTTATCCGAGCTGCCGGTGGATCCGGGCGTATAGGCATTGCCTCCCCTGGGCAGGGGTCCCACCCGGAGCTTCTGCTGCCAGGCCGGCGGGACCACCGCATGCAGGGGGTGCTCGATGGTTACATGCTTGAAGGCCGGTTGCCCGTACTGCCAGCGGGCAGGGTTGTCGCCCAGCTTTGCTTTCAGGGCGAGGACCGCCCGTTCAAAACTTTCTTTGACAAAGGCGTCCCGGGCTGATGTCCCATCCCCGCCGAAATGATCCAGGGGGTGCTCCAAAAATTCAATGACACGGGTGAGCTGCAGGTCAATCCAGGGACGCACGGACGCCGGCACAAACCGCTGCCTCGCATCCTGCATCAGCTGCCTTTCCCAGAGGGCATAGATGGCGGCAGGCACACTCTCTTTATCCATGACATCATTCCATGAAAGCAAACGGGAGCGGGCATAGCTGGTCAGTGAATCTGAAAAAGTAATTCCCCGGAGCAGGGGCACCAGAGTCCTTGCCGGCAGGGACAGGTAGTCGGTCTGCAGGGCCTCCATATCGGCGATGGTCATGTGATTATTGGCCGCCAGTACTTCCCGGATCCGGTCACCCCGGAAAGGGTCGGCCCAGGTATAGCCCACACTCTGCCAGTCCCCGAAATCCGGGGGCGTGACATCCTGGTTGGCCGTGGAAAAATAGCCGGTAGGCGGGTTGAAAACAGCCGGCCTGTTGTCAATGGGAACAAAATCATCCCATTCATAGCGACCGTCTCCCGGAACCGGGACGAGCCCGCTGAAATGGTTGCGGCGGGGTATCAGTCCCACTACTTTCCATCCGATGTTTCCCGATTTATCCGCCCAGACCATATTTTCACCGGGGACATGGCTGTAACTGCAGGCCTGCCGGAAAGACGCCCAGTCTTTGGCCTGGTCAATTCTCAAAGACGCCAGGTAGGGGGCTCCGCCCGGCTTCAGCCAGGCGCAGCCGACCGCATAGGCCTTGCGCCGGGCCGTATCAATATAGGTAACGGGGCCGTGTACCGTATAGCGCAGGGTCACCGATGTATCCCGGGCATTTTTGACGTGGAAGCTTTCGGTGATTTGATTCATCTCCACCCAGCGTCCCTGGTAGCGGTAGCGGTGCAGGTCCGCGGAATCCAGGTCATATACGAAGAGGTCCTCGCCATCAGTCTCGTAAATGGTGAGCCCCCAGGCTCCCTGTTGGTTGTGCCCGATGGAAACGCCTGGTATCTCCGGTTCGCCGGCCCCGATCACATTCCAGCCGGGGGCTACCAGGTGCACCATATAGCGAAGGGAGGGAACTGCTATTTTACGGTGGGGGTCGTTGGCCAGCATGGTATGGCCGCTAAGGGTTCTCCCTCCGCTGACAACCCAGTTATTACTGCCTTCCTGGTCTTTATTCGCGTATAGCTCCCTGGGGGCGACCAAAGAATTGAGCCGGTTGAGTACGGCATCCTGGTCTATATCCTTACCGGAAATATCCCCGGGCCGAAAAACGACGTCGCTGTGAAAGGCATTGTAAGGGGCAAGGATATCTGCCTGCAGCATGCCGGCCGTGATGAAGCTGTCCAGGGTGAGCAGGGGGTCTTTGGGATGAAACCACATGAGTTCCCTGACCTTTTGTTCTCCCACCGCCGCTACGGCCCGGCCGATGTTGAGTTCTTCGGTGACATTGCCCAGCAGGCCCTGGTGACGGGAGAGCACCACCTGGGGCGTCCATTTGCCCGGCAGGATATGCAGCAGACCAAACTCCGCCGGCAGCCTGGCCGGCGTTTTCAGTGCTTCGGTAATATAGGCATTGACCCCGTCCACATAAGCGGGGATGATCTGGTCTCCTTGAGGATGGTAGTGGCGCATTTCTTCGCGGAGGTCACCCCGGAAGGTGAACAGGCGGGTTGCGGCGTCCCGGGCCAGCTCGCGGGGGCCGAGCAGTTCGGCCACGGTGCCGGTGGCCTGGCGCCGCCAGATTTCAAACTGGAAAAGCCGGTCACGTGCTGCCAGGTAACCCTGGGCAAAAAAAAGGTCGTGCTGGTCTGAGGCATAGATATGGTTGACTCCCCATTGATCGCGCAGCACTTCCACCCGGTTGTGCAGCCCGGCAACCCTCACCGATTGCCTGGGCTGGGCCATGAGCCCCGGTGGCAGGGTATACAAAAAGAGCAGGAAATACAATATGCGAAAACAGGTGGGCATAGTTAATGATGGATGATACCGGTTTAAGTTAATTAAAATACCGCGTACTCCCTGACAATATTCCCTACAAAATAAAGGCCCCCGGCACTATTTACTCCATAAAGATTTAACTTGAATGGCAAAGGGAATATTCCCTTTGTATTTATACACCCTCAAAACAACCCTGCCATGCGCGCAAGCTTTCTGATGATTGCACTGCCACTTTCTTTACTGCTGGGCGCTTCCCGGATATCGGAGGCCCAGGTAAAAGTCTCTGTTCAATGGGATACCGCCCAGATGATATCCCGGTCAACGCCCACCCTGCAGGTGGTTGTCAACCCGCCGCTGCGCAGGGGTTCTTCCATCCATGACGCTGCCTTTGCCGCGTTAAAAGAGCTGGGCGCCGATTACGTCCGATTCGTACCCTGGCTGCCTTATCCGAGACTGGGTGTGGCCGAACTGGAAGCGCCCCGCAATGGCAAAACCTCCTGGGATTTTGCCCAGATCGATCCGATGACCATCGATTTTTTGGAAGCCACCAAAGGCCATTCGGTGGTCCTGAATTTCAGCACCATCCCTGCCTGGATGTTTAAGACAGACAAACCCGTCACCTACCCTGCCGACCCGGGCGAAGTCACCTGGGAGTATACCCAGGGTTCGCGCCTGGTGGACACAACTGCCAAAACGCTCGGTGATTATTACGGGAGGTTGTACAGCTGGTATACCAAGGGCGGGTTTACCGATGAATACGGTAAAGTGCATCATTCCGGCTACCATTACCAGGTGCCCTATTGGGAAGTCCTCAATGAACCCGATCTGGAGCACAATCCCCCGCCGGCACAGTATGTAAAGGAATACGATGCCGTGGTGAAGGCCATCCGCAGGGTAAGCCCGTCAACCCGCTTTGTGGGCATGTCGCTGGCCTTTGAAAATGATCCCCAATGGTATGAATATTTTCTAAACCCCAAAAACCACGCCCCGGGCATCCCCCTGGATATGATCTCCTATCATTTCTACGCTACCAACAGTACCGGACAAACGATCAATGACATGCAGTATACTTATTTTGAAAGGGCTGATAATTTCGTCAACCGGGTCCGCTATATTGAAAGTATCCGCAAAAGGCTCTCTCCCAAAACCCGGACCACGATCAACGAAGTGGGCAGCATTCTGCAGAATCAGGACACCCTTCCGCCGGCAGCCTACTGGAATCTGTCGGGGGCCCTCTATGCCTACCTATATTTGGAGCTTAGCCGCCTGGGCATCGATGTAATCGGAGAATCCCAGCTCGTCGGTTACCCCACCCAGTTCCCCAGTGTCAGTATGATCAACTGGGCCAATGGCAAACCCAATGCCCGTTACTGGGTTCTTAAGCTGCTGCACGATAATATCGGGGCGGGGGATACCCTGGTGCAGACACAGGTAGACGGGGATGATTATGACAACCTTTCCTGCCAGGGTTTCAAAACGCCCGCCGGCAATAAACTGCTCCTGATCAATAAGCACAATAAGACCGTACGGATTGCCTTGCCGGCAGCCTACAAGGGAGCCACTTTACAAGTGGTGGATCAGTCTACCGGGGAGGAGAAACCGGCAGTATCAGAACTGGATGGCTCGGTCCTTGAACTCAAACCCTTTGCCGTGGGGATATTAAAACCCAGATAGCATTTACCGGTATGGTCCAGCCCTTAATCAGGGTCGCTGCCATGAAAGAAAGGGTCATCAGAGATTGCAGGCCGCTTCTATGTACCGCCGTTCCGATCCTGGCAGGGAGTCCATAAAACCGTTCTTTGAAGGGATCGAAGGCATCGATGGAAGAACAAACAGACCAGACTCACCGGATATATTTTTGGAACCAGTCCATCATACGGGAATAAAAATCAATGATATGCCCTGGTTCCCGAAATCCATGGGGTTCCCGCGGGTAAAGGACCAGTTCGGTGGGCACATGGTAATAACGCAGTCCCCGGTATAATTCCTGGGATTGACCTACGGGGTCGGTTTCGTCGTTTTCTCCCTGAATAATCAGGGTCGGTGTCACGGCCTGTTTAATGAAAGTGACCGGGGAGTGCTTCAGGAAATTATCCTGGTGCTCATAGGGGGTGCCGAAAAACCACCGGTCATAATAGGCGCTTCCTTCCGTCCCGAATTCGCTGGCCAGATTGGAGAGTCCAGCCCCGGACATGGCAGCTTTAAACCGGCGGGTCTGTGTAATGGCCCAGGCCGTCATATACCCCCCATATGACCAGCCACAAATACCCATGCGCGCAGAGTCGATATGTTCCCGGGCAATGACTATATCCACTCCGGCCATGATATCCCTGAAATCCCCTCCGCCCCAGTCATGGCGGTTGGAAGCGAGGAAATCAAAGCCGTAGCCCATGGAGCCCCGGATATTGGGGCAGAATACGGCATATCCTCTTTGCACCAGAAGCTGTATCCAGGGGGCGTAATTGTCAGAAAAAACCCCGGTTGGCCCGCCGTGAATAAGTACCACCAGGGGCAATAATTTCCCTTCGCTGCCCGATGGCTTATAAAGGGCTGCTTCTACCGGAGTGCCGTCAAAACTTTTATAGGTAAATAATTTCGGAGCAGCCAGTGCCATACTGTCCAGGGCCCGGTTGAAATGCGAAACCTGCCGGGGCTGCTGCTTTTTTGCGGCAAGCCAGATCTCCGGCAACCGGGTAGCGCTGCCACTTACAAAAAGCAGGGTCCCATCTAAAGAAACATCAAAGGAGGTCATATTGGCCTGGATGGGATAGGGAACTACATCCCCTTTATCCGAGAGTCTGTAAAGCCGTTGATGGAACCCCTTTTGGACCAGTGAGAGCCAGTGATGGTCATCCTCAAACAAAGAATACAGGACCGGCAGGTCAAGTCGCTTTGCTGTCAGGTTAGTGGCCTGGCCCTCCAGCAGGGAACCTGTATACAAGTCATGAGCAATTGGTCCGTCCTGCCTGGCTCCCTGAAAGGAGAACCTTTTTCCGTCTGCGGAAATTTGAATTTGCTCCCAGCAGGGATTGTCAGGAGCAGTAAGGGTATGGATGGCAGAGTCCCTGATGGAATAGCGGATCAGGGCCAGTGCAGGAATCTCTGCGACAGGCAGCCCGACGGTTTGCATGAGCAGATCTTCCCCGGAAGGCATCCATTTCAATTCATTGATCCCAACGCCCGCCAGGGGCAACGAAACGGCTTTTTTAGTGCCCAGCTCCAGCAGATACAGCTGGGAGGGCCGCTGTGATTCACTCACTACCCTTTCATCATATTTATCTTCATTTCGCTTTTTTTCGGCTTCCGAAGGAGGCCTTTGCTCCCAATAAACAATAGATCCGCCCTTTGGATTCCAGGCAAAACCATCTACCCCGGATTTGGAGGCCGTCTGTGCCAGCGCCTCTCCTCCATTCATATTCATCAGGTAAACCTGGTTTTCCCCATCCCGGTCAGAGATAAAGGCCAGCTGCGTTCCGTCCGGGGACCAGCGTGGGTCTGTTTCAGATTTGACGGAATTGGTAAACTGCCTGATCGAATCGGTTAAAACATCCAGCAGCCAGATATGCGAACTACGGGGACGATCGGCGGATCCGCTGAAACTGACGACGACAACCGCCTTGGTCCCGTCCGGGGAAAACTGCGGGTTATTCATGGAATACCGGGCAATGGAAGCTGCAATACTTAAGGTATCAGCAGGTCGCTGGCCATGCAGGGGACCAATCAGGGTCAGCAGCAGGAATGCAAGCAGCAGGGGGGTGAATTTATGCATCGAAAATAAAAATTACTTCCTTTCTCGTTTTAAAAAGCGCCGTCGGGGGGCGGGTCCTCCCCTGACCAATAGTATTACAACGGTCTCTACAGGTTTAAGGAACCACACTATCCAAAGGCCACTCATCGGTGCGGAAGGGAATGACAGGAAGCCCTTCTTTTCCAAAGAGATTACCCATGGCGTTATTGCCAAATCCAAAACGTACCGCCACGGGGTTAGCAACACCCTTGGCCGATACGGTGATAAAATCTTTTTCGATCTTTACGGTGGCCGGCAGGAATTTACGGTCTTCCCCTGCGATGAATATTTCCCGGGCGGTATCCCCTTTAATGAACAGGCCGCCGGGGGCATGATCGAAATACAGGTTGATCTTGTCTTTGACGATATCCATCCTTTTGTATTGGGGGCTCCGGTAAACGGCGGCCTGCTGGCCATAGGTCTGCGCCAGCGCGAAATTAGCCAGGCGGTCACCCACCTCTTTTTTAAGTTTGGGGTGGATGTCTGCCACGTTATCCACCAGGTCGGTGGTCACGACCATGCCCACGTTATGATGGGACTGCGTCCGGGTCTGCTGCTCGCGCAGGCTGGCAGCCGCGTAACCGGGACCATAGTTATAGGGTGCTATCTGCACATAGTAAAAAGGCAGGTCCTTGTTCCAGGCCCTTCTCCAGCTTTCGATCATGGTGGTGAATATCTGCTGGTAGGTTCCGGAGGTTTCCACATTGCTCTCTCCCTGGTACCAGATCACCCCGGCAATCTCAAAGGAAACGATCGGGGCGATCATGCCGTTGTAACAGGCCCCCAACGTATAGGGCCACCAGTCCGTCGGGTTGAGCCTTTCAGCCGCATGGCGGAGCTGGTCATTGCCTGCAACAGCCGTCTCCGGAGTCCATACCTCCGCTGAGGTCCCGCCCCAATTACTGCCGATCATGCCGACGGGCACATGCAGCTGGCCGTTGAGCTTCCTGCCGAAAAAATAGCCCACCGCGCTGAAGCTCCGCAGGCTGTTTGAATCGCAGACCGCCCAGCCGCCCTTTACATCATCCTGGGGGAAAAGAGCCCCTGTCTTGGGCACCTGGAAAAAGCGGATGTTGTTGTTGGCGCAATCGGCAAAGGCCGCAGAGACCTGTGGAATGCCCCAGGTGCTGCTCATCTCCATGTTACTCTGGCCCGAACAAACCCATACTTCCCCGATCATGATGTTTTTCAGTTCGATGGTCTGGCCGGATTTGATGGTGATGGTATAGGGGCCGCCGGCTTCCGGCGTGGGCAGGGTGATGATCCAGCGGGCATCGCGGGAGGTCATCACCGAATCGGTCTTATGGTTCCAGGACGCTGTGACATAGACTTTTTCTCCCGGCCCCGACCAGCCCCAGAGATGGGCGTCAGACTGCTGCTGGAGCACCATGTCGCTGGCAATGATGGAGGGCAGCCGCAGCTGTGCCGGCAGTTGTGCAACGAGTAAAAAAAGCTGTGCCGGCAGTTGTGCAACGAGTAAAAAAAGCAGGGCCGGCAGTTGTGCAACGAGTAAAAAAAGCAGGGCCGTAAGGAGCGTCGTTATTTTCATATTGTTATTTTTAAGCGGTCATTAATATTACTTGTTAGAAGGGATGGCTCAAAGAAAATTAGCGGTTTTGCACTTTCACCGGGTAGGGTGGCCGCACAGGAGGGGAGGGCGGATTTTTCTCCAGCTCCTTCATGGCCACTTCGATGGCTTTTTCCAGCTGCGGATCATGGCCCTCCATGACTGCCCGGGGACTTTGTTCCACTTCGATGTCGGGAGACACCCCTGTATTTTCCACGATGAAGCCATCCTTGGTCCAGATGCCCACGTTGGGGGCCGTCACTTCGCCGCCGTCCATTAATTCAGGGTACCCGAGTATACCCACCAGGCCGCCCCAGGTGCGTTTGCCCACCAGGGTGCCTACCTTGAATTGTCGGAACATCCAGGGCAGGAAATCCCCGCCTGAACCGGCCATCTCATCAATGAGCATCACTTTGGGTCCCTGTATGGAGGCGCTGGGGGTTTTGAGGTCCCTGCCATAGCGCATGTTCCAGTATGCCTGCAGCGGATTGGTGAGCAGGCGGATATAATAGTCGGCCAGGGAGCCGCCACCGTTGAAACGCTCATCCACTATGATGGCGCTTTTTTTGGCCTGCGGATAAAAATAGCGTTTGAAATAATCATGACCCAGTTCGGCGGTGTTGGGAACATACACATAGGCCACCTGTCCATGGGTGGCTTCACTGACCTTCCGCAGGTTGGATTCCACCCAGTCCCGGTTGCGCAGGGCCGACTCGTTTTCAACAGGAACCACCCTGACCTTCCTGGGATGGGCATCGTCGGCTGAAGTACCTATGGAAAGCTCCACAATGGTGCCCGCCGTATTTTCAAACAGGCGGCTGATGTCCTCTGAGCCATCCAGGTTCTGACCGTTGACGGCCAGAATAAAATCCCCCGTGTGTACGTTTACGCCCGGTTCGGTGAGGGGGGATTTCAGGCTGGGGTTCCAGTTCAGGCCGCCGTAGATCTTGCTGATCCGGTATCGGTTGGAGGTGATCGTATAATCAGCCCCCAGCAATCCTCCGTTCACCTTTTTGGGTTTATAGAGCCGGTCCCCCGGGTTGGTGATGAAATGATGGCCTACGGATAATTCACTGAACATCCACTGCAGGACCCGGTTCAGGTCGCTGCGGCAGCTCAGGTGCGGAACAAAGACGGCGTATTTATCCCGGATGGCAATCC
The DNA here is from genome assembly GCA_903906365.1 of uncultured Bacteroidota bacterium. Lineage (GTDB taxonomy): Bacteria > Bacteroidota > Bacteroidia > Chitinophagales > Chitinophagaceae > Puia. The sequence continues at coordinate 74,150 of CAIVKC010000030.1, read as the reverse complement.
AGTTGAGCCCGTGCATCCCCGGATCATAGAAATAGTCCCTGTTTACCCGCCAGGCCTCTTCGAAAATATTTTTCCATTCCTGGGATGGATCGCATTTCACTTCAATATCGGCTGCTGCGAGCGGGCCTTTTCCGGGAGCTGCCTTTGTGCCGATATCCGTTATGAACCAGGCGCCCGATTTGCTGTAAAGCATTTTTTTGCGGTCCGATGAAATCACATATCCATCCACTTCACCCACTTCGCTGTCCTTGCGGGCCTTCAGGTCATATTTGCGGAGGGTAGCGCCCTCGTGGCCGTCATAGGGGCTGGAAACATAAAAAATTTCGCCTTCCCGGCCGGTTCCGAGCTGGGAATAGTTGCCGGCCGCTACAGGCAGATCGACGATCCGGCTCTGGATGTTCTCCCAGTCGATCTGCAGCAAGGTGGATTCCCGGACTGCCACAGGCCTGGAGGCTGCTTTGTTTTTGGGGGATGGGCCAGCCTGCCCCGGGGCCGTGGTATCTGCGGGGATGACCTCCTCATCGCTTTCTTTTGCCAGCGGGGAGATCGTATGATTTTGCAGGGTCACCAAATAGATGGAATAACTGGACCGCATATCCGCATTGGACTGGTCAAACCAGTTGATCACGGGTCCCGCATCCGTGGAGGCCAAAAAATACAGGTACTTCCCGCTTTTGTCAAATTTGGGTTCTGCCGCATCGCTCAGTCCGTCTGAGAGGGGATAGGACTTTTTTTCGGTTAATGAATACAGGTAGATTTGTTTGAACTGCGATTCGGTGACCTTGTTGTAAACGATCCATTTGGAATCAAAGGACCAGTCTCCGAACAGATTGCGGAAAGCGCCGGGAACGTAGAGTTCATCGGCGTCAATTTTGGTGGTCTCCCCGCTTTCGGTGTCCAGCACATAGAGGTTGCGGCCGTTATCGGAGAAGCTGATTTTTTTGCTGTCGGGAGACCAGAACAGGTTGGCATAAAAGCCGGTCCCGCCAAGGGCAATGATCCTGGGCTCCCCGGAACCGTCCTGGGATTTCAGGTAGAGCCGGTATTCCCCGGAGGCGTCCGAGAAATAGGCAATCGTTTTGCCGTCGGGAGACCAGGCCGGATATTTCTCATGGACACCGGTGGTCTGGGTAATGTTGCGGTAGTCCCCTTTTTCGGCAGGCACGGTAATAATATCGCCTCTCACGTCAAAGACTGCGCGGGCTCCGGAAGGGGAAATATCCGCGGACCGGACGTATTCGGCTCCTCTGGCATAGCGGGGACGCAGTTCCAGCAGGTCGGCGCCAATACCGATGGTTAGTTTTACGGAACTGGAACTGGCCAGCGAATACTTATAGAGATAGCCTGCCTGCTCGTAGACGATGGTACCACCCCAAAGGGCCGCGTTGAGTACCGGGAAATGGGGGGAGCTGGTAAGCTGGCTGACCTGTTTGTCTGCGGTGTTATAGGAATACAGGTCAAACTCCCCGTTTCTGTCACTGCGAAAATATATGAGCTTTCCTGCCCACATTGGGTTTACATCATTACAGCCTCCCTCGGGCTGGGGAATCTTGACCACGGATTTATCGGAAAAAGAATAGATCCAGATGGTGGAAATGGTTCCGCCCCGGTAATGCTTCCATTGGTTGAAGGCATCGTAAAGCGGGGTATAGGCCAGCTGACCGCCCTGGGGGGAATAGGCGGCCCAGAATGCATTGGGTATTTCCACCCGTTTGGCCGGCCCGCCCTTGAGGGGAACGGTAAAAAGCTGGAAATACCGGCTGTTTGAGGCCTCACGCTGGGAAATAAAAAGGACTGCGCTTCCATCGGGGGTGAAGCCGCGGACGATGTCTGTGGAGGGATGCCAGGTCAGTCTTTTGGGAATACCCCCTTCCACCGGGATGATGTAGACGTCCGTATTGCCATCATACTGCGCACTGAAGGCAATGGTCCTGCCGTCAGGCGAAAATACCGGGTTGGATTCAACCCCCCTGTCCACGGTCAGCCTGCGGGGCTGGCTTCCGTCAAGATTGGAGACCCAGAGGTCCTCCGCATAGATAAAGGCAAGGTGGTCCTGACTCACGGCCGGCTGGGCCAGCATCCTGGTATCGTTGATATCAATGGCCAGCAGGTGCAGCGGGATAAGTCCGGACAGCAGCAGGCAGCAGGCAAGGGCTGTTTTTTTCATATAAACCAATTTTGGTAAACCGATGACAATATGGAATCAAAAGATAGGATAATTATGATTAACGGCCTGCCCCAAAGCAAACTCCCATGGAAAGTGAAAGAAAATCAGCCCAGGTCTTCCATAAAAAACAGGGCATTGCCATTGAGGTCAAAGAGGCCAAACTCATGGGTCTTCCAGGGCGTCTCCATCCGAAGGCTGCCGGCGCTGACCGCCCCACGGCCCACCAGTTCTTCAAAGAAGGGACCAATAGGGCTGACTGCGATTCGAATGACCGAACCACCCAACAGGGGGTCCTCCGGTGTATCGGCATGCCATTGCAGGTGAATAACGAGGTTTTCCCGGTAAAGTACCGCGTACATGGAATCGGCAACATGGGTCTCAAAACCCGTTTTCTCCCGGTACCAGCGGAGGTCCCGGCCGATATCGGCAGATGGCAGGACAGGGATGATGGACAGCAGGGTGGTCTGCATAACAAAATCAGCTTTGGGAATCCTGGGTCAGGCTTTGGAAATGGAGCAGACTAAATATACCGAAATTTCTTTCATCCCCTGCCGGAATAGGGAATCATGGGCCTTCATTAAGAGAGCCAGCCCTGCTGCCGGTACCAGTCGGCCGTTTCCCGGATGCCCGATTCCAGGGAATACCCGGGGACCATGTCCATGTCCTGCCAAAGGGATCCCGTGTGGCAGAGCCAGTTGGAAGCTGTCATCTCGAGGAATTTTTCCCGGTTCAGAAAGGGGGGATGGCCAAACAGGGACCCCAAGGTATCGGTGCACCAGATCAGGGCCCGCAGGGGAACCAGCGGCAGCCTGATGCGGAGCGCCTTTCGGCCCAGAACCTTTTTGATGGCCGCTCCAATGTCCTCCTGGCGGTAGGCCTGTTGGTCGCCGATCAAATAAACGCTGCCGGCGGGCGCACGCTCGACTATCCTGAATACCAGGCGGGCCAGGTCCTTTACGTAAATTAAGGATATCATTTGCTTTTTCCAGCCCGTATAGGGTTCAATGCCCTTTTGAATGATCCGGAAGAAGGTCAGGAAATCCCTGTCCCTGGGGCCATAGACGGCGGTGGGACGGACAATGACCAGGGGAAAGCCCTCCAGGGACTGCAGGTATTTTTCGGCAGCCAGTTTGCTGCGGGCATAGGTGGAGACGGGCTGGTCGGGATCTGATGGCCGTATGGGTGTGAAAAGCACCGGGTCGCCCGGACCCTTCACCGCCAGGCTGCTGATGAATATAAATTTTTCAGGCAGTTTCCCGGCGCTCAGGATGGCCGAAGCGAGATTTCGGGTATAGTGGTCATTGACCCGGTAGAAATCCCCGCTCTGTGCTTCGCGGGTAATCCCCGCGTTGTGGATGATATAATCAAAACCTCCTTCCTGCTGGTTGAAGTTTATAAACCCGCGGGTAAGGCTCTCCTCACTGGAAAGGTCCATTGGAAAAAACCGGATGGCCTGGCTCATCAGGTATTGCCGGGAACTGCCCTCCCGGACACCTGCATACAGGACATATCCCTCCAGCAGGGCCTCTTCGGCTAGAAAACTGCCAATAAAACCGCTGGCCCCGGTGATCAGGATTTTTTTTCGCATGGGGAAGCCTCCCGGGATAAATGTAGTTAAAGCGTTTTAATAAAACAGCGCCTGCGCTTGTGGTTGACTGCCTGGTAATATTTCCAGATGGCCTGCACGGCCAGGTTGGTCTCCAGTTCAGGATTGGATTCCGCATAGCGGATGCCGTTTTTGATATAGGCCCGCGTGATCTCCCTCATCAGCACTGCATTGACGCCTTTGCCCTGCAGGTCTGGACGAACGGCTACCAGGTACATGTCTCCCACCGTGTTTTTTTTCAGGGCCCGCAGCATGTGCACAAAGCCGAAAGGAAACAGGCTGCCCCTGGCTTTTTGCAGTGCATCCGAAAGGGAGGGCATGGTAATGCCGAAGGCAGCGAGTTTTCCCTGCCGGTCGGTGACCAGGGAAATGAAGTCCTTCCTGATAAATGAAAAATATTGTTTGGTATAATAGTGAATCTGCTTATCGGTAAGTTCCACCACGCCATGCAAATCGGCATAAGCCAGGTTGATAAGCTTAAATATCTCCGGCGCGTAGGGCAGCACTTCCTTTGGCTTTTTGAACTCCACCACATGCAGTCCGAGTCGCTCTATGACGACCGAAGCGAGCCTGTCTATATGCGCCGGCATGGTGGCCGGCACTTCGATGCGGTATTCCAGCCAGTCGGTTTCCTTTTGGTATCCCAGGGCCTGCAGGTGCTGGGGGTAATAGGGATAATTATAGATGGTGGCCAGGGTTCCGAGCTGGTCGAATCCTTCCACCAGCATGCCTTCAAAATCCAGATCGGTAAAACCCATGGGACCGTGTACGGCGGTCATATTCCTTTCCCTGGCCCAGGCCTCTACCTGGCCGAGCAGGGCAGCGGGTACATCCCGGTCATCTTCAAAATCAATCCATCCGAAGCGGACATACCTGTTTTTCCATTTGCTGATATAGGCTTCGTTGATGATGCCGGCGATACGGCCCACCACTTTTCCGCCCCGGTAGGCCAGCCAGTACCTGGCCTCGCAATAGTCGAAGGCCGGGTTCTTGTCTTTGCTCAAAGTGGCCATTTCATCGAAGCGCAGCTTGGGGACATAATAGGGGTTGCCCTGGTAGAGCCAGTAAGGGAAATTGATAAAATCCCGCAGCTGTCCTTTGGTGAGCACTTCCTTGATTTGAACATCCATATATGGTATTTCAGATGATATCCAGTTTTTTTGCGCAGTTGTATATCTTTTCCATGGCTTCCTCGATCTGCAGCCGCGTATGGGTTGCCATCAAAGAAAAACGGATCAGGGAACAATCCCTGGCCACGCCCGGAGAGGTAACGGGATTCACGAAAATACCTTCTTCCAGCAGCATCCGGGAAAGCTGGAAGGTCTTGATGTCATCGCGCACGTAAATAGGTATGATGGGTGTACAGGATCTTCCGGTATCAAATCCAAGCCGGTTTAATTCCGAAAGGGCCAAATGCGTATTATCCCAGAGCTGCTGGATGCGCTCGGGTTCCCTGGCAATGATTTTGAGGGCCGCCATCACACTGGCGGTGGCCGAAGGCGCGATGGAAGCGCTGAATATCAGGGAGCGCGCATGGTGCTTGAGGAAATTGACGGTGGCCTTGTCAGAGGCGATGAAGCCGCCGATGGAAGCCAGGGATTTGCTGAAGGTCCCCATAATGAGGTCCGTTCGGCTGGTTAGGCCAAAATGGGCCGCCGTTCCCTGCCCCCTCGCCCCGAGAACGCCCAGCCCGTGGGCATCGTCCACCATCACGGAAGCCTGGTATTTTTCGGCAAGCCGTATGATGGCGGGCAGGTTGGCAATATCGCCTTCCATGCTGAAGACGCCATCGACCACGACCAGCTTCACGTAACCCGGTTCACAGTGGGAAAGGGCCTTCTCCAGGGAAGCCATGTCATTGTGCCGGAATTTCAGGGTCCTGGCAAAGCTGAGCCTGGACCCCTCTATGATGGAAGCATGGTCAAGCTCGTCAATGAGGAGGTAATCATTGCGCCCGAGCAGGGCCGGAATGACACCAATGTTCACCTGGAAGCCGGTGGAAAAAACCAGGGCGGATTCCTTGCCGGTAAAATCAGCGAGCATTTCCTCGAGCTCAATATGAATATCAAGGGTGCCGTTCAGAAACCGGGAACCGGCGCAGCCGGAGCCGTATTTGTCAATGGCCTGCCTGGCTGCCTTTTTGATATATGGATGGTTGGTCAGACCCAGGTAAGAGTTGGAGCCAAACATCAGCACCGGTTTGCCGTTGATCATCACAGAGGTATCCTGGTCGGACTCAATGACCCGGAAATAGGGATAAAGGCCCTGCTCTTTGATCTTATCTGCCGTATCGTATTTGAGTACCTTCTGTCTTAGCAGGCTGCCTGTCCTGGGCGCGGTTGAAATATCCGGGTAGAGCATTAAAATAGGTTTGAAGTTTGCCAAAACTATTTTTTATGGGGCGAAGCTGTTAGCCGGGGAGGGATTTAAAGTTCCATTTGTTATGAATTCATAGTTTTTATTCCATGGCTTACCGATAATTTGCAGATCAGTTAACTGCTGAACATGACCACAGTCAATGCGGGCCGTGCAAACGATCATAGATTTCAAACCCACAAAACGGCTACCTTGCTAAAACCTAGTAACGCAGATATGAACAAACCCACCCCCCGGTGCACTACGTGCAGAATTAAGAACAAATCCCTGCTGCATAACTGCCAGCCGGATTTACTGGAAGAACTTTCCGACAGCAAACTCATCCAGTCCTTCAAGAAAGGCGAGCGCCTCATTACCGAAGGGGAGGAAGCCAGGGCGGTCTATTGCGTACGCTCCGGCGTGGCCAAGGCAGAAATGCACGATAGCCAGGACAAAACCCTGCTGCTTCGCCTGGAAGGGGAAGGATCCATTCTTGGTTACCGGGTATCGGGAAAAAAAGACAAACAGCCCCTGACGCTGACAGCCGTGGAAAACATGCAGGTCTGCCGCATTCCCATAGAACAGTTCCGGGGCATGACCGCCAAGAGCCAGGCCCTTCGCTCCGAGATCATGAAACACCTGCTGGCCGAAGTGCATGAAGCGGAGTCCCGGGCCCTTACCCTGGCCTGCCATTCGGTTAAAGAGCGGGTGGCCGGGGCCTTGCTGCACATCGCCACCCTCTACCAATACCAGCAGAACGGCTGCTCCATCCACGTACATCTCAACCGACAGGATATGGCTGAGCTGGCCGGCACTACCAAAGAACAGGTTTCGGCCGTACTGGCCGATCTGCGTAAAGAAAGGCTGGTGCTGTTCAAAGCCAAACATTTCAAATTTTTTGACCTCCCCGGTCTAAAACAGCTGGCCAAAGTCTAAGGCCGGCCTTTTTTACATTTCCTGAATGCGGGTCCCATCCATTGGAGTTCCCCGCCTGCCTATACCCCTGCCTCTTTATAGTCCCTCTCCATGATCCCTCCGCTGCCCGACCGGGACCACGGGGGCAAAAAAAAATCCCCTTCCAAGGAAGGGGACCGGTTTAGGGGGGTTTTATGTGAATACTATTGATGGCCGTCAATTGTTTTTGTAAACTCCCTTTGCAATTATACCATTCAAAGGAAATGCCGGTTTATTATATAATTAATTATCAATTACTTAACTAAATCAGGTTCTGCGAATTTTTCCCAAATCCGGAATTTGTTTCCAATCCGGAATCTTTTTGGCGAAACGGACCGCCGGTATGGACCGGTCAATAGGTTTGACCAGAGATCAGTTCACGGTAATGAGCAAAGGCTGAAACAGGGTCTTTTTCAGTTTGGCCCTGCCGATGAACTGGTTGCCGTTGATCTGGTAAAAATCCGTGGGGAAGATCATGATGTCCTCTTCCCGGGTATCGAAGAGCAGCTCCTTGCTCAGGTTTCCCTGGCCGTCGAGTTTGGAGACAACCACCTGCCCGCCGTATCCGTCCACATGGTATTTGGGAACCTGGTCTTCTTCGAGGTGAAGGTTTTTGAGATTATCCAGGTACAGAAAATAAAATCCCGAACCATCGCTGATCAGCTTATATCCCATCGTTCCGCGGGGTACTGCCCCTCTTTGCCTTTTTGGAATCTTCCGGAGCCATTCAAACTTACCGGAAGCATCGATCTTGGTGGCCAGTATATCAGAATAATAATAGGTACGGGATTCAGAATAGGCACCCGAAGTGGAGTAATAGTAATGCACTTCCACCCAAAACTCCTCGCAGCTGATGAAAATACTGCCGTCAGGAAGTACCCCCACCTGCCTCACCTTCAGGTTTGGGGTTTCGTAGTCCTCATTCTTTTCTATTTTTCTTTTTGCACGGGCGGAAGCAAATTTTTCCAGTTCCTCCTTGGGAAACTCGTAGTAGCCGTTCTTGTATTTTACGATTTTACCGTCCAGTCCGAGGGTGGCCAAAAAGATGCCGTCGGTGCCGGTACCCTTATGGTTTTTGGAATAGGTGCAGGCCAGGATCATTTCCCCGGAGGGGTTTTCAATCAGGCTGCTTTCGCGGATGAAATTATCATCGATACTTACCGGGGTGATGGCAATTTTTTTGCTTTCCCTGGTGAACTTTAAAATTTCAAAATGATACCCGGCTTTGCCCGTGGATTTATCCCTTTCTTTTCTTTTATCGCTTTCATAGACCTTGGCCAGCAGGTAGGCATTGCCTTTGGAGTCCACCGAAAAATCTTCGTTGTCCATGACGGCTTCCGTATAAGGCATCCGGAATTCACCGCCCCATAGCCTGGTCATATTTTCATCAAAAACCTGCAGGCCCAGGACGTCGATATTTTTTTTATCGTTTCTGAACTCCGGAAACAGGCGGTAACTGACCAGCAATTTGGTTCGATGGGCATCATAGTCGTAATTATACTTTCCCGTTACCTTAAAATTAAAAACAGACATGCCGGAGACCGCTCCGCTGCCCGCTATTTTGGAGGCTTCCAGTATTTTATGGTTTGCCTCGGAGATCCTGCCGGACTGCACATCGATTTTATCATAAAAAAGCATTTCCCTTTCATTGCTTTTGTCCCAGTCGCTGTGCAGCCAGAAATAATTTCCGTTGCCGAATTGGGCAAGGGTCTCGGAGTTGAAATTGCGGGAGGCATCCGGGATATTGATGGTCTTTTCAATGGTTTTGTTGAGGGTGATGGGATCGAATCGGACCATGATGAGTTCTTCCCGTTTGAGGGAAAGATTCACAATCCCGTCCTTTTCGTTTCCAAAAAAAGCGAGGTCCTCGGTCTTACGGGGAAGCTCGTATTCCTGGCCAAGCTTAAAGGTGAATTTGCTGCGCTGGGCCGGTAAATAAACCGAAGCCAGGCAAAACAGAACAAACAGACAACATTTCATACAGGGAAGGTTTTGGGGTGTTTGCTCCAGCTGAAGTCAGCCTGGGCCGCACTGTCAAATGGAGTGGTTAAAAAATAATTACAGATCCTGGCGGCGACCTCTTGCACAAAAAAACCAGGACTAAAAAAAAGGCAAGAAAGCATTTATTTTTCGAAAAATGCATTTAATCAGGCCCCAAATGGGAAAACCTAGGTTCACCGGCCGGTGCTGTCCCGGCATCCGGCCACCCACCGGGCGGTACCTGGCAATCCCTTCAATGGGCCTGTCTATGGATGTGGCGGGTCGATAACCGGGAATTCGGTGATACGCAGCCGGGTGCAGCCATAGGGTATCAGTATGATTTCCTCCTGGAGGGAATCGGCCTCCATTTGGTAGATATTGGATCGGGGCAGGGGACCGGTCATATCATTGTAGAGCCCCCAGGAAGGAATACGCCGGGCCCTGGTCCGTATCATAACCGGAGCATTTTCCTCATTCCAGGGATAGGAGCCGGCCATAGGTTTTTTTTCAAACCGGAACAGGCTTTCTACAGCGGAATCATCCACCTCGGTAAGCCCGTAATTCCAGGGAGTGGTGGGGCTGATTTCGTAATAGGATCGGCCGTAGAGCAGCGGATCCTTTTGGTTGGAGACCTCCCTGCTGGCCGCGCCGATTTTCAGCGAGTAGGTCAGGGGTCCCCTTTCTACTGATACGGCATTTTCATACCAGCGGTTGCGAAATATGGGCATGGGAAGGGTCAGTGCCACCACATCCCCTGATTTCCAGGCCCGGTTGATGCGCACGACCTGGTTACCCGGGCAGGAATCCAGGAAAACAGACCCGTTGATTTGTATGGTGGCCTTTTTGCACCACTGGGGTATGCGCAGGTGAAAGGGAAAGGACAGCGGGCGGTTGTTGCCGGGGGTGCTGATGGTAAAGCGGATGGTTTCCTCAAATGGATAATTGGTCAGCTCCCTGATGCTGACCTCTTTTCCCCCCATCACCGTGGCCTTCATCTCGCAGGGGGCATACAACATGGCCGCCAGGCCCTGGTCTGAGGTCCGGTAGAAGAGGTTTTGGGTGAACTTGGGCCATCCCTGGTGCATATTGGCCGTACAGCAGGGATAGCCCGTCAGCAGTCCGTAGCACAGGTCGGTGCCCCCGTGGTTGATATCGAAATTGCGCATATGGCGTGATACCATGACCTGGTTTGCCTGCTGGAAATACTGCCGGTTCAGGTAATCTTCGGTCGTCTGGGCCGGAAGTGCGTTGAAGGCAATTTTTTCCAGCTGGTCGGCGTAACTGACATTACCGGTTATGGACAGGATCGTTTCCAGGCTGAACATCATCTCCACGGCAGTACATAATTCGGAGCCCTGCGTGGGGTTATTGCCGTGCAGGGATTCGTCCCCGCCAAAGAGGCCATTGGCAAACCCGTCGTGCAGGCGCAGGTCGGCCAGTCCCTTTTGGGTGGCTTCCAGGTACTTTTTCTCCGGGTGGTGCTGGTAATAGACCAGTGGCTCTTTTAATCCCTGGGCCAGGTTGACGGCATGGATGCTCCCGGTTTCGGAAAGCATATTGGTATGCAGGAAGGCTTCCGTATAATCAAAGGTCTGGCTGTGCAGGAGATCGCCCAGTTCCAGCAGGAAAGAGTCCCCGGTGATGTTATAGAGCCAGTAGACCACCATGAGGTTATCCCCCGCGCGGTAACGGCCCCAGAAGGACCAGTGATCCAGCGGGGTCAGGGGCAGCTCACGGAGCTGGTAGCGGAAATATCGGGTCATCATATTGATAACCCGCTTATCCCCGGTAGCCGAATAATATTGTTTAAGAATTTTAAGCATCACCATTTTGGGCCACCAGTCGCGGCAGTTATCGCGCTGCAGGCCCGGTTCCGGACTGAAATCTTTTGCGGGTCCGAAGTATCCGTCGGGCTGCTGGCTGGCAAGGGCCCATTCAATCCAGGGTTTGGTTTTGGCGATCAGCGCACTGTCGTGCAGGATATAGGCCAGGGGCAGCAGGCCATCCAGCCAGTAGGGTCCCCTTTCCCACTGGTCTCCGTCCCCGCCGAGCCAGCCATTGCGCGGTCCCATCACCTGGGGGTAGAGCTGATCGAGGTTTCCGGTGGCCCCGCTTTTCTGGCGAAGGAGCATTTCCCCAAGCCAGCCCTGCGGCCTGATCGCACCCAGGGGAAGTTCGCTATACACAGCGGAAACACCCGGTAGGCCGGGAGCGACTGGACCAGTCGTGGTGGTTTGGGGGGGCTGGTTCAACTGGGCCGAAGTATGCAGGCTCAATACAAGGAGCAGGACAGGAAATCCAAATTTCATATGCTGGGCTTTACTGGTTCATTGAGACCGGCTAAAGATACAGCCTAAACCCAAACCCCCGGGTATGATTCCGCTTTGGCGGACCTGGGTAAAAAAAAGACCGGGAAAGGGAGCTGTATCAGATCATCACAAATGGACTAAATTACAGGTTGTACGCCGGCTGAATGGGGGCGTCGGGCTGACTGGTCTTTTTTTATATTACCGCTTCATGAAAAATCCCTTATTACTGGCCGCCTTCTTTTTTATCCCTGGTCCGGGGCCATTCCAGACCCAGGTGGGTTCAGGCCCTAAAAGCCCGGGAGGCGACAGCTTGTATACTTACCAGAAAGCCTCCACGGACGGCATTGGAAAATGCTACATGGGCCGGGAAATTGCGCAGGTGATGGGGGCCTCCGGCGCCGACTGGCTGGAAAGAGACGAAAGACAAAAAGAGGAAAACACGAGACTGGCGATTGAAAAAATAGCCCTCCTGCCTGCCAGCGCAGTGGCCGATATCGGCGCCGGGACGGGCTATTACAGTTTCCGGATAGCGGCCAGGCTGCCAAAAGGCAGGGTGTACGCCGTGGATATACAGGATGAAATGATCCGCTATTTGCGCAACAGGAAGGCCAGGCTAAAGGACAGCGTGGTGGAAGTGGTCAAAGGGTCCCCCTTTTCTCCCAACCTGGCCGCCAACAGCATTGACCTGGCCATTATGGTGGATGTTTATCATGAACTGGAATATCCCCGGGAGATGCTGGAGTCCATCAAAAAAGCCCTACGGCCCCATGGCAGGATCCTGCTGATCGAATACCGCGGGGAGGACCCGGCCATTGCCATCAAAGCCCTTCATAAGACCACCCTGGTCCAGCTCAACCGGGAAATGCGCTCCGCCGGTTTCGGATTATACAGGCAGGAGGAGTTCCTTCCCATCCAGCATTTTCTGCTCTACCAAAAATTGTGAGGGCCTTTTCAGAACGGGGCCGGTTCCCGGCCGGTCCAGGAGCAGCTGACCGGGGAAAATGGACGGATTCCCTGTGCAGACTTGCCTTTCTATATTATGGGGCAATGCGAAATCCTTTCCCCATTTTTTGGGCAAACCCGGCGCCTACCCCATTACCGGGTCCGCCGGGCGGTGGGTTGGCTGCTCCCGGCATGGCCCGTGGGCGGCCCGTTTTGATGTAGGGGACAGATCGCTTTTCCCGAAAACGACCTGTCTTATTTAAGGTAGGCGTATTCGTGGGGGCCTTTGCGTCCGGCTGCCTTGGCCGCTGCTTCCCCGGCACGCAGTTCCACCCGCCTGATCTTGCCGCTGATGGTCTTGGGAAGCTCTGTCACGAATTCGATCAGCCGGGGCATTTTATAGGGAGAGAGGTTTTTTTTGCAAAAGGCAAACAGGTCAACGGCCAGTTGGGCGGATGGCTGATATTGGCCATTGAGGACCACGAAGGCCTTTATCTCAAAACCCTTGACCGGGTGGGGGCTGCCCACAACGGCGGATTCCAGGACGCCTTCATGCTCCAGCAGGACACTTTCCACTTCAAAGGGCCCCACCCGGTAATCGGAGGACTTGATCACATCGTCATCCCGGCCCACAAACCAGATATAACCGTCCGGGTCCCGGTAGGCCTTGTCGCCGGTAAAATAGAGACCGTGACGGAATACCTCCTGCATTTTAAGGGGTTCACCATGGTATTCCCTGAATATACCGTTGGGTTTTGCGCTGTCCATTTTTACGCAGATATTTCCTTCTTCACCCGGGGGCAATTCCCGGCCCTGGTCATCGGCGATGATCACCTCATAGAGGAAGGTGGGTTTGCCCATGGACCCGAAGCGGACTTCGGTGCCGGGCAGGTTGGCTACCAGGCAGGTACTTTCCGTCTGGCCAAACCCGTCGCGGATCAAAATACCCGTCCCCTTCTTCCAGGCCTGGATCACTTCGGGGTTTAGCGGTTCCCCTGCTGCCACGCATTCCCTCAAATGGAAGTTGTAGGCCGCCAGATCCTCCTGTATCAGCATGCGCAGCACGGTCGGCGGGGCGCAGAAGGTAGTGATGCGGTGTTTTTCCATGAGTTCCAGCGTTTGGCGCGCCTGAAAACGGCCGCTGTGGTGGAAGGCGAAAATTGTGGCCCCCACATTCCAGGGGGCAAAAAAACTGCTCCAGGCAAATTTGGCCCAGCCCGGCTGGGAAATATTGTAATGGATATCTCCTTTCCCCAGCCCGATCCACGAGGCGGTGGATAGGTGTCCGAGCGGATAGCTCAGCTGGGTATGGGTGACTACTTTGGGCATTCCCGTGGTCCCGGAGGTGAAAAACAGGAACAAAGGGTCATCGGGCTTTGTAAGGGCCGGCTCCGCATGGCCCTCTTCGCGCTCGATTTCCGGCAGGCTGAACCAGCCCGGGCGGCTGCCGGAGGCAATGATTTTGATCTCCGCCTGCAGGCCGCTGCGCAGCTCGGCTTCATCGATTTTTTCTGCATTGTCCCCGTCTGCGATCACCACCTTGGGCAGGAGTTTGCCAAAACGGTATATGATGTCGGGTACGCTGAGGATGGTAGCCGCCGGAATCATCCGGAGTCCCCCTTTGATGCAGGCCAGTATGGCCAGCCAGTTGACCGGCTGCAGGGACATCTGGGTAAAGAGCACGTCGGCCGGGCGGGCCCCTTTGCGGCGCAGGAAATTGAGCAGCTGGTTACCCATGGCGCTCATGCGTGCAAAGGAATAATGTTGAACCAGGTCCCCGTCGGTCCAAAGCAGGGCTGTCTGCCCGGGGCTTTCCCTGACATGAATGCCTTCAAATATGTCCGACACCCAGTTGAAATGCTGCGGAGTATGAACGGCCAGCGACCGAAGGCCTTCGAAGTCCCTGGCAGCAATCAGTCTGGCAGCGCTGCGGAATAGTTGTTCCATCTTTTAAAGTTACAATTTGTGCATGTAAAAAATCCCGGCCCCGGTTATGACCGGGTATCTCCCTTGTACAGATCCCCCCTTTTTTTGAAGCCCTTTCTAAGGGCTGTCCGGATTTTTTGGGAATGCCTTATCTTGGGGCGGTAAACCTTTCCCCGAAAAGAGACTACCCGACCTGTCCACTGTGCTGACTGCCCCTTCTGTCTTTACGTTTCAAGCTTCCATTATGAATCTACGACCTGCTGCTCTTTTAGTCCGGATAACGCTCGCCGCATCGTTTTTTCTGCCCGGCCGGGCCCTTGCCCAGCCGCCGGCCGCCCGGATGACCCTGGACTCCCAGCAAAGGACCGTTTCTGTGGTACTTTCCGGACATACGGTCCCTTTTGAGCGTCCCCTCCCCCTGGCCAGTTTTGAAGTCAACGGAAAAAGCTACAGTACCTGCCGGCCGGCTCCGGGCCTTTCGGTGAGGATCCTTTTTACTGATACCCTCGCTTCCCTGCTCAAATGCACCCTGGTCTTCACCAATGATTCGCGTGATACCCTGGAACTGCGCAATGTACTGCCCCTGGAGCAATCAGGGAGCGAGGCCTTTATAACGGGCATGGGTACCCATCCGCTTTCCAGGGCCCACCTGTTCCTCCCCGGCCGCATACCCGTCAACGTGATTCTTCCCGACAATGCCTGGGAGATGGGCTACAACGGCTACCCGCTGGCCGGCGGCCGAAAGCTGATGATGCTGTCGCGGCGGGACCGAACTTCGCTGAGGTCCGGGGAGCGGAAAAGATTTGAAACCCTGCTCTATCCAGGGGGGCAGGTCAGCTACCAGATCTACGGGGAATGGTATGAAGGCAGCTGGCAGCAGGGGCTGACCCTTGCATTCCAGCAGCGGTGGCTCTATGACATGCCCTACTTCGATGACAGCCTGTTCCGCAGGAAAGACCTGCAGTGGATCCGGCACAGTTATGTCATGCACCTCATGGATGCCTGGGACAAATTTTATTATGATTACTCCGACCACAGCTACCACCTGTCCCAATTCCTGGAGCGCGGCAAGCGGCTCTATGGCGGCGACGATGTGGTCAGCGTCTGGCCAACCTGGCCCACTCTTGGGCTGGATCAGCGCAACCAGTTCGACCTCTTTGAGGACCTGCCGGGCGGCACTGCCGCCATGCGCAGGCAGGCGGAACTCAGCCGAAAGGCGGGCGCCCGTTTTTTTATCTGCTACAACCCCTGGGACGAAGGCACGCGCAGCGCGGATCATTTCAAATCCCTTTCCCGGTTGATCTCCCAGACGACGGCCGACGGGGTGGTGCTGGATACCAAAGGTTCCTCCAGCAGCCAGCTGCAACAGGCCGCAGACCGCGTAAGATCCGGGGTGATCATGTATTCGGAAGGCATGGCCGTACCCGCCGATATGCCGGGCATCGTATCAGGGCGGGTGCATAACGCCCTCTACTACCCGCCGATGCTCAACCTCAACAAACTCATCCGGCCCGAATTTGCCATCTTTCGGGTGGCGGAACTATACCGGGAAAAGATCCGCCGGGAATTCGCCACGTCCTTTTTCAACGGATATGGCACGGAAATCAATATCATGGCTCCCGGCCAGCCCGAATGGGTAGAGGAGCAGTACGGCTACCTGGGCCGAACCAGCCGTATCCTGCGGGAGAATACCTTGAATTTCACCGGCCGCGGCTTCACGCCCATGATACCGGTCTTGCCGGACAGCATCTGGGCCAACCGCTGGGAAGCGGGGGACAAAACGCTTTATACCATTTACAGCATCCTTCCACAGGGATTCCAGGGCAGCCTCATTGAAGTCACCCCAACGGCGGGCTTTCATTATGCCGACCTCTGGCACCACCGGCTGCTGGAGCCCTTGCAGCGGGGGGGTAAATGGATGGTGGAAGCCACCACGGATGCCTTCCCGGCGCGCGAGCTGGGAACCAACAACGAAGGGGAGGTGGACTGCATAGCCCGGCTGCCGCAGTTGCTGCAGGCGTCCCTGGATGGTGATGAGCTGCTCCTCTCCGTTCCGGCCGGCAGGGGCACGCAGATCAGGGTCTGGGCGGGCAGCCCCTCCTACGATAAGCAGCCCGCGCTGTTAAATCCCGGAAACCACCGCTTTTCGGTGAGCGGGCATTTCGGGCGCTTTGAAGGAAGTCTGGTAATCCAGCTCATGGATTCGGGTATCCTGCTCGACGAAACGGTGCTGACCCTCACCCCCGGGACGGCCCGCAGGGTCTCCCATTCGGTAAGGACCATCCCGGCATCCCGCACACCGCCCGGTATGGTCCCCATCGCGGCCGGGCATTTCCGTTTTCATGCCACCAACGGCGACCAATTCATCGCCTATCCCCGGCAGGACCTTGACAGTCTGCTGGATATCCCTTCCTTTTATATGGACACCTACCCGGTTACCAATGCAGCGTTCAGGCAGTTTTTGCTTTCCAGCCACTACCATCCGGTGGACCCGGCCAATTTCCTCAAACACTGGGCGGGAGGAAGGATTCCCCGGGGTCAGGAAAATTTCCCGGTTGTCTATGTCAGTTATGAAGATGCCAGGGCCTATGCCCAATGGGCCGGAAAAAGGCTGCCGACGGAAGTGGAATGGCAGTACGCCGCCCAGACGGCCGACCTGCGCGAATGGCCCTGGATCCAGCAGCAACCGGTGACCCGCCAGGAAGAAATCGTAAACAGCACCCTGACGGTTAGCCGGCTTCAGGGGATCGATTCGATGAAATGCAACCTGGGTGACGGCAAACCCTATGCGGTAGGCTCCTACCCCCGGGGGGTCAATCCCAATGGGCTTTATGACCTGGTCGGTTCAGTATGGCAGCTGACCAATGACCTGTACCTCAATGGCAGCCACCGCTATATCATCCTGAAGGGGGGCTCTTATTTTAAGCCTTCTGCCAGCTGGTGGTATGTGCAGGGCGGGCCGCGCGAACTGCACTACCGGCAGTTCCTGCTCCGGGTATCGCAGGGCTTTGAACGCAATGCCACCGTGGGCTTCCGGTGCGCAAAGGACGGCAGGCCATGATTAAGATCCTGACCCGGCCGCCGGGCTGAAAAATCCTCCCGGTTGGCCGGGGGTTTCTATATCTTTAACAAGGGCGGGCCTTTTCTTTTTTGCAGGCCGGCTTATCATACATCGTTTAACCAACCCGATCCATACATGCATCCAAGAGTGTCTTACCTCTCCAACCTCACCCCGTTGCGCGGGCTGGCGGCCCTGCTGGTGGCCATCTTCCATTATGAAATGGTGGCCGGGCGTTTTGTGCCGGCCGCCCAGACGATGTTCCTGGAAAAATGCTACCTGATGGTGGATCTTTTTTTCATCATGAGCGGCTTTATCATGATGCATGTCTATGGGCAGGGTTTCCGACCCCCGGTAGCCGGCGGAACCTTCCGGGAATTCATGGTGGCCCGTTTTGCCCGCATCTATCCCCTGCATATTTTCTCCCTGATCCTGCTGGTCGGACTGGTAATGGTCCTGCCTCCGGTGGATTTGCAGTCCAGGGGTGTGGAAAACCCGGCAGCTATCCTGACCAACACCCTGCTGCTGCATTCCATGCATATCCACTCCATCTATACCTGGAATATCCCTTCCTGGAGCATCAGCGCCGAATGGTGGTGCTATCTGTTGTTTCCCGTGCTGGTCTACCTGCTGGCCAGGTGGCACCGGGTCACCGTGGTGGTTTATATCCTGACGATCGTGGCTGCCTACGCGTCCATTATGTACCTGCTTCCCCGGGTAAACCCCATGTATCCTGCCGTTGCCGTGCCCCATAACATCAACACCACCTACGATTATGGTTTCCTGCGTGGGCTGGCGGGCTTCATGGCCGGCATGCTCCTGTACATTCTCTACGGGCTCCCGGCTGTGGTTAAAATCATCAGCAGGGATGTTTTCAGCCTCCTGATGGCCCTGCTGGTAGGGTGCTGCCTCCATGGTGGATGGAACGATGCCATATGTGTGCTGGGCTTCTGCGGACTGGTACTGGGTTTTGCATCCAATCAGGGCCGGCTCTCCCGGGTGTGCGGATGGCGCCCCCTGCAGTATCTTGGGGATATCTCCTACTCCATTTACCTGATGCAGATATTTCTGCAGGTTCCCTTTTCCCACGGACTCAGGCTACCCGGGGTAACGGGCATGGGCAGGGGCAAACTCAATATAGCCATGGGACCGGGGTTATTGTATTGCGGAATGTACGTCCTGCTGCTCATCGGCATTTCTTCTGCTACCTATTACCTGCTGGAAAAACCCTGCCGCCGTTATATCAACAGGGCCTGGGCATAATCAACGAGCCCTGCGGTCCGCTTGGAAGGAAGGATCCGCCAAAAAGTATACGATGACCAGCAGGGTCAAACAAGCACTCATCATCAGGGCTGCTCCCGAGCCAAAGCGGTACCAGACCAGGCCGGTGAAAAAAGAGGCCAGCAGCGCGGCTATGCTCTGAAAAGCGGTATAGGTCCCGATGGCCGTGGCCGTCTCTTCCGGGGCGCTGATGCGGCTGATCCATGCCTTGGAGATGCCATCGGTGGCGCCGGCATAAATCCCATAGAGCAAAAACAAGACGGCAAATCCTGTTAGTCCGTGTACAAGGGTCATGGCCGCATAGACCAGCGCAAACAGGGAGAGTCCCAGTAAAAAGACCGTCCTGAGCCCCGCCCGGTCTCCCAGTATTCCCAGCGGAAAAGAACTGAGGGCATATATAATGTTATAAAAAATATAGATTTCAATCACCATGAGGTCACTCAGTCCCGACTGCCTGGCCCGGAGCAGTAAAAATACGTCCGAGCTGTTGACCAGTGCAAAGGCCAGCAGTCCAATCAGCAGCCTCCTGTAGGCCGGGGGGCTTGATTGGAGGTAGGCCAGAAAGGAAAAAAAACCGGCTGTCCCGGGGGCTTTGGTGAGTGGCCCCCTGCTGTCTTTGATGAGCAGCGAAGCCAGGACCGCCAGCACACCCGGAAGAAAGGCTATAAAAAAAAGCTGCCTGTAGCGGCCAGGAAAAAAATACAGGTAGACCAGCGCCAGGGAAGGACCCAGCACGGCACCCAGCGTATCCATAGAACGGTGAAAGCCAAATATCCGTCCCTTGTTTCCCTCAAGGGCCTGGTCCGATAGGATGGCATCGCGCGCGCCGGTGCGTATGCCCTTACCCAGGCGGTCCAGTGTCCTTGCACCAAAAATCCATACCGGCGCCGTAAACAAACCCAGCAGGGGTTTGGACAGGGCACTGAGGGCATAGCCCGCCTGCACAAAGGGCGCCCTGCGACCGCTCTGGTCAGACCTTTTCCCAAAATAGCCCTTGCTCAGCCCCGCCGTGGCCTCGGCGATTCCTTCCAGCAGGCCGATGTAAATCACCGAAAAACCAATACTCTTTAAATAGACAGGCATGACCGGATAGAGCATTTCGCTGGCCGTATCGGTAAACAGGCTCACCAGTGATAAGACCCATACTGTTTTGGTAATGTTTGTCAGGCGATTCATTTTTTAAGCAGGAGGCCGCCACTCTGGAGGCAGCGATGATAAATATACATTGTTTTAATCCGCCGCCGGGTTACTTGCGTGCATTTCAGGAAGTCCTGCCTCCCGGATTTCCTACCCCATAGGTGCGCCTATGGAATTGGATCAAAAAAAGGCCAGGAACACTTTGGTAAAATCTGCAAAATGCCCCCTGAAAAATAAGTATTTGTTGCCAAGGAACCGGCCTGGAAGGGAAGGCTAGGGCAATTATTACTGCCAGGGCCCCTCCGTATACAGCCGATTGGCAAAACCGGTCAGAAACCCTAAACCACGGGCATGCATCAATTAGGGGCCGCCTGGGCCCGCGATTACTTTTGGTCTGACAACGAATTACAATCACTCAAAAAAAATTTATTATGAAAAAAATGATTTTAGTTCTTCTTATTTCCTGCGCAGCCCATATGCTTCCTGCCCAGGTATTAAGGGACAGCCTGCCACCCAACATGTCCAAAGGCAGGGCAATTTCCAGCATGTATCTCCGCAAGAGCGAAACCCTGATTCCTTTAGGCTATATACTGGTTGGAACCGGCGTCGCAGGCTTTGCCATCGGGCTCAATGGCTTTTTAAATAATCTGGATTTATTACATAATAACCATAAAGAGGATGGCTATGCTGTGCTGACCCTGCTGGGGGTCGGCGCCTTTGCCGCCGGCGTCCCGCTGCTGGCCAGGGGATACGTTTTGAAAAGAAGGGCGGTCCTGCTGCTTCGCACGGAAAACAAGGCGAGCCTCTGGCATATACCCGTATCATCTAAAGGAGTTTCCCTTGGAATCGCCATTGTTCTATAACCATTTTTCCACAACCTGTTATTCACCAATAAAATTAAATGTATGAAACAATTACTTTTCGCCGCTGCCCTGGCAGCCGGCCTGACCTTCGGACACCAACTTTCATTTGCGCAAAACACCCCCGGCTCCCTCGCAGGCAATAGTACGGGACATGCACCTGCGGCCCCGCATGGCGCGATCAGCGCAAAAGCCCTGCGTGATTTTTCTGCCACCTACCATTCGGCCTCCGGGGCACAGTGGTCACAGCTGAAAGACCGGGGATTTATGTGCGTATTCCAAATGAACGGGGTGGGTTGCAGGGCCTATTATGATGCAGGCGGCAGCTGGCTTTATACCATGGCAGGATATCAGGAAGAACATTTGCCCGCCCATATACGGGAGACCGTCCATACCAGTTATTATGGCTACACGATCAGTTTTGTTCAGGAAATAACCATGAACCGCCTTCAGACCATTTACCTGGTCCAGATCAGCCGGGGAAAGACCCTGAAGATCCTTCGTGTCACTGCCGAGGACCTCGAAGAACTGGAGGAATGGACCAACTAATCATAAACGCTGTCATCATGCAATCATGGTGATCATAATCAATGCCGGAGCTCCTTTCCAGGAGCTCCTTTTTTTAGATACCCGTAAGCCTGAGGGTGGACTAGAAATGGAATTAAGGCTTATATTCGGGAATCCTTTCATATAATTAAAGGCTACGGCCATTTGCATTTCCATGAAATTAATTCTGCTCCTTTCCATCGTCCTCTTTCTGCAGGCGGGACTTCCCGGCAATGGCTGGTCCCAGCCGGAAAAAAAGCCGGCAACGGCCGGCCTGTCCAATCCCCTGGTACTTTGGTATGACCATCCCGCCCAGGTCTGGGAAGAGGCGCTGCCTGTCGGCAACGGACATATCGGCGCCATGGTTTTTGGCATTCCGGGGGAAGAACATCTGCAGCTCAACCACGATGAGTTCTGGGCCGGAAGCCCTTACAACAACGCCAATCCCCGCGGTGGGCCGGACAGCCTGCACCGCATCCAGGAGCTGATCTCCCAGGGGCGCTACAAGGAAGCGGAGGACATGGCACAGCGGGATTTTGTCGCGCTGCGTGCACATGGTATGCCCTATCAGCCGGTGGGAGACCTCTTCCTGCGCTTTGAAGGTCACGACCAATACAGTGACCTGCGCCGGGAACTCGATATATCCCGGGCGCTGTCCCGGACCACCTACCGCGCCGGCGGTGTGACCTATACCCGGGAAACCTACGCCTCCTTTGCCGACCATGCCATCATCGTCCGCTGCACGGCCAGCCGTCCGGGTATGATCAGTTTCACGGCAAGACTTTCCACCGAACAGCAGGGGTCTGTGTTGTCCGGGGAAAATGGGCGGTTGGAACTAACTGCTTCCGGGCCTGCCCACGAAGGCATCCCCGGCCTGATGAAGGTACAGGCGGATATGGATATACGTAAGCAGGGAGGCATCCTGACCCGCACGGACACTTCGGTCACCGTGAGCCATGCTGATACTGTTACCATTTATCTGGCCATGGCCACCAATTTCAAAAACTACCATGATCTCTCCGCCGATCCGGCCTTTCTGGCCCGGGCAACCCTGGTGGCAGCAGAAAAAAAACCCTATGACCGGGCCCTGCAGGATCATGTCCGTTCCTACCGGAAATATTTCAACCGGGTATCGCTGGACCTGGGAGAGAGTCCCGCAGCCTCCCTCCCTACCGACCGGCGCATCCGGGAATTTGCCTCCGGGGATGACCCCCAGCTGGTGAGCCTGTATTTCCAGTTTGGACGGTACCTGCTCATATCCTGTTCCCAGCCCGGCGGGCAGCCGGCCAATCTGCAGGGGATGTGGAATAACCACACCGATCCGCCCTGGGGAAGCAAATACACCGACAATATCAATACGGAAATGAATTACTGGCCGGCCGAGGTGACCAACCTGACCGAAATGCATGAACCGCTGGTGCAGATGGTTAAAGATCTTTCGGTGAGCGGGCGCTCTTCTGCCAGGATCATGTATGGTGCAGATGGCTGGGTGCTTCACCACAATACCGACCTGTGGCGTATGACCGGGGCCATCGACGGCCCCTGGGGCGTATGGCCGACCGGCGGGGCCTGGCTCTGTCAGCACCTCTGGGAAAAATACCTGTTCAACGGAGACCGGGCCTTTCTCTCCTCCGTCTATCCCGCCATGAAGGGTTCCTGTGCATTTTTTCTGGACGTGCTCTACAAGGATCCGGCCACCGGATGGTGGATCGTGTCGCCTTCGGCCTCCCCGGAGAATGCCCACCAGGGTTTCAGTACCTCGGCAGGCACTACCATGGATAACCAATTGCTTTTTGCCCTGTTCAGCCATACGATCCGGGCGGCCCGCATCCTGGGAAAAGACACTGTATTTGCCGCGCGCCTCCGCCAGCGGCTGGAGGGACTGGCGCCCATGCAGATCGGACAATACAGCCAGTTGCAGGAATGGATGCAGGACTGGGACGATCCCTCTGACAAGCACCGCCACATATCCCATCTCTGGGGTCTGTATCCGGGCAACCTGATTTCCCCCTACCGTCATCCCGAACTCTTCGAAGCGGCCGCCAATTCCCTGATCTACCGCGGGGATGTCTCCACCGGCTGGTCCATGGGCTGGAAGGTCAACTGTTGGGCCAGGCTGCAGGACGGCAACCATGCCTATAAACTCATCGCCGACCAGCTCAGTCCCGTGGAAAGCAATAAGGAAGGCGGCGGCACCTATCCCAATCTCTTTGATGCCCACCCACCCTTTCAGATTGACGGAAATTTCGGGTGCACTTCGGGTATTGCGGAAATGCTCCTGCAGTCTCATGATGGGGCCATTCACCTGCTTCCCGCCCTGCCCGACAGATGGAAAAACGGCGCGCTCAAAGGTATCCGCGCGCGGGGCGGTTTTACCCTGGATATGACCTGGAAGGATGGAAAGCTCACCGGGCTGGTGGTATACTCTGCCCTGGGCGGCAATTGCCGGCTCCGGTCCTATGAGCCGCTGACCCCTTCCGGCGCAAAGTTTCCCCTGCGGGCTGCCCGGGGAGCCAACCCAAACCCCTTTTTTGAAACCGCTGCCATCAGCCAGCCGCTGGTTTCCCCCAAGGCCTCCCTGAAAGGGCCAGCGCTGCGGGAGATCCATGAATATGACCTGGCTACCGCGGCCGGCAGGCGTTATGTATTTGTTTTCTGATAACTCCGGGCTCCCCGGGTAAGGCCCTTTAAAAAAAATACCCTCCAAACACCTTACAGCACATGAACCCACTCAACCCTGCTTTGCACTACCGGCCCTGGTGGCTCTTGATCCTGCTGATTCCCCTTGGCCTCCATGCAGGGGGTGGCGATACCGTCCGGGTTCAGCCGCCTCGGCTGAAAGGACAGGATGCGGTTGTAATCATCCGGGAAGCCCTGGACCTGTGCCGGAAAAAAAAGCACCCCGTGCTGATTTTTGCTGCCGGCCGCTACGACCTGTTCCCCTATAAGAGCGCCCTTAAAGTATATTATGAATCCAATACCACCGCCATCAATCCCAAGCGCTGCCCCATCCTGCTGGAAGGTTTTAAGGACCTCACGCTCGATGCCCAGGGTTCTTCCTTTATCTGCCATGACAGGATGCAGCCTTTCACCATCGATAACAGCCAGGGAGTAACCCTGAAAAATTTTTCCATAGACTGGGATTTCCCGCTCATGGCCCAGGCCCTCGTCACCGATACCGCTGCCGGTTATGTGGACCTGAAAATAGATACCCTGTCCTATCCCTTTGTCATTGAAGGGGGTAAGCTGCTGTTCACGGGAGAAGGCTGGAAAAGCCCCTGGTGGGGTGCGATGGAATTTGAAGCGCAAAGCCACCTGATTGCCACGCGCACCGGGGATGAGGGTGTTTTCGGGGAAGGTTTTGAGCAGCACTACAGCGCGAGCCTACTGCCCGGTGGCCTGGTGCGGCTGGCATTTGCTTTCCGGCGCAGGCCCGCCATAGGAAACATCCTGGTCCTCAGGCATTCCGAAAGGGACCATGCCGGTATCTTTATTACCGGGAGCCGGGATATCCGGCTGGAAAATATCCGCGTCTATCATACGGCCGGGCTGGGTATTCTCTCCCAGTATTCAGAAAACCTTTCTTTCAACAGGTTGGAAGTGGTTCCCAATGCTGCCAAGGGCCGGCTATTCAGCGGCCACGACGATGGCTGCCACTTCTCCAACTGCCGGGGAAAGATCCTGGTGGAAAACTGCGTCTTTGCCGGGCTCATGGATGATCCCATCAATGTGCATGGCACTTCGGTGCAGGTGATTGAAAAAAAATCCGCGCGCCTCCTGCGCTGCCGCTTCATGCATGAGCAGAGTACCGGCCTGCCCTGGGCCAGACCGGGAGACAGCATCGGCTTTATCAACCACCTCAGCATGCAGACCAGGGCCCGGGGAAGGGTCAGCCGTTTCACGGCCCTGGGTACCCTGGAATTCCTGGTGGAATTCTCCGAAGACCTTCCGGCTTCCCTGGGGGATAAGGATGCCCTGGAGAACCTGACCTGGACCCCGGATCTGAGGGTGAGCCATTGCTTTTTTTCGGTAAACCGGGCCAGGGGCATTTTGATTTCCACCCCCGGCAAAGTGGTGATAGAAGACAATACGTTTAAATCCAGCGGGTCTGCCATTTTGATCGCGGGTGACGCCAACGAGTGGTTTGAATCCGGTGCGGTGCAGGATGTGCTCATAGAGAGGAACCATTTCCTGGATGCCTGCCTGACTTCCATGTACCAGTTTTGCGAGGCCCTGATCTCCATTGAACCGGAGATTCCTGTTTTGGACAGCAATGCCCCTTTCCACCGAAATATCCGCATCACCCAAAATGATTTCAATCCCTATGACTATCCGGTGCTCTTCGCCCGGTCGGTGGAGGGTCTTAGTTTCACGGACAACACCATAACACGCAGCCACCGCTTCACGCCTTTTCATCCCAGCCATTGGATGTTCCGCTTCCAGGGTTGCAAGCAGGTACTTATTTCCGGCAACCAGCTCCAAGGGGAAGTGCTGGGTCGTAATATCCGCCTGGAGCAGATGGATCCCGCAGAATTGCGGTTTTCTCCGGACCTGCAACTGCAGACCCTGGACAGGTAAATGAACAGCATGGGGCTGCGGGCGGAAATTTAAGCCACAGGGCGGGGAATTTTTGGGACGCCGGGAGCTCAGCCCGGGTGGCCGCAAAGGCAAAAGAAGCTTGGAACGCCATTTGAATGATTATAATTGTTTTTCACAGGATATTGGATTTTAAACTCGGGCTGGATTTCTATCCGGCCTTTTTTGTCCCCGGCCCATCCTTTGGGATTCCCCGCTTATTTTTTGTAGTCTTCCCCCAGCCAGCAAATAAAACGTCAGGGAATGGTTCCTGCAAGTCCGGCCGGTATGGCCTACTGTCACCCGGTGATTTTTTGCCCAAACGGCAAGGCCTCTAAAAAAAAAGTAACCCTGCTTGCTTATTTCACCGGACGCCCGTCAGGATTGGCCATGCGATCCTACCGAAAACCAGGCCAGGCCTCCTTGCCTGCGCCGCTGCCATTTGTACTGGTAGGAGGCCCTGATCACTGGGTCGCTTTATCAGCCTGGCAGCCCATGCCACCGGCTAAGGGAGCAGCCCCTGGCATGGGTATTTGAACCCAGGTGAAAAAGGCCGCATTATTAAATTTTAAAAATTATTAGTCTACTTATTTGGTAGATTAATAAGCGGGTACTATTTTTACGCCATGAACAGCCATTCCCATTTGTCCCTGTTTATTGGTTCCCCGCGATGTTGTTGAGGCCTCTTTGACCCCAGGGCGTTTTGCAGCACCTGACTCCATTGTTTTTTTTATCTCCTTTTATAAATCCGGCATGCCCCGCATGCCAGTAATATCATTATCTATGAGCGTATCCCCATATAACCTATTTAGCAGCCTGAGTATACAACGTACAACTTCATTAGATCAGATCCTGGAACCGGTGCGGATCTTCGCCAGGTCTTACGGGCTTCATCCCTTCCGGATCCTGGAGGTCAGGGACCCCTTCCTCCGTTCGGAGCTGCTCAATGAAGACCCGGTTTTGGCCCCGGGCAGGCAGCCCGTCCACCTGGTGGTCATTGCCATCAGGCCGGTGATCACGGCTAAGCATATTGATGAATTCATCTCCCAGATAAGGTCTTCCAAAAAAGGGTCGGGTCATTCCCTGGCCAATTACCGCCGGCACGTGGAGGAAATCCTGCATAGGAAAGAGGGCGGCAGCTGGTCATCCAGGCAGGCCGACCAGGCCCTGGCGATTCTCAATGCCTCGGCCAGGGATGCGGGCGCGGTCCTCAGCGTGAACAGGCAGCCCGATGTTGTTCATTACGAGGAGGTACTTGGTTTAAAAAGGGATGGCTACAGCTCCCATATTGCGGTAACCATCCGTCTGGCTGAACCTGCCAAATCCTGGCCGCAGGCCGTCACCAGTAACTAAAGAGGCGATTGTCCAGGCCCATTGATAAAAAAAATATAACCAGATTTAATATGAAATACCTACTGGTGGCTTTAGTGGCGACCCTGTTTTACCTGCCGGCCTGCGCGGCTGGGAGCAGCGATACCTCCGGCATCATAACCGGCCGGGTGGTCAGTGAGGAAACGGCTTCCCCGTTGGAGGGAGCGATGGTCCTGGTAAAGGGGACAAATCTTGAAACCGGAACCATGCCGGACGGAATTTTTTCCCTGCCGGTTTCTTCCCGCGATACGGTGCTGCTCGTGAGCCTGGATGGCTACGAAAAAAAAGAGGTCCGCGTAGCTTGGAATTCCTTTTGTGAAATCGTGTTGCGCCGCGCAAACAACCCCTATACATTTTTTGGTTCATTCATAGGCAGGCAATCGTTAGAGAAAGACCGGTAGTTTCCACTACCGGTCTATTTTATCGCTGATTCAGGCCCTTAGGGGGCCGTGGACCACAGGAAGGAAGAAAAAAATTACATTTGATTATATGAGTAACCTATCAAAGGCCGCGGCGGCGCTAACAGCCGTATTAATGATTTCTGCAACCACCCAGGCCGCGCCGCCGGCAGGTTCCTCCGGGCAGGTCGTCATAGACTGGAACCTGATTACGGTCCAGGCTACCAAGAAGGCCGGGTTTAACAGCAATTTGGGCAGCCGTATGGAGGCCATTGAAGCCATTGCGGTCTATGATGCAGTCAATGCCATTGAACCCATTGGGCGGCCCTACCATTTTAGCCAGGCTGCGCCCAAAGGGGCTTCCGCCGAGGCGGCTGCAGCAGGCGCCGCCCATGGGGTGCTGGTCCATTATTTTCCGTCCCAGCAGCCCTATTTGGACAGCGCCCTGGCCAATAGCCTAAAAGGCATTACCATCGGCGACGTTCCATCCGGCACCTCGCTGGGCGCCGCTTCAGCAGCTGATATCATTGCCCTGCGCGCAGACGACGGATCAGAACCGGACCAGGATTATCCTGGCCCCTCCCAGCCCGGGGCCGGCCAGTACAGGCCCACCCCCGCCGGCTTTGCGCCCGGGATCAACCGGCAATGGGCAACCGTAAAACCCTTTGTACTCAACTCGCCCAGCCAGTTCCGGCCCGGGCCCCCGCCCGCTGTCGGTACGGAGGCCTACCTCAAAGCGCTGACTGAGATCAGGGAAATGGGCGCCGCTTCCTCTGTCAAAAGAACCGGTCAGCAGACCCATATCGCCCAGTTTTATAAACAGGACGCCGAACTCACCGTCAACGAAACAGCCCGTGAGCTTGCGGGCAGGCACGGATCTTCGCTCCAGGAGGCGGCCCTGGTATTTTTGCTCACGGATTTGGCGGAAGCCGACGCGCGCATCGCGATCTGGGATGCGAAATATACTTACCTGTTCTGGCGTCCGGTAACCGCCCTCAATGCCTCCAGTGACGGGACGGTGAGCAATGGCTACGGGGCCTGGACGCCGCTGCTCAGCACGCCACCCCATCCGGATTACCCATGCGGCCACTGCGGTACGGTGAGTGCAGGTTATGGCGTTTTGATCCGTTTTTTTGGTGACCGCAATGAATATACCCTGCATACCACGACTCCGGGGGAAAAACCCAGGGTGCTGCATTCTTTGAGCGACGGGGAGATGGAAAACGGCTGGAGCAGGGTTTATGGGGGGATCCATTATTCCTTTGACAATACCGCTTCCCGCAAATTGGGCCAGGACGTATCTGCCTATATCCTGAGCCAGTGGGGGAAATAAAAACCCCGATACGGAAGGCATACCCATGTGAAAAACAAGTCGGATTTTATAACTAATTAATTTTTTTGATCATGCAACCAAAGTCAATTCCACCGGCGAGCCTCCCTGTTGTCTTTACCTGTGCCCTCGGGCTTGTCCTGCTATTTTCCTATGGCGGGTCTTTTGCCCAGAACGCAGCACCTAAAACCTATTTCACGGTGGAGAATTACTATAAGGCCAAATGGGGATATGCCGATGAGTTCATCGGTCTCTGGAAAACAAACCATTACCCGCTGCTTAAAAAAGCCATTGAAAAAGGAGATATAATAAGCGTGAGCGCTTCCAGGCCCAGGCTGCACAGCGGCGAAGATACCCGGTGGGACTTCCGGGTAACCATCGTGTTCAAAAATGCGGAGAAGGCTTTTGACCCTGATCTGACAACAGCTTATAAGCCCCTGCTCTTTGCTGACCAGGCGGCCTATGCCAAAGCAGAGCAGCACCGCTTCGAGATCCTGCTCGCCCACTGGGATGTGGAAGTGGCAGCCGAGCCCGTGGAATAAGCGCTGAAGGGTGAAAGAAGGGCGCCGATAAGCCTGGCTTACATGATCTCAGGTTCTTTTTTTAACCAGCCGGCCGGTGAAAGTAGGGTCGTTGATCACCTTATCGAGCACATCGGTGACAAGGTCCTCCACGTCCTGGCGGATGCGGGCATACTGGGCTTCCAGCATCTGTTCGGTTACCCGCCCTGTGGGTGGAATAGCCTGGTAGGCTTTTTGTTCCCGGTCCAGTCCGGGGTGATCATTGAGGATATGGTTATGAAATAATTTGTTTTCCACCAGGCACTGGGGGTCATCTGCCACCAGGCCTACAAATTCCCCGGAACTTAAAGAAGCGATGCGCGAAGCCGGAATGGCTGCGTCCAGGTGCCTGGAATGGCTTACCGTGGTATCGGTCCGGTTGACGGACATACTGGTCCGGTCCTGCATGATTTTGCCAAAGCGTTCCGAGAGCTGGCGGGCCGTCTCGCCAGCCACCTGTCCGCTGATGATGTTGCCTGTTATATTGATGATTACGTCTGCCTGGTCCCTCCCATAATCTTTTTTGAGCTGGCTGAAATCCTGCACTCCCAGGGTGGTGGCCACGCGGTTGCTGCGGGCCGTGGCAATCAGGCTGTCCATATTATTGATGTAGAGCGTCGGGAATTCATCAAAGACCAGGCTGCATTTGATTTTTCCTTTCTTATTGACTGATTTGATCAGCCGGGATACATACAGGGACAGCACGGCGCCGTAAACCTGAATTTTCTGCGGGTTGTTGCCCATGCAGACGATCTTGGGCGCGAGCGGGTTGTTGATGTCCAGGGAAAAATCGTTGCCCGACAGGACATAGTAGAGCTGCGGGGAGGAGAGCCTGGCCATGGAGATTTTGGCGGAGGCGATCTGGCCCTCCAGCTGCTCCATGACATCATTTAAATAGGCAGAGACAAAGGGGTTGATCAGCGCTTCGATCTGCTTTTCGGTCTGCAGGATGGTAAAGAGCCGGTCATAGTCCAGCTGCATGAGCTCTATGACATGGGGAAGCGTACAGAACCGGCCGTCCCGGTAACGACGCAAAAACCAGATGATGGCGGTGAGAAAATTAATGGGAGATTCCACAAAAAAATCACCCTGCCGGCGGATCCATTCCCTGTTGAGTCCCATCATGATGGTCCGGGCCGATTCGGAGGCATCGGTTATATCGAGCATGTTTTCACGGTCCAGGGGGTTGCAGCGGTGGCTCCTGGAGAGGTCTTCAAAATTAATCACATAGAACCGGGGCGGAACCGGATAACGGTTCCGGTATTTCAAATAATGATTGTAGGCAATCAAGGAAAGATCATCAAATTTGAAATCATAGACAAACATAGAAAAGCCTTTTTGAATATGCTGGGTGATGACATGGCGGATGACATAGTAGGATTTGCCGGATCCGGGGGAACCCATGACCAGCAGGGCGCGGAAGGGGTTGATGATATTGATCCAGCTGCTGCGCCGCTGACCCCTGAGATGGTAGGAGGCCGGCAGATTAACCGAATATTCATTTTCCAGCAGTCGCTCCTCCTGGGGAAAGGTCTCATTGTCGCGGTTAAAAATATCGCTGCTGTCCAGGCCATTACGAATGACCCGGCTCAGCAGGGTGCCGCCGCTCAATACGGCCAGATACCCACCCAAACAAAAAGACATATACAAGAGCCCCTGTGCTTGGTGGGAGAGCGCAGTATATAACCAGGCGCGACTCAGAAAATAACCGGCCAGTCCTGCGGCAATAAGGCAAAAAGCCGTCCGGCTGCGAAGAGTTTGCTCTTTTTTACCGCCCCCTCCGAGCAGGGAGATCAGCAGGAAGGCAAGCGCCAGCCATTTGGGCCGGTTAAATCCGCTGAGCAGCCCGGTAGCCCGGATATGAAACAAAATCCTGTCGGTAAGCATGGTCTGAAGATGGGCTGCCGTAAACAGGGGGTAACAGGCGTCATAAAAATGAACCAACAGCAAAGCCAGGCTGATTATCCTGCTCCAGTCGAGTATTTTCTGGAGGGCCCTGGCGTTTTCTCCGGTATGCATAATAACTGCTTATGGAATCGTTTTGCGGATCTTTCGCAGGGATTTACCCACCTGCTGGACCCATTCATTGAGGTCATTATACCCGGCATACAATGGGCTTTCATCCCGGTACCGGTCACCCCAGGACAGGGCCAGATCACGGCATTTAAAACCTGTACCGTCCCGGTCCAGATAAAGGTGCACGGAATCATAGCGGTCCATAAAAGGCCGGCACTTTTCAAAAAAGGAGGCTGAATTAAGCACCAGAAAATCCATATCATGGTCGCCCTGCTCCCTATAAATGGTCTTATAGGAAAGAAAATTGAAGAACCCTTCAAACACGGCCAGCGAAGGGCTGCCGTTTTCTATTCTCGTGGGGGTCTTGGGGGAATTGCCGCCCTTAAACCAGGCATTGCGCAGTTCATAACCCCCGCCGCTATTTTTAAAACCAATGGCCGTATAGGTTTTTTCGTAGAGGGTGAAACAAACCTCCCGGCAGTATTTCCTGGCCACTTCAAAAGAAACCCTCCGCTGTTTTAGGTAGACCATCAGCATAGGGGAAGCCAGTGCGCGGACACGGTCAATTTGTATGGGAGAAACCTCTTTTGCCCTGCGGATGGTCGGTTGCGGAGGCAATGTCAGCGGAGCATGCAGTCTTTTTAGAAATTCCGGGATGGAGCAACCATGGAAAAGGATACCAAAATCAATCAGGCTTCCGCCTTTGCCCATGCCGTAATCGTACCACAGGTTATGCTTTCTGCTTATCTTAAAGGAAGCCGTTTTTTCATCCCGGAAGGGCGAAATATACCAGTAGTCCCAGTTCCTGATGCGGGTTGGCCGAAAACCCAGGGTAAACAGATAATCCACCAGATCCATCTCTCTGGCCTGCTGACAATTGGGATAAGTTGCTTCCGATTTCATAGGTCACGCTTTTTCTTTACTGCATTTACCGGGATCATGAATTTAATCCAAAATGAAATTCTTTTCTGAACCTGCTTAAATATAATAGAGGAGCTCCGGTTAATTGCTGTTGGATTTCCTTGGCTGCCTGTTGATATCCCGGTAACGGCGAGCCTGCATCCCTGTCAATGCCAGGGGCCTTGCCATAATACAACAATAAACATGGTGATTACCGCCTGCGGACAGCTGCCCTGAATCCATCGGCTTAAAACCTTATATCACCTGCAGGCATGGATGATGGGGCAGTACAATTTTTAATTAAACTGGTTGGTTCCTTATATAAATTATAAGGATCAGATTAGTCGCTGGTTAGCCGGTTGTTAATAACCTCGTTTAACCGGGTATTAACGCCGTAACCTGTTTCAAAACGCAAATTTTGTCCATCATTCATCAAAAAACTGTCAAATGGCCAATAACATACCACTGCCCCTGTTTATGATATTAATCGCATCCATGGGCATCTCCGGATGCAAAAACATTTATCCCGGAGAAGTGGGTTTCAAAATCAGAAAAGGAAAGATGGAACCCGGAATTTTAACCCAGGGCCGTTATCATTACAATCCCTTCACATCTAGAATCTGTAAACTCGATACGCGCATCAATGAATTTTCCGCGGTCATGAGTCCGCCCACCAAGGAAGGACTTGAAGTAAAGGTGGATCTGACGGTCTTGTATCATATAAAACCCGATGCGGCTCCTGCCATTTACACCAATGTTGGTCTTGATTACGGGAAAAAAATTATCATTAATAATTTTATGGCCATCGTAAGGGAGTATACAATGAAATACACGGCCATTGAATTACTGAATGAAAGGGAAACCATAGAAAATAATATTGAAGAAAAATTAAGGGCCGCGATTTCAGCCTACGGGATCATACTGGATGATGTCCTGGTAAAAGACATCGATATGCCGGCGGAGGTGCTTCACGCCATTGAAAACAAGGCCAAAGCCGAACAAATAGCCAAACAGACCAAGTTGGAGCTACAAACAAAACGGGAACAGGAGGATTTTGAGATTGAAAGCAAGGAAAAGGAACTAAAGTTTGCCCTTGAAAAACAAAGAAATGATTCCACCATGATGCAAATTGATGCACATGCCATTAAGGACTATCAAAATATCATCAACAACTCCCTAACTGATAGGTTCCTTAAATTCAAAAGTATTGAAATCACCAAAGAACTGGTAAAGTCCCCGAACGCAAAAATCCTGATCACCGATGGAAAATCAATTTTGGTCAATAATACTGCTGACAAATAACAGGGTTGTCCTTCCAGGATCCCGGTAAATTGTTGCCGCCCGCCGGATATCCCAGCAGTAATCATTATAACCAGGGCAGCCATGCTCCTGGTTATAATAGTCTGCAGATTTTAGCGAACCTCCGCATCGGCGTCTTCGTCCCTGCTTTTTATTGTTTGCTTTGGGCCTTTTATTGATCTAACTGGGGTATGGCAGTTAATGGCCATTTACTTCCACCCCGCTGTCATCACCCACCGGCTTGATACCAAGCAGGTAATCGGCTGCAGCCTGCGCCTGCATGGCTGACCGCAGCAGTAAACGCCTGTCATCCTGAAGGGCCCTTAGCCAGGACTGGATGTAGGCTGCGCTGTTCATTCTGGTTTGCTGCTCAATTCCGCAATGTGCACACAAAAAGGCAGCAGTCAGTTCTGCGGTCAGCTCCTCCTGGCTGTAAAGCGGTTTGCCAAAACCATCTGAACCCGCCAGTTCCGGTCGTCCAAGCCTGTCGGGATGTCCGGTACTGTGTGCCAGTTCATGAAACAGCGTGGCATAAAAGGCTTCTTCACTGATAAACCGCTTTGGGTGGGGCATTATAATAGAGTCAGAAACAAAATCATAGCAGGCCCTGTCGCCGCCAAACCGAATAAGGGGGGCATGCTGCAGGGAGTCTATTATTTGCGCGCAGCGCCGCAATTTTTCATCAGGTCCGGGGGGCAGGAGAACCTCCTGCTCCAAAGTAATTCCATCCACCTGGTCAACGTTGAAAATAGTATGCCGTTTACCTACCCGGATGGTATTTGACCGCCCGCTGTTTTTGGTATCAGGCTCCTTTTCCACTTCCATCCAATATACAACCTGGTATCCCTTCTGACCCCGTTTTACGCACCCGCCCATTTCACGGGCCTGCAGGAAGGTGAGAAAACCGGGACTCCGGTAAGCTTCCCGCCGCATGACAAAAAGGAGCATACACAGATTCCATCCGCTATAGCGGTGGCCGGTAAGGTAGTTTTGGGGCAGCCCCATTGGCTGCCAGCTTTTTTTCCAGGGGATCTCCCCTTGTGCCAGCTGGCTGATGACATAATCCAATTCCTGCTGATAGGCATCCGCCAGCGGATGAGAATAAATGGTATTCATATATTATTTTTTTAATTGGAATTTGAAATCCTACCCCAATGAGTGTACAGAAGCGTCAGGGAAGTTTCCCTTCACCAGATCCGGTCCAGGGTAATAATCTTATCGGCATTTATTTGGGGGAGGCTGCCCGCTTTGGGGTCCTTTTCGGGCAAACAACGATGGGCCAAACGGCCGCTGACCAGGATATGGCTCCCCACAGACAGGGCGCTCTGGACCTTCGCTGCCAGCGGACCCCAGGCCACCACTTCATGCCAAACCACCGCAGCAAGTCTGACAGGTCCACCTGGGCGGAGGATTTGGTGGGTCCTAAGTGGAAAGCCGCCTCTTTTAATACCGTTCTCGAGCACTTTTATCTGGGGATCTGCTCCCACATAACCGATTAAACGCTGTTGCTTGTTATTCATGACTGTTTCTTTGTAATGGTTAGGCATTGGGTGGATGACGAAAATAAAAATGCCTAAAAGACAGTCTCGTTTTTTACAAGTGTATATATGTATAAAAGCGTTTTATAAACGGGTGTACACGGATATTTTTTTAATTTAGGGTATGACCACGGCATCACATATCTGCCGGCAGTGCGGAAAGCAAATCACCCGAGGGAGACCGGACAAGAAGTTCTGTGATGAAGGGTGCAAGAACCTGTTTCACAACCAGGAAAAACTTTCTGAACTAG
Source organism: uncultured Bacteroidota bacterium (assembly GCA_903906365.1). GTDB lineage: Bacteria > Bacteroidota > Bacteroidia > Chitinophagales > Chitinophagaceae > Puia. The sequence continues at coordinate 38,791 of CAIVKC010000030.1, read as the reverse complement.
GGGAGATCCGAAAAATAGACCTGCAGTTGAAAAAGAACAGGAGGGTGCTGATCAGACTTTTCGGGCAGGGGAGGCCCGATGCATTGATTGAGCGGGATCAGCTGCTTAAGGCCGGTTTTGAGTTTTACTACCATACCCATTATGTAACCACCCGGCTAAAGCAGCATATATTTACCTTTTGCTATGATTATGGTTACCGGGAGGTGGAAAACGGTCGTTACCAGATTATCAAAGCTTTCAAGGAATCCGGGAGGCCAGCCCCGGGAGCCCATGATTCCCGCACGGGTTAAGGTTCTCATTCCCTATTTTTGCGGGATACGGCAGAAATTATGCAACCCTCCAAACCACGCCTTGACATCATCAATGAAATTCTGGAAGAATGCATCCTGGCCTACCCGGTATCTTCTTTTGTAATCAGCCTCTATAAGCAATACCTGCAAAGGGGGAGTTTAAGCAAAAAACAGCTGCAGGGACTTTATGGCAAAGCCTCCAAGATTCCCCATATTCCACCCGGTAAGCTTGCCACCATTGAGGCGATCATCAAAAAAATGCCTACCCGTTATAAATCGGAGAAGCCCGCTGCCAAACCCTTATTTGAAAAAGATGAAAACACCGGTGTCTGGATAACCGAAATTCTCCAGAAATTTCCCCATCACAAACGGGTCCTTTTCCTGAAGACCAAATATGATAACAACGAGATCCTTTCTGCCAGCGACCTGGCGGACCTCAAGCGTTTCAGGGACATGAGCCAGCGCAAACCCTAAGCCAGCCATGATATGGCAGACCCGCTGCCATCACCAATCAGAAGTTGACCCGAAGAAATCATCAATCGCGGATAAGAATGGCCCAAAAAACCCAGGTCGCAATACTCATGGCCAGGGCCACCCAGGCATTAAAAAAAGCCACCGCAAAAATCAGCCCGTTGAAAAAAAGGCCCCGCAGCTGGAGCAGCTGCAGCCGCCTGGTTTGTTGCCGGGTCACCCCCAAAGAGAGGATATCCCGGTTGCGAGAGACCACCCATATCAACAGGTTAAAAGTAATGCTGACCAAAATAAAATAGCCGGTATAAAACTGGACCGCCGTATCTCTGGCCGGGGTATTGATGAACTCGCCCATCGTTTTGGTGGGGAAAGGCACCAGCACGATAACCAGCAGCAATAAGCCGTTGGCCAGCATAAGCCGGCCGCTCGTGCGGCGAATGATCCTAAATATGCTGTGGTGGGCCATCCACATGAGCAAAACGGTGGCAAAGCTGTTAAAATAGGCCAGGTACCTGGTCCACTGGGAGAAAATCGCCTCCCGAAGGGCCTGGTTGTTTTCAGGTACGCCCCGGGGAATGGCAATTTCCAGGGCAAGCAGTGTGATGGCAACGGCAAATACCCCGTCACTGAAAGCTTCCAGCCGGGTTGTTTCCTTTTCTGGGTTGAAGTTGGTTTCTTCCATAAAAACAGGTGAAAGAATGGTTTAGTTGAATCAGGGCCCTTTGGGTCTTTGCCAGCCTTCCAGGGGATGCCCGGTCCATGTGCACCGGACTGGCCTGAAGTTAGGCATATTCTCCCGGGAATGGACAAGACCTGGCAGCCCCCCAGTTCAAACCGCGGTTTGCGCCGGGGGGGGCACATCCCGGGTACCCCAGTATCCGATCCATGCCTAGAAGGAAGCATCTCTTCGTCACTGAGTTAGATGACGCGGTCGCAGTTGCGCGCAAAATCGTCATCATGGGTGACCGTTATGATGGTTTGGCCCTTTTCCCGGGTCAGCTGCCTGAATATGTCAAATACGATGCGGGTATTGCTGGTGTTCGGGTTTACCTTGGGTTCGTCCCCCATGATCACAATCGGATCGATGATCATGGCACGGGCAATGGCCTCCCGCTGCTGCTGGCCTCCGGCGAGGTTATTTTCACCTGGCTGCCAATTTCGAATCTCAGTTCATCGGCCAGGTTGGGAAGCAGGTAATTCAAGGCCCGCCGCCATGGACCGGAAGCCCGGAGGGACCCTGCCAAATAAAGGTTGACCAGCCAAATCATAAACAGGAATACCGCCACCAACAGCCAGGATACCAGCAGGCCCTGGCAATTGGGATTGTTGTAATCCTCATTGCTGAGCAGACCAATCAGGGGAAGCAGGCTGCAAAACAGGAGGCCCAGCCGTAGCTGTTTGTTCTCATATGTTAAAAACAGGGCATTAGGCGCTTGTCCAAAAGGGTTGTTGTATCAGCGGCAGGAGGAGGCAAGCCGGCCTGGGGAAGAACTGTAATGGTAATTGTGTAACGGTGTTTAGAGGCTGGCCTCCATGGCTGTGGTCCTGTAACTACATCCGATCTTCATTGGCGCCACAACCTTTTGAGAGCATCTACTATTTGACAGGGATCTTTATGGTCGTTACTTTGATACCAGAAAGCAATCATCGAATCGAATGGCTCTAAAATCAGATTGAATAATTAATCCGTCCCCGTTCTTTGAAAATCCATACCCTGAGAAACCGGAAGGCACAATCCGGGGCCCGTTCCACGGGGAAGCCCAAAACCATAAGCAACCAGATCCTGAACCGTCCAGTCCAGTATTAAAATCCAAATCCATATCCAGTCGGGTTGTGCCTTCCTTATTTTTTTAGCGTGTCTCACTAAAACCAAATTTATTTCCAAACAGCCCTTTCAGGCTAATATGGAGGTGATCCTTTCACCCAGCAGGGCGAGCAGGTTACGGTCGATTTTTTCCATTTCCTTCGGATCCTGTCCGGGCATCTGCACTGCCCGGTACCCCCCTTGCTCATCCGGTTCAAAAAAGATCTCCCGTCCTTCGGCCAGCACCCTGAACCGGTGGCTATATCCTTGCAATATCAGGTTGGCCTTGTAGGCGCGGTCTTCCCCTTTATAATTTATGTCCAGGATAAAGTCCTCGGTCATGGTATGGCTTTTTGTTAGTTTTCATCAATAGGCCAGCCCCAGGCTGGCAGTTATTGTCAAAGTTACCCCTTCTGTGATAAACCGCAGATGGCCTTCCAACGACGGCCCATAAGCGGAGAAATTGACCTATATTCAGGCCCTTAAATTCACTTATACATGGACAACTGGTTTCTCCACCCATCCAAAAAAGCAGTCATTTGGTTCATTCTGACTTTCCTTGCAGGGGTCCTGTTGCTTTTCTATGCCTCAGACCATTTTAAAAAACTCAATATTATTCTTGTCATGGCCCTGCTCGGAGCCTTCCTGTCGGTGATCAGACTGCTGGCCAATTACTATAAGGACAGGTCCGCAGAAACCAAATCCCGTTAGACTTTCCCTGCACTTATAGGCCAAATAAGCCATTTGTAAACGGGCATGCAAAAACCGGAACACAGGTTCCGGTCTTTTCGTCCAGTGCCAAGAAGGCCTGGGGTCCGCCTTAGTCAGGCCCATGCACTTAATTATTGCTCCTGACTTCCATTAGGGAAAACAGGGAACCCGCATGCTGGTAGTCCATGGTCCTGAGCTGCTGGCGCGTATAGGTCTTGCCACCAATGGTTACGCAATTATTCACAAACAGCGAACCGGGAACGATGATATAGCGGTAACTGGCACCGCTCCAGTTGACAATATAAGAGGTCAGGCTGATGGAGCCCACCTGGAATAATTCCGGGTTAAAATAAGGGGCCGCATTGACCACCTGGGTGGAACCGGTAGAATCCACGTAAGACAGATAGGTCAAAACCAGTCCGCTGTCCAGAATCTGCTGGGTAATCGATCCTGCAGGCAGGATCTGGGAAAAGACAGAATCCCCCGTGGAGGACTGGACGCTGTCAAAACTCATTTGCAAGGTTATCCAGGCAGCATGCAGGACACTATCGGGTCCTGCTGGGCCCTGCGGCCCCGGCGCACCGCTCGCCCCGGCCGGGCCGGTCTTTGAACAGGCCGCGATTAAAAGCATCACAGCAAAAAAAAGCACATACAATGGTTTCAAGGTCTTCATGTTTGAATTGTTTAGATAAAGAATTGGTTTTTATAAGTTTCTGGCGGCAATAAAGCACCGGACGGCATATCAAGACAGCAAAACAATCGCCTGGTTTAATGCAGGAGGAGCCGGGTTGGGGGCTGGGGGAAACAAAAAGACGTTACAAAATGGGAATGAAATTTATATGTCTTTTCTTTTATAGATAACCCTTTACCGGGTAATATATTTCGTATAAATATAGACGTTATACTTTAGGGAGATTTTTTCCGATAGCAAATCATTAACAAAGTCGGCCTATTGTTTCCTGTTAGTTTGCGGGGGATCGGTTCAGCGCCGGCGGTATTTGATCTTATAGAAAAGTATGATTCCGGCAAAAACCAGGGTGACCGCGTTGGCGAAGGTAACCGGCAGGTTGCTGCTGAGCACTCCAAAAACCAGCCAGAACAGGGTGCCCAGGGTGAAAAGAGAATACATCGAAAGCGAGATGCCCGAAGTATCCCGGGTACGTATGGTTTTAACAGCCTGGGGGAGAAAGGAAACCGTAGTGCAACAGGCTGCAAAAAGACCGGCAGCGTTGGTAATATATGGATTCATGGATGAGAGGTTATAATTCCTGGTGCGTCTTATTAGGCAGCAGGACGCAAAGGTCTGCTATTTTTTTAAGTCTTCTCATCCACGGTGAGCAAATAAGCAGGCTCACTGTACCCCATAGAATAAATATTTTTCTCAATTTGTTGTGGAAAGGCAGGTTAGCTGAGTCTTCCTTATCAGGCAGTCCTTGCTGCCCAGACATAGGGTGGCAACATCAAGGTCTGCATCCTGTCTATTATTCACTTTTAAATCTACCATAATGGCTGAAATCTCTGTTGGCGGCGGATCACACAAAAAGGGTCCGGGGGTGAAGAAATCCAAAAAACTATCGACCCGTGTGGACCTTACCCCAATGGTAGACCTGGGTTTTTTACTCATCACCTTTTTTATTTTCACCACCACCATGTCTAAACCGGTGGCCATGAAAATGAACCTGCCCAAGGATGTTCCCGACCAAGATAGAATGAACCTGAAAAAGTCCTGCGTCATTACCGTGATGCCCGCCAGAAATAACCAGATTTATTACTATGAAGGCGACGACCTGCAACAATTGCATGCCTCGGATTTTAAGGGGATCCGGGATATACTGCTCAATAAAAAGGCAAGAACGGATCCAAAATTCTTCTTTGTCATACTCAAACCCACCAGGGATGCGAGCTACCGAAACACGGTCAATATACTTGATGAAATGACCATTGACCACATCGAGCACTATGCGATGGTCGATATCAGTCCGCAGGAAGACCAGGTCATCGGGGCCACCCAGCAGGTCAATGGCCTGCGATGATGGATGTCTTGGTGAACATTCCCCATACATTCTGCCATGGGGGATGAGGGTGTTATCCTCTGAGGGCAGGACAGACAAGTATTTTATAGAGGAAATGGTAGGTATCAACCCTTAAGGATTAATAATTGCGCTTTCAACCCATGGGACATTCAGGGGGGCATCCCGTTTTAATAGACGGAACTGCCCCATCAACATGAATGTATCCCCTGCAACCTCCCATCTGGCATCCCCTCCTAACAGGCGAAATCCTGTACCCACCGGGCTGCAATCCCTGATTTCATCGTGGATGCCGGCCGATTATACACCACTCAATCAGGGTTATCTGATTACCCAGACCTACCGCTTTAAAAATACAGCCATGGGCCGCTGGATGATCCAATTATCCGGTACTGCCGATTTCTGGCTCCATACCGATGAGCCCATGTTGGTGCTGCAGTTTACCTTACAGGGTGGATTCCGGATTTTAGCAGAGGACAGGGCCAGTATCCCACTTGGAAAAAACAGGTACGGGCTCCTCTACATCCCGGCCGGGAAACACCGGATGGAAGGCACACCGGGTTATTCCGAATCCCTGCATATTGAGTTGGACGGAGGGCTGCCCGAGGAACTCTCTGAGGGCGATCCGGATTTTCGGGAATTTGCCAACAGGTGGCAAAACAAAGATCAAAGGCCTGCCATATTTTATGCAGCGAGCCTAAATTATTCGGTGGCTGCGATCCTTGAAAACATAAAGTCCTGCACCCGGACAGGAGGCAGCCTGCGGCTTGAACTGCAGAAATGCATCCTGGAGCTGTTCAGCGCCTATGGGGATGCGTACCGGGATCATGTACTAAAGCTGGCTGGCCAGGATTATCACGCTGATCTCCACCGCCAGGTAAGGGAATTCATATTGACCGAACCTCATATCAAAAGACAGACCCTCGCAAAACTGGCCAGGCAATTTCTGGTCAGTGTCTCCGTGCTGAAAAAACATTTCAGCCGCTCAGAAGGTATGTCTTTAGGACGCTTCGTACACTTCCATGCCCTGAACAGGGCCAGGCAGCTCATGCTGAGTACCCATAAATCCTATGATGAAATAGCTGATGAAATCGGGTATGAGCATACCGGCAATTTCCAGCGCGCCTTTAAAAAGCAGTTTGGTCTGAGTCCCGACAAGCTCCGTAATCCTTCCAAAGATAACAGCCCATCGCAATCCGATGAAAATCCGATCTGATAGCAAACAGGCTTGCCCCCGGGCTATCTTGCAGCAGTGCTTTTTCCCCGAATAGTAAATGCTGAAGCTTTAAAATTTCTACAATATGAAAAAACTCCTGGTTGATGAGACCCTGGTTTCCCTGCTGGTACTGTTGTTTTCCTATGCGGGTGTGAGTAAACTATTGGAGAAGGAAAAATTTGTCTTCCAGATGAGTCTCTCCCCCGTTTCTGTCATGAAAACAGCGGCACCGGTGTTGGGCTGGATATTGCCGGTTTTGGAAATTGTCCTGGTTATCCTGCTTTTGATCGGCCCTACCCGCCGGGCTGGTTTGTACCTGTCAGCCATCCTGCTATCCCTGTTTGAAATCTATATTTCGGCGATGCTGCTTTCCGGGTTTGATCTGCCCTGCACCTGCGGTGGAATCATCTCAGGGCTTTCCTGGAAAAACCACCTGCTTTTCAATGCCTTCTTCCTGACAATTTCAGTGTTTTGTCTGTGTACTCAACACCCGGATAGAAAGGGCAAACAGCGAACAACAGACCCCGCATTCATTTCGCGCGCTAAATAGAATAACTCCGTCACCCTTGGAAACACCGGTATTATTTTTTCACCATTAAACATTTACAAGATGAAAACAGTAAAAAGAAGCCTGATGGCAATCGCATTGACCATCGGGATTGCAGGCAGTTTCGCCTTCCATGCCAAAGCGCATCCTGTCCTGAACGACCCCCTCTACAACTGGTCAGAAAATGGAAAGAACCCTTTCCAGGGTACGGTCGCCCAGGCAGAAGAATATTATGGTTGTCACGGAGGCACTCTCTACTGCGCCAACGGTAATCTTGTTCCCGGTCAAATGGGAGCTCCCACTGCAAGAATTCTCAAACCCTGATTGAAACAGTCAGCATGGGCCCGCATTGGCCTGTGCTGACTTTTATTTTCTTCAGTTACCCGTATTGTGGTCCCACAGCACCAGTATGGGATAGGGCTTGGTCTTCCGGGTGCACCGGATGCCGTATTGTCCCAAAGCCTCTATGATGGTACTCATGTCAAAATGGGTCGTGTCCTTTATTTCCAGCTCCATATCATAATATCCGTTCAGGCCGGTCTTATTGATAAAGGGATCCCCAGGAAAAGATTCCTGTTTCAGTAAAAGAAAATCAAGGATTCGCATATTATGGAGCAGGATCCTGCTGCCTTTGGTTTCATACCAGGACAGGCTGTCCTTGGAAAGTTTGGGGACCTTGCATCCCGAACAATCCGTTTTTTCCAGTACCTGACAGGGAATTTTCTTTTTCCGGGTGGAAAGGTGGACATGAAAGACCCTCTCCAAATCCTGATTCAAATATTTGCTGAAGGTCGCCAGATCAGTAAACTTTGGCAGTTCAAAATCAAAGCAGTACAGGTTATCCTTTTTCCAGTTATAGAACTCCCAGCCATATCTTCCGCCCGGATGGTGATACCTCGAACGCATAAAAGCGCCCCGGTTTTCGGTGGGCCATATAAACTTCATGGAATCACGGGTATGTAATTCAACCCGGCTCCAGTTAACAATCGAATTTAGCTGATTGGTATATGCGATCCAGTACAGGCTCATGATCGTCATGTTTTGCGCTGAAAATCTTTTCCCGAGACCAGAGTTAGTCAGATCAGTTGTACTGAGCGAATCCGCAAACCCTGAAATGATCGACCGGTATTTGTATGCGCTGTCATCGACATGAAACCTTTTCAGGAATTCGAAATGCAGGACATCGTGTTTAAGGACCATCTGAAGCGGCTTATGGTTTATGAAATCTGCCACATTGTCCTCATCGAGTTCCGCCTCACTGGTGATGAAACGGATCACGCCCAGCTGATCTATCCAGACCAGGTGGGGTATTAATTTACACTTAAAGTACTGCTGCAGGACCGTATCGCTGGTGACAATATTCAAATGGGAAATTCCCAGGTCAGTGCGCTTTTTAAAAAAAGCGGTCACCTTGCTGCTGTCTTCCGGCGTAACTGACAGGACCGAAACCCGGCCTGCAAATTTTTCCGCGAGGGAATCCAGCCTGGGCATCTCATCTATACATCCCCCGCAATAGGTGGCCCAGATATCTATCAGCAGCAGTCCCCTCCGGTAGAGTGCTCCCGTGGTAGCCCCCTTGTCAGGACCGCTGATAAGGCGGGACACCACAAAATCAGGCAGGGTATCCCCAATCTTTAACTCGCGGACAGGCGCAATCGAAGGCTGACTGAAGCCGAGCTTTGCTGCACAAAGGAAGAAAATGGTGAATAGTAATTTTCGTTGGTTCATACAATTAATTTCATTTATTGATGATCGCCGGTTATTTCACTTTGCCCGTTGCCGCAGGAGGACGGCTGTGGTCCCATAGCACCAGTATGGGGTAGGGCATGATCTTTCGGGTACAGCGGATGCCATATTGTTTTAAGAGGGCATCCAAAATGCAATCCATGGTTATATAAGAAGTGCATTGGGTCTCCAGGTCTAAATCATAATAACCGGTTAGGCCGGTCTTATTAACAAAAGGAGGCCCTGGGAATTCCTGCTGTTTTAAGGATAGAAAATCAACGATCCGAAATCCCCGAAGCTGAATGCTGTTTCCCTGTTGAATAAAAATGGCGCCGGAGTCCCTGGAGGGAAGGGGTGTTTTACAGCCGGAACAGGGGATTCGTTCCAACACATTGCACAACAAGGGCTTTTTCCGGGTAGTTGCCTGAATATGAAATACCCTTTCCAGGTCTTGATAAATATATTTACTAAAGGTTTCCATATCCACATCCGCGGGCAGTACGATATCATAATTGTAGAGATTATCTTTTTCCCACAGATACCGTTCCTTCCCGGGGCTTTCTCCAATATGGTACTTGGACCGGTTGAAAAGCGGAAAATTATCTCTGGGAAAATAAAACTTAACCGAATCTTTTGTATGCAATTCGATCAAATTCCAGTTGGGCACATCATTCAACTGCCTGGTGTATGCAATCCAGAATAAATCCGTGATTCGCCGGTTTTGGGCAAACATCCTGGAACCCCGGTAAGTTATATAAAGGAGCCCGGAAGTGAGGGTGTCTGCCGTTCGTGTAATGACAGAACGGTATAGGTAATCACTATCTCCCACATGAAAAGAATTGTTCTGATTAAAGTGAAGGGCATCCCGTTTTAAAGTCAGTGCCATTGATTTTCCCGCGAGAAATGCTTTTAGATTAGGTAGGGTTAATTCCCATTCAGAGGTAATGTACTTTACCACACCGAAACTGTCTATCCACACCAGATGAGGGACAAAAATATGCGGGAAGTATCGTTTGAAAAGGGTGCCGTTGGCAGCTATATTCAGGTGACTGATAGGCAAGTCCTTTCTTTTGACCAGGAATGCTGAGACGGTTGCGCTGTCTGCGGCATTTATGGACAATACCGAAAAGCGTTTCCTGAATAAACCGGCCAGTGAATCCAGCTCGGGCATGGCCTCAATGCATACCGTGCAATATACTGTCCAGAAGTCTATCAGCAGCAGCCCCCTGCGGTAGAGTTCCCCTGTGGTAGCGCCCCTGTCCGGGCCGCTGAGAAAATGGGGAATTACAATATCAGGCAGGGTGTCTCCGATCTTTAACTCTTTTACCAAAGCTGTTTTTGACTGACCAGTTGAGCATATCGATATAACGACACAAAACAGGGTCAGGATCATGATTCGTAGCATGTTCTTAATTATTTGCGATGAATGAATTTCAGTATCCGGGGTTTTGCTTCAGGTTAGGATCCAGTACCAACTCTTGTCGGGGGATGGGAAAAAGGGACGAAGTGTCCGTTCTCCAGTCAGGCTTATAGGAGCCAATGACCTGGTTTAGGCTACCTGTTCTTTTCAGGTCAAAAAACCGGTGGCCCCATTCGGCAAATAATTCAACCTGCCTTTCATGCATAATGGCTTTAAGCACGGATGGCATATCCGCGGCAGACATATTGGGTAAGGCGGCCCTGCTGCGAACCATATTCAGGTCCTCGTTTGCTCCGGTAAGGTTATTCTGCCTGGCCCTGGCTTCGGCACGTATAAGGATCTGCTCGGTTACGCGAAGCATCGTCAGGTATTCAGGGCTGAGCGTGTTGGGGGCCCGGTTATGGTATTTGAATGGATAATAATACACCATCCCGTTCTGAACTACAGAATCCATCCAGGCGCCAACCCTGGCATCCCCGTTTTCCAGCTGTCCCATAAAGTGGTTTGACAGGGTAAAATTGGGCAGGCTGCCGTCGGGAATCAATATGGTACCACTGTTGGTATAACCATACTGGGTCCAGCATTGCAAGATGGTTTCGGTGCTGTTTGCTAAAAAGACCTGGGACGGGTTTTCCAGGGGAAGGTATAATCCGCTGTTGATGACATTGGAAGCGGATGATTCCGCATCCACCCAGTCCTGCTGGTATAAATACACCCGGGCCAGCAGGGCAAGGGCCGCCCACCGGTTTGCCCTTACTTTTCCATCCCCCCGGTAGTCCGGGGCCAACGCATTGGAGGCATCAAGGAGGTCTGCTTTGATCTGCGCATAAACCAAGTCAGCATCCGTGTTGGGAAGCATGGAATTGGCTTTAACATCGGTGCCCATCACCAAGGGTATCTGCCCATAGCTGTTTACCAGGTAAAAATAGGCGTAGGCCCGCAGGAATTTGGCCTCTCCGATGAATTCCATTCGGGTGGCAGCAGTAATTTGAAAGGCATTTTGCAATTGGCTGATGATATCATTGCACTGGTAGATGGCTGTATACAAATTTTTCCAGTTATTCAGGTTGGTCGCGTTGTCGGCAGACAGATTGCTCCGGCTAAACTCCAGGGTTCCCTGGTCACCGTTGGAATAATCTAATTCATCTGCATATAGTCCCCAATAAGGAGTAATCGTGCTTTCAATCGATATATTGAAAAGAGCATAGGTATTCAGCAATGCGGCCAGAGCTGCCGTACTGTCTGAGAAAACCTTATCCGTGGTTAACTGGTTTTCCGGTGTCCCGACAGTGATCATCTTTTTGCAAGAGCCTGCAAGTAATCCCAGGACCAGAAATGGCAAAAGGTATTTGATGTTTGTTGTTTTCATAATATAAAGTTTAAAGGCTTACCTGGATGCCCGCGACAAAGGATTTCATAGGTGGTATGTTTGATGAGGCGCCGGTCTCCGGGTCATAAAAAGGATTTTTTCGATTCCAGAGGGTAAGCAGGTTCTCTGCCATGGCATAGAACTTGCATTTGGAAACCCGGTTCTTTTTCAGCCAGGCCGAGGGCAACGAGTAAGAGATGGAAATATTTTTTAGCCTGAAATAGGCGGACTCAAAATAATTCGCAGAGGAATACCCGTAATAGAAATTGTAATTGGTAGTCGCCGCGGGGATAAGGGTATGGTCGCCCGGTTTCTGCCATCTGTCCAGTACAAGGCTATAGTTATTAATTAACAAGCCGGGTGTATTGCTAAGTCCTCCCTGTTGCAACTGGCGGGCAAACTGTCCGAAAATTTCCAGTCCCCATCCCCTGAAACTCAGGGAGTTTCCAATACCCCCGTAAAAGTCCGGTGTTTGCCTGCCGATGGTAGCATAATAATAAGGCCCCGAATTGCCGGACTGTTCATAAAAAACAGGACTGCCAGAAGAGTCGATATGATCCAGCCTGTAACCATAAATCCGGGTGATGTCCTGACCCACGACCAGGGTCTGCGCATAGCTTGAAGTGGAAATACCCGGAAAACTTTTCAACCTGTTTTTAGGAATGGTGATATTGAAGCTGGTGCTCCAGGTCAGTACGCCCTTTCTGATGTTTTTGGTATTGAGCTCCAATTCCCATCCGGTATTATTCACAACGGCGGGAAGATTGACCTGGTAGCCCGAAAAGCCGGTGAATACGGGCAAAGAATAGGTCACCAGCTGGTTTCCGCTGCGGTTCTGGTATCTCTCCACGGTCAGCAGGATCCGGTCACTGAAAAAACCCAGCTCCAGCGCGACTTCCATTTTTTGATCCGTTTCCCAGCGAAACTGGGGGTTAGCGGCCCGCAGGGGAGACAGCCCCACCGTATCCTGATATATATTGGCCGATCCATAGGCGGAGAGGAACTGGTAGTCGGGAATCTGGTCATTTCCCGTAATCCCGTAACTGGCCCTCAGTTTTCCATAACTGACAAAGGATGTCTTTTCCCTCATCCAGCGCTCCTTTGTAAATAACCAGGCTGCACCCAGGGCGCCAAAATTCCCAAACTCATTGCCCGGCCCAAAGCGGGAGGAGCCGTCCCGACGCACAGAGGCATTGAGGATATATTTATTGTCGTAGTCATAGGTCAGCCTGGAAAATACTGAGACGTATTTGTAATCGAGTTTGGAATTGTTGGCATAATAGGACTGAGCCGAACCCAGATCCTGCAGCAGGTTTTCATTGCTGAAATTGCTGGCCTGTATGAACTCATTACTGTGCTGGCTTTCCTGCCAGGTTCCTCCGGCCAGCAGGGAAACATGGGATTTTTTAATCCGGAAATGGTAATCGGCCTGTGGTTCCACAATCAGCGACCGGATCGCATTATTTCCGAAATTGGAATAATTCGTGCTTCCGGGGTAAAGCGAGGCCGATGGGTAGGTCATGACCTGGCCGATACTGACCCTGTTATATCCGGCGTCAACTTTTAGATGCAGGTTGGGCAAGATTTCATAGCGGAGGGACATGTTGGTAATGATATTGTCCGTCTGGGTACGGGTCCTCGCCTTGATATCTGCCAGCGGGTTGGAACCCAGGTACCAGTTGAGGTTGCCTGCGGCATCATAGAGGGGGAAATCCGGAGGCAGAAGCAGATCATTCACCAGTGCTGCGGTGGGATTGGATAGCTGGTTGTTATCCTCGTTGTAGGTAGTTGAAAAAAGTACTGAAAACCGGTTGTCGGCAGAACTGTGCTGAATGTTCATATGCATCCCTGCCCGCTCGTAGCGGGTACTGCCCGGAAGCACCGTGGTCTGAGTCCGGAAATTGCCACCGGCGGTAAAGCTGGTATGTTCATCCCCCCCGGAAATATTTCCCTGCAGATTGAGGACCTGGGCGGTCCTGCCGAGCATATAGCTGGCCCAGTTGGTATTGCGGGTGGTATCCCATACCAGGAGATCCGGCGCATAGGCAGGATCGTTGGGGTCCGGGGATGGGACCAGCCCATCATGCCGGAATGCCTCCCGCCGGATCTGGAGATAGGCGGGGCCATGGAGTAGGGAAGGCAGGTTTGCTGTCTTTTCAATGCCACCATAGGCTTTCAGGGTCACCCTGGCTTTGCCAGCCTTTCCCTTTTTGGTAGTAATGAGTATGACTCCGCCGGAACCCCGGGATCCGTAGATGGCAGTGGCGTCTGCATCTTTTAGAATGCTGATGCTTTCAATATCATCCGGGTTGAGGCTGTTAAAGGGGCTGACAGCGCCATTGATGGCACTGAAAGCCATTATATTGTCGGAAGCCACTACCGAAGAGGCAAAAGGGACCCCATCTATAACATACAACGGATCGGTTCCTGCAGCTATGGAACCCTTGCCCCTGACCTGAATGGTGACTCCGCCGCCTGGCAGCCCGTTGGTGGTCTGTACAAAAACCCCGGCTGCCCTGCCAGACAGGGCAGAAAGTACGTTGGTGACCGGTTGTTCTTCTATTTCCTTTGAATTGATCTTTGATACTGAACCCGTGTTGTACCTGCGGGTCGTGGTTCCATAACCGATGATTTGTACCTCATCGAGTTTGTTTGCCACTGGCCGCATCCGGATGATCAGTGTATTTTTGCTGCCAGCCCTGATTTCCTGCGTTTCATAACCAACGTGACTGACCGCCAAAAGGGCACTTGGGGACACTCCGCCTATTAAGAACGAACCTGTTTCATCCGTGGCCACGGTCCGCAAGGTCCCTTTGACCGTAATGGTGGCGCCGGCCAGGGGCTCTCCCTTTTCATTGAGCACTTTGCCCCGGACCACCGCCTGATCGGGCAGCTGACTGTTTCCGGCGGACCTGGATTTTACGGCCACCATACGTCCTATAATGGCATATTCCAGTGGTTTTCCCTGAAGGCATGCCTCCAGGGCCTGCTCCAGGCTGGCATGTTGAAGTCGAACGGATACGTTTCCCGTCTTTTCGATTTCTTCCTTTTCATACCAGATGGTGCATCCGGTCTGCTTTTCGATTTGACGGAACAGTTTGGAAAGGGGGGCGTTTTTTTCTGAGAGCGTTATACCCTGGGAAAAGCTTCCCGCATGGGCATGCATCAGGAATGCAAACAGGAATAAGGCCATCCAGTTCATAAGCACAATAGTTTTTGAAGGCAGTCTCCCCGGTCCTCGCCGGGTGCTGCAGATAGCACAGGATTGCATATCTTTGTTTTGGTGGGTTAAACAATGAAGATTCCTAGACAGATTTTTTATTGGGATTAACCCGCCATTCGCCGGGAGTGGTTCCAACACTCCCGGTTTTTTTGGGTGCTCCGCAGGCAGGCAGTTGGTTTTTCAGGGTGAAATAAGGATGTGGTTTCCGGAAAGCGAATAATGTATTTTATACAGAGATAATACCTTCAGCACCTCAGACAGATTAGCGTTGCGCGGAATACCCCCTTCAAAACGACGGGAAGGCATCTCACCGGAATAAGAAACTTCCACATCATACCAGCGGGCCACTTTACGCATGATGGTTCTGATATCCGCATCTGAAAAGGAGGTAATCCCATTTTTCCAGGCCACCGCTTCAGCGGCCTCCGGGTCTTTTCTGACTTCTACCCCATGCAGGCTGTCGCGGACAATGGCTTGTTCATTGGGATGTATGAGCACAGGCGATCTTGTTGAACCGGCCGGCCTGACGGCCACCAGTCCTTCCAGCAATGTGGTGACCAGGGCCGGTTCATCAGGGTAAGCCATGACATTGAAGTGTGTCCCCTTTACTTCCAATTCCGAACGGCCGCTGATCTGGACCCTGAAGGGAAGCGACGGGTTGGCTGCCACCTCAAAATAAGCCTCCCCTTTCAGGACCACCCGGCGTTCAGGTCCCAAAAACTGAGCCGGGTAGGACAGGGAAGAGGCCGCATTTAGCCAGACCCGGGTGCCGTCTGGAAGAACCAGCCTGAACTGTCCGCCCCTGGGTGTAGCCAGGGTATTTAAACCCCGGGGCAGGCTGTCTTCATGTCCGGGGGTCTGTCCCATCAGCCGGTACCGGATTGAACCGCTGTCGGCACCGATGATCTCTGTCCCCCCTTCCCGGGCAACCAGTCCGGCAAGTCGGTTTCCCAGGATGATTCGGTTACCGCCCGCCAGCAGCAATACAGCATGGTTGCCGCCCGGGCTGATATCCTTGGTTTGGGGGGCAGACAGTTTGGAAGAAAGAGGCACATTATTCCGGAAGGTCAGATGAAACACCAGGAAGGATCCTGCCAGCAGTACCATCGCTGCCGCAGCCGGTACCCGCCAGCGTGCCGGCTTTTCGGCAAACCAATTACTGATGTGTTTCAACATGCCCCTTTTTGGAGGCGCCAGTTCAGGGACCTTCTCCTGAAGTTTTTTCCATGTCTGTTCCCGGGACTCATAGAGCAACTGCAACTGATAACGCAGTTCATCCTCATCGGTCAGCCGAAGGAAGATGGCTTCATTTTCCGGAGCACTGTATATCCATTGGTCCAGTTCTTCGGCCTCCTCCGGCAATAGTTCATCCCGCAGGTATTTAAAAATTAAATCGGAAATCCTTTCAGCAGCACCCATATGAGCAGTTGGAAAATTCACAGATGATTACTAACAGACAAATCATGTTTGATTTCCTACCAAAGGAACATCCGGAAAATAAAGAAAAATTAATACTAGCCTTCTGTACTTGGGCAAAACAGGAGGCAATGGCACCGGCTGATGGCTGTCCTGTTAAGGGCTGCCGGTGATCATACTCATTGAAGAAAGGGACCGCTATTTTTATAATAATTCACGGGTCCTGCCGGGAGTGAGGTTCTTTTTGCTGCCGGTTATCCAAGGGCTTATGGGTTGAGGGAAGCCTCCGGATGCTAGGTGTCTGGCTTTTTACCTGCCCAGCCCTCCCGATCCTTTACCACCGGGCAGTGGGGGTATGGCTGACATTTGGCCATGTTGATCTCCCGGATATGGTAGCTGCGCTTGCGAAAGGATACCCTCTCTGCTCGCAGGCAAAACCGGTCATCCAGCTGGCAACCACGACAGATGATGGCGCAGCCAAAGTTAAATAAGAGGATACCGGCGGGTTTGGGTCTGCATTAAGGCAGCCAAAGACGATGTATCGCTGGCAGGAAGAAAATTTTGTCTACAGTTGGCAGCAGCCTAACTGGCATACAGTCCTATAAAAAAAATCCATGAGACAACTTCTTAAAACAGCCCTGTCCCTGTTGCTTATCCTCTCGGGACTGGGAGCGCTATACGGGGGTTGGAACCTCTTTACCTATCCCGACGGCCATACCCTTCACATCTCCACCGAACTACTCAGGCATTCTCCCTTTGCGGATTTCCTGCTGCCGGGTATGATCCTCTTTATAGTCATCGGACTGCACGGTCTGTTTGCCTGCGTTCTGCTGATCAAAGGCATTCCCTATGCCAGCCGGATCGTCCTGGTGCAGGGCCTGCTGCTAACCGGCTGGATCGTTGTTGAAACGCTGCTGATACGCCGCTTTCAACCCCTTCAACTCGCTTTAGGTCTTGCAGGCGTGATCTGCGTGCTGCTGGCAAGCCTCTATCCGCGTTACCGCTGATGGTCTATAATCCCCTGAACAGGACGGCCAGCCTTTGGGTATTATAAATTTAACCTATATGCGAATTTACCAATGAACCTGCTCAAATAAAGGACTGATCAGGATTGGCTGATCCGCCGATAATATTTATTTTGCCCGGCAACATCCAAACGCATGGTCATCGACAAGAAAAGCGGCTCCCCAGGATGGGAATTGCTGTTCAGGAGGCTGTTCGACCGATTGTCGGCCCGGCTGATTGTCCATGCCCTTCGCACCTGCTCCCAGCGCCAGGAAGCAGAGGACATTGTGCAAACTGCTTTTTTAAAACTGTTGGAAGCGGGGATTCCGCTGGACCGCCCGGAGCAGACCGATCGCTTTCTTTTTACCCTGGTTAGAAACGGTTCCATGGACTACCTCCGGCGAAACCAGACCATGGACCGTCACAAAAAGGAGATCTGGCGCCAGTTCCTGGAGACACCGGATGAAAGCCCCGGCCGGGAAGACCCAACGCCCTACCTGTTGGCCAGCATACTTGCCGAGATGGAAAAGCTGCCGGCCGGCTGCCGCGAAATTTTCCGCCTTTCCTATCTGGGCGGACTGGGAAACGCGCAGATTGCGGCCCGTTTAGGGATCAGCAAAAAAACCGTCGCCAATCAGCTCTCCCGGGCAAAACAGCGGCTACGTCTCGTCTTTAAGAGCAACTCATTTTTCCCAGCGCTGCTGCCCAGCTGCTTTTGCCTCTCGCTACTTTGCGCCAGCTCCTGCGTCTAAAGGTAGTTTGGGGTGAAAAAAAATTAAAATTTTATAGTTTTTCGGTTGATTTTGCTTGTTATATTGAAACGCAGTACCAATCTGAGATAACCTTATACCTGAGCCGCATGCATACCATTCCGCCGATGCCTTCCTGCATGGAAAGGCTATATGACGATATGACCCGGGATCTGTCGCTGCAAGAAACCGACCTGCCCGGTACGGAAAAATGTATTGAAATTGTAAGGAAGTCCATGATAGCGCTGGAGAGCCTGGTGATCAAGACCCCATTCGAAAGGCCCCAGGAGGAAATCCACTTTTTCAAACACATCAAGCCCCTGTTTTACTCCGCCTTCATTTATTTTACCAATGTATACCGTATTTCCATCAACCGTCCGCCTGGTAACCGGGATATCCAGGAAAAATACATCCAGCGGGAATTGGCCCGGCTCACGGATTACTTTGTCCGGCATCGTGAGTTTTATCTTTATTACCGAAGTGGCGCCACAAGCCTGGACCATGTCTATTTCTTGCATGGCAAAGAATCACCGGACGCACTTCAGAACCCGCGTTATCAGCCGGTGGCCTCCGTATTTACCAGCAGCCATGATTACCTGGTGGCCAAGATCCTGGCGCATGATGATCTGCAAGTCTACTTAAAAAAGGAACTTACCCTGATCCGGGACCATGCCGAGGGTCCGGGTTTGGTTTCCACCGGAAACTCCTTGCGCTGGACAGCATCCAAAGCGGACCTAGTTGAGCTGATCTATGCCCTGCAGGCCGGAGGCGTATATAACAACGGGCATGCCGACCTCAGGAGGATCGCCGGCTTCTTTGAACAAAGCTTCCAGGTCAAACTGGGCAATTATTACCACGTATTTAATGAAATCAGACTGCGCAAAAAAAACCGCACGCAGCTGCTGGACCAGCTCCGGGAAAAAATAATACGGCGTATGGATGAACTCGATGAACGATGAAATATTGCCGGCCCGGGTAGACCCGGCTTTAGTATCTTTGAATCAAGCCGGCTATTTTGAGCGCCCGCACTTCTTCGCGGACTCTTGCAAAGCCTCCTCCAAAAACCGCTGTTTATGAAATGTTCATCCCTGCTTCCATTGCTGTTGCTGTGGCTTTCCGTGCTCCAGGCCCAAAAACCCCGGGCCAGGGATATCGGCATCCCTTTTGAGGGAACCCCGGGGAAATACAACGCCATTACTGACGTGGCCGGTGTGGAAGTAGGATACTCCACCCTCATCTCCGGACAGGGAAAAAACATATTGGGCAAAGGTCCGGTAAGGACCGGTGTCACCGCGATCCTCCCGCGCGGTAAAAACAACAACCCGGTCTATGCCAACTGGTATTCCCTCAACGGAAACGGTGAAATGACGGGAACCACCTGGATTACGGAATCGGGTTTCCTGGAAACGCCCATCATGATCACCAATACCAACAGCGTGGGCGTGGTCAGGGACGCGGTGCTCAAATGGTTTGTCGACCGCCACTGGTACCGGGAGGACTTCTGGTATACCTACCCAGTGGTGGCAGAGACATATGACGGCTTTCTCAATGACATCTATGGCTTTCATATAAAGGATTCCAACGCCTACGAAGCCCTCAATACGGCTTCTGGCGGATTTGTGCGCGAAGGAAATGTCGGCGGGGGAACCGGAATGATGTGCCTGGGATTCAAAGGAGGGACCGGGAGCTCCTCCCGTACCGTGAAGATCCGCGACTCCTCCTACACGGTGGGGGTATTGGTACAGGCTAATTTCGGCAGAAAAAAGACGCTGACCATAGCGGGGGTACCCATCGGGCGGGAACTGAAAGACACGCTCAACAATATATTGAAACTGCCTCCCGCCTCCTACCGTCAGGAAGGGGATGGTTCCATCATCGTGGTGGTGGCCACCGATGCCCCCCTGCTGCCACACCAGCTCAAGCGGATCGCAGCGAGGGTTCCCATTGGTATCGGGCTGGTAGGCGGAAGGGGCAACAACAGTTCCGGGGATATTTTTTTAGCTTTCTCAACAGCCAATCCGTCTGCTTTCCAGCGGGAAAAATTCACCCGGGTAGAGGTGCTTGCCAACGACCAGATAGATCCCCTCTTTGAAGCGACGGTCCAGGCCGTGGAGGAGGCCATTGTCAATGCACTGGTAGCAGCTGAAACCATGGAAGGTGTCAATGGCAATACCTCCTATGCCCTGCCACACCAGCTCGTCATAGATCTGTTGAAAAAATACAAACGCATTCCATAAACCGGCCTTCCACAGGCCCCCCGGATGAATCCCGGTGCAGGGACAGGCATGGAGCCGGCCGCATGAATGTCAATTGCCCGACAGGAATTCAACACCCCTTTAATACAAGCCATCCATGAATAAGCAGACAATTCCCCTTTTTTCTCTGAGCTTTTTGTTCTTTTTATCTGCCTGTCATCTAATGACTACTCCAGGCAAAGGGGACAGGGAGGATTCTTTCCTAAGCTATGAGCTTGTCAAGGGATGGCCGGCGTTTGCCGCCCAATATCCCCTGGGACAGGTTACCGGGGTAGGAACCGATACTGCGGGTCATATCCTGCTGATCCACCGGGCCGGCCGGCGATGGGTCATTGATGACCAGGTATTTCCGGACACGCCCATTTCAGCCCCAACCATCCTGGTACTGGATGCCCAAACCGGGGCCATCCTGCGCAGCTGGGGTTCCGGGCTTTTTTCGATGCCGCACGGCCTGACTGTGGACCGGGAAAACAACGTGTGGCTGACAGATGTGGGCCTGCATCAGGTCATCAAATGCAGCCCGGAAGGCCGGGTGCTGATGAAGCTTGGCGTGGCAGGAAAACCAGGAACAGATTCCGCGCATTTTAACAAGCCCACAGACGTGGCCGTGGCGGCAGACGGCTCTTTTTATGTGAGTGACGGCTATGGCAACAGCCGGGTTGTCAAATTTTCCAGGGCCGGGAAATTTCTGTTTGCCTGGGGGAGCAAAGGTGATAAGCCGGGCCAGTTCAATCTCCCCCACGCCGTGGACCTGGACAGTAACGGGAATGTATACGTGGCAGACCGGGAAAACAAACGCATTCAGGAATTTGATTCCCTGGGCCGGTTCCTCAAGCAATGGAAGAGCGATCGCTTTGAAAACATGTATTCGCTGTGTATAGACAATAAAAGCCAGGCGCTCTTCGCCGTGGATTTCCTTTCACTGGGGAATTTAGTGGATAAGGGTTCCGATGTGCTGCAATTCCGTCCAGACGGGACCCTGGCCGGGCGCTTTGGCAGAACAGGACATTACGATGGTCCGGTGGCTAGGTACCATGACATCGCCCTGGACCGGGAAGGTAATATCTATGTAGGGGATATATTGGGTAACCGCATCTGGAAATTCCGCAAAAAACAGCTTTAGATAGATAGGAAGGCTTCCCGCCTTAAAACGCCCCAGGGTGGGGGATGCTATGGGCAGCGGCAGACCGACTTAGTTTGCGGCTTTACCGTGAAATGCCATTATAGCCGGGAAAATAGCCCGCCCGGTAAAACAACCGGTTCCCACGGCCGCAAACTCATAGGCTGCCATTGAGCAGATCTTCGGTTACTTCCATCTTTCCTTCCAGACAATGCAGTGTCTTAATGCGGAATGGGCTCTTGATCTTAATATAATAGCCTGTCTTCTCAAAATCAGATACCTCCTTTACGCAATCAATGTCATAGCCCGGAAACGTTTTTTGAATTTTTTGCTTAAGTCCTTTATCCAGGTCTTCTGCTGTGTAATCGCTCATGAAAAAATCAAAATTGCCATTGGGTAAATAGTACACTTTTGTACCGCCATGCGCAGAAGAAAAACGCACGACGTAGTATTTATTTTCCCTGAACCATTTCGGATACAGGGCATTGGGAAAATGATCGCAGAAATGACGGGCTGCTCGTCTGTCTATTTCATTGAGTCGCAGAAATACCGGGGCAGGGAGGTGGCTGGAAAAATAAACCGGGGGAGAAGAGGCGGGGCTTTGGGCCTGGCTGGGATAAAATAGAACCGTGTTTAAAAAAAGAAAAACCATGACATGCATCAAATGCTGCCATGGAACATATTCCTTGCGGCAAAAAGTAATGGATTTCATAACCAAGGTTTTCAGATGGAAGAATTGTTCATCTAAATTTAACATTAAGGTAATATTCAAGCAAAAATATTATTGTAATGAAATGGGCCCGTTTTTAGCTGGATCCGATAAAAAACAGGGCGGAACTCAGCCCGATCCCGAATTATATCTAATAGCCGGGGCTTACCAAAGAGCCTGAAGCAAGGAGGGGTATTAGCCATTACTGTATTGCCCATGGTGGTTTTCCAAGCCAAGCGCCCGGAAATGGAAATGGGCGCCCGGCAGGCTGCCCATTGCAGCATTTACTGTCCATAAAATGGCAAAGGGCCTGATACCCGGTTTGAAATAACCAACAAGATGATGCGCCGGTAGGGAAAGCAGGCCCAAAGCAGCCTTACACAGCGCCCCGCACAGAAAAAGGATCGGCGGGATTTAAAATGCGTTTCCGAACAAGGGGTCGGCAGCGGATGGAGATTCTGCGGCAGGCAGTGGGGGTCTACCCATTG
Organism: uncultured Bacteroidota bacterium; assembly: GCA_903906365.1. Classification (GTDB taxonomy): domain Bacteria; phylum Bacteroidota; class Bacteroidia; order Chitinophagales; family Chitinophagaceae; genus Puia. Next base: position 16,243 of record CAIVKC010000030.1, on the reverse strand, counting down.
GAATGCGGCATTTTTGTGGCAAGAGCGATGGGAACCGTTTCTATGAGTTCAAGGGATTTAACCATCTGCCTTGTTGCTGTTTTGTATTTTATAAAATGAGCCGAGCGTAGATGACTTTTATACGCCTCTTCGCTGGCATATATTTCAAAAACGGTTACCTGGGTGGGATCATTTTTTTCGTACACGGCATATAGATTTAATACCCCGGGCTCTACGCGAACCGCTGTTTCGGCATGCTCCTGAAGGGCCGCCCTGTAGGCGTCCAATTGGGCGGAATCAATAACCAGTCTTGCCATTCTTACTACCAGCTTATTTTGCTGGGCGCGGGTATGAATGCAAAAACCCATCATCACAACCATGATCAGGAGGGGTTTGAATAGTTTTTTATTTTTCATGAATTAAAAGTACAAATCATTGGCGTACCCATCAAGGTCCCGGGGCTGCGGGTTTCACAGGGGACTCCCGATTAAGACAGGGGCAGGCGCCTGCTGAATATTATTATTCCTGATTCAGGAGGAACTATTGAAAAACCGGGCATTGGGATGCACATATTTGTTCTCACAAAAAGGCGTCATGTTACATCAGATCTCCTGGAAAATATTGTTGCTTTTTCTGCTGGCTACCTCCAGCCTCTATTACCTGTGTATTCTGGCCTTGTATTACCGAAGGGATATACTGGGGCGGTCAGGGCCGGGTCGGCCCTTTGTATCGGAGGCAGGCCAGCAGTACGGCCGTCCGGACGACTTTAACGATCTGCATCTAATTCCCGGGCTGCTTTCCCAGGTACATGAACTGGTGGAAGAGATCAGGCAGCTCTTGCAGCAGGCTTCCGCAGGGATACCCGCCAAAATGGAACTCCTGGGTTCGCTTCAGTCCTTGCTTCGTAATTACCCCCTCATCATGGGGAGCTCCCTGCGTCAGGAGGTGGGTAGTCACGTAGCTGCCGAATTGATGCGGTATTGCTCCATTTCCCTTTCAGAAGAAGAACAGATCAATTTGTGGAAAAGCTGAGGGAATGGAGCCTTTTTGTATCGGGCAGCATAGCCAGTGACTTCCTGACCTATGCATGACCCGCCGGAGGGATCCCTGTATTATACAATGGCTCAGACTCAAAAAAAATTGACCCCTGTGAAAACATGCTCCATCCTGCTGCTGCTTTTCAGTCTGCCCGCCTTCCCCTCCGGGGCTGGGCTGGGCAGCAGCGCGCTCCGGAATCCGGCCTCAAAACCGCCGCTGGATGCGGCCCGTCTGCTGGGTTGCTTTACCCGTGTTCCCGATGAAAGCGCAGACTGCCAGGTATCCCTGTACCTGGACCTGCCGGTGGACAATGATCCCGCCTTTGTGTTCAATATTCCGGGCGCATCAACGGGGCATTGCTTTTTGATGTTGCGGAAATCCGGGAAAACCGGTTCGGTCAGCCGGGTATTTGGTTTTACCTGCGCTGGAATCGGTGCCCTGTCAGGCTATGACGTTCCGGGAAAACTCGTTGATAATTCAGGCCATAAATTCAATGCCGAACTCGATATGCGGGTTTCTGCTTCGGAATTCGGCCGGGTGACCTCCAGGATCCTGACCCGGGGTTCATCCCCCAGGTATAATCTCTGGAATGGCAACTGTGTCCATTATGCCCTGGACCTGATCAACGCCCTGCGTCCGGAACATCCCATCCTGCCCCCCAACCCGGGCACCATGGATGGACACTATGGCGTCGGTTCAGTGCAGGCACTCTATATCCTGCTTGCCCATATGAAAGCCTCGGGACAAGCGGATGGGGAAGACATTAAAGTGGGAGTGGTTGACTACGCTCCCATTTCATCAGGGACTTGTGGCTGAAAGGGCGCTAGCAGGGCAGATACCTTATCATGCCAATGGACTTGGGAGATTGCCAAAAAGCATTATCCAAAAGAAATCCATGCACGAATGCATGAACGACTTTTGGATAAAATTGGGTACGGATTACGAACGGGCCTCACTGATGGGTTAGCAGCGGCGATATGTTAAACGCATGATGAAGTTTTTTAATTGCAGTGAAAGGATATAAAAAATAAAAATCCCGGGGTGGGAAAAATTCCCAATATAAATCGCTTAAAATACGCAGCCGGGCTGCCTGACAACTGCATGGACCACCGGTGTCAAAGACTTGTATCAAAGGCCTTTACGGCGGTATCGGAAAGTCCTGCCTGGTATAACTGCCAGTTCACTGGCCTTCGTGAAACAGGGACCATACGCGGGCCCTGAATCCACCTGGACAGGGGATGAAAAAATTTAGGTTGAGGGGGGGAAACGCAGGAAGATTGAATCGCCCCGCCCGGTAATTCTATTGTTTTGGAAGCACAGGCCGAATTTGCCGGGACGGGAAAATTCAATAGAAAAAATAAATATACCATTTGCCCTAAGGGATGGCCCGGAATGCCTGTCGTATTTATCTACGTTTTCTGCACATGCCATCAAACACCCAACCGACGGGCTGTCTGAAATACGCAGACGGGAAAGCAACTCACTATTCATCATATAAATCAGCCATGTCATGAACGAACAAAACTTTGAGTACCTGAAAAATCAGCTGAAGTATACCGGCTTTGGCGAATCCCTGCAGGATCAACTGCGGGAAAAAATGGAATCCCAGACCGAAGAATTCAGTCTGGTGCATAAACCCGCTTTCGGAGACATTCCTGTCGAAGTCCTGCTTCAGTTCCGCAAATCCGAACAGAGTGAATTGTATTTTTTCAACCGCTACCTTTTGCAGTTAAAAAATGAAAAAGGAACCGAAGTATTCACCCAGTCCTTCCGGATCGGCCGCGACAATAATATCACCCTGAAGGAAGCCTTTAATCTCATGCAGGGGCGCGCCGTGCATAAGGATCTGGTAAACCGGGAGGGTGAAAAGTACAGCGCCTGGCTGCAGCTTAATTTCAGGGAAGTGGATGATTCAGGAAATTTCCGGATCAAACAGTTTCACCAGCATTACGGATTCGACCTGGAACAATCGCTTTCCAATTACCCCATCGTGGAAATGGAGCAGGAAGAAAGCGCCCGCTTCCTGATCCGGTCCCTGCAACGCGGCAACAGGCACCAAATCACCATGCGACTGGAGGGCCGGGAAAAAAAGCTGTTCATCGAAGCCAGCCCCCAGTACAAATCCATCCACGTATTCAATGAACAGATGCTGCGCATCAACCTGACTGCTTCCAGGAAAACGGAGGGGTCGGCAGCATCGGTACCCCCAACCGCAGACCAGTCAGAGATGCAGGAAAAAAACAACCATCATGGAGAAGAGGAAGGAGAAGACCAGGAGGCTGCCGGTTCCCGGAACCGGCCCGGACGCAAAGGCCGCCATATTGCCTGAACTGGCGGTCCTGCATGGTTTTTTATCCGGTATCGGAGAAGATCCAAGGATCTCCAGCTCGCATATCAGTGTCTTTATGGCACTGTGGAAAAACTGGGCGGACAAGGGATTTGTCCATCCGCTCCGTTTTTTCCGCACCGAACTCCTGCCCGTCTGCAAAGTGTCTGGTTCCAATACCTATTACCGTGCTTTGCGCGATCTCAACGATTATGGTTACCTGAATTATATTCCCTCCTTCAGCCATTACCACGGAAGCCTGGTTTATTTTCATCCTCCTCCGGGACAGCTGCCTTTTATGGCTCCTTAGTCTCATTAATTCTTGGAATATTCTATTAGATTCTTATAAGAGTTTGTAGTTAATCGTTGACATAATTTTTCCAAATTACTACTACAAGCCTCCCTGAAGTAAGGGTTTATGTTTGCCTTGCTTGGCAGAGTCATGTCTGCTAAGAAATTTTTAGGATAAGGTTAATTTGCCCTGCATGTCTATGTGGGGCTTTTTTTTGCCCCAAATCCGCCTCGGGCCGTTATAAGGCCTGTTCAATCCGGTCATTTCTGATTCCCGTAAATAATGGGATAACAAGCCATCTAACATATAACTATTTTTTATTTATGATAAGAATTAGGAATGAATCAATGGTTTGTCAAATAAAAAAGGGCGATTTATTAATTCATCACTCAGATGAAGGATTTTTTTCTTATAAAATCCGGGAAATAAATAATATTATCGTAATTGTTGATGGGATATTTTCTATGAAAGTACTTACTCCCGATAAACTGATCTCAGAGAGCTGGTGGGTGAAAAAGGGGTAGCCTGTCGGATCCGGGTGATCTGCAGGCTGCCATTGCTGTGGGGCGACCCGCCTGCCCCAGCGGCAGGGGCCCGACTCCGGAAATTTACAATTACCGGGTTGAAAAAAGCAAAGGCCATGGATTAACTTAGCAGGGCCCCGCGGGGCAGGTGGCCCGCCTGCAGGCTGCAGGAGTTCTTTTTGGGCAAACTCCCAGCTCGAAGGCATTCATTTTTTTACCATTCAATGCATAAGACAATCATGGCAGACCCAGAGGTTGATATGACCGCCGGCCTGTTGGCACTTGACCATCAGTTGCTGGAACTGCTGGAAAGCCTGCAGCCAGAAGACTGGCTGCGTCCAACGGTAGCTAGGCGCTGGAATGTAAAAGATGTCGCCGCCCATCTGCTGGACGGCAATCTCCGGGCATTGTCCATGCTGCGTGACGGCTACCGGACTCCCTTTCGGGAAACAGGTTCCCATGAGGAGCTGGTAGCCTACCTCAATGAGCTCAACCAGGACTGGGTGCATGCTGCCGGAAGACTCAGTCCTCGGATACTCATCTTCCTGCACCAGGTTACCGGGCCTCTATACTGTAGTTATATGGCCAGCCTGCCTCCCCTGGATAAGGCTGCCTTTGCCGTTACCTGGGCGGGGCAGACCCAAAGCACCAACCGGATGCATATCGCCCGCGAATACACGGAAAAGTTTTTGCACCAGCAGCAGATCCGCGATGCCCTGGGCCGCAAGGGACTGCTGAACGTTGAATTCTACCATCCTTTCCTGGATATATGCATGCTGGCCCTTCCCCACACTTTCCGTGAAGTCAGGGCAGCTGTAGGTACGAACCTGTCGGTGACAATCAGCGGGGAAGGGGGTGGAACCTGGTGGCTCTCTAACAGCCCTTCCGGCTCTTGGGAACTATGCCCCCCGGGGACCGGGGTGCCGGAGGCCGCCGTTGAAATACCCGGAACAGAAGCCTGGAAATTGTTTTCAAAAAGTATCCGTGCAGAAAATATAAAGGACAGTATCGTCATAAGGGGGGACCGAGGCCTGGCCCTGACTGCCCTTGACATGGTTTCCTTCATGGCCTGAACCGGACCAGGAGGCGAATACGGCCGGCTGTTCAACGGGCGCCGGGCCCCGGCACTGAACAAGTGGCTATTTTCTCAGCAGCAGGTCTTCGCCGGTAAAAGCGTAAAACATATTTTGAAACTGGTGCACATATAGGATGGCATAGCGGTTCAGCCTGACAGATGATTGCATGAAATACCAACCCTCTTTTTCATGGATAAGCCAGGCCGGTGTCAAAAGGAAATGGTGAAAAGACTCATTGAAGGTAAAACCAAATCGCAGCAGCCAGGCATCCATCAGTTCAATAGGCCAGACTTCCCTTTTGCCCGCTTCGATCTCTGCAATCAGTCGCGCACTGAGCAGCAGGATCTTTTTTTCCTTTTTTCCCTGGCTATTCACCAGGACGGTCTTTACATAATTACCCGCACGCAGGTCGCCTGTCTGTATCATATCATGTCCGGCTTCCGGGAGCCTGCCGGAAAGATAGGCAATAAACTAAATTATTTAGCTTAGAATTGCCAATTTCTTTAGTTTTTTTTTCCGGAGGTGAGGCTTGGTCCGGCAGACCCCGGCAAAGCGGAGGCCCGCGCATGGACTCGAGCTGCCTGCCCGCAAAGACCTCCCTAGCAGGGGCAACTGACTGCGAATTTTTAAGCCTTGGGCACGCTGAGGTCATGGCCAATTGATGACCATCCCTGCCTACGGAGCTTATATCCGTACAAAAGCACTCAAAGGGAAAATGATCAATGAACTCCAAGGGAGCGAACCAATGAATCCTTGCCCCGGGCCCCGGACCGGGCATTGTCTTATAACAGAGCTATTTTATTTGTTGGATTGCGGACCTACTTTTTGAAGTTGTGATTAGGCAGGTTCACCTCCTGATCAGCCGGGCAAATAACCAACATGTCAAGTCCCGGTAAATTTAAAACCAGTTATACCAAAAACAGTATGAATTAGTCAGGCATTGCGGGAAATCCTTTGAGCTAATTAAAGGTATGCTCGGACTGTTGAGCGCGAACTGGATTCGGGCGATGATACGATGGCTTATGGACGGTCGCTTTTCAAAGCAGCTTTTCGCTTCCATATATTTTCACGCAGTGAGTTAAAAAAGCGATATCTGCTTTTTTCACCCACTTTGCTGATCAGCGAGGACTTACTTATCATATTCATCACATTGTCGTACACATAATTGCTGAACCGTTCATCGCGGGTACCTACAATATGCAGCACACTGTGGTTCAGAAAGCTCATTCTCATATTATTCACCTCCGCTAAAATGGTGTTGTCACCTATGAACAGCTCGTTGAGATACATGAAGTAATCTCCGGAATTATGGCGGGGTTTTTCTCCGATTTCAAATTGCTTTCCTGCTTCTGCCTGCTTTTCAAAATGATTCACAAGCTCTTCCAGCTTATTATACAGAATAAGTATGTCATTTTCTGATTCAAAAACGTTGGCTTCCTGATAAAATTCAATTTGCCGGATCGTGGCATTGATACATTCATGATTCCATATTTCCGTGGTCGGGATATTATTAGCAACCCTTATAATCTTTCTGCCTATTTCCTCATATTCAGGATATCTGTTCTGTAATGAGAATTTTTTACCTCGCAGGTTATCGTAATGAAGAAAAGTTCTCATCCACATGAAAGACTTGAAAGCGGCTAATTCCGGAATCTGGAAAAAGCTTATGAACGGCATATCCTTGGTTAGAAAATAGAGGTGTTTGTTTTCAAAACTATTCACGTACGAATAATGAGTTAGGACATCCCTGAGCCATTCGTCGTAAAAATTGCCATCGCTATTTGCCAGTTTTCCCGAAAACAAAAAGGAATCGCTTGTTAAATGCAGGAACTGATCAAGGGATATTTTATATGCTGAACATAATTTCGCAATTTCGTCTAACGAAATCGGCTTCTCGCCGCGTATCCGCCTGTAGGCGCTATCGTTGCTGATGTCTAACTGTTCGGCAATTTCATCCACAAATGAAAGATGAGAAGGGAGATTGTTTTTGATGTGCTGAAAGAATAGCTGTTGAATGTTTTTGGCATTTTCCAAAGTCAGTTAGTTTAGTAAGATTCCCAAATGAGTGAGTAGGTTATAGCGAGAACCGTCATGTTTATAAATATACTATGATTTTCTTCAAAAGACAAATAGTAATCCCTGCTTTGGCAGCAAGAAATTAACGGTGTTCATTATATAAACACAGACCCCGAAAAAAATAATTATCAACGGGTTTTGCGCGAAACCAGCCTTGGTATGTAATTATGAATATTTCTTTGCTATCTAAAAAATGCAGGGAAAGATTCGTTGATTTTATATCGGGACTGGGTCCTTCCTTAAAATCCAACCATCTGCCCGGGTGATAAATACCGTTTGGTTTATACGGTTGTTGCTTCATGGCTTCTGAAATCTGGTTTTTCAAACGAACCATCATCTGCAAGCTTACGCCCCTGCTGTCTGAAGCATTTTTTGACAAAGCAGTATCTGCTTAAAAAAACCATATAACATTCGAAAATACTTGACCAAATAAGACAGGCTCTTGGCATCACTGGTTTCCTCCCCCCATGTCCTGGGATAACATGCAATAATTGCAGCATCCAACCCTGCCTGTTTACACCGGTCCGGTACAACGGGCTGCTGGTCAATGATGTTTTCAATCTGCCTTTTGGGGGGCAGGATACCCAATCTGCCGTCACCCGAAAGCCAGGCGATTTTATAGATTTCGGGTCTGCAAGCCAGGTCTATGGGAAATTGCAAGGGGTCTCAGGTAGCTCCAATGATACCCTTTCAGGGAATGCCCGGGTTACCATCGCTGGCTGAGTCCGGGGGCTCATAGGCCCCGGGCCGGTGCTTAAGTAAGCAGCGCATGGAGTAAAAATCAATGCCCTCTTATAAATTTTGTATTCACTTGGATGGCGGAGGGCTCCAGGGGGCAAATACCTCCTGCACATAACGGGCAAAATCCGGAACGCTCTTTTCCTGGTGGATATGCAGAAAAAAATGGCAATCCTCCAGACCCTGGTCAAACCATCGACTGAGGGTTTGTTGCCATTGGCTGATGCGGAAGCGGTCCAGGGGCTCATCCCCCTGGCAAACGAAACGTACATAGGCCCTGGGCAGGGTGAGCTGCATATGCACCAGGTCCCGCCTGCCTGGGGTATCAGTAATCACCAGTCCTTTCAGGAGTGTCTGCAGTCTGGCTGGCAGCTGCCTGGCCGCCGGGGAACCGTCAAACCAATGGGGATGTCGCAATTCCAGGAATACCGGCAGGTCACGGGGCAGTGATGCCAGGTAATTAAAGAGCTTTTCCTGCTGCAGCGGACTGTACCGTTCACTGAGCTGCAACAGCAGGGGACCCAGCCGGTCCCCGAATGCGCTGATGCCCCGCAGGAAGGCGTCGGTGAGCGCTTCCGTCCGCTCAAAGCCGCTGTAATGGGAGATAGCCGCCGGAAATTTCGGGCAAAACATGAAATCATGCTCCCCTGCCTTGTCCGCCCAGCGGGTAATGGAGCCTTCATCGTAGATCTTGTAATGGGTGGCGTTGAGTTCCACGGCATCAAAATGCCTGACGTATTCCCCCAGGAAAGCCTCCTGCCTGGTACCGGCAGGAAAAAGATTACCCACCCATTGTTTTTTGCCCCAGGTGGGCAATCCGACCCTTACCCTGGGCCATTGGTTCTTCCTGCCCGACAGCACCCCCGTGGGTGGCGCGGGCAGATGAAAGGAGCCCTCCTGCAGGGCTTCGTAGGATATCATGCCAAAGTCCATCGGGCGGTTTTATTTGATGGAAAACAGCATGTTTGGATTACCCCCAAAATAGACAGGCAGGACCCCATTCCATTTTTCGGCCTTGACAAGCTCTATATACTGTGGCGAAGCCGTCAGCGACTGCGTTTTTAACTTGATCACAGCAGCATCGGCCAGTGCATTGATGACCTTGGAGGCACTGTCCCCCCTTGCAGTGGCCACCAGTTTATTGGCCTCGGCGATGGACTGCTGCAACTGCATTTTGGAGGTTTCTGCATCCTGTTTGGCTTTTATTTTCGCGTTGATTGAAGCGGCCAGATTGGAGTCTGAAGGAATCGGCTGCTTGGTGATATTGAAATTATCGATGATAAAACCTTCCTTGGCCAGCCTTTCAGTGAGGTTATTGGCTACGGTATGTTCATAATAAGGCAGGTTGTTCAGCACCGAATCCACCGTCATGGTTCCGCTCAAATCCTGCATGGCCCCGCGGACCACATTACGCAGGTAGGTGGCCGTAATGCGCTCCAGGTTGGAAGTCCGGTATTTCAGATAGATCTTGGAAGCCTTGTTGGGATCTACCCGGTAGTTCATCCCCACATCCATTTTGAAACCAGCGCCGCCCAGGCAGGACACGGTGATTTCCTGGTTTTCACTGCTTCCTTCCTTGTCATCGGCACTCCATACCACATGTTGCTGGGTGGTTGGCAGCTTAACGATATAGGTAAAAAAGGGCATAACAAAATTCCAGCCCGTCACCACCGGCAGGCTGTCCACGCCGCGGTAATCACCGGAATTGCTGATCTTGAATCCAACTTCCGTCGGGTTCACCCTTTCGCATCCAGCAAATAAAAAAACAAGCAGCAGGAATCCTGCCACACCGGTTATGATCAGATTTTTCATTTTCTTCTTATTTTGTTGATGATAAAAAAAGTTACAAAGAAAGAGACTGTTATAAGCAGGAGAAGGCCTCCCAGATTAGAAATGGTTGACCGGCGGCTCATCAGGCCAAAGGAATAATCCACCAGGTAAAAAATGCCGATCAGGGATACGGCCCAGACGAAGAACTCCATAAAACGTTCCATATTTTTCATACTGCAGTTTTTAGCTTGTATTAGGATCACTCTTAAGGATACACGTTCCAATATTAAAGAATCCTTGCCGTATTGCCCCTTTGACAGAACTTATTATTTACAACAGCTGCCCCATAGCCCGGATATCAGGAAAGGGAAGCTGACCCACGAAGTCTGGCAGGTGTTTAAACAGCTGTCGGGGATTAAAGTTCTAACCAGGCCCGGAAGATACCGCAGGCCCGCCTTATTGCGTCGTCCGCGGTGCGTACGGCGGACGGATGACCCAGCTTTTCTGGCTGGGCTTTCTCACCAGCAGCCACCAAAAAAAGAAAAGGGTGGTACAAAGGGCCAGCGCGGTAGCCGACCAGGACGGGATGACATCCCTCAGGCTGATCAGAAGGCCATCGCCGCTATAGGGACCGAACCCGAGCAGGGCCGGTATGCGGTACCAGTAGTAACAGGAAACTCCGGAAGCGGCAAAAATACCGCTCAGCTGCCGTTCATGGGTTTTGTGAACCACCGTTTTCAACAGCATATACAGGCAAAGGGTCACCAACAATCCGGCCAGGGGCATGGCATAAGCCTGCAGCAGATCGGCCCGGCCGCTGCGGCCGGGCTGGTCGCTGACATGGAACCATCCCCAGATGAAGCCGGGCAGGCCGCCGGTGATCAGCCAGCCGGCCAGGCGTTGGGAATAGTTCCTGGCTGCCATGGCCGGGCGAAAATTGGGGGTGGAGTCGGGGCAGGGGATCGAGCAGTTGACGCACTGGGTGCAATGGGCGTTGGCAAAGGAATACACCGGATTGCCGCCATATAGTTTCTCCACCGGGTGCACCGGGCAAAGGGAGGAGCACCAGCCGCTTTTCCAATCGAAGAAAATCCCCATCACAAAACCGGTTGAAGCCAGCACGGATAGCAACAGGGCTGTGGACGGACCGCTCCTATTGAAAAGGATGTGCCGCAGGGGCACTATCCCAAAAAGCGCCAGGACGGCGGCCAGCTGCAGCCTGCCCTGCAGGGCGACGGACATTTTTTTGCGCCGTGAAACATGCCAGTGCCTGGGCAATAGGGTGGTGGTTGCCAGCGGACAGATGTTGCGCCATATGCCGGTTCCCAGGACCAGCAGGGCAGGGGCGACCGGGATAAGCATGTTCCAGAAAACCAGCAGACCGGTGGAAGGAATAAAGATCAGGGAGGCAAAAATGCTCAGGCCAATCAGCCAGACCACCGCCTGCAGCATGGCCCAGATGGAAAACAGGCCCGGAGGGAATATACCCCCTTTTTTTGTACGGGATGATGTTAATGCCTTATCCATGCCGATGCTTTCTAAAGGATCTGCAATCTAAAAAAAGGCCTTACACCGTTGCATGATCCTGATCATGGTTGTAACAAAAGCATAAGCCGGCAGTAATGCACTTACAGTCGCGGGATGGCGATGCTTCCTATCCGAATCCGGCGCCGGACATAGGGGATCCTGTCTGAAACAGGCTGGACAGCGCCTGGCCAAAATCAATGGTCCAGCTTTCCGGAACCCCTGCTGCCGGGTTTTCCCTGACGGGAGGGCCTCTTTACCCAAACGGGCGTCTTGACGGAGGGCCTTGATTTCGGGGTGAAATCATATAAGAAGGTGGCAGGCAGAACAATCAGCGAAGGCATTGACTGAATTCTTTGTATTTTTTCCATATGCAACAGTGTTGAGCCCTGTGTTTTTTGGGTAGGCTCCCTGAAAAGTGGGCAGCAAAAAACCCCAAGGGAAGTGTTCGTATCCTGTTCGGGTGCCGTTACCCACAGCCTCCTGCCCGGGGGGCGGTCATGTCACCGACCGGTCAAAAAATATTGGAACAATTAGGAACTGCTGTAATCTAAACATATCGGAAAAGCGCTTAATGCGTTACAGGACCAAGCGGCTGTATAATTGTCCGGATTGTGGGATTTATTGTCCCAAGTCCAACACCGGCTTGGTTTGGCTTAAGTCCTGCCCATCCCTGCCGGCATGGGTCTGCAAGTAATATACCCCTTTCATTGGCCTTCAAAATCCACCTGACCGATCGCCCTGTTTTTTTAAGCCAACAGGAGGAGCGACCGGGTACAAATGATAATTATTGTTATTTTTTCATATATTTAAAGGGCCAGCCGGTTGCTATAAGGGAACCCTGTCGGTTTAGACTGTGTTTTAATCTGTCCCCTGTTTTCCGCACCCTTATTTAGGTCCATTCCCGCTTCAATTTCTCCACCAAAAAATCAAAAAACATATGAAACAAGCCATGCTATTATTATTTTGTTCGTTGGCGCTTTTCAGCTGTACCAACGAATCAAAGCCTGCGGAATCAAAAACCGACAGTACGGCCACGGCCGCCAAGGAAACACTGAGTTACCCCTACAGCGCCAAATACACGCTGAACTGGCAGCCCGGAGACGAAAAGAACGCGGTAATCGTGCTCAATTGCCTGAAAAAATATTGTGACGGGGATGTCAAAGGCTCAATGGCCTATATGGCCGATACCGCAGAATTCATCGCAGACAGGATTCACCTGAAACTAACCAGGGATTCACTTGGCGCCGTTTTCACCAAGATGCGCGCGACCTTTGGCAGCATCACCGCAGAACCTGATACCTGGATCACCACTTATTATCCGGAAAAGAAGGATACCTGGGTAACGGTCTGGTATACCCAAAAATGGACCGACCTGAAAGGGAAGACCGACTCGGCCTATTATACCGATGATGTCCTGGTAAAAGAAGGCAAGATTCTGCAAATCGATGAGAAACAAAGATTTTTTCCGGAGGCAAAAAAATAGGCTGTAGGATTATTGATTGAAAACCCCGCCGCTGACCGGCGGGGTTTCTTTTTTGGCCATTGCCCATTTGGGCAAAAGGGAACTTTATGGATGGCGGCTGATGCAGTAATACAGCCATACCATTGGTCTACCCCTGGCGGAGGCAGGTCCTGCCTTGTAGTTGGCCGGCGACAGCAACCTTCCCTCCCATTCGACAGCAAGTAAACAACTGGTTCTATTTTTTTGTCCCCTTCCGTGAACGAGCTTTGAACCCAGAAAGAATACAAATCCAATCCACTCAAAAACCATCCAATTACCATGAGAACCGGAATGCAAAACCAACACCAGGCGGCTCTGACCCCCAGCTACCGAACCAACCCTGTAAAAACGGTTAAGCCTTCCTTCATCCATTTTGACGCGCTACAACAATACACCGTAGCTGAAAAAGCCATGATCCTGTCCTATGAAAAGAACTATCCAATTACCCTGGAAAACCAAACCAAAATCCAGCTGATCCCTTGAAAAAAACCATCCAATCACCATGAGAACCGGAAGGCATAACCATGACCAGTCAGCCATAACCCCAAACCACCAAACTACCCTTACCCCTAAGGTTATGCCTTCCTTCATCCATTTTGGCGCGCTACAACAATGCGCCGTAGCTAAAAAAAGCCATGATCCAGTCCTATGAAAAGAACTATCCAATTACCCCGGAAAACCAAACCAAAATCCAGCTGATCCCTTGAAAAAAACCATCCAATCACCATGAGAACCGGAAGGCATAACCATGACCAGTCAGCCATAACCCCGAGCCACCGAACTACCCTTACCCATAAGGTTATGCCTTCCTTTTTCCCTTGTCCGGCCCGCTGCCGGCAAACCCTGGCCTGCCAAAACCCGGTCCTGGTGGTGGAAGGCAATTCATCTGTTACTCCCTAAAACACCTGAAAGCCTGCATGCCGGCAGTACAATCCATACCCCCTTACCCCCTGGTTGCGCGCAGCCGCTGCTTTGCTTTGTAAACTATGGCAGCCTTCCTGTCTCACAGACACAATCCGAAAACCGCTGGAAACCCATTGAAGGCTCCTATGATCAGGAGGATAAAGCTCCGCTAAATCGGTATAGCTGATATATAAAGTCCAGCGGGTTCCTATTTTTAAGGCTGGAATCCCACGGTGATCCAGGAAGACCTGGAAGGGGCAAAATGCATTACATGAAACAGGACAGGGAGCCGCGCCAGCACAGGCTGGTGATCCAGCTGAGTGAAACCGAACACCAGCAAATCAGAGAGCATGGGCAGGCTTCCACCTGCCGTCACCTGTCGGCTTACTGCCGCCAGGTGCTGCTGGGCAAACCCGTTTTTGTCAGGTACAGGAATACCTCCGCTGACCAGGCCCTCCTGGAGCTGCTGGCCCTGAAAAAGGAGCTTATGCTGCTTTGCGGTCAATTTGAGCGGGTAATCAGCCAATTAGAGCCCCTGCGCGATATGGCATCCATCCGCAGTTGGGTCATACGGGAAGAATCCCTTCAGGCGGAGCTCCTGGAAAAGACGGGGGAGATCTATGAGATGATGATCCAAATTTCCAGAAAATGGTAGCCAGAATATTTCCGGCAGCCCCGTATCGCAGGGCCCTCTATTACAACAAGCAAAAAGCAGCCCGGGGGGCGGCCGAATGCCTGCATGCGGAAAATTTCCTGGGACCCCATCACATGCTGCAGACCGCAGACAAGCTGCTGTTCCTGGAAAAGCTGAGCAGCCTGAACAGCGCGTCCCTTAAAAACGGAATGCACCTCAGCCTCAATTTTCCGCCCGGATCTGAGATGGCCCCTGACCGCCTGATTCAGGGGGGGCGGCGTTTCATGGAACTGCTCGGGATGGGGGAGCAGCCCTACCTCATTTACCGGCATCTGGATGCCGGTCACCCCCATCTCCATATTGTCTCCACGCTGATCCGCACGGATGGTACCAGGATCAACCTGTTCAGTCCGGGACATAAAACCATTCGCCAGGCGGCCCTGGATACAGCCGGTTCGCTGGGCTTCGCTCCAACAGCCCGCCTCAATAAGGAAAAAGTGCAGCCAGACCGGATAAGCCGGGCCGTGTACGGCAGGGACGAAACCCTCAAAACGATGGATCGAATTATAAGCCAGCTCCTGAAGCATTACCGGTTCCATTCCCTGGACCAGTTCAATGCCCTGCTCAGAGCCTACCATTTGCGGGCTGACCCCGGAAAACCCGGATCCAGGACGCAGCTCCATGGCGGACTCAACTATTTCATATTGGACGAAAACGGAAAAAGAAAAAGTATGCCCGTGAAAGCCTCCATGCTCCCCTGCAAACCCACCCTGGCCAGGCTCAACGTTCTTATGGAAGGCTACCACCAGTCGCTAAAGCCGGATAAATTAAGGATTCGGGCGGTGGTTGATTGGACCATGGCGGGCAAGCCCTCGGACCTGGAAGCTTTCAGGGTCGCTTTGCGCAACCAGCAGGTCGGCGCCCAGGTAGTGACAGATGCCCGGGGAGGGTTGGAAGACCTGGTCTTTATAGATTTTCGGAACAAAACTGTATGCAACGCACGCTTCCTCTACGATTCCCCTGAGAGGGTTTCTTCCGGCCAGCGCCCGGCGATGGTTAGCCCGCTGCTGCTTCCCTTGCACGTTAGTGCCGAACATAAGGATCCGGATTCCGCCTACCCGGCCAGCAGGGAGGAACTCGCCTGCATGGCCGGTTTGAGGCAGAGCGAAAAAAGACTATCCGTCAGCCGCGGGCTTTCCCTTTAGGACCGAGCGCATCACAAGATCAAATACCATTTGACCTGAGAGCAATAAATGACCCTATTAACACGGGCACGGACAAGCATAAGTAATTTTTGAAAGTATTAGGGCTTCCTCCCTGGATGCTTACCTGCCTGCGGGCGCCGCCCCGAGGTGGTCATCCTAGGAAATCAGCCCCTAATCTGCCTTGCTTAACGCGCCTGGGCTTGCTTCATAAATCCGCTGGGTGCTACTTCCTTGCACTTCACGGCCTGTTGGATTTCAAAGAGCAGGTCTTTTACAGGATGACTGCAAAATTCCCCGCGTTACACTATTGGGAAAGCCGAACATCATGTGGGTAAATAGCCATCAGGGCATCCTATATTTCCCTTTGCTGAGAATTTGTTTTTACAGCATAGGATTACCCAAAAAAAATCCGGGGCTTTTGGAGGCCGTATTGCGCAGCCCGGGCCAGGCAATACTGATTATGAAGGGAGACCGCCACCTTGTTTACCGGGTTATTGGGGACATCAGGCTGCTGGCTTACCGTTTTCTCTGCCCCATTTTCCGTTTTACAGAAAAAAATCAGACAAACTTGTCTGGCTGCCTTAATTTCGGACCCATGATTTCAACCGAAATTTCTGCTGTCCGGGAACAGATCATTGAAACGGCCAGCAGGCT
>CAIVKC010000029.1 GCA_903906365.1 uncultured Bacteroidota bacterium | reverse complement strand
TGATCAATGATAAAAAAGGAAGCATTGCTTTAAAAGGATTGATATTTTATGATACCCTTACCCTGCATTATAAATTGAACGATAAGAATTATCAATCGGTAAAATTAGAACTCGAACCTTTAGATCCCGATCATTTGTTCACCAAAGAAAATAAGAATGATCGCAGCTTTTTGTCTTTTTATTCGCCACAACATTTAGTGAGAAATAATAAACCGAATAACCCGGATGCCGATAAAAAAGAATTGGTGTATAAAAATTTAGCACAAAACAGGTTTTCCATACAAAGTCCCGCTTATCCACTTATTTTTCGAACTTGCCCACAGGCTCCTTTTCATTGGGCCTGCATTTGGTGAGTTATCCACTTTTCATCCCATCGCGAATTGTTGACAAAAACAGCCTTCTCCCAATGTTAATTGATTTCTATAAAATGGCAGTTTATCAACATTTAAAAAAAACAGGGGAGCCCGAAAATAGTTGTGGTCATTTTATAACCCAAAAATCAGGCATCCCTTAGCCAGCTTATCCACCGGTTTTGGAATTTATCCAGAAGGGGTGTGAATTGATGTTTCACGGATGGCGGAGGTCTAAAAAGGCATCCCGGGGGTACCATTATCCCTTCGGACCCGGAGGGCACTTTTAAAACCCAGTATTGACACACATTTTACGAATTTTCCACAATTTGTTCCTATTATTTTTTACCCTATTTTTGCAATCCATTTTTAAAACCGAGTATTAAAAAATAAATATGTCAGTTATTCAGCAAATCCGTGATAAGGCAGCATGGTTAGTGTTTGGCCTGATAGCCCTGAGCTTAATTGGTTTTCTCCTGATGGATGCCTTTGTGGGCAAGAGCCGCATGGGGGGAGGAAATTCCACCGAGATAGGGGTGGTCAATGGAAACAGCCTGGACTATGTAAAATTCTCCAAGCAGGTTTCCGACCGCGAAGAACAATACAAGGCCAGCGGATACCCCATGAATGAGATGATGACACAAAACATCAAAGACCAGGTCTGGAAGCAGTTCGTGGAAGATGGTATCCTCTCGGGCATCTATAAACAACTCGGCATAGATGTCAGCGACAAGGAACTCAACGATATGCTGGTCGGACCCAATGCGATACCCGACATCAAAAAATCCTTTACCGATCCCAAGACCGGCATATTTGATGCACAGGCCGCCGCCTCTACCATCAACCAGCTGCGTACTATATATAAGGCCAATAAAAGAACGGACAAGGGCTATGACCAGGCCAAACGGTTTTTTGAAGAATCCATTCCACAGATCGTTTCTGGCAGGCAGCGTGAAAAATACCTGTCCCTGGTGGCCAATTCCGCCTACACCCCGCACTGGATGGCTGAGAAAATGAATACGGATAACAATGAAATGGCCAATATCCAGTATACAGTCGTTCCATATACCACCGTATCTGACAGTGCCGTAAAGATAACCGACGACCAGATCAGCGAATACATACAGGCCCACCAGGAACAATACAAGCAGGAAGAAACACGCTCCATTGCCTATGTGGCCTTCAGTGCGGCCCCTGTTTCTGCCGATAGCGCCAACACCCTGCAGCAGCTCCTTAACCTGAAAAGCGAATTTGATACCACCCGGGATGTGGCCACCTTTATAGCCCGCAACGGCTCGGATATGGCCTACCTGGACGCATTCCTGCCTAAATCCCAGATTCAGCAGCCAAAAAAAGATTCCATTTTCGCCCTCCCCAAAGGACGGGTCTTCGGCCCTTACCTGGAAGGCGGAAGTTATGTGATGGCTAAAAAAGTGGATGAAAAAGTGATGCCGGACTCTGTGAGGGCACGCCATATCCTGGTAGCCACTATTGACCCCAAGACCGGCCAGCCGGTAATGGAAGACAGCGTTGCCAAACAAAAGATTGATTCCATACGCTTACTCATAGAAAAAGGGGCCCGTTTTGATTCACTGGCCGCCAGGCTCTCCGACGATGAGGGAAGCAAGGCATCCGGCGGTGACCTGGGCTATTTTGCTTCAGGCCGCATGGTAAAGGAGTTCAACGACTTTTGCTTTGATGGCAAAAAAGGGGACAAAAAAATCGTCAAGACCCAGTTCGGATACCATTATATAGAAATTACGGACCAGAAAAATCCGGAAACAGCCTATAAAGTGGCATATATGTCCAAAAAAATCGACGCCAGTCCCGAAACGGACCAGACCGCCGGTGGCCTGGCCAACCAGTTTGCCGGGGAAAACCGCAAACTGAAGGATTTTGATGAGAACCTCCAGAAGAAAAATCTCCAGAAACTGCTCGCGCCCGATATCCAGCCCACTGAAACCAATATTCAGGGTCTGGGATCCAGCCGCCAGCTGGTTAAGTGGATCTATGATGATAAGACCAGCGTGGGCGATGTTTCAGAGCCCTACACCGTGGGAGACAAATACGTCGTGGCCGCCCTCACCGAGATCAACCATAAAGGCCTGATGAGCGTTGCCAAGGCCCGCCCCCTGGTGGAGCCCATTTTGCGCAATAAGCAGAAAGCAGAACAGATCATCAAAAAAATGGGTAGCCCCGCTTCACTGGAAACGGCTGCCACCGCTGCCGGCCAGCAGGTGCTTCGTGCAGATTCCATCAGTTTTTCTTCCCCTTACCTGAGCCGCAACGGAGGCCTGGAACCCAAGGTCATTGGCGCCGCCTTCGACAAACAGCTCCAGGGTAAAGCGGTATCTGCGCCCATTGCCGGAAATATTGGCGTTTACGCCATTAAAGTGGAAAGTGTTTATGCCAAAGCCGGTGGCGCAGACATAGAGGCCCTTCGCCTGAATCAGCAGCGCCAGCAGCAGTCAGCCGCTTCTTACCGGGCCGTGGAAGCGCTCCAGAAAGCTGCAAATATCAAGGACAACCGGGGTAAATTCTACTGATAACCAGCAATATCAATATATTAATAAAGCGGGGGAGACCCCGCTTTTTGTTTGCCGGACCCCCAAGGGCCCACAGCAAACATTTGTGACGTATTTTTGTAGTATAACATGATGGCTATGGCAGAAGAAATCATCAATAAGGTAGCGCAGAGTCCGCTGGTCTCCCTGGACCTGGAAACTTTTTTTCCGCGCGATGGTGTGCGAATTTTTGACCTCAAGCCTTATTTGTTCATGGAGCTGATCCTCAAAGAGAAGGATTTCAGGGCCTCCCTGCAGCAAACGGACTGGTCGGTATACCAGGGTAAATATGTGGGCATTACCTGCAGTGCCGATGCCATCATACCGGTCTGGGCGTATATGCTGGTAGCCTCCTACCTGCAGCCCGTGGCCGCAGATGTCATCATGGGCAACGAACAGCAGGTTACCGAACAGGTGCTGATCCGGGCAATCCGACAAATGGATACAGCCGAATTTGCCGATAAAAGGGTTGTTGTAAAAGGATGTGGCGAACTGCCCATCGGCCCATCCGCCTATATGGAGATTACCGGCCGCCTGCTGCCGGTGGTTAAAAGTATCATGTACGGGGAACCCTGCAGTACCGTACCCGTTTTCAAAAAAAAATAAATCCAGCGGCCGGCGGCCAAACCCCCGGGACCATTTGCCATTTGGCTTCCCCCTGTCCAATACGATGACCATGAATATACAAATCCGGACAGCCCGGCTGGAAGATATAACCCAACTAGCGCTCCTTTTTGACGCCTACAGGGTCTTTTACCGTAAGGAAAGTGACCCCGGGGCGGCTGCTGTATATTTGACCCAGCGAATCCAGGCTGGCGATTCGGAGATCTATGTGGCCATCCGGGAGGGCCAGCTGTCCGGCTTCACCCAGCTCTATCCGCTGTTCTCCAGCACCCGGCTGCAGCGCATGTGGCTGCTCAATGACCTGTTTGTAAGCCCCGCGCACCGGGGAAAGGGCATTTCCAAAGAGCTCCTGCAGGCATCCAGGGATCTCTGCCAGCAGACAGGGGCTGCGGGGCTGCTGCTGGAAACCGAAAAGACCAACCAGACCGGAAACCACCTGTATCCCTCCCAGGGCTTCAGGCCCTGCGAGCAATCCAATTTTTACTGGTGGGAACCCGGGTATTGATCCCTACAGCAGGGTTCCGTTCAATACGATATAGGCGACCGAAAAATATATGACCAGCCCGGTCACATCCACCAGCGTGGCCACAAAGGGCGCAGAGGAGGCTGCCGGGTCCGCACCCAGTTTTTTGAGCAACAAAGGAAGCATCGACCCGGAGATGGTACCCCAGAGTACTACGCCGATCAGGGCGAAGAACACCGTGATGGCCACCAGCAGCCAGTGCTCTTTGTAGTTATACCAGTGGAGCTGCTGCCAGATCAGGATGCGCAGGAAACCGACAACACCCAGTATAATACCCAGGGTAAGGCCGGAAAAAATCTCCCGCCGCATAACACGCCACCAGTCGCGAAAGCCGATTTCACCCAGGGCCATGGCGCGTATGATGATCGAGGAGGCCTGGGAACCGGAATTGCCGCCCGAGGAAATGATCAGCGGGATGAACAGAGCCAGTACGGTGGCCTTGCTGATTTCCCCTTCGAAGTGGCCCATGGCGGTAGCCGTCAGCATTTCCCCCAAAAATAAAATGATGAGCCAGCCGGCCCGCTTTTTGATCAGGCTGAAAAAGGAGATGGTATTATAGGGTTCATCGAGCGCTTCGGAACCTCCGATCTTTTGTATTTCACGGGTGTCCTCTGATTCAGCCAGCCTCAGCACGTCATCGAGGGTGACAATCCCCAGCAGCACGCCGGTGCTGTCGGTGACCGGAAGGGCATAGCGGCTGTTGTTGCGGAAAACCCGGATGACTTCTTTTTGCGCATCGTTGACCCTCAGACAGATGAACTGGTTGTCCATGATCTGCTCCACCCTTGTGTCCGGCTCCACCACCAAAAAATCCTTGATGTTGATATCATCGATCAGCACCCCCTGGTCGTCTACGACAAACAGGAAGTTGAGCGTTTCCGTGGCCCGGCCCCGTTGCTTAATGAGGGCCAGCACCTCCCGGATGGTATCTGTCTTTTTGATGGCCATATAATCGGGGGTCATCAGCCTGCCCACCGAATCTTCGGGGTAACCCAGCAGCTTGAGGGTCTCAGCCCGGGCTTCCGGGTTTAGTATCTTCAGCAGTTCCTTCACCGCATTGCCCGGAAGCAGCGACAGAAAGGCCGTACGGTCATCGGGCTGCAGGGCATTGAGCAGTTCTGCGGCCTTTTCCTCCGGAAGGGATTTGATGATGACTTCCTGCTTTTTTTTACGCAGGAATTTGAAGGCCCGCGCGGCATGTGCAGGATCGAGGTGCTGGAATAATTTCACGGCCCATTGCGTGTAGCGGTTGGTGAAATCCACAATGTCGCGGGTGGACATTTTATTGATTTTCACAAATTCGGTCAGCCGGTTGTGCTGCAACAGGTTTTTGATATCGTTCAGGTTGAGCATACAGTAAGAGTTAAGGTTCAGGTTGGCATTTTGTAATAAACCCTGATCAGTGTGAAAAATTAAGAATTTATAGTGAATGGGCAACCCCACTGACACAACTAAACATAATTTTAATATATGTCCCAAAAAGCCCGTAAATGGCTGCCCGCCCGCGCCTGCGCCATTTCATAAAAGAATGGGAGAATTCCGATTTTAATAGTGAATTATTTTTATATTTGAGTATATCTCAACGAGCGCCTGCCATCCATTCTTCTACCTTCCAAATTAACAGCCATGCAAGCCAGCGAACTGCTCAATAGTTATTACGTGGATTCCCATACATGGGATGAAATGTATAAGGATGCTTCCGTCAGGGACCAGTACAAAGGGGTGGTTGAATTCTTGCAGCAACTCTCCATCGGGGAGCTGAATCATAAAGAGGAACTGGCCAAGCGCCTGTTCATGAGCCAGGGAATTACCTTCACGGTATATTCCAGCGGGGAGGGCATTGAAAAGATCTTTCCTTTTGACATCATACCCCGCATCATAACCCCGGCGGAATGGCATTTTATAGAACAGGGCATCAAGCAGCGGCTCAAAGCCCTCAACCTGTTTTTAAAGGATGTCTACAACGAGCAGTTCATCATCAAGGATGGCATTGTCCCGGTGGAAATGATCTACAGCTGCCCCCATTACCTGCGGGAGATGTACCGCTTCCCGGTCCCCCATGACATCTATGTGCATATCGCAGGCATTGACCTGATCAGAAACAACGACGGCAGCTTTTATATCCTGGAAGATAATCTGCGTACACCCAGCGGCGTTAGTTATATGCTGGAAAACCGCGAAATCACCAAACGCATCTTCCCGGATTTACTTCCCAAAAATGCCGTACGCACCGTGATGGAATATCCCAATATTCTGCACAGGAACCTGGTAAGCCTCTCGCCCAGGCAGATAGCCAATCCCACCATCGTGCTGCTGACCCCGGGCATCTACAATTCAGCCTATTTTGAACATACGACCCTGGCCCGCCTGATGGGCGTGGAACTGGTGGAAGGCAGGGACCTGGTTGTGGACAACCACCGGGTATACATGAAAACCACTTCCGGCCTGCAGCAGGTGGATGTGATCTACCGCCGGGTGGATGACGAATTCCTGGATCCGCTGGTGTTCAACCCGTCGAGCATGCTCGGGGTGGGCGGGATTATGAGCGCTTACCGAAAGGGTAATGTGGCCATTGTCAATGCCCTTGGCAACGGGGTGGCAGATGACAAGGCTATTTATACCTATGTTCCGGCCATGATCCGATATTATCTCAACGAGGAGCCGATCCTGCAAAACGTGCCGACCTATCACCTGGATAATCCCGAGGAAAAGGAATATGTTTTCGGCAATATGCATAATATGGTTGTCAAAAAAACCAATGGCAGCGGGGGTTACGGCATGCTGATGGGGCATACCGCCTCCGAAAAGGAAATGGCTGAATACAAAAGCGAGATACTTAAGGACCCCCGGCAATATATTGCACAGCCCATCATCAGCCTTTCCTCTGCACCCTGCTATATGAACGGGCGTCTGCAGCCCCGGCGTGTAGACCTGCGGCCCTATGCGCTCTCTGGCCCGGACGGCATACAGATCGTCCCGGGCGGACTGACCCGGGTGGCCCTGCGCGAAGGATCACTGGTGGTCAATTCCTCCCAGGGCGGGGGCAGCAAAGACACCTGGGTACTTGCCGGATAAGCCCTCCTGGAGGGAGGGCAGCGCCGGGCAGTGAAACAATAAGCGATCACATACACAAATTGAAGACATGTTAAGCAGAGTGGCAGATAGTCTATACTGGATGAGCAGGTACATGGAACGGACCGACGGCATCTTACGGGTGCTTAAGATCAATTATGCCTCTTCACAGGATGAAATGCATGCATTTTCCTGGAAGCCCGTGCTCCGGATTTTCACCTACCTGGAAGAGGAGAAGGCCCAGGCCATCGCCAATCATTCGCGGGCCGTGCTGCAGCATATGGTCACCGACAAGGAAAATCCAAATTCCGTGGTCAATATCGTGACCCATGCCAGGGAAAACGCACGCAGCGTGCAGGACCATATCACCAAGGAAGTCTGGCAATGCCTCAATGATTACTACCATACGGTACGCAACGAGGAGCTCGCAGAATGGTTCGACAAGGAAGATCCGGTGAGCGTACTGGACATCCTCATCAAGCAGTGCATGCTCTATTACGGCACACTGGACATCACCATGGCCAGGGGCGAGGGTTACTGTTTTTTAAACATCGGCAAGTTCCTGGAACGCGCCATCCAGTCGGCGGATATACTGGACGTGAAATTCTCGGACCTTGATTATGATCCCGCCAAGACCGATACCATGTACTGGAAATACCTGCTGCTCTCCATTTCGGGCTATGAGCTCTACCTGAAGACTTACCAGGGTGGTTTTGAGGCCAGGAACGTGGTGGAAGAAATTGTGCTCAACGTAAATTTTCCCCGTTCCATCCTTTATTCCATCAACAACGTTCACCGTTATTTTGAGCGGCTCAACACGGAGCGCAAAAACAGCGGGTTTGAAAAAGTGGATTTCATGATCGGAAGAATCAAAAGCCGGGTCAAATACTCCACGGTGGATTCCATCCTCGATCAGGGCCTGCATACCTACCTGTCCTCCATCCGCGAGGAGCTTCAGCAGGTGGCCGTAGCCATCAACCAGCATTATTTTGCCTATACCTAAAGCGAACTGATCTTTGTATTTTAGATAATTTAATTTTTTAACCAGCCAGCTAGAACCCTTTCGCAATGCCCCGTTTCAGCATACACCATATCACCAAATACAATTACCAGAATCCCGTCAGGGACAGCGCAAACCAGATCGTGCTGTTTCCCGTCAAGGATGAATACCAGGAGGTGCTCCGCCATGAACTCCATATCACCGGGGAGCCGAACCTGGATATTTTCGTGGATTATTACGGCAATGAAATCGGTTCGTTCATGCATGCCGAACCCCATACGGAGCTATTGATCGATTCCAAACTCGACGTCATCACCAGGGCCCGGCCCTTGCCACCGGATGATATCAGCCGGGAGGACCAGTGGCAGCACCTGCATGCCATCCGCCACCAGGTGCCCTTCATTGACTTTCTGCGGCAGGAGCTCTTCCATGCCCTCCATGAGGTTCAGGACTTGGAAGGGATCAGGCGGTCACGCGAGTACACCCCGCTGGAGGCGGCCCGCAGACTCAATCAATACGTATATACGCATTTCAAATACATCAAGGGCATCACCTCGGTGGAAACCATGGCCGATGAGATCTGGAAGATCAAGGCGGGGGTTTGCCAGGATTTTGCCCATATCCTGCTGGTGATGCTGCGCATGATAGAGATTCCAGCCCGCTACGTGAGCGGATATATCTGTCCCAACAAGGCCCTGCTGCGCGGGGAAGGCGCCACCCATGCCTGGGTGGAAGCCTATATTCCCTTTTATGGCTGGATCGGCCTGGACCCCACCAATAACTGCATGGTGGAGGACCTGCATGTCCGGCTGGCCGTCGGCAGAAGCTTCCTGGACTGCTCCCCGGTGAAAGGCACCTATAAGGGAACCTCCGAAAATACGCTGGAAGTGGGCGTGGCCGTCTGTTATGAGGATGGAAGGACCAGTGAAGGAACGGCCACCATCCTTTCTTCGCAGACGGTAAAAACCGATGCCAATCAGAACTCTTACCGCCGCTTCATGGAAATGCAACAGCAGCAGCAACAACAGTGATCTAAGCCCCTTGCTTCATTTTATTGATGGGATTCCGAAAGGATACGCCGGGCCCTTTCGACCGCCTGGTCAAAGGTATCGGTGACATTGGCCTTGCCTATGGCAAAGAGCAGACGGGCATCCTGGAGTTCACCGAGGACCTGCTTGCTGTGTACCTCAGAGAGGATGAGCCTGGTCCTGCGGTGACAGGAGAGCTTATAGACTTCTTCAATGGTTTTGATTCCGGTGGCATCTATGATGGGCACCTGCCGCATGCGGATGATGAGAATGGCCGGTGGTTTTTCAATAAAGCGCATGGCATCCTTAAATTTATGAGCGGCCCCAAAAAACAGGGGACCGGTGATCTCAAATACTTCCACCCCGGATGGAATGTCAAAATTGGACAGGGCATCCGGGTCTTTGGACGCGCCGCCCTCTTCCATTTCCCGGGTAAGCAGGCTGACTTCGCTGAATTTGATCATCTTGCGCATGAACAGGAATACGGCGAGCACCATGCCGATCTCTATGGCTACGGTGAGGTCTATAAGCACGGTGAGCAGAAAAGTCGTGATCAGTACCGCGGAGTCACTTCCGGGCCCCTTGAGGACGGACCGGAAACTTTCCCATTCGCTCATGTTATAGGCGACCACCACCAGGATGCCCGCCAGGGAGGCCATGGGAATCAGGGCGGCCCATTTACCGATGAAAACCATGATGAGCAGCAGGACGAGGGCATGGACCATTCCGGCCACCGGGCTGCGCCCGCCGTTTTTCACATTGGTGGCCGTGCGTGCAATGGCGCCGGTGGCCGGTATGCCCCCGAATATAGCGGAAAATATATTGGCCGTTCCCTGTGCAACCAGTTCCATATTGGAGCGGTGGTTGCCCCCGATCATGCCATCGGAGACAACGGCCGACAGCAGCGATTCAATGCCTCCCAGCAGGGCAATGGTAAAGGCCGGCTGTATGAGGTTTTTGATCGTGGCAAAATCAATATGGGGAACCACGGGCATAGGCAGGGACGATGGAATGCGCCCGAACTTAGAGCCAATGGTTTCCACCGGCAGCCCGAAGAGATGAACCGCTGCGGTGGTCAGCAGGATGGCGATGAGGGAACCGGGTATCTTATGGGTAACCTTTGGCCATAATAAAACGATGAGCACGGTAAGCAGGGCAAGGACCACCGCATAGGGGCTGACCGATTGAATGTGGCTGAAATAACCCTGCCATTTTTCCAGGAAATCAGCCGGAACCGGACCCATCCTGAGACCCAAAAAATCCTTCATCTGGGAGGAAAAGATAATCAGCGCGATGCCGCTGGTAAAACCAATGATCAGCGGATGGGGTATGAACTTGATGACGGAACCCAGCCTGGCCAGGCCCATCAGGATCAGCATCACACCCGCCATAAAAGTGGCGATGATCAGCCCGTTGACACCGTGCACCTGTACGATGCCATAAACAATCACGATGAAAGCGCCGGTGGGTCCGCCGATCTGCACCCTGCTGCCTCCCAGGGCAGAAATGATGAAACCGGCAATGATGGCGGTGTAAAGGCCTTTTTCCGGTGACACGCCCGAAGCGATGGCAAAGGCAATGGCCAGCGGGAGGGCCACAATACCAACGATCAGCCCGGCCATGACATCCCTGCCAAACTGGAGGCGGGTATAGTCCCTTAAGGTATCAAAGAGTTTGGGTTTGAACATCGGCTTCTGTATTATGTCATGGGCTCATCGTATTTGCGCCTGATGCGGTTGAACACGATTTTGGCCATCTGGATATTGCTCCATTGTTGTGAATCCTTGTTCATGGGGCTGAGCAACTGAAGTTCCCCGGAAATCTTATCGGTGAACCGGTTGATGAGGTGGCCGTTCACCTTGTTTTGCACCAGCGAACTGATCGCAGACTGAATATAAAATTTTACCTCATCCTGGGACTGCGCGGTTAATATATTGTCGATGAGATTGACTTTGTATTGATCCATTGAAACAGCCATACATAAATTGCTTTAGTGTGCAGGAAGAGAATGTTTCCAAAAACCTCAGGAGGACTTCCGGAGGTATTTTGTCAATAGGACGATGGTCTGTTCGTTTATTTTGCCTTCTATCTGTTCGGCGTTGTCAGCCACCAGCCTGATTTTCTTAACGATGGTTCCCTTCGGTGCGGTGAAGTTAGCTCCTTTTACACTCAATCCCTGAATGAGCACGACGGTATCGCCGTTACTCAGGAGGTTGCCCTGGCTGTCCCGGTGGAGAACCTTTTCCTCATAGGCGCTCATGGCCCAGGCGGTGACCGACTCGTCGAGCTCTACCGAACTGATCAGCTCTTCGGCCCAGGCCTGCTCGCGAATGGAATGAAGGATGCGGTAGCTCAGGGCCTGCACGGAGGGCTCGGTATTCCATATGCTGCCGGCCAGGCATTGCCAGTGCTGCGGGGATGTCCTGTTTTGCAGCTCGGAAAGACAGGCCGCACACAGGGCCACTTCGTTTTCAATCAGGTCGTTGTTTTTGGGACTGACTGCATAGGCCGAGACGGCTGTGGCTGATGCGCAGAGCTCACAGGTATCCTGGCATCTTTGCTGCAGCGGGGTAGTGATCGTTGTATTCATACTTTGTGATTCCATCCGTTTTGATTTAAGCTTTGATCCAAAATTTAAGCAGGTTATCCAAATCAGTGCCAGCCAGCAGGAAATCCGGGGGTATTTCATCTTCCAGGCTGTGAAAGGTGGCCACACGGGTGCCGGCGGGTTTAAGTGCCAGCTCCTTATAGAGATAGCGGTTATAATAATAGAAGAGCTCCGCGGAGTAATCGATACAGTGATCTATTTTGTCGGTACCCGACAGGTTCTCATAAAAAGCATTGAAGAAATAGAAATGGTCAAAGTTCCGGAAGTTCAGCTGCGTGAAATTCCCGTGGAGGAAATGTACGTTTTCCAGGGAAAGGACGCTTTTGGCCTCATTGGCATGCCCCAGGAGGTTCTTTCGCTGCTCTACCCCGAAATAGTGGGCTTGTGGCCTGAAATGGGCCGCTGCCAGGCAGAACTTGCCGGCCCCGCTGCCAATGTCCAGGATCCTGGCATCCCGGTCGACCGCCAGAAAGGAGGCTGCCTTGCGCGCTACCCCCAGGGGTGTCCAGTGCCTGGAAGCCAGTGCCTGGATCTGCAGGGGATAAAGCTGGTCAAAGTCGATATCGGATCGGAACCATTTTTCTGCCGTTTTTTCCTGTGTAAGCAAGGGCATTGTTTTATGGGATGATTAACGGCTGGCCTGTCTGGCATACCGGTCTTTTCCCTGTGTATGGTATTGCCGGGGAAGCATCAGCTCGCGGGTGTCGCCCGGATCTGAGGGAATGATCCTGGCAATCCAGGCGTTGCTTTCTGATTGTTGCAACAGTATATTTCTGTTTCCATAGCAGAGCTCTTCATTGAGGGCATCCACTACGCCATCCACCGGCATGTGGGCTTCAATTTTGTAGTCCTTGTAGCGGATGGAAGCAAGCACCTCGCCCTGCTTTTTAAAGCCCGGCGCAGCCGTAAAGGTGATTTGCTGGATTTCCCGGAAGCCGAGGAGCTTGAACATGCAGACTCCCGTATAGGCAATCCCGTCCCTGAATTCCACCCATTCGTGGTCCCTGGTATAATACAGCGATGGCCTGTTTGTCGTATTCTCCCCGCTCATGGCGCAAAGCTACCAAGCTCCTGTCTGCCGGGTGGTGAACCTTATCAATCCAAAAAGTGACAATTATCAATATTTAAAGGGTAAATTTGCCCCCCGATGAGCATCAAAGGCCTTTTTCCAATCGATAAGTGGGATTTTAAGAGTGAATCCGTTTTCAAGGATTTACCGCAGGCAGATATGGCATTGCTCGCCGCCAACCGCTCCGAACAAATCTATAAGAAAGGGGAGATCATTTTCCGGGAGGGAGCTTTTCCCTCGGGCATCTTTTTTATCATCGAAGGAAAGGCGAAAAAATACAAAGTGGACAAGGAAGGCAGGGAGCAGATATTCTATGTGGCCAATACCGGCGAACTGCTGGGCTACCACGCCGTGCTCTCCGATGACCGCTACCCCGATTTCGCGGCCGCCCTGGAACAAAGCCGGATCGCCTTTATTCCCCGGGAAGATTTTCTGGGCGCCCTCCAGCAGTCGGAGGTCCTGAGCAAAAGGCTTCTGAAGACCCTCAGCCACGAATTTGCCGTGCTGGCCAACAGCCTGACCATGATCGCCCACAAATCCGTCAGGGAGCGGCTGGCCCTGCAGCTGATTGTAATCCGCGAAAAGTACAAGGTGAATTTCCAGCCGGGCATGCCCGTGGAAATCAATATGAGCCGCGATGACCTGGCGAGCCTGGTGGGTACGGTCCGCGAAAACGTGGTCAGGCTCCTGTCTGAACTGCGTGAAGGGGGTATCATCGAAACCAGGGGCAGAAAAATCATTGTACTGGATGTCAGCCGCCTGATTGCCATCGCCGATTTCCGGTAATCCCTTTTACCTGCTCCCGACCTTCCCGGTTTCCCCGGACACCGGCCGGGTTCATTGTTAAAATAGGAACCACCCTGCCACCCGATAGGGGGAAAAACAATAAAATGCCAAACCGGCCCGGTCTGAGCGGGTAT
This sequence comes from uncultured Bacteroidota bacterium, assembly GCA_903906365.1. Taxonomy (GTDB): domain Bacteria; phylum Bacteroidota; class Bacteroidia; order Chitinophagales; family Chitinophagaceae; genus Puia. The sequence goes on along the minus strand of CAIVKC010000029.1, from coordinate 61,934 downwards.
AACCCATAGCCTGCCGGAGATCCTACCCCTGCTAGGGAATCCACCGGGCAAGAATCAGTAATAATATTTCCAACCCTGCCCCCCCAGCAGTTGCCTGGGCCGGTAGAGGCGGTTATTTTTGATCACCAACTCCACCCGCCGGATATCACTGATATCAGCTGCGGGGTTGCCATCAATCAAAATCAGGTCTGCCTCCCTGCCCTTTTCAATGGAACCATAGACATCCTGCAGCCTGCAGTCCAGTGCGGCATTGTAGGTGGCGATTCGCAGTACCTGGTTTGGCGCAATGCCGGCCTGGACATAGAGTTCCAGTTCATGGTGAAGCGCATGGGCCTCTCCGCCATCGGTTCCGGCCACCAGCAGGATGCCATTGTCATAGAGCATTTTGAGCATCTTCATCATATTTTGAAAGGCGGCTTTATAATAGGGCTTATCCTCCTGCGAGCCAAAGGGGCTCTGTACAGGCAGGGAAGCCAGCCAGGACTGGGGCATCCAGGAAACCACGGGTTTGAGGTAGGCCGAAGTGTCCCCTTTGAATTCATTGAATTCCCCTTCCCATACATTCATGGTGGGGTCCAGGGAAATATGCCTGCTCTTCAGCAGCGCCACAAACTCTTTGACCGGCCGGCTCCCCAGGTCCAGGCTGCCGCCGTAGCGGCCCACCAGCCGGAAGCGGGCGGGCGTCCGGGTGTCAACGGTATCACCCATGAAGTTGAGGAAGATGAAATTCATATGGGTGATTTCATCATAGCCCGCTTTGACGGCCTGTTCGGCGGTCATAAAGGAGGGGATATGCCCGCAGACGCGCATACCCAGCCGGTGCGCATGGGCAGCCATGGGTTCCACCCATTCGGGTTTGATCGCACTGTATAACTTGATCTGGGCATATCCCAGGCGGTGGTACTCGTCAATGGCCTGCAGTCCCTCCTCCAGGGAGCGGATGATGGTTCCGGTCGGTCCCTGGAAGGGATCCTCCCTGTCAATGAAGCCCGAAAGGGAGGTCAGCTCCGGTCCGAGCAGCGCATTGTCCCGAATTTGTTTTTTATACTGCAGCAGGATTTTGTCATTGCCCATGTCCCGGATATGGGTCACCCCGCCGGCCAGGTAAAAAGCCCCTTCATCCTTTTGGTAATGACCATGCATGTCCCACAGACCCGGCATCAGGAATTTCCCGTGGCAGTCAATCACCGTATCTGCCGAAGGCCTCGCCGTATGGGAGGCGGAAGGATAAATTGCGCTGATTTTTCCGTTCTCCAGCGCTACGGTCTGGTCTTTTTTCACCGTGGCGGTGGCGGATTCAAAAACAGTGGCGTGCTCCAAAAGAATGCGATGCGCAAGCACGGTGGAGTTATTGCGCAATTCCCCGCTGTAAAAGGCCTGGGCGGCCGACTCCTGGAGGGAAAACAGGGAATCCGTCCAGCTCTCATAACCACGGCTGATGTGGGAGATCCAGCCGTTCACCTGGGCAAAAAAACGGAGGTCTTCGGTCATCCAGATATAAAAAGGGGTTGGAGAGGGCTCTGCGTAAAGGACCATGAGTTTCAGGTTGGCCGTTTTTCCATGGATTGAAAGGGTCATCGCCTGGGCCGGACCAGCACTGATGATGCCTTCCGGTAGCAGGGCGGTCCTATGGCCCGGCTGCTGCAGGATCCATCGGACCATCAGTTCGGCCATGGCCGGAGCGGTGTTCGCACTGTAGAACTCGTGGTGGTATAAGCGGGTCTTTTTTTCACCATTGACCGTCCATAATGCCGAGTCGCCCTTCAAGGCAAAGCGCTCTTCATAGGGGTTCTTGTCGTAGTCCACCCCATGGGCATAGAATTCGGTGATGGCTCCAGAGGCATCCAGACGCAGTTCCGAGGAGGTGCTGTCTCCCCGCCCCCGGTCGTTGTAGCGGTAATCGTACCGGTAAATCCCGGGACTGCTTTGCCAGACTTTTTGCTGGCCGGTTATCTTTCCTTTATTGACCACCGAATAATAGGTGGTATCCGGCTGGGCGGAACCTTTGCTCAGGCTAAAGGCAATCAGCAGGACAATGAAGCAGGCTCTCATAATAGTGAATTTTTATTCTTGGGTGAACAGGCAGGTTTGCTTTGGGACGGGACTTTTCAGGCCGGCTTTCAGGGCCTGGCAGCCACGTCTTCACGGGTGGCCGGCTGCTTTATCCTCCCGGCTGAATTTGGCGCCCTCCGGTGACCGGTATGGCAGGAAGGGGATTTGCATCAGGGCCCCTGCCCGGTTGTTTTCCTCTTCAGAAGCAATGAGATCGATTCCGTATTGCAGTTCCCGGGTATCCTCCACCCTGACAAAGGTGCCCAGCAGCCGGTCCCAGATGGAAAAAATATTACCATAGTTGGTATCGGTCAGCGGCAGCAGGTAATGGTGGTGCACCTTGTGCATATCGGGGGATACGATAACCCAGGAAAGGGCATGATCCAGGCATTTGGGCAGGGAGATATTGGCGTGACTAAACTGGGCAAAAAGCACGGAGATGGATTGATAAAAAAACACCAGCCACATGGGAGCGCCGGTGATCCACACGGCCAACAGGGTAAAAAAGGCCCGCAGCACACTTTCCCCGGGATGATGCCTGTTGGCGGTGGTGACGTCCACCCAGGTATCGGCGTGATGGACCAGGTGGAATTTCCACATCCACTTTATCCGGTGCTCCAGCCAGTGAATGAACCAGGCGCTGACCAGGTCAAGGATCAATACGCCGGCCAGCAGAAAAAGCCAGGAAGGAAGCCTCACCCAATATAAGAGCCCGTAATGCCGGGTACTGCCATATTGGGAAACCCGCAGGATCGCAAAGGCAAAGGCCAGGTTGATCAGCAGCGTGGTGAAGGTGAACAGGAGGTTCAGTCTGGCATGCCTGAATTTTTGATAACGGAAATGAAATTTCGGGAAAAAGCCTTCCAGGATCCAGAAAAAAACAAGGCCCCCTGCCAGCAGCAGGGAACGCTGCCAGGGCTGTATATGATCGAAAAAGGAGATCAGTCTTTCCATGTCAGCCCTTCAATGATTTGATGAAGATAAATAAAAAAACAGCCCAACACAAACCGGCAAACAGCCCGGGTCAGCCCGCAGGCAGGGCATCCAGATCTGCCCCGCAGTTATGGCAGTGGAAAAATACTTTTTCCGCTGAGGCCTGCCCGTTGATCAGCAACAAACGAATCTTCTGCCACCACCCGGCAGGATAGGTCACCTGCCGGACACGTTCCAGCCTGCACTGCCCGCAATGGGGACAAGGGAAGGTTTCCAGGAATTTCTGGTCCGCCTCTTTGATGATGGCAAGGGCACGGGCAAGGTCGGCTTCGCTGACCATCAGTTTCATACCGCCGATGGCGGGACTGAGCAGGGGATCCAGCGTGATGGTATATTCATCTTTGATATAACACCGGATGCCTTCTTCTTTGAGCAGGGAGAGCTGCATATTGGCCTGTATATAATTGTCAAAAGAGGCCAGCTGGGTGAATTGCATATCTCAATGTAAGAAAAAATCCCCGCAACGGGCGGGGAGAACAGTATGTTCGCTAGGGGAAGATCCACTCCAACAAACCCTCAGGAATTGAGCATCAGCGGCATGACCAGCATGAGCAATTCTTCCTGCTCCTCGTGATCGGTCGGCTTGATGATCCCGGCCTTGGTGGGGGTGGACAGTTCGATTTTTATTTCCGGTGAGTCGGTTGCGTTGAGCATTTCGATGAGGAACTTGGCGTTGAAGGCAATGGCGAGGTCTTCCCCGTCATACTGGCATTTCATACGCTCGTTGCCTTCAAAGGAAAAATCCACATCCTGTGCGGCCAGCTGCAGTTCACTGCCCTGGATATTGAGTACGACCTGGTTGGTGCTTTTGTTGGAGAAAATACTGACCCTTCTTAAAGCACTCTGAAAATCACTGCGGCTGACCGTGAGTTTATAGGGATTGTCTACAGGGATCACTACCTTATAATCCGGGAACCGGGCATCGATCAGCCGGCAACTCATCTGCGTGGTGCCATGTTTGACAAAGAGGTGGTTGCTGTTATAGCTGATGGTGATTTCATCTTCGTTATCGGGGAGTGCTGACTTAAGCAGGTTCAGGGGCTTTTTGGGTACAATCAGTGAATCTGTCTTGGGACAGCTGATGTCGGTGCGCTTGTAGCGCACCAGGCGGTGGGCATCGGTGGCTACAAACTGCAGCCCCTTTTTATCCATTTCAAAAAAGACACCCGTCATGGCAGGACGGAGGTCATCGGTGCTTACCGCAAAAAGGGTCTTGTTGATGGCCCTGACCAGCGCTCCGGAAGTGGTGTTAAAGGAGGTGGTATCGTCGGAAACAGGCTCCTTGGGGAAATTATCGGGGTTTTCACCCATCACTTTATATTTACCGTTATCACTGGTGAGCTCCACGGCAAAATGTTTGTCAATATTGAAGGTCAGGGGCTGATCGGGAATGTTTTTCAGGGAATCGATGAGTATTTTGGCTGGAATGCACACTTTTCCAGCATCCTTTGCCTCCACTTCCAGGTGCACTTTCATCACTGTTTCCAGGTCGGTGGCAACGACAGTGAGCTTATTTTTCTCGACTTCAAAGAGAAAATCCTCCAGGATGGGCAATACCGTATTGGCGTTTATTACACCACTGATCTGCTGCAGCTGTTTCAACAATGCCGACGAGGAAACGATAAACTTCATGAGAGTTGAGTTTGGGGCGAAACTACTGATTTTTAATTAATACCCAACCAATTACCAAAAGCCAATACCGGGCTGGGGTTGAATTGTTAATTTCTTGTGATTAAGAAGCCCTAAAGGCCCTACATTTGAAACCGGCAATGAACAGGTACCAGTCAAAACAGGCAACCCCGCAGCAGGCTTTTCAGAAGATCAAGCATTTTTGTGCCTACCAGGAGCGCTGTCACAGCGAGGTCAAAGAGAAGCTTTATCAGATGGGACTGCGCACCAGGGAGGTGGAAGGGCTGCTGGCCTCCCTGATTGAGGAAAATTACCTCAATGAAGAGCGGTTTGCCATTCTTTTTGCCGGAGGCCGCTTCCGCCTCAAACAGTGGGGCCGGGTAAAAATCACCCACGAACTCAAGCAAAAGCAGGTGAGCCCCTACTGCATCAAAAAAGCCCTGCAGGAAATCCCGGATTCCGATTATGAACAAACCCTGCGCAAACTGGCCGCAAAAAAATGGGCATCCCTTGGCGGGGAAGACAGCCTGTTGGTTAAAAAAAAGAAATTACGGGATTACCTCCTGCACAAAGGCTATGAATATCCCCTGATTGAGCAGGTCCTGCAGGAGCAGGCATAAAAAAACCCCTGCTTAACAGGGGTTTCCGGGCGGACCTTTTTGAAAAAACAGAGGTAAAGAGACGGATTAATACGATTTGTAATAATTGCGCCTGGCATCCTGCACGTCACGGTCCCTTTGCTCCTTAAGCATATGCACCTGTTGCCTTCTTTCCTTATGCGTCAGGGAGCTGTCATGTTTTACAGACCATATCCTGTCGCGGTAATCATTTTTGATGTCTTGGATCTTGAGGTCCAGTTTGGAAGGCCTGTTGTAGTAGCCGTAAGGATAATAGAAGGGGTAATAAAACGGGTTGTAGAAAGGGCCATAGGCTCCCACCCCTACATACACCCGGGGTCCGCCATAATAAACCCCGCCTCCGTGGACAATCCGCTGGGCAGACACTCCGTAGACCATACCCAGCGCCAGCATCATCATTAGTATCTTTTTCATAATCTTTTGTTTTATGATTAAGACGCAAAAATCATGTAAGAGGTTTACTGGGTTGAATTGAATAACTTTTCGATAACTAAACGGTATTCGGGAACCGGCCGTCCGGGGGAAACCTTAACAATTCCTTATGGAAAAACCCGGCAACGCGGGCGGCTTCGGGCCTGATGGGCCGGCCAATGCCAGTAGGGGTCAGTTGGATTTGCCCGGCATCGGGGCCAGGCGTCCCAGTAAGAAAAGCAGGGCTCCGCCGCTTACATATAAGTCGGCTACATTAAAGATGCCGGTACGGGTTTGTCCCCACCCCAGGTTGATGAAATCAGTTACATGCCGGTCGAACAGCAGCCGGTCCATGATATTGCCGATGCCGCCAGAAAAAATCAGGATCAGCGGCAGCATCTGCCAGAAGGGCACCGCCCTGGACGCCCTCAGGGCATAGCCCAAAAAAGCCAGCAGCATCCACAGGGGCAGCATGCCCAGGACCCAGAAACCCAGGGGCGAGGGCCAGCCCGCACCCAGGCTCAGGAAGGCTCCCGTATTTTCTGCGTACTCCAGCCGTACGCTGTCGTGCAGGTAGGAGAGCGGATCATGGTGTTCCAGCAGGTCTTTGGCCATGGTTTTGCTTACCCGGTCGCAGCCGATCAGCAGCAGGCTCCAGGTGCAGAAAAGGGCCCTATTATAAGCAGCGCTCATGATGTGTAGCCGGGTGGGTTGGGGTGAATAATCCACTAAATATAGCCAATGGGCGCGGTTGGAGCAATACCTGCAGTCCTTTAGGGGCATCTGCCGGGGATAAGCGGCAATCTGCTAACTTTATGTTCTTATAAGTTTCGCCATGACAACACTGAAGGTAACCATAATCCAAACCAGCCTGTTCTGGGAGGACAAAGCATCCAACTTGCAGATGCTGGAGCAGAAGATATGGGATATCCCGGGAAGGCCGGAACTGGTAGTCCTGCCGGAAATGTTTTCCACGGGATTTTCAATGGACCCCGTCAGGCTGGCCGAGACCATGGAAGGTCCTTCGGTGGCATGGATGAAAAAGACGGCTGCCGAAAGGAAGATCATCCTGACAGGCAGCCTCATCATCGAAGAAGACGGACGGTATTTCAACAGGCTCCTGTGGATGCTGCCCAACGGACAGTGCGGTCATTACGACAAGCGTCACCTGTTTGCCTACGGGGGAGAGGACCAGTCCTACAGCCCGGGGCACAAACGCCTGATTGCCTCGGTCAACGGCTGGAAGATCCATCTGCTGATATGCTATGACCTTCGTTTCCCGGTCTGGTCGCGCCAGTCCCCCCAGGGGGATGAGCCCGAATATGACCTGCTGGTTTACGTTGCCAACTGGCCCCAGCGCAGAAGCCATGCCTGGAAAACGCTTCTGCAGGCCCGGGCCATCGAAAACCAGTGCTATGTGGTGGGCGTAAACCGCACGGGGGTGGACGGCAACCAGATCGCCTATGCGGGGGACTCGGTAATCCTGGACCCGCTCGGCCAGACGGTGCATGACTGTGGAAACGACCCATCGGTGGTGACCTGCGAGCTGCACAGGGAGTCACTGGAAGAAATACGGACCCAATTTCCTTTCCTAAAAGATGCGGACTCCTTTATATTGGAACCCTAAAACCCCCAACATGTCAATTGCCTACAATGCCCGCGAAATCTTCAATGGCCATGAGATCCTGACCGGCCACGCCGTGCTGGTCAGGGACGCTAAAGTAGTGGATATTGTTCCCAGGCATTCGGTGCCGGCAGCCTACCGCTCCGTTCACCTGGAGGGATATATGCTGGCTCCGGCACTAATGGATCTGCAGATCTACGGGGGGAACGGCAAATTGTTTTCTGCCGAACTTTCCACCCAATCGCTGGAAGCCACCTACGAATACTGCATGGCCGGAGGATGCTCCCGTTTTATGATTACGCTGGCCACCAATTCGATGGATAAATTCCTGCGCGGCATCGATGTAATCAGGCAGTACTGGTCCTCCGGGGGAGAAGGGCTGCTGGGACTGCACCTGGAAGGCCCCTTCATCAACCCTGCCAAAAAAGGGGCACACCTGGAAGCCTTTATCAAAAAGCCCGTGGCGGCCGAATTACGCAGCCTGCTGGACCATGGAAAGGGAGTGATTAAGCTAATGACAATGGCCCCGGAAATATGCGACCAGGCGAGCCTTGATATGATCTCCGCGGAGGGGATCGTCCTGTCGGCGGGCCACAGCAATGCCACCTATGAACAGGCCGTCAACGCCTTTTATGGCGGCATCCCGGCTGCCACCCATCTTTTTAACGCCATGAGTCCCCTGCAGGGCCGTGAACCCGGCATGGTGGGCGCCGTCTATGACCACCCGGAGGTCATGAGCAGTATCGTTTGCGACGGCGTGCACGTGGATTTTGCCAGTGTGCGCATATCCAAAAAAATCATGGGCCAGCGCCTGTATTTTATCACCGATGCGGTGGCCCAGGTGAGTCATGGCGAATATCCCCATGTCTTCAGGGGGGACCGCTATACCCTGCCAAACGGCACCCTGTCGGGATCGGCGCTGACCATGCTGCAGGCGGTGAAAAACGGGGTGGAAAAAGTGGGCATCCCCCTGCCCGAAGCGCTGCGGATGGCCTCCCTGTATCCAGCCACCCTCATGGGCATTGACCATACCTATGGATGTATTAAGCCGGGCTCTGCCGCCGAGTTCATCCTCATCGGCGAAGACCTCAGCCTGAAAAGACTCCTGCTGGCGGGGGAATGAAATGAGGCCGGCGCTCAGGGCTGCATGGCCAGGATCTTATCGAACAGGTAGGCTTCCGCCCCCTTTTCAAATCCCTCCATCTGGTAAACGACCTTACCACCCGTGATGATTACCGAAGACGGCAAATTGCGTATGTGCGCAGCTGCCCGCAGTTCCCCGTTGATGTCCTCATATACATCAAAGGTCCAGCCATGCTCCGATTTTAATCCCCGGATCCGGCCGGATCCCCTGCCTTCATCCTCTGCGACCGCCAGCATCCTGAAACGGGCCCGCTTTTTCCAGCCGGCATACTGCGCATTGATGGCATCGAGGGCTTCGATGCCCGCATCAGAAGCCGCCGACCAGAAGCAAACCAGGATCAGGGTATCACCGGGCGTGAGCGAACCAAAAGAGACCAGCGGTCCTCGCACCGGTTTGAGCATGGCAGCAGACGCGGGGGGCTGCGCCCGCAGGGAAGCAGTGGCGCTCAGCAGCACCGTCAGTGAAAATATGGAAAGGACCTTGATCATAAAAGACCGCTAAAGGGCGGGGCTGGTAAAGATCCTAAAGATTCAGGGTTTTTGGGCGCTGTGGGACAGGATTAATTCACGCGCCTTTTCCGCCTTGAAATCAATGCCCTGCTTGATGGCGGTGGTGGTGGGCAGTGCGGGCACATCGGGCATGACACCATGGCCGTCTTTGACCCAGTTCCTGTTGACCACCAGGTGGAATTTGGGGAGCCTGAAGCGCAGCCCGGTATTGGGCAGGGTGACCTCCGGGATCATCCAGGCACTGTTGCCATAGGATCCCCCCCCGGTCTCCTCCCCCACCATGGTGACATTTTTTTGTCCTTTGAGCGAACCGGCAAAAAGGGTGGTAGCCGAAAAGGAATTCCCGCCAATGAGGACATAGACCTGCCCGTCAAAATGGTCCTTGTTTTTGGGTTTAAAATAATGCCGTTCAAAATAACCGAAATGGTATTTGCCGTCTCTATGCTTTTTGGTGACAAAGAGCATCATGGTGCGGTACAGCAGGCTGTTGCCAATGTATTTATCATAATGCCGGCTGTGGCGGTTCACCGCATAGAGGGAATCCGCGATTTTGAATTTTCGGTCGATCAAATAGCGGGTGAGCAGGGTTGAGTTGGACGCCTCGCCTCCGCCGTTGGACCGGACATCGATGACCAGGTCCCGGATGTGGTTTTCCCTCAGGGTCCTGAAGGACCGGCGGAAAAAACGCTTGAGCTGGTAGCCCCTCGAGAAGGTACTGACTGTCATGAAGCCGGTACTGCCTGCCGTATCCACCTGGAGATTCCTGACCATGGATACCTCGAAATTTGGCCTCTTGAGAACCTTCTTTTCTCCCGGACCCCGGGGCTGGGAGAGGTGCCTGAACCGGGCCGTATCGGAGGCCGGGTCATAAACCGGCACGCTGACCTGCTTTTCCTGCCCGGCGGAATCCAGGTAATGGATGTCTAGTTGATCGGGCAGTCCGAAGACGTTCTTATACCAGGCGCCAAATCCAAAATCGCTGCTCAGGGTCTGGTATTTTCCGGTCAGCGAATAGCCGTCGGTGACCAGGTAATTGAACAGGGAATCCCGGATGGTGGTCTGGCTGAGCCCGTTGATGCTTTTGATGACAACACCCCGGCGCAGCACCGAATCCCTTCGGTTGATATTGGCGGTCACCACCATGGTATCCTTCCACAATTTGACACTGAGCGGAAAGAGCCGGAGCCTGGCGGTATCCAGGTAGCGGTTGAAAGCCTTGGAATAGCGCACGGAAGTGTGACCGCAGTTGATTTTGGAAATGGTATAGCTCAACAGGGTCCGGAAGGCAGGCAGGGTCATCGAATCGGTGATGCGGGCGTAGCCCCCGTCAAAATAGGCCTGCAGGCTGTCGGGGCTGGTATACCAGTACAGGCTGGGATGGGACTCCTCCAGGATGCTTCGGAACAGCCGGTAATCCTTCCTCAGGGCTTCCGGGGCGTATTTTTTATCAGGATTGAAGGCCTGCTTTCCCGTCTGACAGGCAAAACAAAAACCAAGCGCAGCAACAATCAGGCAATTGACAAGTTTCTTCATCAGGAAGATCTTCCGGTTTTATACCAAACGTCCAAAGAGGATTAAATATTTAAAGAGGAATGACAAAATCCCCTCAGGCGCCAAAGGCATTCCATCCCTGTGCGGTGATGTCAAAGGTGCTTCCTCCTTTGGTGATGATTTTATTGCCTTTTTCAGGGGCTGTCATATATCCAATAACGCTGATTTGTTCATTGAGCAAAATCTTATCGTGGTCTTCCTGTCTGATGGTGAAGAGCAGCTCATAGTCTTCCCCGCCGCTCAGGGCACAGGCGGTGGGATCCAGTTCGAATTTGAAGGCCGCCATGCGGGTCTGTTCGTCTATGGGGATCTTTTCCTCGTAAAGGACCGTACCCAGCCCGCTGTCCTTGCTGATATGGAGGATTTCTGAGCTCAGCCCGTCGCTGATGTCCATCATGGCGGTGGGCAGCAGGGAGGCCGTTTCAAAAAATTCGATGATATCCTTTCTGGCCTCCGGCTTCAGCAGTCTTCCGATGACATATTTCTCCCCTTCCAGGTCCGGGCGTACCCCCGGGCTTTCCAGGTAGATCTTTTTTTCCCTTTCCAAAAAAACAAGCCCCAGGTAGGCCGCACCCAGGTCCCCCGAACAGCAGAGCAGGTCTCCCTGGCGCGCGGTGCTTCTTCGTACGAATTTGTCCGGGGCCACTTCCCCTACGGCCGTCACCGAAATGATGAAGCCCTTCTGGGAAGAGACGGTATCCCCTCCCACCAGGTCCACGCCGTACTTGGTGCAGGCGGCATAGACCCCTTCATAAAACTCTTCCAGGGCCTCCACGCTGAAACGGTTACTCAGTCCCAGACCCAGGATGATCTGGGTGGGCGTCGCGTTCATGGCATATACATCGCTGAGGTTGACCACCACGCTTTTATAGCCAAGGTGTTTGAGCGGGGTATACATGAGGTCAAAATGCACGCCTTCCACCAGCAGGTCGCTGGTGATCACGGTCTGCTTGCCAAAATGATCGATCACCGCCGCGTCATCACCCACTCCCAGCACGGAGGAGACGTTCTGGAGTTCGATGTTCTTTGTGAGGTGTTCAATCAGCCCGAATTCCCCGAGGGTGGCTATTTCCGTTCTTTGTTCGGACATATTTGTGTTCTTTTAAGCTGCCCCCAGGGGGCAGCAGATTTAGCGTTCGTTGTTGATCCAGCCCAGCAGTTCTTCGTGTATTTTTCCATTGGTGGCCACAATCTGGGGCTGGTAGGGTGAATAGGGATGGCCTTTGAAATCGGTCACCTTTCCCCCGGCCTCCTCCACGATGAGGTAGCCCGCCGCACTGTCCCAGGCCTGGAGTTTGTGTTCGTAGAAACCGTCGAAGCGGCCCGCCGCCACCCAGCAGAGGTCCATCGCCGCAGAGCCCAGGCGGCGCACCGGGACCCCCTGGCGGATCAGGCGGGTGAATACTTCCAGGGGACCATTGGGATGGTCCAGGTAAGTATAGGGAAAACCGGTCACCAGGCAGGATTTTCCCACCGAGGTCTCCCGGCTCACCTGTATGCTTTTGTCATTGAGGGAGGCGCCGAAACCTTTCTGGGCGAAATAGAATTCGTTGATAAAAGGGTTATAGACCGCACCCATGGCCATCTCCCCATCCAGCTCCACGGCAATGGAGACACAGCAAAGGGGAATGCCATGGGCAAAATTGACCGTGCCGTCAATGGGATCAATGATCCATTTCACATTGGAGTCCATGATGATCTCCCCGGCTTCCTCACTTAAAATATAATGATCGGGGAAGTCCGCTTTGATGACCTCGAAAATGGCTTTTTCCGAGGCATGGTCGGCTTCGGTCACCAGGTTGTTGATCCCTTCCTTATTGGAAATGGTAAAACTGCCCTGAAAGAAGGACTGCATCACCCTGGCCCCGGCTTCCGTTGCTTTGATCAGTGTTGATTTTAACATGGCGCAAATATAAGAAGCCCGGCCAACTAATCGGCTACTACCTGTTGACGCTGCCCATCATTTCGGCGGGATAACGAAGGCCCGCCGCCGCTCCGCGGGGCATCACCGAATCTATTTCGGAGAGCTCGGCGTCCGTCAGGCGGAGGGAGGTGGAAGCTATATTTTCTTCCAGGTATTTTATTTTTTTGGTGCCCGGAATGGGGAATATATGGTCTCCCTGCGCCATGACCCAGGCCAGTGCCAGTTGGGAGGCGGTGCATTGTTTGCGGGCCGCAATCTGGGTGATCCGGGAGACCAGCTCCAGGTTCTTTTGGAAATTTTCCCCCTGGAATCGGGGCGAGTAGCGGCGGTAATCAGTGGGTTCAAAATCCTCCACCCGTTTGATTTGTCCGGTGAGAAAACCACGGCCCAGGGGGCTGTAGGCCACAAAGGCTATCCCCAGTTCCCGGCACACGGAAAGCACTTCCTCTTCCGGTTCGCGGCTCCACAGGGAATATTCGGACTGCAGGGCCGTAATGGGATGCACGGCATGGGCTTTCCTCAGGGTTTCGGCGGAGACTTCCGAGAGACCGATGCCCCGCACTTTGCCGGCGCGGACCAGGCTGCCCATGGCGCCTACGGTTTCTTCTATGGGCGTATTGGGGTCTACCCGGTGCAGGTAATAGAGGTCTATCACGTCCACGCCCAGTCTTTTGAGGCTTCCTTCGCAGGAAGACAGGACATATTCGGGTTTCCCGTTGATACTGCGCAGGGCCGGGTTGGCCAGGTTGCGCACAATGCCAAACTTGGTGGCGATGGTCAGTCCCTGCCTTTTTCCCGCAATGGCCCGTCCCAGCAGCTCCTCATTGATATAGGGGCCATACATGTCAGCGGTGTCAAAAAAGGTTAGGCCCAGCTCAATGGCCCGGTGGAGGGTCCGGATGGATTGGGCATCATCAAAAGCACCATAAAACTCACTCATACCCATGCAGCCCAGTCCCAGCTCCGAAGCGGTAATTCCCTGCGAACCCAGTGGTTTTATCTTCATCATCGAGGTTTTAGATTTAAAAAAAAGGAAGGGGTGTAAAATTACCCCTTCCTATGAAATAAGAAGCCAAAACAGGATTATGATTTTGATATGCCGCCCTGGCTATAGACAGCTGCCGGTAAAAGGACCGGTAGGCCCGTGCCAAAAACCAGGCAGATGCGCCCAGGCAGGATCCTGCTTGTTTTATTGACTGCCATACAGCGTCACATTATAGTTGCTTTACTAGGCAACCACCGGCTCTTCGGCATAGGCCGGGTAATCGGTATACCCTTTTTCACCGGGGGTATAAAACGTATTGAAGTCCAGCTCGGCGGACAGGGGCAGCCCCTTTTCAAAACGATGCACCAGGTCCGGGTTGTTGAGGAAGGGCTTGCCAAAGGCGATGAGGTCTGCTGCTTCGCGCTGCAGGTCCGCTTCGGCCCTTTCCTGGGTGTAACCTCCAGATAGGATCAGGGCATGGGTGAACAGCTTACGGAAAGAGGCTTTGATGCTGTCGGGAACGGCCGGCGCACCCATGGAGCTGTGGTCCACCAGGTGAATATAGGCGATACCGATGCGGTTCAGTTCGCTGGCCAGGTGGGTATAGGTCTGTTCAATCTCCGGGTAGGCCGGCATGTCATTGAAGGCTCCATAGGGGGAAAGCCGGATGCCGACCCGCTCCTTGCCGATGGCATCAGCCACGGCCTGGGCCGTTTCGATCACAAAACGGCTGCGGTTTTCCACGGTTCCGCCATATTCATCCGTCCTGATATTGCTGAACGGGGACAGGAACTGCTCCATGAGGTAACCATTGGCCCCGTGGAGTTCAATGCCGTCAAAACCCGCTGCTATGGCGTTGCGCGCTGCCTGCACATATTCGTCCCTGGCCTCGCGGACTTCCTCGATGGTCATGGCCTGGGGTACAGGCAGGTCCTGCATGCCCTGGGCGTCGGTCCACATCTGGCCGGCTGCCTTGACGGCAGAGGGTCCCAGTACACGGGCACCCTGGGGCAGGTTCAGGGCATGGCCGATGCGGCCGCTGTGCATGAACTGCATGAAGATATGTCCGCCTTCGGCGTGGACGGCCTGGGCTACTTTCTTCCAGCCTTCGGTCTGCTCCTGGGAAAAGGCGCCCGGAATGCGGGCATATCCCAGGCCATTGGGGGAGGGAGATACTCCTTCGGTGATGATCAGGCCCGCCCCGGCGCGCTGCCTGTAATAGGCCGCCATAAGGTCGTTGGGAATATTGCCGGTGGCGCGGGAACGGGTCATGGGGGCCATAACAACCCTGTTTTTCAGAAGGGCCTTCCCCAGCTGGTAGGTACTAAGTAATTTTTTAGTTGACATGGTAGTGAAATTTATATATTGATTTATTGATATATTTAAAGGAATCGATGTATTAAAGCAAAAAAAATCAGGTCTTCAGCAGTTCCAGGAATTGCCGGTACTGTTCAACCAGTTCGCTGTTCATGGTATATTTATGGTTCCTTCCTTCCTTTTCGGGGGCAATAAGCCCCGACTCCACCAGGATTTTTACGTGGTGGGAGATCGAGGGCTGGGCCAGGTCTACCACTTCCTGCAGGCCGGCACACTGACCGCATCCCCCTTTATTGGAGATATAATGCAGGATCTTCAGGCGGTTGGCATCCCCCAGGGCCTTGGAAATTTTTTCTATTTGGCGTAAAGAAAGGTCCACAAAAAATACATTGATAAATGCAAATGTATCGATTTTTTTGATATCCCGGCCTCCTGCCCAAAATTTTTCTGTACGCCTGGGGCCATCCGGCTAAAAATTAATTGCAGGCCCTGTCTTAAAAATTTCTTACTTCGCAGGGACCAGCACCATAAAAACACCGTGAGAGTATCTGTCATCATTGTCAATTACCGGGTCCGGTTCTTTCTGGAACAGTGTCTCTGTTCGGTTCAAAAGGCCTCCCGGGGACTGGATGCAGAAATATTTGTGGTGGATAACCATTCCGGGGACCAGTCCCTGGCCTATCTCAGTCCCAAATTCCCTTCGGTCCGTTTCATCGCAAACGACGTCAACCAGGGATTTGCCCGGGCCTGCAACCAGGCCCTGGCCCTGGCCAGCGGGCAATACCTGCTTTTTCTCAATCCCGATACCATCCTGCCGGAAGATTTTTTGTCCGGGATCACCGCCTTTATGGATGCCCATCCGCAGGCCGGAGCGGCCGGGGTAGGCATGGTGGACGGAACGGGGCAGTTCCTGCCCGAATCCGCCAGGGGTTTTCCTTCCCCCTGGGCGGCTTTCTGCAAACTATCGGGGCTTACTTCGCTGTTTCCGCATTCCCGACTGTTTGCCAGATATTACATGGGTCATCTTCCCCGGGGGGAGACCCACCCGGTGGATGTGCTCTCAGGCGCCTGCATGATGGTCCGCAAACAGACCATGGACCTCACCGGAGGCTTTGATGAACGGTTCTTTATGTATGCAGAAGACATCGACCTGAGTTACCGCATACAGCAGGCCGGTTACCTGAATTATTATGTGGCCTCGCAGCGCATTATTCATTTCAAAGGGGAAAGCACGCGTAAGGATTTCCGTTATGTAAAACTTTTTTACAGGGCCATGAGCCAGTTTGTGCGCAAACACTTCCGCCGAGATGTTTCCCTGGTCTTCACCCTGCTGATGGACATCGCCATCTGGTTTCGGTCCCTGCTGGCCCTGGCCGGCCATTGGTTTAGCCGTCCCCACCGACCTAAAGCCGATATCCGGACTTTCCTGGCGGGGGACCCTGAGGGAAAAAAGGAGGCGGAGGCCCTGCTTTCCTCCACGGGCAGGACCCTGGTAACCCGGCAGGACGGGGCCACGGAGATCGTATGGTGCGAGGGAAAGGAGCTTTCCTTTGGAGAGATCATCGGCCAGTACGCACAAAACCGCGCGCAGCTGCCTTATAAGATCCATGCCCTGGGAAGCGCGAGCATTGTCGGCAGTGATTCCAAAAATACCCAGGGGGACACCATACCACATGGAGGGGCAGCCTGATTACACAGCCCGGCTCAGGGCATGTATTCTTCCTGGCTTACAGAGGAGGCGCTTTTGCTTTTCCGGCGGCGGTGTTCGCTTTTCTTGAACAGTTTGATCAGGTTATTATAGGTCAGCATGAAAAAAATGATCCAGAAAATACCCCATAACAGAACCAGGAAGGGAGTGCCTGGCAGGGATTCTTCCTGCATGATATCATCGGAGAGGATTTTATTCATACCCAGGTTGACTACCACATAGTCCACCACCACCGGGAAAATAAGCAGCACGGGAATGAGCATCATTTTTTCTTTGATGCTGCTGGTCAGCGAGAAGGCTTTGATGATGGGAGGCAGGGTCAGCAACAGCACCAGGACGATGGCGGAAACGACCACAAACTGGTGATTGCTGCCGTCGGGCCGCTGGAAGAATTCGCGCATCATATTGGTTTCATCGGATTTTCCCCCGACAACAGCCAGGATCCTGCCAAAGGGAAGGGTGGCAAACAACAGGGAAAACCCCATGGAACGCGAAGCGGTTGATTTTCTGGAGTTCAGTATGCTATAGGCCACCCACATCAGGATATAGGAAACCAGGGGACCCGCCATCCAGATGAAGGCAATGATATTTCCGGACACATCACTGTGATCGCACATGGTCCAGGAATCAAAGGCCTTCGTTCCCCAGCAACCGCATACCCACTGGCCCATCAGCACATGGGCCCAGTCATGTAATTCATGAATGACAAAGACCAGTGAAAGGAAGCTAAGCAGGTAGGCTACGGAAAATTTTAATTTCATGAATTATAAATGATGAATATAGATGGTGTTGACTGGCCGGCATCAGAGCTGTGAATAATTTAAGGGTTCAAGAAAGGTTTTTTGAATGCGGGAAACGGAGTTGGCATATTCAGCCAGGCCGGATACCCTTTTCCAGTCAGGGTCGCTGCCAAATGCAGCCCAGGCCTTATCGTGCTCTTCCATATCGCGGAAGCTGATCATATAGGTCAGGCAGGGCATGTCCTTACCGGAAATCACTTCACCGAAAAAAACCGGGTTAAGCCTGGTGCGGTAAAAAATGGTAAACTCCTCTTCATTGAACATCTTGATTTTGCGGCGCAGGGCGTCCTCGTTGGCGCCTTCGTAGGTACGCAGTTCAAAGACCCGGGAACCGGCTGCCGGTATGGCCAGCTGGGGAAGGCCGTCAAAGGCGATCATCAGTTTGGTGGAATAACGCGTGAAGGGAACTTTGTCAACGGGCAGATTCATGTAATCGGCAGCCGCCTTCCTGTACTCGCTGTCAGCCGGCAGTTTGGAAATTACCTGGAAATATTCTACCGGTGAGCCATAGGCGATCAGCAGGTATATTTTGGCAGGTTCTGATTTGGAGAGTTCCCGGAACACCCCCACGTTTTTTACGCCCAGCCTGTTGAGGGCAGGAATCAGCGCATGCTGCAGGTAATTGTGCAGGTCGTTTTCGCTGGTACCAAAATGCATTTCATATTCGCGCCATTCCAGCAGGGCTTTTTGGGATGCAGACGGCCCGGCGGCTTCCAGGGAACCGGCGCCCGCTGTTAAAGCAGTGGCAGCCAGCAAGGAGGACTTTACGAATTTTCTTCTTTGCATGAGGATTGATTGTATGAATTCAAAAGAATGCTAAGGTAGTGAAAACATAAAGTCCTTGGCGGTATTTCCGGGCAATACCTTAATTTTGAGCAACTCATCATTCCTACTCCGTAATGGCGCTGATTGACCTGCAATTACCCAATTCGCTTGCTAAGGCTTTGCGCCTGCCCCAGAAATCCCCCCGGAGGCAGCAGCTGAAGGTATTGAGAAAGCTCCTGAAAAAAGCCCGTTTCACCGAATTTGGCCAGCAGTACCGCTTTGACGAAATCCTGCTCAACAAACATGCCGGCAAGAAATTCCAGGAGCTGGTCCCCGTATTTGACTATAACACCATATATAACAGCTGGTGGCGCAAGACCCTGGAAGGGGCCTCGGATGTCTGCTGGCCCGGCAAAATCAAATATTACGCCCTGAGCTCCGGCACTTCGGAGGCAGGCAGTAAATACATCCCCATCACCAATGACCTGCTCAGGGGCAACCGGGTGGTGATGGTCAAGCAGCTGCTCACCCTGCGCAATTACCATGATATCCCCGTAAAAAGCCTCGGCAAAGGCTGGCTGATGATCGGGGGAACCACCGACCTGCAAAAGGGCCCAGGGTATTATTCGGGGGACCTCAGCGGGATCACGGCCCGCAAAGTGCCCTTCTGGTTTTCCCCTTTTTACAAGCCAGGGAAAAAAATAGCCCGCACCAGGGACTGGACAAAAAAGATTGAAGAAGTCGTAGCCCAGGCTCCCAACTGGGACATCGGCTTCGTTGTCGGGGTGCCCGCATGGATTCAGATCTGCATGGAAAAAGTGATTGAAAAGTACGATCTGAAAAATATCCACGAAATATGGCCCAACCTGGGTTTCTTTGTTCACGGAGGGGTTTCCTTCGAGCCCTATAAGAAGGGCTTTGAGAAACTGCTGGGAAAACCCGTTACCTACATTGAGACCTACCTGGCTTCCGAAGGCTTCATCGCCTACCAGGACCGGCAGTATGCCAAAGGCATGCGCTTGGTCACCAATGACCATATCTTCATGGAATTTGTACCCTTTGACAGCAGGAATTTTGACAATGAAGGCAACCTGATGGCCAACCCCCAGGCCTTCATGATCCATGAAGTGGAGGAGGGTAAGGATTATGCCCTGCTGATCAGCACCAGTGCCGGTGCCTGGCGTTATCTGATCGGCGATACCGTCCGCTTTGTGGATAAGGACCGCTGCGAGATCATCATCACCGGCAGGACAAAGCACTACTTAAGCCTGGTGGGCGAACACCTGAGTGTGGACAATATGAACAAGGCCGTGCAGCTGGCCAGCGAATCGCTCAACATTTCCATTCCCGAATTTACCGTGGCAGGCGTTCCCCATGGCCTGTTCTTTGCGCACCACTGGTACCTGGCCACCGATGACCAGGCAGATCCCCTGGTGCTCAGCCACAAAATTGATGAGCAGCTCAAGGTGCTCAACGACGATTATGCCGTAGAAAGGAAAAGCGCCCTGAAGGACGTATACGTTACCGTGCTTCCCGAATCGCGCTTTATGGAATTCATGCGGCTCAAAGGCAAGGTTGGCGGCCAGCACAAATTTCCGCGGGTCCTGAAAGGCAAGATGCTGGACGACTGGCAGCGTTTCCTGGAAATGGGCCATCTTTAGTGCAGGTCAGCCGCCGGTCATATTTGCCTGTCCCGGCCGGTATCGGTAACTTCCGTTTTTATTCTGCGTTCAGGAATTTGTAAATTGTCACCTGGAAGACAAGGGGGGACTTATAAATATTTACTTCAAATATGCCGTTTTATGGAAGCCATATTGAAAGGACTTGCTTTGGGGTTTATTCTTGCTTTGTCGGTGGGACCGATCATTTTCACGATCATCAAGCAGAGCCTTAACAATGGTCACCGGGGGGGATTCAGTTTTGTGGCCGGGGTCTGGATGAGCGATGTGGTGCTGGTATTGCTGAGCAATATTTTCACCGAGCTGGTGGCCACCCTGCTGGAATACAAGCGGATGATCGGCTATGCAGGCAGCGTCTTTTTGATCGGGATGGGGATATTTTTTGTCTTCTTCAAGAAGGTCCATCTCTCCACCGATGCAGACGGCAACATCATGCGCTTCCGCAAAAGGGATATGGCCCGGATCTTCGCCTCGGGGTTCCTCATCAATACCCTCAACCCGGGCGTGATCATTTTCTGGCTAGGCAACGCCACCGTGCTTTCCCTGACCCATACCCTGCGCCAGCGTATCATTATCTTTTCCACCTGTCTGCTGGTCAATATGACCGCCGATGTGGGAAAAGTGCTCATGGCAGGCAAACTTCGCAAGCGGCTGACCCTGCATAACCTTTCGATCATCAACAAGATTTCGGGTACCATACTCATTGGATTTGGCATCGTACTGCTCTGGGGTGTGATTTTCTTTGCCGCCCAGATCAAATAACAGGGGGCATGCAGGGCCCGGCCCCGCAAGTCCTGCAAAACCACGAACATGAAAACGCTGCTCTTTGTCCTATTGTTCCTGCAGGCCCTGTCCCTGCATGCACAGACCGATGTGCTGGTCCTGGAAAAAAAGGGGGCCAACCTGAGAACATACGCCACCGGTACCGAAATTTCCCTGCAGACCATCTACCACCAGTGGTTTGACGGCACCATTGAAGCCATCAGGCATGACAGCATCTTTTTCAACGGGCTGGCCTTCCACTACCGGGAGATTGCCCAAATTCGGCTGGAGCGCAAAAAACTCAATTACCGCGGGGACGGGACCCTGCTATTGGTGGCAGGCGGCGGGGTGCTGGTGCTGGGAGCCGTCAACGGGCTCATCCGGCAGGACCAGCCCAGGATCTGGTATTCCACCGCCAGCTTCATCACGGCAGGCGGCCTGATGGGACTGGGTTTTCTGCTGAGGGGGTCCCTGTATAAAAAGTATACCCTGGGCCATAAATACAGCCTGCGATACCTGGAACTGGGCGCCTCCAAAAAGTGATTGGGATACATTGGGGTACCTAAGTATATTGCAGCCGTAAAAATTCTGGATGGCGATCAAAACCAAAGGGATCGTTCCACGGACGTGGAGACTGATCAAGCGGATATTTATTTTTGGGTTCTTTTTTCAGCTGTTTTATATCCTGCTGCTCAAATGGGTCAATCCTCCCATCACGCTAACCCAGCTGGGCAGCGTGTTCCGCGGGGATGGGCTCAAAAGGGATTATGTGGATATGAAAAGCATTTCCCCCTACGCCAAGCTCGCCGTCATTTCCTCGGAAGACCAGCTCTTTGCCGACCACGACGGCTTTGATTTTAAGTCCATTGAGAAGGCCATCAAACACAACCAGAAAAGCAAATCCATGCGCGGGGCCTCCACCATCAGCCAGCAGGTGGCCAAAAACGTCTTCCTCTGGCAGGGAAAAAGTTTTGTCCGCAAAGCCCTGGAAGTATATTTTACCTTCATGATCGAACTGGTCTGGGGAAAAAAACGGATCCTGGAAATGTACCTCAATGTCTCTGAAATGGGCAAGGGGATCTACGGAATTCAGGCCGCCTCCCAGCATTATTTCAGCATACCCGCCAAAAACCTCAGCAGGCAGCAGGCCGCCCTGATCGCTTCGCTGCTGCCCAACCCCAGGGTCCGCACCATTAGGCCGATCAGCCGCGAGGTGGCCATCCGCTATCCCTGGATTCTGGTACAGATGGTACATCTTCAGGACGATCCCGATATCGAAAAACTGGTGCAGTAATCAGACACCCAGACAATGGTCCACGGCCAGGCAGGCCCTTTGAAGCCTTTGGTCCGGCGTGCCCGCGATCTCCACCCAGGGAACAGGCTGGTTGACCAATAGATCCTTGTAGATGTGAAAGAGGATTTCCCGGGTCTGCAGGTCGGGATATTCCCGGAGCTCATCTTGGACCCAGGGCAGGTCTGTATTGCAAAGCAGGTATAGGTCGCAGCGGGTCGCCGCGATCTGCTCCAGGATCCAGGGATCGCAGCTGCCAAAGACAAACTCGCTCCACACTTTGATCACCCACAAGTCGGTATCACAAAACAGGGGGGCGGCCCCGAAGGCCTGTTCATGGAGGGAAACGGCCTTATTTTCCAGCTCCTGCTGCCCGCGGGCAATTCGGAGCAGGTCCCCCGGCCCGTAGCTGCGGCCGTTTTCCAGCAGGTATTCCCTGGCATATTCGGGTACCCAGTGGGACCGGTACTGGCCGGCCAGGTAGGCTGATAGGTAGCTTTTACCGGTGGATTCCGGGCCGATGATGGTAATTTTCTTAAACGGTTGTTGCATGGGTTGCCTTATGCTTCCAGCTGTAAAGTCCCGCCACTGCCAAAAAAAGCAGTACCAGGTAATAGACGCTGGTAAATTCGTAATGTTTGATAAAATACAGCGGGATGGAGGTAATGTTGGTAGCGATCCACCAGTACCAGCTTTCCACTTTCTTGCGCGCCATCAGCCACATGCCGGTGTAGGCGGTGGCAGAAGCCAGGGCATCGGCCCAGGGAATGGCCCCCGGGGCAAAATGGGTCTTCATAAAGGAGAGACAGCAGTAGATCGCCACGTAAAAGGCCGCAAAAAAAAGGAGCTGGTCCCTCCATTGGGAAAGGCTCGAAAAACTGATGGCCACCACAGGACGGCTGCGCTGGTCCTTTCTGGCCCAGAGGATCCAGCCATAAATGCTCATGACCGTATAATAGAGGTTCACGCTGGCCTCCCCGAAAAGATGGCCGCTCAGGCTCAGATATATATAAATGATGGTATTGACCAGACCCACAGGGTAAACCAGTATGTTTTCCATCCGCGAAAACCAGACGCTGGCAATGCCCGATACCACGGCCACGCCTTCCAGCCAGGTGGTATTCCGGATGCCGTCGATGAGCTGGTGGCAGATTTCCTGTATATCCAAGGGGGGGCTGATTGAAGATCAAAAATAACAAATATGCTTTCCCGGGCCCTGTCCCGGTAAATAAAAAAAGCCCTGTCGGGGCTTTCCATACCATAAAGCTGATACCAGGACCGGATTATTCGGCCTCGGCCACCACTTCCTTCACCTCGGGGATCATTCTTTTCATCATGCCCTCGATCCCTGCCTTGAGGGTGATCATCGAAGAGGGACAGCCCGAGCAGGATCCCTGCAGCATCAGATTGACGATGCCTTCCCGGTAGCTTTTGAACTGTATGGCCCCGCCATCCATTTCAACAGCCGGCTTGACATAGTTTTCCAGCAGTTCCTTGATACGCTTGACCACATCGTCATCGTCCACGTCAATGGCATTGCCCTCGCTTTTGACCAGCACCACTTCCTCTTCGTTGATGACCGGCTTTCCCTCCTCCAGGTATTCCTTTAAGAAAAGACGGATGGAAGGAATGACATCAGACCAGTCGGTTTCGGTGATCTTGGTCAGGGTCACAAAATTACTGGCGATAAAAACGCTCTTGATAAACGGGAAACCGAACAGCTCAATAGCCAGGGGAGAGGGTTTGGCGTTTTCCACATCGGGAAAATCAATGCTCTTTCCGGGATAGAGTAATTTGTTGGCCACAAACTTCATGGTCTCCGGATTCGGGGTCATTTCCGTGTAGATGCTGATGACCGGGTTACCTGTTTTTATCATAAAAGCGCTGTTTAATCCCCAAAATTACAATTGTCCCGGGTTTTTTGTTTTTGAAATCGGGAAAACGTTCCCTGCCCCGTCCGTTTCCGGGCTGTTTTTCCTTTCCCGGGGGCGGCTGAGGCGCAAATTGACCAGGTGTCCGCTGACAATCCCAGCCACCGCCGGGGGCAGCAACCCGTATTCCAGGGCGGGCACCAGGTCCTTGGCCAGCAGGCAGCAGATCCCGCCGGTAAACAGCCAGAAGGGAAGCAGCCGGTGATGGTGCCTGCGGTAACCATGCGCCAGGGCCAGGCTGCCCACCAGGAAGGCCAGGGCGAGCATAAAAAACTCAACGCGCTGGTTTCCAATGATATTTACGCCTAATATGGGCAGGGAGCTTACTGCCAGGGGCAGCAGGGCACAATGCAGGGCGCAGGCGATGGAAACCCCAATGCCCAGCCAATCCCCATATTGCCTGTGAAATGTTGCGGCCATGGGGCAAAAGTATAAAAATGCAACCATGTTGCAGTCACCTGATTCAAAAAACAACATTTTGTCAGCCGGGTAAATTGCATGCTGTAACTTTGTTTCCTATCCAATCCGGGCTACAGGTATGTTAAAGAAATCATGGTTTTACGTTGTTTTTTTCGGGCTGCTGATCCTGCTGTTCTATGTGGGCCTGCAGGTAATCATCCCCGGCTATGCGGAGGTCAGGCTTCCGGTCATCAATTATGTACGGCCTTTTTCCTTTACCAGCCAGGACGGCCGGACCATCACACAAAAGGATGTCGCGGGGAAAGTCTATGTGGCGGAGTATTTTTTCACCACCTGCCGGGGAATCTGCCCCAAGCTCAACACCAATATGAAGGGCCTTTTTACCGCCTACCGGAACGAACCCGATTTTATGATCCTTTCCCACACAGTGGATCCGGAAACGGATTCGGTAGGCCGGATGAAACGGTATGCCGATTCCCTGGGGGCCGATCCGCGGAAATGGCTGTTTTTGACCGGCAGGAAGGACAGTCTTTACAGCACGGCGCGCAACAGTTACCTGCTGGACGATCCCAAAAACAACGCCACCGACATGAGCCAGCAGTTCATACATACCCAGTTTTTTGCCCTGGTGGACCGCTCCGGCCGGGTGCGTAAAATCGCGGACGGGCTGAAAAAGGATGACATAGAAGACCTGAAAAAGGGGATCGACCAGCTGCTCAAGGAGCAGGCCTCCGGGCCGCGCTTTGCCAATTCCCTGTTCGGCAACAATCCCAATTAGCCCCATAGTTCAAACCATAAACAGAACCTATGGATGACCGTATGGAGGAATTACTGAAACGTAGCCAGCTGAGTGTAACCAGCAGCCGCAAAAAGATACTGGAACTGTTCCTGGGCAGCGCCGGAGCGCTTTCCCATGGGGACATCGAAAAAAAAGCGGGGGAAAAATTCGACCGGGTAACCGTCTACCGCACCCTGCAGGCCTTCCTGGAAAAAGGGGTCATCCACAGCATCCCCACTGCCGATAACACCGTCCGCTATGCGCTTTGTAAGGAGGACTGTCACCAGGGCCACCACCAGGACAACCACATCCATTTTTTTTGCCGGGTCTGCGCCTCCACCACCTGCCTGGATAAGGTATCCATCCCCGATATTGACCTGCCGGCCGGCTTCACGGCCTCCCAGGTTGAAGTGGTGGTCAGCGGCATCTGCGACCTATGCCGCTAGGCCGGGAGGGAAAAAAGGAAAGCCCCGATGTGGAAACACCGGGACTTTTTGGTTAAGGCTCTGATTAGTAGCTATTTTAAAGAAGCATACCTTGCGTCCTGCTTCGTTTATGCTGTGGCAAATATAGATTTACCTGCCGAGAATTACAATATGTGCTTATACCACTTTGCGGGTATTTTTAGCGTCCCTCCATGATCTTTCTGAGTTCAGTGCCCACGAAATCCATGAGGCGCCTGATGTAGTCGCCTGAAAAGTTGAATTCCAGACCGGCTGCTTCATAAAGCGCTGGCAGTGTGCGTGTTCCTCCCAGGCTCAGTGCCTCGATGTAGTGGGAAATGGCGGAGGCGGGATCCTGTTTGTACTGCATCCAGAGCCCGATGGCCCCCAGTTGGGCGATGCCGTATTCGATGTAGTAAAACGGCACTTCAAACAGGTGCAGCTGCCTTTGCCAGGCCGACTCCCGGTAATGGTCCAGCCCGCTGTAATCCACCACGGAGGAAGAGAATTCCCTGAGGATCTGCATCCAGGTTTGCTGCCTTTGCTCCAGGCTGTGGGTGGGGTTTTCATAGACCCAGTGCTGGAATTTATCGATGGTGGCAATCCAGGGGAAGATGGTAATGACCCGCTCCAGCTGGTGTTCCCTGGCCCTGCGCAAATCGCCGGGGTCGGAGAAGAATACCTCCCAATGGTCCATGCTGAACAGTTCCATGGCCATGGAGGCCACTTCCGCAATTTCCATGGGGTATTCCTTGAAACTGCTGAGTTCCAGTCCGTGGGTCAGAAAGGACTGGATGGCGTGACCGCCTTCATGGACCATGGTGGTCACATCGCTCATCTGACCGGCGGCATTCATGAAAATGAAAGGGGCGCCTGTTTCGGCGAGGGGACAGTTATAGCCGCCCGGCGCCTTCCCTTTCCTGCTTTCCAGGTCAAGGCGGCCCATCTTTTTCATGGTGCGCAGGCATTCCCCGAAAAAGGGGTTGAGTAAATTGAAGTCCGCCACGGTTTTTTCCAGCAGCTCTTCGCCGCTTTCAAAGGGTCGCAACGGTTCCACCCCGGCCGGTTCGGCCTCGCCGTCCCAGGGCCGCAGGGTATCAAGCCCCAGTTTTTTCCTTTTGTTTTCGTTGATGATATCCACCAGGGGCAGGATATATTTTTTTACGGATTCATGGAAGAGGTAACAGTCCTCCTTGGTGTAGTCAAAGCGGCCGAGTTCGACGAACTTGTAATCGCGGTAATTGGCGAATCCCGCATTGAGGGCCACCTGGTGACGTTTGGAGACCAGTGCCGTATAGAGGTCGTTGAGCGCCCCCCGGTCCTGGAGCCTTCTTTCCTGCATTTTACGGTATACTTCTTCCCGCAGCGCGCGGTCGGGGTTTTCCAGGAATTTGGAGGCCTGTTGCAGCGTATACTCCTTGCCGTGGACCTCCACGGTCATTTTGGCGCTAATGGCCCCGAACTGCTGGCCCATCACGGCCAGTTCAGCCTGCAGGGGAATATTGGCCTCCCGAAACAGTTCAATGTTTTTTTTGACCGAGCGCAGGTAGGTAAAATATTTTTGCTGATCCAGGGAAGCGGTGAAGGGGCAGCCCACCAGCTTGCGGTTGAGCAGGTCGGCATAGGGCTGTATATGGGGCTGGATCTCCATCATGAAAAAGTTGAAGGCCTCCTCCAGTGATTTGTCCTGGGTATCGCAGGTCATGCGAATCTGCCTCCAACAGGCATCTTCGCTGACAACCGCCTCCAGTTCGCTGACATCCCGGAGCCATTTTTCCAGGGAAGCCACATCGGGGATTTCGCGTTCGGCCAGCTCCTTGAAATAGGGCTCCAGGTGCGGCCAGTCGGTGACCCTGAAATCTGGGGATAAGAAATGCCTGACGGGTTGGTGGATTTCAGCCGTTAATTGCATGGGAGTAGATTTTTGGGAGCTACGAAATATCCCCGGATGACCAGGCCTGGGCCTGGTCCCCGGGGTTATGGAAGGGGGATCTTATTTTTCACTCTTTTTCCTGGCAGGCGCTTTTTTGGGTTTGGCGGCCTCGGCGTCCGCCGCTTCGGGAGCCTCTGCTTTCTTGGCGGGGGCCTTGCGGGCCTTGGGCGCTGCCTTCTCCTTTTCCGCTGCCGGGGCCTCAGCCGCTTCGGCCTTTTTGGCCGGCTTCACCGCTTTTTCCGCCTTGGCGGCTGGCTCCGCGGGAGTTGGCGTGGCAGGCTGTTCCTGCGCTTCGGCCTGGGTTATCTTCAATTCGATCTGGTTGTTTTTGAGGACCGAAAACCATTTGACCATCTTTTTGAGGTCGGAACTGTAGACCCGCTCAAAATCAAGCTCGGGGTATACTTTCATAAAATAGGCCTTCAGGGCGGCCGCATCCTTTTCATCGGGGAGTTGCTCACCGCTCTTTTCCATGGCCACCAGCACCTCCACCAGGTTGGTGTTTTCCCGGTTGGTGAAAACTTCTATACTTTCCAGGTGGGAGAAGTTATGCACCCTGCTGGATACGAATTTTGAAGTCCTGTCCTCCAGGGAACGCACGATGGCGCCATCCGATTTGCTGTTGATCAACTCATACAATCCCGGCAACCCGGTAACGGCAATTATTTTACTGTATTCCATATTATATATCCTGTTCTTTAAAGGACGTGCAAGTTAAAACGAAAAAAGGAAATCACGCTGGTAAAGATTGGCCCCTCCGGGGTCAGCCCGGCCGGAAAATACCGGGATTTTCAGCTTGCGGCTTCCAGGGCCTGCTCCAGCCCTGATTGCAGGGTGGCATAATCGGTATAGCCTTCGGCGATGCGGTAGAACCTGGACTCGCTGACCTGCAGCAGGACGGCCGGAAATCCCCGGACCCCCAGGCGGCCGACCAGGGTAAATTCATTGTAGGCCAACTGTTTATAGGAGGGGTCATGGAGGCGCTCGTAAAACAGGGTATCAGGGATGGCGTATTTTTCCAGCAGGTGGCGGTAAGCCTCATCATCGCAGAGGTCGCGCCCTTCGGCATGCAGGGCCGCCTGCAGGTCTGCTGCAAACTCCACCTGGCGATGGGGATGGAATTCCCGGAACACGCACAGGGCGATGGCGGGCTTTTCAGAACTGGGGAACCAGTCGCTTTCCCCGGGGTTGCGGATATGCCAGAGGAAGTCCTCCCCAAAGTGGATGCCGGTGCGCTGTTCTACCACCGGGTAGGCCTGCAGGATATAACCGGCCATCACCGAAATGGGCCGGGCCGGCTGGGTCAGGATCATGCCCCCGGAGAGCACTTCCACCCGGAGCCGGTCGGCGTATTGGCGGGCCAGCCGGCTAATGACGGGAGAAAATCCGTAGCACCAGCCGCAATAGGCATCGTAGCAGTAAATCAGCAGGGGATCCATGGTCATTTCGTTATGGCAGCAAAGGTAGGGCAAAGACCATTAGAGCGGAAGGGATACTGTCAGGTGGCAGCCTTTGCCGGGGGCCGTCTCCAGGGTCATCAGACCGCGGTGATGCTCGACCCGGTTTTGGATATGATAGAGGCCGGAACCTTTGCGGATCTTATCGCGGTCAAAGCCCTGGCCGTTGTCCCTGAGATCCATCAGCAAACCGCCGTCCTGCAGCCGGAGTTCAATTAGGAGTTCGCTGGCACCGGCATGGCGCAGCACATTGTTGGTTTTTTCCTGAATGATGCGAAAGGCGGACATCTGAATCTCGGGAGACACCCGCTGTTCATCGAAGCCGTTTTCAATACGCACCACCATGGTCAGCTTTCCGGTCTCGTTAATCCGGTCTGCCAGGTCCCGGACAGCATCCACCAGACCGATATCGCGCAGGGCATAGGGGGTCAGGCTCGAGGAAATATGGCGGATTTCCTTGATGATCTGGCTGATGTTCTGGGAACAGCGCAGGATATAGTCCCTGGAGGCGGCCGGGTTTTTTTCGGCCAGGTCCAGCAGGAGCTTGCAGGTGGCCAGAACCTGGTTGATATTGTCATGCAGCTCATAGGAGATCTCCCTGCGCTCATTTTCCTGGGCTTCTATGATGGCGCGGATGATCTGGCTTTTTTGCTGTTCCTGTTCCTGTTTGAGTTTTTCCTCCAGTCTTTTTTGTTCGGAAAGGTCCCGGATGGCCCCGATCATCTTTACCAGCCTGCCGGAGGCGTCATGGATCAGGCAGGCCCTGTTGAGCACCGGTTTGTACCCGTTGTCGGCGCACAGGAAACGGTAGGTATCTTCCCAGCGCGACTGCCGATGGGACATGGCTTCCCGGAGTCCCTCCAGCACGGCTTCGCGGTCCTCGGGATGGATGCGCTCCTCGAAACGGGAGGAGGAGAGGACCAGTTCCCGGTAGCCAAAAAGCCGGAAAAAGCCTTCGCCCCGGTGGAACTTCCCCTCGATCAAATCCCATTCATAGATGGCGTCGCTGGTCGCTTTTACGGCATAGAGATAACGTTCATTGCTTTCCTGCAGGGCCTGCTGGGCCTGCCTTCTCTCTGAAATGTCCCGCGTCACGTCCTGAAAGCCGCTCAGCTTTCCCTCCCGGTCATAAAGGGCGGTTAATATGCTATTGGCCCAAAAGCGGCTTCCGTCCTTTCGAATGCGCCAGCCCTCCGCTTCGCAGCGCCCCGCAGCGGCCGTTTGGGATAGTAACTGGTCCGGCCCCGGAACCTCCCCCTCCGTGGAAGGCAGGAACAGGGAATAATGCAGCCCGATGGCTTCGGCGGCTGCAAATCCCGTGATATGCGCTGCCCCCTGGTTCCAGGTAGCCACATATCCCCGGGGGTCCAGCATGAAAATGGCATAGTCTTTTACCGAGTTGACAAGCCCGCGCAGCTGGGCCTCGTTTTCCCGCAGCTTTTCCTCCATTTTCTTCCTTTCGGTCAAATCGATGATGATGCCCGAAAAAATGATATCGCCCTGCGGGGTGTAATGGGAAAACCGCGACTGGGCCAGATGCCAGATCGTGCCCTTTCCCGGGACCTGGATGCGTCCTTCGAAATGAAAAGGCTCCAGGCTCTGACGGGCATGGGCATTTTTGAGCCTGACAATTTCCCGGTCTTCGGGATGGAGGTATTGCTGAAAATCCATGTATTGGGCCGGGGCCACACCAAAAACCTTTTCCACCGAGGGGCTCAGGTAATTAAAGCCTTCGCTGCCATCCCTGCGGAAGATGTATTCATAGACAACCGCCGGTATATTGGCGTACATGGTATAAAAAGTCTGCAGGCTGCGTGCACCCAGCAGCAGGGGATCATCCAGCCGCAGGCCCTCCTGCTGCGGCCGCCCGAGGGAGGGGATCTCCCAGCCCTGCAGGCAGAATCCGCCGGGGACGCCGGAGGCCTCCAGCAAAACGGTCAGCTCCCATTGCATGGCCAGCCGCCTGCCATGGCGGTCCCGGCCCTGTAGTTCCAGGGAGCAAGGGTTTTGCGGTTCCTGCAGGCTGCGCGCCGCCGCCTCCCGGAAGGGCTGCTTTTCGGTGAGCCGTAAGGCATCTGTAAAAGACATGCCGGCCAGCTGACCTGAGGCGGGCTCAAATAATTCCAGGAAGGCCCTGTTGCAGGACCTGATTTGTCCATCCGCATCAGTGACCACGCTCAGAGCGGCACGGACGGGTATCGGGGTGCCAGTGACAGGGGATGGAGGAATTTGCATACGTGCTTGTTGGGGCTGACCAGGGCGGCCGGCGGTTTATGGAACGCTCAACAGGGCTAAGATATAGATAAATATTTCAATATAATGGGATAAAAAATGCCGGGTTGGATTACCCGGCATTTTGCTGATTCTATAAGTTGGAAGCTTCAGGTGACTAGCCCCTCCGGTTGGGCCTGCCGCCGCCACTGGGTGCCGGACGCGCTGCCCCCCCGCCGGAACTCGGACGGGATTGCTGGAAATTCTGGGTGCGCATCTGTCCGCGCGACTGCATCTGCTGCTGGCGGTTGAGGTTTTGGAGCTGCTGGTTGTTATTTACCGGCTGCCACTGCCTGGGGGCCCGCTGCTGCCATCCGCCGGGCGCTGCTGCGTTGCGCTGGAAGACATTGCCCTGGCGGTCCGTGGTCAGGTTATTGGGCCTGGTCCCTGCGGGGTTACCCGGATTAAAGCGGTTGGCGGGCGCCGCGTTGTTGGGGTTGAAGCGGTTCCCCGGAGCCCCCCCGTTGTTGGGGTTGAAGTTTCCGGGCCGGTTGCCCATACCCTGGCGGTTGAAATTGTTGCCCACCCCGCGGTTATTCACCGCTACCCCCGGCCGGTAATTGTATATGTTGGTGGTATAGCGGTTGTTGACAATATTAACCCGGTTGTTGATGGAGACCCGGCTGCCGTAGTAGCCGCCGCTGTAACCGTAGCGGTCACGTCCATATCCGCCCCAGCGGTAGGGTGGATGATAAACGGCAGGGCCCCACCAGCCTCCATGCCAGCCGCCCCAGATGGAGGCGCCGAAGCCGATATTGAACCAGCCGTAACTGTAACCGAAGCCGAGACTCCAGCCCAGCCAGGGGTTATAGTGCATGTTGAATCCCCAGGTATAGGGCCGGGGGTAATAATAATGTCCGAACCAGGGAGAATAATAAAAACCGGTGCCATAGACCACGGTGGGTCCGTAAATATAGGTATTGAGGTAGCCCGGCGTATAGCCCATATAGGCCCAGTCCGGGGTGACATCATAAATATAAACGTATTTCATGTTGTAGACCGGGTAGCTCGGCGGAATGGCTTCCACTTCTTCAGGACGGTCGGTACAGACCACCCAGGGACCCTGGGGCGTGGGGGCTTCAAACCAGACCCCGTTGTCCACACAGTAGTAACGTCCGTTGAAGCGGATCACCGAGCCCTGGGTGTTGACGGCATACTGCAGGTTGGTACCCTGTATATTTTCAAAGCGGGGTTCTCCGTCATAGGTGATATTGGCGTTGGCCGTATGGCGGTCTACTTTGGCGGTCTGGGGAATCTGGGCATCCATCACGGCTTCCCGGGCGGCATCGGTGCCTGCCACGGAGGCCAGCACGTTGTCCTTGGGCGAGCCTTCGGGGATCTTGGCAAAATCGGCCGGCAGGGCACTGGAGGCCGTATACTGCCAGTCCCCGTCCAGACGGGTGGAGCTGTACCAGCGGCCGGAAAGCAGTACAAAATACCGTTTGGTATTTTGGTCCATGAAGATGTCATTGCCTGAATTGGAGACATACATCAGGCTGGTACCCTGTATCGGGGAAAAATTGGGTTCCCCGTTGGTCTGTATGAGTTCGGCGGGCCTATTGCTGACAATAATATTGGAGATCTCCGAGCTGGCGGCGGCCGCAGAATCCGTATATCCCGGATCGGTATTGGCGCTGTTGACGGCCGATTCGATCTGGCCAAAAGAAGGAGGCACCTGCTGGGTATAGCTGTAAGGGCCTTCCGCGGAAGGGGCCATATACCAGTGCTTGGCGCCGTAGAGGTAATAATTACCGTCGTTGTACTTGACGATGGTGAAAGGGGTGTTGACCACCACATCCAGATTCCAGTCATTATTGCGCTGGAGTTTGGGCTGTCCGTCAATGACCACCAGTATGGAAGGGGTCGTCGCGTAATAGATCCGCGGCGGCGTGTTGTTGAGGTTCCTGGAAAGCTTTTTTTCCTCCTGGTTCATGTCCAGGGAGGAAAGCACTTCGTCCAGGGAAAAGTCAATGCCCATGTCGGGGATCTGGGTTTCCAGGGTGGTTTTCAAAAAAGCAATCCGGCTCTCATCAATGTCCCCGGGGAATTTCATATTGGGGACTTTCAGGGAGCGGATTATGATCCTTCGGTTGTCCCTGTCGGTTTCCACGGTGGCTACCTCCCAGAATGTCCCGAAGGTCGGATCGGTCTTGCCATTTTCGATGATGGAAATGGCAGAACGGGCTTTGAGCACATTTCCCTGAAAGGATTCGGGCTGCGGCTCATAAATTTTGATGACACTGCCGTCGGTGCCGGTGATGGTTTTGGGCCATTCATCCTGGTAGGCAGCACCGGCCGAGAGGAACAGGGCACTGCAAAACAGGGTGAGGAGGGCGTGGAGCATTTTCATATGTTAATTTTTTAGTGTACAAAATTCCGGGCCTGCCAGCAGGCACACCCAAAAGTAGACAAACTGCAGCCATATGACGGCCCGGGAAGCCTAAAGTTGTATCAATGATTACAAATGATATGTTAATATAGCATGCTAGTGCGCTGAAAGCCAATTGTCCCCCATGCCGACTTCCGCCTCCACGGGCACTCCGTTGGGCAGGGGCAGGGCATTGCGCATGCAGTCGATGATAATGGGCCGGATCAGCTCCACTTCGCTGCGCAGGGCATCAAAGACCAGTTCGTCATGCACCTGCAGGATCATTTTGGAGGCTACGCCTTTTTTACGGAATGCATCATGGATGGCCACCATGGCCAGCTTGATCATGTCGGCCGCACTGCCCTGAATGGGTGAGTTGATGGCATTGCGTTCGGCAAATCCGCGGACCGTGAAATTGGCGCTGTTGATATCCTTGAGCCATCTTTTGCGGCCCATCAGCGTCTGTACATAACCGTGTTCCCGGGCAAACTGGATGGTGTCATCCATGTATTTTTGGATATTGGCGAATTGTTTTTTGTAATTGTCAATGATCTCCCTGGCCTCGCTGCGCGCAATGCCCAGGTTGTCGGCCAGCCCGAAGGCCCCCTGGCCGTAAATGATCCCGAAATTGACACTCTTGGCCTTATAGCGCATTTCCTTGGTGACCTCTTTTTCATCGGTATTGTACACCCTGGCCGCCGTGGCCGTATGGATATCCTTGCCCAGCCGGAAGGCCTCGCACATATTGGGATCGCCGCTGATGGCAGCCACGATGCGCAGTTCTATCTGGGAATAATCGGCCGAAAGCAGCACGTGGTCGCTGTCCCTTGGGATGAAGGCCTTGCGGATTTCCCGGCCCCTTTCGGTGCGTACGGGGATGTTCTGCAGGTTGGGGTTGTTGCTGGAGAGCCTGCCGGTGACGGCCACGGCCTGTGCATAGGAGGTGTGTACCCGGCCGGTGCGGCGGTTGATCATTTCGGGCAGCGCATCCACATAGGTGGATTTGAGTTTGGTCAGCTCCCGGTAGATCAGGATATCTTCCACGATCTTACTCTGGTGGGCGAGTTTGAGCAGCACATCCTCTCCGGTGGCGTACTGGCCCGTCTTTGTTTTTTTGGCCTTGGGGTCCAGCTGCAGTTTATCAA
This sequence comes from uncultured Bacteroidota bacterium, assembly GCA_903906365.1. GTDB lineage: Bacteria > Bacteroidota > Bacteroidia > Chitinophagales > Chitinophagaceae > Puia. The sequence goes on along the minus strand of CAIVKC010000029.1, from coordinate 27,406 downwards.
AGAGGACCTCACCGAGCTGCTTGGGAGAAGCCAGGTTGAACCGGACACCGGCCTGGGTGTAGACACTCTCCTCTGAACGCCGGGCCTCCTTGTCGAGCTCCCTGGAATAATCCTTAAGAAAGTCCACGTCTACCCGGATGCCTTCGAATTCCATATCGGTGAGCACTTTTACCAGCGGGTTTTCCACTTCACGAAACACTTTGTCCACGTCTTTTTCCTTCAGCAGGGGTTCGAAAACGCCCTTGAGCTGCAGGGTGATATCGGCATCCTCTGCCGCATAGTCCTTCACACGGGTTACATCCACCTCCCGCATGGTGCCCTGGCTTTTGCCTTTTTTGCCGATCAGCTCCTCGATATGCACCGGCTCATAGCCCAGGAACTGGGCACTGAGCAGGTCCATGCCGCGCTTTCCTTCCGGCTCAATGACATAATGGGCCAGCATGGTATCAAAAATATTTCCCTGCAGTTCCACCCCATACCATTTCAGGACGAGCAGGTCATATTTGAGGTTCTGCCCGATCCAGGTGATGTCCCCGCGTGAAAACAAGGGGGCAAAACGGCTGAGCAGTTCCCGGGTATGGTCCTGGTTGACCGGACAGGGCACGTAATAGGCCTCCCCCGGTTTCCAGGCAAAGCTCATCCCCACCAGTTCCACGTCATTGGCGTCAATGCCCGTGGTCTCGGTGTCAAAACAAACCTCCTTTTGTTCCATCAGGGAGGCCAGCAGGGCGCTCACCTGCCCGGGTTCAGCCACCAGGTGGTAGTCATGGGGGCTATTGTGGATGTTGCGGGCTGCCGGCAGCCCCGATTCGGGCTTTTCTGTTTCCGCTTCCTGGGCTGCGGGAGCCGGTGAGGCGCGGGGTTCCTGTTTTTTGGCAACCACCTCCTGGCCAAACAGGTCGGTCTGCACCCCTTCGGGGGCTGTATTGAAAATATTGAAATCCTCTCCCAGGATCCTTTTTCCCAGGGTCTTGAATTCCAGTTCGGTGAAAATATCCTGCAATACTTCCCGGTTCCATTCCTTGAGCCGGAAATCTTCCTCATGGAACTGGACCGGGACATCGGTAATGATGGTGGCCAGTTTCTTGCTCAACAGGGCGAGGTCCTTTCCTGTCCGCACCTTCTCACCCAGGGCGCCCTTGATCTCCCCGGCATGGTCCAGGATGTTTTCCAGGGTCCCGTACTGGGCCAGCAGCTTGGCTGCGGTCTTTTCCCCCACCCCGGGAATTCCCGGGATATTATCGACCGCATCGCCCATCAGCCCCAGGATGTCGATGACCTGGGACACTTCTTTGATTCCCCATTTGGCGCAAACCTCCTGGGGTCCCAGGATCTCGATGCTCCCGCCCTGATAGGGGGGTTTGTAGATCCTGATATGTTCGGAGACCAGCTGGCCGTAGTCCTTGTCGGGGGTTACCATATAGACCTCGTAACCGGCGGCGGCGGCCTGTTTGCTTAAAGTGCCGATGACGTCATCGGCTTCATAGCCATCCAGCTCCATCACGGGGATATTGAAGCCGCGGATAATGGTCTTGATATCGGGAACGGCGGCCAGCAGGTCCTCGGGCGTCTCCTGGCGGTTAGCCTTATAATCGGCAAAATCGGTATGCCGCTCGGTGGGGGCATGGGTATCGAAGCAAACGGCGATATGGGTGGGTTTCTGGTTATTGATCAGGTCGACCAGGGCATTGGTGAACCCGAACTGGGCATTGGTGTTGCGCCCCTTGGAGGTGATTCTGGGGTTGCGGATCAGCGCGTAGTAAGCACGAAAAACCAGGGCAAGGGCATCGAGCAGGAATAATTTCTTTTGCATAACCAGGGGATCAGGGCATGGCTCCGGCGACAATACCGGCTGACCTGCCGAGGCTACTAAGTTAGGGAATTCCACAGGCCTGCTGCAACAAAAAACCACAGGGAGCCCCTGTGGTGAACACTGATTTGACTATGGAATGGCTGGGTTAAGCCCTTAGTTCTTTTTATCCTGTTTGACCAGGGATGTCTTGGGGTTTTCTGTCAGGGCCACGGCTTTCTGCCTGGACACGATAACGGCCTGCTGGTATTTGGTTGAATTGATTTTTCTGTAATTGGGATCGTCCTCGGTGTGCAGGAAATTGAGGTATACGGCCAGTGCCAGCACGGAAAGTGCAAACAGGTTGAATAGCTTACGGTATGAGCTTGACATAGTAATTGGATATTGGATTTTATAATAAACGAGACCATCCTAGAAACGAGGGCCTGCTCTCCAATATTGTCCGGCCGGCGAAAATAATACAGCCGGCAAGCCCCCTCTGTGCTATTTCATGGCCTCCAGGTCCTTTTTGAGCCGGAACATCTCATCGCGCATGCGGGCGGCTTCCATGAAGTCCAGGTCCCGGGCCGCTTTTTCCATCTCTTTTTTAATACGCGAAATGGCTTTTTCCAGCTGGGGGATGGTCTGGTAATCGGTCTGCTCCACCACGGCGCTGGTTACCAGTTCGCCGTCCGGGGCCACGGCATAGGGATTGGCCGGGTCATAGCCTTTGATATCGAGCACGGAAGTTTGCTGGAAGACCTGCTCGCGGGATTTGGTCACGGTCCGGGGCGTGATGCCATGGAGCTGGTTATACTGGATCTGCTTTTCCCGCCGCCGGTTGGTCTCATCGATGGTGCGCTGCATGGACTCGGTCATCTTATCGGCATAGAAGATGACCCGGCCGTCAATGTTGCGCGCGGCGCGGCCGGCCGTTTGGGTGAGTGACTTTTCGTTGCGCAGGAAGCCTTCCTTGTCGGCATCCAGGATAGCCACCAGCGACACTTCCGGCAGGTCGAGTCCCTCGCGCAGGAGGTTGACGCCCACCAGCACGTCGATATCGCCCAGGCGCAGCTGCCGGAGGATCTCAACCCTTTCCAGGGTATCGACTTCGGAATGGATATACTTGGATTTGATGTTGATGCGGTGCAGATATTTATCCATTTCTTCTGCCATCCGCTTGGTCAGGGTGGTCACCAGGATCCGGTCCCCTTTTTTGACAACCTTGTCTATCTCATCAAGCAGGTCGTCGATCTGGTTAACGCTCGGGCGAATTTCAATGGGGGGATCCAGCAGCCCCGTGGGCCGGACCACCTGTTCCACCACCACCCCGCCCGTTTTTTCGAGTTCATAATCCCCGGGGGTGGCTGAAACAAAAATGGTCTGGTTGAGCAGGTTTTCAAATTCATGGAAATTCAACGGGCGGTTATCCAGGGCGCTGGGAAGCCGGAAACCATAGTCCACCAGCACCAGCTTGCGGCTCCTGTCACCGCCGTACATGCCGCTGACCTGCGGGATGGTCTGGTGGCTTTCGTCAATGAGACAAAGGAAATCCTTGGGGAAATAATCCAGCAGGCAAAAAGGGCGGGTGCCCGGTTTGCGGCGGTCAAAGAAACGGGAATAGTTTTCCACGCCGCTGCAGTAGCCCAGCTCACGGATCATTTCGATGTCATAGTTGACCCGTTCGCTCAGACGCTGCGCTTCAATGTATTTTCCGGCCGCCTTGAAATAATCCACCTGGGCGGTCATCTCGTCCTGGATCTCACGGAGCACCTGCTGGAGGATGTCTTTGGGTGCCAGGTAAAGGTTGGCCGGGAAAATGGCCGCATTTTCCATGAGGGCGATACGCTTTCCGCTGGTCACTTCAAAGCTTTCGATCTCTTCAATCTCATCGCCGAAAAAAGTGATGCGGTAACCGTAATCGGCATAGGGCAGATTGATGTCGATGGTGTCTCCCTTCACCCGGAAACTACCTCGCCCGAAATCGCCCTGGCTCCGGTTGTAGAGGGAATTGACCAGCGCGTGCAGGAAACCCTGGCGCGAGAGCACCTGCTTTTGCTGAATGCGGATGATGCCGTTTTCGTAATCGGTGGGATTGCCCATGCCGTAGATACAGCTTACCGAAGCCACCACGATGATGTCCCGGCGGCCGCTGAGCAGCTGGGAGGTGGCCTGCAGCCGAAGCTTGTCGAGTTCTTCGTTGATGGCGAGGTCTTTTTCAATATAGGTATTGCTGACGGGCATATAGGCCTCCGGCTGGTAATAATCATAATAGGAGACAAAATAGCCCACCGCATTGTCCGGGAAAAACTGTTTGAATTCCCCGTAAAGCTGGGCCACCAGCGTCTTGTTGTGGGTGAGCACCAGGGTCGGTTTCTGGACCTGCTGGATGACATTGGCCACCGTAAAGGTCTTTCCTGACCCCGTCACCCCCAGCAGGGTCTGGTATTTTTCTCCCGAGAGGATCCCTTCGGTGAGCTGGCGTATGGCTTCGGGCTGGTCCCCGGAAGGCTCATAAAATGATTGCAGGTTAAATCCCATAACTGACCCGTTTTTACGGTTGTAAATTAATTCAAACCATCAGACGCCGGGCAAAAAAAAATCCCTGCCGGCTGGCAGGGATCGGTATTTTTTTAAGGAACCAGCTGGGTGACCGAATCGAGGTAGGCCGCGAACTGCCGGATGACCCCGGCTGCCACTTCAATTTGTTCCTGGGCCTCCTTCCAGTTGCGCTGTTCGATGGCTTCCCGGATGCCGGGCAGGGTCTTTACCCCGTAACCTGTGTAAAATCCCGGCGCATAAATGCTGTGGCGGTACCAGCCGCGGCGCAGAAGCCCCTGGCGGGTCAGCAACTGCTGCTCGGCCCGGTAGAGGGCCTGGTTGACCTGGAGCTGTCTGCCGGCTGCCAGTCCCGGTTTGGCCAGGGCCGCCGAGAGCCTGGCTGCAGACTGCTGCAGGGAGAGCAGGGTATTTTGCAGGTCAGAAAAATTCAGGTAAGGAACTTCCTGGCGGGCGGGCGGGGCCAGCAGCCGGACCGTGGGGTCGCCGGCCAGGGCATAATATTTTTCCCGGATCACCTGATTTTCCAGGGCCGTAACATCGCGCAGCTGGTCGGTGAAGGCCATGAGCTCGGTGGCATAACCGCTGATGGTGCGGCTCAGGCTGGTAAAATCAAAGGGCAGCAGCTCTGCATCGGCCAGGCGCATGGCGGTGCGCCCCGCTGTCTGGGCCAGGGTCACACCATATATAAAGGAGGGGTCCTTGAAACGGCGGTAGTCGTCGTAGGAATCATAGATGGAGTGGTATTCCCCGCCCGGGTCCTCTCCCCCGTAACCCAGGTTGAAGGAGGGAATGCCGATGTGCTGGATGAAGGGTGAAAAATCGGACCCGCTGCCCAGGGCCCCGATGGAGAGGGTCTTTTTGGCCAGCAGCTCCTTTTTGTTTTTTCCGTTGACCAGGTCCACGGCCAGGCGGCGGTTCAGTACGCTGATGCCGGTTTCCGGATCGATCACATCGCGCGCCACTTCGTTGATGAAGGGCTCCAGGGCATGGGACCCTTCGGCTCCCAGAAAACCCCGGCCGTTGCCGTCGGAGTTGATGTAGGCCACGGCCTTCTGCTGCAGCTCCGCTTCATGGGTCTCCGCCCATTCGGTGGATCCCATCAGCCCCGGCTCCTCGCCATCCCAGGCACAGTAGATGAGGGTTCTTTTGGGCTTCCAGCCCGTGCGGGCCAGTTCGCTGAAGGCGCGTGCCTCTTCCAGCATCGCGGCCTGTCCGCTGATGGGATCGCCGGCGCCGTTGACCCAGGCGTCGTGGTGGTTGCCGCGGATGATCCATTCATCGGGCAGTTCCGAGCCGGGCATGCGGGCGATGATATCGTGGAGGGGCTTCATGTCCCAGTTAAAAGAGAGCTTGAGATGAACCTGGGCCTTTCCCGGTCCGACATGGTAGGTGAAGGGCAGGGCTCCCCTCCAGCCATCCGGCGCCACGGGTCCTTCCAGGGCACGCAGCAGCGGTTCGGCATCGTGGTAGCTGATGGGCAGCACAGGTATATGCAGCAGGTTGGTGGCGTCCTTTCGGTCCAGCCTGACAGCCTCCTTGGTGGCGCCGGTTCCCGGAGTCAGCGGATCACCGGGATATATGGGCATGTCCATGACCGACCCGCGCTGGACACCGTACTCGTTTTTGAAGGCGCCTTTGGGGTAGACATCACCCTGGAAATAGCCGTCGTCCATGGGATCAGAGTAGATGATGCATCCCAGGGCCCCGTGTTCCTGGGCCACTTTGGGTTTGATCCCGCGCCAGGAGCGTCCGTATTTGGCGATGACGATCTTTCCCTTTACGTCAATGCCCATGCGGTCGAGCATATCATAATCCTCGGGCAGCCCGTAGTTCACGTAGACCAGGCTGGCGGTGACATCTCCGTCGGCCGACCAGCAGTTATAGGTGGGCAGCTGCTCTGAAAACTGGCCGGAGGTGGCGTCCTCTTTGAGGGCCGGTTCCTTCAGCAGGGCCTTGTAGGTGGCGGCGCCGCTCATCTCCAGCAGTCTTTCTTTGGGCGTGGGGAACAGTACATAGAAGGTTTCCATCTCGACCTGGTAGCCCCAGCTTTTGAACTGGTTCAGGATATAATCGGCCACGGCCTGGCCGCCGGGTGATCCCACATGGTGGGGGCGGGCCGACATTTCTTTGATGTGGTGGTCTACGTTGGAGGCCTTCAGGTAGCTGTCGAATTTTTCTTCCAGGGCGAACTGCGTCCTGGCGGCGGCTTCGCTGAATCCTGACAGGGTCCTGGTCTGGCCGGAGGAAGCCAGGGTACAGGCTAGGGCCAGGAGGCTGAGTGCATATCTGCGCATGGGGTTGGTGGGTTTATGGGATGAAAAAAAATGTGTAAGGGTGACAGGCATGAATGTACAAACAAAGTATTGGCAAAATAGCGTCCGGGGTTAATTTTTTAAGGAAACGGCCGGCCGGGTTTATTTCTGCATTCTTTTTATGTACTGGCTGTAGTCGGGCAGGATGATTTCATAATCCTCATACATCAGCGGGCTGGTCAGCAGGAAATCGGCGGTGGCCCGGTCGCAGGCGATGGGTATGTTCCAGGCTACACCCAGCCGGAGCAGGGCCTTGATATCGGGGTCATGGGGCTGGGCTTCCATCGGGTCCCAGAAAAATATCAGGACATCGATTTTGCCTTCGGCGATGCGACCCCCTATCTGCTGGTCGCCACCGAGTGGCCCTGAGAGAAAACGGGTTACAGGCTGGCCCAGCGCCGTTTCCAGGAGCTTGCCCGTGGTGCCGGTGGCAAAGAGCTTGTGCATGGCCAGGGCGCCCTTGTTATAAACGGCCCATTCAATGAGTTCGCTTTTTTTGTTGTCGTGGGCTACCAGGGCAACACGCTTTTTGCCGGTCATTTTACGGATTGACATATGCAGTGATTTGGTTGGTCAATGAGTTTTAAAAGGTAATTCAGTTTTAAGAACATTATAACATTGCAGCAGAAATTTTTTATTATTTATATCGTTTTGCGGTTCAGGCATATATTTTGCATATGATGGAATCCTGTCTGCTTACTAACCCAGAACCATGAAAGAGTTACTGCTGCTTATCGGGGCTTATTGCCTTTGTTGTTGTTACGCCACTGCCCAGGAGGCCCCGGACACGGTCCGTGCGGTCCGTGCGGAGTCGGTGGATTCGGCAGCCGTTCGCTTTTCCTGCCAGCTGCAGGGGCGCGGACAGATTCTGCTGGAATGGACCGCGGACAGCGTGACCGAAGGGGATTACTTCATCATTGAACACAGTACCGATGACCAGCAGTTCCAGACGCTGGGCGCCATCCGCGGCATCAATGGCCAGAACCGCTACCAGATTTCCGACAACGCGCCTTTTGGCGGATCCAATTATTACCGCCTAAAACGCATGGGGCTGCGCGGCCAGGTCCTCTATTCAAAAATCCTGCGCCAGAGCTCTTCTGCCGCCGCCTCCTTCCGGTTCTATCCCAACCCGGTCGACAAAATGCTGATCATCCAAAGTGACCATGCCATCGATATTCAGGTCCTCAGTTCCATGGGAGCCCTGCGCCTGAGCAGGGCCATCCAGCCCGGGCTGCAGGTCATCAACCTTTCGGCGCTGGAAAAGGGGACCTACCTGTTGCGCATCTCCGACAAGGAAAACAAAACCGACCGGATGGAGCAGCTTATCAAGAACTAATTCCCCTATGTGTATAAAAAAACAACGGCCTCCCCAGTTTATGGTATTGCATTATTGACCGGCATCAATTACCTTTATACCGGTTTTTCATAGGATATTGGATTTTAAAACGGGGTTGAATGTCTATTCAGACCCCTTTTTTTATGCCCAGCCCTAACTAAGAGGGTTTCTGGTGGTATTCCATATCTTTTCTTTTATTGAATAATCAATAGGATATAAGATTAAAAAAGATCTTTATTTCTCATACTTTACCTCTTTTAAACCATTTTTGATGAAAACCTGGCTGAGAACCTGGCAGGGATTTAGAACAAAAAAAACGCCACCTGTTAAGCAACTTTTTGGTTCATTCTGAATATGAATATTGCACCAGTTTGACATAAGGCACCACATAAATCATTGGACGAAAAAATGAATGATTTGAATTATTGGTTAGCACAGCCTTTGTTAAAAGGGCTTGAAGCGGTGTTTTTTTTATATCTCAAACAGTAGATCTTAAAACTACCGGAATGGATAAGTCTTATATGGTAAGAAGAAAACTGAAAGTGTATTGCTACAACTTCAATTTTTTAAGGTGTCGTTGCGCTTCACGTTCCACCTGGCCAAAGTCGGGAAGGTCTTTTATTTGATCTCTCATGGAGCTTTTCCACCTGCCTTTGTATTGCGGCAATCTCTCATCTAATTTTTTCGGAAAATCAGTGTGTAGTAAACCTTTGCTTTTGCATTTGGCTTCAAATTCAACCAAATAAAAAGCTACATCCATTTCATGTTCCTCCAACAAATACCAGATATCGTAAAAATCTCTTGCTTGCATTCGCTGCATAACCGAACGCATTTTTTCTACCAACACTTCTTCCAATGGATAACACAACAATTGGTGTTCTTCCAAATCGGAATAACTAATAAAAACGTCATTCAATGCAGGAGGAAATATCAATTGTTCATTGCGTGAAATATCAACTTTAACTTTCTTGTTGTTTCCTTGTCCGCCAAGCGGACCAATATAACTGATGTAAAAGTTGATTCCTCCGTCTTCGTGTTCATTATTGTCAATGATAACAAGCGGAATATTGGCTTCATCTTCTATGAATTCAAAAACCTCTTTGAACCATGCAAAAATTTGCTCAATCGATATTTCGGCATTCTGTAATGTAAAATCTAAGTCCTCCGAAAAACGGTAATCTTCAAAATAGACCTTCTTTAAAACTGTTCCACCTTTGAAAACGATTGCTTTAGAAAGTTGCTCATGTTTTGAAATGCCAAACAGAATCCATGAAAGGATATAATCTTTTTCAATTTGCTGGTCACGAACGCCAAGCGCATTTGCTTTTTGCTGTATTTCTCCTGGTCTAATCATGTGTAAATAGCAGATTTAATCGTTTCCGTTTCCAAGTTTTGCTGAATACTCCAACGGCTAATTCGCTTTCCAGTTTTCGGCAATTCGGTATCAAGCATTACATAAGAGGCCGTTTTAATTTTTTGTAGTTCCTTAATAATATGGGTATTGATGTCTAGTGTTTGTAAAAGAAAGCCCAATCGTTTTATTACTGCTTGCGAATCAAATTGTTTGGCGTATTCGAGTAGTGTATCGTATTTGATTTTGTCTTTTGAAGTATAGATTGCTTTTGCTACTTCAACAATGCCACCTGCATATTCGGGTTTGAATAAGCAATCAATAAAGGTTTTCTCTAAGTCGGAACACAATACTTTATTAAAACTGTCAATCCATATTTTCTTTGAACCAAAAAAATGTTTCTTGTTGTGATAGATGAATTGAAAGGGAACTTCTTTGATTTTTATTTCCGATGGTCGTATTTGTTTTGATACAACGATTTGTTCCTTCAGTGACGGTTGAGTAATGAGGTTATGAATTTGCAAAGCGGAATAATAGCCGATATAGTGTTTGGTACCATTAACCAAATGCGCTGCTATCAAATGCCAGTCGGGCATAAAGGTTTCCGCATTTTGTTCATATGGTATGATGTAATAAACGCCTTCTTTCAACCGCATCAACAAACCTCTCTTTGTCATGTCGCTGAGTAGCTCTCGTACCGCACTTGCTTTAGAGTCAGGCAAGGCTTTATTTGCAAAAGAATAGTCAAAGCAATTCTGGTTCTGTCCGTGGAAATAGGAAAGAAGTGCGTTAGATTGCGTTGAGATATATTTATTATTCATAGTTTCAATGTCAGGACAAACCTGACCTCAATGATACGAAAAATAAGTGCATTTACCTTTCATTTTGGCTTAAAATTATTATTTATATCCTACTGGTCAGGATTAACCTGACATAAAGGCTATGAAAGGTCATTTCAAAAGATGGTTGATGGTAAAAGTCAATATGTCATTTGTGTGTTTGTCTAACTTAACATAGAATTGAGATAAGAATTTAGATACAGAAATAAATATTCAAAAGTGACTATAATACTATTTCTGATTATCAAGTTTGGGACTTACTGTAGTCTTAACCTAATCTCAAATTAAAGGAGGTTGACTTAAAAGTGAAAAACACTTAATAATCAACCTCCTTGTAGTCCTGCCCGAACAGATGTCGAACCTTTTATTTTACTTGCAAAGCTTGGCAGCAATTAAATAATAGATTCCTTCCGAAGCGCCTATAATGTTGCGTAATTTTACTCATAGCATTGAGTGATCAGTAAATAAGTTGGATCCCACTATTTTCAATTGACTAATTAAATTGTTTAAAATTAAGCACTTACGGATTTTGCAAAAATAAAGAATGCCTTTTGAAAATATAAAGAATAAATTGATTTTTGCAAAACATGAAGACCTTACCTCGCCATATTACGTCTTATCTGCCAGACGCTTTGAGTGTTAGTCCGGTCGTCTTTTTAAATGGAATAAGGCAATCAGGCAAAAGCACCCTGGTACAAAATGTAAGAGCTACTGTCGGAAGCGAGAAAAACCCTGCAGCCTATATTTCATTTGACCGCCCTACCCAAATGGCTGCTGCTGCATCTGATCCCGAGAATTTTTTAAGCTCCCATAAAGATGCTCTAATCATTGATGAAGTGCAAATCGTGCCGGAACTATTTCGTGCATTAAAAGTTGTCGTTGATGAAATACGGTTAAAGGATAAGCTCCACGCAAATGGCCGATATCTGCTAACAGACTCTGCTAATATTCTGGCGTTGCCGAAGCTATCCGATCCGCTCGTCGGAAGAATGACTGTTCTGACTCTTTATCCATTTTGCGTAACGGAGGCCATACAAGGTAAAGGAAATGGGCTGGACAGATTGATCAATTTTGATTTTGCTGAAATCAATGAACGGGGTTTGAGCATTATCGATGCCATAAAACTGGCGACGTTTCCAGAAATTGCAAATAAAAACGCTAAAGAACGTTCTATTTGGTTCGATGGGTATTTGACAACGATCTTGCAACGGGATGTTAGGGCGATAGCAGAATTGGAAAAAATCTCTGTCCTTCCCAATTTGTTGCGAATCTTGGCGATACGGGCTGGTAATTTACTCAATGATGCAGATATTGCCCGTGATATTGGTTTAAATCCGGTGACATCCAAATTCTATCGTAATATCCTAAAAATGATGTTCCTGAATTTTGATGTAGAGCCGTGGTTCCGCAACATCGGTAAACGCCTTGTCAAAGCGCCCAAAGGCTATCTGGTAGACACCCTTATGTTGTGTCATATGTTAGACCTGAATTTAGAAGATATTGAAAAAAATAAGCCAGATCTTTTCGGACATGTTTTGGAAAATTATATCGCAACAGAGTTAACAAAACTTTTGACATTTAGCGATGTGAAAGCAAAACTCCTGCATTTCAGAACAAGTGATGGAAAGGAAGTTGATTTTGTGCTGGAAAAGCAGGATGGCTCAGTGTTTGCCATCGAAGTAAAGAAATCTGGGTCTGTTAATATCCAAGATTTCAAAGGCATTCAAACACTAGCAGAACTCGCACCAAAAGAATTTATGGGTGGTGTTGTTCTCTACTCCGGAAAAGAAGTCGTTCCTTTTGGCAAAAATCTTTGGGCTGTCCCATTCTGTATACTTTGGCAATAAAAAACTCGCTGAAAATCAGCGAGCTTGGGGAGTTTGTAGCCCCGACTGGAATCGAACCTGTATCAAAAGTTTGGAAACTTCTATTCGTTTCTATTCATTTTCCTTCCTTTCTTTTTCCAATTTTTCTTGAAAATTGTTTTCAAAAAAAATGGTTTATGAATATTTTAATTCATAAACGCCTGATTTTGATTGTGGGCGCACCAGGTCATGATCCTGTGACCCCCTGATTATGAGAGGGGGGGCCTTTTAACAGAGACGGCCGCGATAGACATCGCAGCCGTTTGACTTACTAACCCAAATTAATTATTTAATGACCTTCAATCAGGCCTCCTGCATTTCTTTGATCTTGGTACGGATCTTTCCTTCGATTTCAGCGGCGAGTTCAGGATTATCGCGCAGCAACTGCTTGACCGTATCCCTGCCCTGTCCCAGCTTGTCGCTTCCGTAACTGAACCAGCTGCCGCTTTTCTGAACGACACCCAGCTCCACGCCCATGTCCACGATTTCTCCCATTTTGGAGATCCCTTCGCCGAAGACTACATCGAATTCCGCACTGCGAAACGGGGGGGCCACTTTATTTTTGACCACTTTCACCTTCACCCTGTTTCCCACCGCTTCTTCGCCGTCCTTGATCTGGGCCATCCGGCGGATATCCAGGCGAACGGAGGCGTAGAACTTCAGTGCATTGCCACCGGTGGTGGTTTCGGGGTTACCGAACATGACGCCGATCTTTTCACGCAGCTGGTTGATGAATATACAGATGGTATTGGTTTTGGAGATGGTGGCTGTCAGTTTGCGCAGGGCCTGCGACATCAGGCGAGCATGCAGTCCCATTTTGCTGTCACCCATTTCCCCCTCCAGTTCACTTTTGGGAACCAGGGCGGCCACCGAGTCAATGACGACCACATCGAGGGCCCCCGAAAGGATCAGGCGGTCGGCGATTTCCAGGGCCTGCTCCCCATAATCGGGCTGGGAGATCAGCAGGTTGTCAATATCCACACCCAGCTTCTGGGCATAGGCGCTGTCAAAAGCGTGCTCCGCATCAATGATGGCGCACATACCCCCCTTCTTCTGGGCTTCGGCGATGACATGGGTGGCGATGGTGGTTTTTCCGGATGACTCCGGTCCGTAGATTTCGATCACCCGTCCGCGCGGCAACCCGCCAACCCCAAGGGCCACATCCAATCCGATGGAACCGGTGGAAATAACCTCCATGGGCTCCTGGCTCTTTTCATTCATCATCATCACACTCCCCTTGCCGTAATCCTTGTCAATCTTATCTATCGTGAGTTTGAGCGCCTTGAGTTTTTCTGCATTTGACATAGTAGTATTTTTTAGTAATCCAAATGTATTGATTCGGTAAATGTAGGATAATTAATTTATACACACTAATAAATTTAGCAAATAATAACTAATTATTTTGGGCCGCCCCCTTAAAAAAAACCCCGCCGGCAAACCGGCAGGGCCACACATGGAAGAAAACGACTGAACAATTTTTGGGTTGGGTCCGGTTAACCAGGCCGGACCCCAAGACAAAGAGAGCTATTTCAGTGGATGGGTGCAATACCACTTTTGGGTAATTTTTTTATTTTGTTCCGGCCTGGCTTTGGCAGCCTGCCGCCGTGCGTTGTTTTTGTCCAGCCCTTTGTCTGATAGGTGGGGTGACCCGCTTTTTCCCGACAGAATGTCCCTGCCCCCCGGGCGATGGAACAAACTTTCTTTGGCATTTTTGCAAAAATTTAAGAGGCCCGGAGCCGTTGATTGTAGGCTACGGACGGCGATCAGGGCCCCTTATGATCAGAAACATTGGAACGGACCTGTTCGAAAAACGATGATAATTCTTACCTTTAGTCCTCTTTTTACTCATATGAGGCCTTTTAGACCCCTAAAATTCATTCATTAAAACAATTCCATATGAAGCTTACACGATTAGTAGTATTGAGCCTTTTTTCAGTTTTTCTCTTCTCCTGCGTCAGCCAGAAAAAGTACAAGAATGCACAAGCGCTCGCCCAGGCCAAGTATGATTCCCTGAACGGCATTTATGCCAAACTGCAGGGCGACCTAAAAGCCTGTACCGACCAGAATTCTGAGAATGCGGCCAAAAGGGCCTCCCTGGAAGCCCAGATCGATGCCCTCAACAAGCAGATCAATTATCTCAAGGAAAACAATACCCAGGCCCTTCGCCAGCTGCAGGACCTGAGCGTAATTTCCAGCTCACAGGCAGAAAGCATCAAAAAATCACTGGATAATATCGGTGCCAAGGATTCCTATATCCAGGACCTGCAGAGCGCCCTGGCCAGGAAGGATTCCCTGAACATGGCCCTGGTGATGAACCTGAAGGGAGCCATTGGCAACCTCGATGACAAAGACATTAATATTAAAGTCGATAAGGGCGTAGTCTATATCGATATCTCCGATAAACTGCTCTTTAAGAGCGGCAGCTTCACGGTAACCAGCAAGGCCAAAGAGGTACTGGGCAAGGTGGCCACGGTACTCAAAGCCCAGCCCGACATCGAATTCATGGTGGAAGGCCATACCGACAATGTATCTTTCAGCAATGGTGTGCTGGCTGATAACTGGGACCTGAGCGTCAAACGCGCCACCTCAGTGGTCCGCATCCTGCAGGACGAATACAAACTCGATCCGGCCCATATGGCAGCAGCCGGCCGCAGCGAATACAAACCCGTTGCTGACAACAGCACCGCAGAAGGCCGCGCCGCCAATCGCCGCACGCGCATCGTTATCCTGCCGCAGCTTGACCAGTTCTTTAAATTGCTGGAAAGGAAAAAATAATTCAATTTTTGTAACGGGGCCCCCGGGTCCATGGGCCGCTGGTATCCAGCGGCCTTTTTTTTGACCCGGCAGGCCCCGGGCCATCCCTTCCTTAGGGGTCCGGCTGTCATTTTTATGGAAAAATCCCCCTTTATAGGCGGGAGCACAATATATTTACACCTCGATTAATTCATCTCTATGTTGCATCTGAAAAACGCCTGGCCCATCTGTTTGGTGTTCTGTTCTCTGACCCTGAGGGCCCAGCGCTCCCTGCCCCTGCCTGCCAATACCCGGGCAGCCTATGACATGCAGACCCGCAGCCCAGACGGTCGTCCGGGTAAAAACTACTGGCAAAACAGGGCCAATTATAAGATCCAGGCCAGTTTTGATCCGGCCAGCCGCCTGTTGACCGGAGAGGTGGAAATCCAGTATTTCAACAACAGCCCCGATACCCTTCGCCAGCTTTTGTTCAAGCTCTATCCCAACCTCTATAAGAAAGGCAGTGTGCGGATGATGAAAATTGATCCTTCCGACATTGGGGAAGGCCTCAGCCTGGAAAGCGTTCGGATCAACGGGGCCGACAGCACCCCGCTCCAGCCCGTGGTCGATGGCACCAATATGGAGCTGCCCATCAACCCCCTGCTTCCCAAACAAAGCATCTTTTTAAATATCAAATATTCCTATACCCTCAATAAGGGCTCCCATATCAGGACCGGCGAGGTGGAACCCGGAGCGGATTTTGTAGCCTATTTTTTTCCGCGGGTTGCTGTGTACGATGATGTGGACGGCTGGAACCGCACGCCCTATACCGGACCGCTGGAGTTCTACAACGATTTTTGCCATTTCCAGGTTTCCATTACCGTGCCGGCCGGTTATCTGGTATGGGCCACCGGGGATTTCCAGAACCCCCGGGAAATGCTGAGCGAACGCTGTTTCAACCGCCTGCAGGATGCGGCAAAAAACGACAGCGTCACCACCATCATCGACAGCTCCGACCTGGCCCGCGGCGGCTACTTGAATGAAGGGTATCATACCTGGAAATTCGAAGCGGACAATGTCACCGATTTTGCCTTTGCCACTTCCAATCATTATATCTGGAAATCCTCCAGCCTGGTCGTCGATTCGGCCACCGGCCGCCGCACGCGGGTGGATGCGGTCTTCAACCCCAAGCATGCCAGTTATTTCAATGTCATCGGCTATGCGCGCCAGACCGTCCACGACATGAGCTTCCGTTTTCCCCGTTTTCCCTTTCCCTACCCCCATGAAACCGTCTTTGACGGGGCAGACCAGATGGAATATCCCATGATGGTCAATGACAACCCGCTGGAAAGCAGGGCCGAGGACATAGAACTGACCGTCCATGAGATCTTCCATACCATGTTCCCCTTTTACATGGGGATCAACGAGACCAAGTATGGCTGGATGGACGAAGGCTGGGCTACCCTGGGGGAATGGCTGATTTCCCCGATGATAGACTCTGCCATCCAGGACGATTATGGCATGCGTCCCTACGAATCCCAAGCGGGTTCGGAAGCCGACCTGCCTGTGACCAGCCTGAGCACCCAGCAAAACGGGATCTCCCTGTTCATCAACAACTATCCCAAGCCTGCGCTAGGTTACCTCTTTGTCAAAGACATGCTTGGCGAGGAGCTCTTCAATAAAGCCATGTATTTTTATATCACCCAGTGGGCCGGCCACCATCCCACCCCGCTGGACTTTTTCAACGCCATCAATACCGGCAGCGGCCGGAACCTGAACTGGTTCTGGCAGCGCTGGTTCTATGACCAGGGCGTTCCCAACCTGGGCATCACCCAGGTCCTGCGCCGCGGCAAGGAATTCGCAGCGGTCATCGAATGCAAGGGGACCAAGCCCGTCCCGGTGGACCTGACGGCTTATTTCGAAGACGGGAGCAAGGCCTTTTTTCACCGGGATGTCTCCTGCTGGGAAACCGGTAACAAGGCCATCAGCGTGCCCTTTACCTCAGATAAAAAACTCACCCGGCTGGTCCTTGGCAGCCTCCATGTACCCGATACCGATAAAAAGGACAATGTATACGAAATGAAATAATCCGGTGCTTTAGTACGGGATCACTTTTTTCTGGCTTTATTTTTCCCGTTTGGAATAAGGGCGTTTTCATTGAGCAGCCCTAGCACATTGTATTTAAAAAGCCGGCCAATGGGCAACTCCCGCCCGCCGATGTGGATGCTTTCGGCATTATAGGCATTGATCCGGGCTATGGCAATGATAAAGGAACGGTGGATGCGCACAAACGATTCCCTGCTTAAAGTTTCTTCCAGGGAGGAAAGCAGGTGTTTGGTGACGATGGTTTTGGAGGTTGTAACGATCTTTACATAGTCGCTCAGCCCTTCTATATACAGGATGTCCCCCAGGAGGATTTTAACCATTTCGCGGTTGGCCCGCACATAAAGACAGGAACCGCTCAGCTCTGAGTTTTTTTCCGCAGCAGGTTGCGAAGGATAGCTCAGCTCAATGTCGGTTTGCAGCACCTTATTGACTGCTTTAAGGAAACGCTCAAATGAAATGGGCTTAAGCAGGTAATCCACCGCATCGAGCTCAAACCCTTCCACGGCATATTTCCGGTAGGCGGTCGTAAAAATGACCTTCGGCGCCTTTTTCAGGGTCCGGATAAAATCAGTGCCCAGGATCTGGGGCATCTGGATATCCAGGAACAGCAGGTCAATATGGGTCTTCTGCAGCATCTGCCAGGCCTCCACCGCATTGGCGCAGCATCCCGCCAGCTGCAGGACTTCCACCGAATCTATATACTTTCTCAAAATGGACATGGCCAGCGGTTCGTCATCGACGACCAGGCAGACTATTTTTTTATCGGGCATAAGGGGCATTTTTATACAATGAATGGCAGGGCCACCGGAAGGCTACTGCTTTTTCAAATCAATGCGTAAGTGCACACCGTACCATTGTTTGGCCGTTTCAATTACAAGCTGATGCCTGCCAGGATAGATGAGCTCCAGGCGTTTGCGCACATTGACCAGACCAATTCTGTTTCTGCCCTCCACTTCCTGGGGCCGCTCGGGGGTGCTGTTGCATATGTTAAAATCAATGCCTGCCGCTGAGGTCTTTACCGACAGGCTGACAAAGGGGCGCTCGATCATCCTGCTGGCGCCATGCTTAAAGCAGTTCTCCACAAAGGGAATCAACAGCAGGGGGGCGATCATGACTTCCTCCGCTGCCTGCTGGTCAATATCAATATCCATGGTCAACCGGTCCCCATACCTGATTTTTTCCAGGCCGATATAATCCAGCAGCATGTTGATTTCCTTGCTGACCGCCACCCATGGCTCGGCCCCTTCCCGGATCATATAGGAAACCATGCCGGATAGTTTCCGGACGGTAGCAGAGGCCCTGGGTAAATTGTCCATGGTCAGGGCATAAATATTATTGAGCGTATTGAACAGGAAATGGGGATGCACTTGGGCTTTGAGCAGCTGGAGTTCCGCCAGGGCGTTTTCCTGGAGGAGCATTTCGTTTTCCCGTTGTTTTTGGTACCATCTTTTAAAATAGCGGGCGGTCAGTATCATGCTGCAGGCTACCAGCGAGCCGGTGAAGTGGATATTACTGTAGACCGCAAAATAGCGGGACATAAACGGGCTCAGCGGCTTAACCTGGTCCACCTTGAAATAGAGCGGGGAACGGACGTCGGACCAGATATAGATATAATCCAGGTAGGTGATATAATAGAGTGAAACAACGGCGATCAAAAAAATGCCGGAGAACAGGGCGTATTTGCCCTTCACGAAATATCGGGGTACCAGGTAATAGATCATGGTATAGCAAAACAGGGCCTGGAGCAGGAGGCGGTTGGCTGAAACAGCCAGCTGGTAAATCACAAAACTCCTCATCCCGATCTCCTGGGGCGTCTGGTTGCGGACCTGGGTACATACCATATAAAAATACCAGCCCAGCCAAAAGACCAGGTGGCGGCAGATGCGGGTGCGCCGGTTGGAAGAGAAAATAAAATGGTGCATGGTTATATGGTAACAAGTAGTTGTCCTGTGGTCAACGCCGGCGACCTCCTGGTATCAAGGGTTAAGGACAGGGAAAGCTGCCCGTTTTCTGTAGTCACTTCCAGCTGGTAGCGGCCATGATACAACAGATCCAGTTTTCTTCGGGAGGATATACAGCGAAAATCCCCCCTCTGGCCCTGCATCCCGGCTCCGGCCTGGCCCGAGCATTTCAGCAACAAAGAGACCTCCCCGTTTTCTGCCCTGAGCTCCAGGGAAAGGGTCAAAGGCCCGGAGGAACTTTTCAGGGCCTCTTCCAGGCAGTTTTCAACCACCGACAGAAGGGCCTGGGGAGCCACCCGGTAACCGGACCAATGGCCGGACGCCCTGACATGCACGTTGAGACGGGAGGGATGAAAGAGTCTTTTGAGGGCGAGGTAGGAACCAATGACCTGAAATTCCTTTTCCAAAGGCAGATCCTCCTGCTGGTTGTCGTATAAAACGTAACTGAGCAAATCCGAAAGCTTTAAGACCGCTTCGGGGGAATGGTCCGAGCGGTTGAGAGTCAGCAAAAAAATATGTTGCAGGGAGTCCAGCAGGAAATCGGGCTGGAAGCGGGATTTGATCAGCTGTAACTCTGTATCTATTTTTCTGCGCCGCAACAGTTCGTTTGCCTTTTCCTCCAGGTGCATGTTTTTGAGGAGCTTGATGGTCGTCGTTAGTGCGGCCGAGGTAAGGGGAAGTCCGATGCCATAGCGAATGGGTTGAAACCATTTGAAGCTGACCGGTAATTCGGCCCAGGGCAGATGCCTGGTCAGCCTGGCCAGTAAAAAGGTAAGCCACAGCGCGAGCAGAAAATAAACAAGGGTAAAGACGGCCAGGATAAAAAGCAGGCCGACATATTTTTCGCGGGCGATGTAGCGGGGCAGGACAAAGTAAAGAGCCACATACACCGAAACAATGCTGATGGGAAAATAGATCATCAGCTCAAAGGCTTTTTGATAGGTGTGGTAGTCCCAAATGTCCTGTGGCTTAGAGGGCATTAGGTTGACATAATAGAAATAAGCGACAAAAACCAACCAGAAAATAAGATGCCTCAGGAGTCGGCTGGAAGCCTGCCGGGAGAATATGAGGTCATTGGTTTTCACATCTATAGATCTGTTATAAATATAACAAATCGAGGCTTGAAAAGGGGGAAATATTTCAGGCGCTGCAGTTGGTCGTCGGTAAACGGCAATACCCGGGAAAGGAGGGTTGTCTGCCTGCAGTAGGATTCCATTGAACGTTTAAAAATGCTGCGTCCCTGCCAGTCAACTACATTACAATACCATTTCAGCAGGCTTAATTAAACCTTTATATGAAAAATGCTTTTACTGCTGGCGGCTTTAAGCGTTTAATCCAGACAGTCCTTTTTTTTTCGTCGCTGCTGTTCACCAGCTGCCAAAAGCAGGCCGCCGCCCATGCCCAACAAAGGGGCATTCCCTCCGGCTTATCGATCCTGTATACCCGATTAAATCCGGACAGTACGGTTTCCCTGTTCAATCCCGGTGGAATCCTCGATAGGTATTATCTGCTGGATATCGACCAGGACGGGGTAGCCGATTATGTGCTTCATCTACACTCCCAAAAGACGGGCAGAAGCGTCATCAGGCTGAACAACGCGCTCACCATCAGCCCGGTCAACGTCAATGACAACCAGGTTGCGGTTTCCAACGGATGGCCCGCGGCCTTTGAATCACCGGCTGTCATCGGAGCCGGTCTGACCAACTGGTCGAAGGCCTCCCAACAGATTCTGGGCAGCTATGATGGCTATTGCCGCTTTGCTGAGACAGTAAACACCTGCACCGGCAGATATTCCGGAAACTGGGTTTACGGTTCATACGGCTATGTGGGACTGAAAATGACCAAGGGCGGCAATAATTATTACGGGTGGGTCCGGCTGGCAGTGAAAGTGGGTCAGACCGCGGCCTGTACTGTAACCGACTATGGCTGTAGCCGGATACCTGACCAGCTGGTAATTAACTGATAGCCCAACTGTTCCGGGGCGGCCCCCAGGGCCGGGCGGAACGCAAAGATTGCGCAATTCACCAATGAAGTTTATTTATTCACGCTTAAAACCAGACATGTTATGAAGAGGTTATTACCACAAGCCGGCCATTACCATTATGCAGCCCTCTGCTGGCTGCTGGCCTGCTCGTTTCTTTTTTCAGGTTGCCTGAAAACGGCCCATTTTCCGCAGCGGGGGGAAAAGGATGCCGACCGTTTTTCCGCTGATGTGATTGACCAGTGGATCACTATGCAGGTCCGGCTCGAACGCAATGCGGTGGGTATTCCCAATCCCGCCTTCCTGAGGTATTACGGCTATTCAGGCATTGCGGCATTTGAAGCCCTGGCACCGGGTACCGAGCTGGGTGGAGCCTTTAGCGGCAAATGGAACCAGATCCCGGCGCTGCCCGGTAGGGACAAAGGGGAAAGCTATTACTGGCCGGCCAGTGTAAACGCTGCCCTGGCGTCCATGAACCGGCAAATATTTACTACGGCCACCCTAACCGACAAGGCAGCCATCGATTCGCTGGAAAATGCCTTGAATGCCTCCTTTCCCCAGCAGGCGGGTCCGGCAGTTATCGACCGGTCAATAGCTTTTGGAAAAGCCGTTGCCAGCGTCGTATTTAACTGGTCTGAAACCGACGGATACAAAAATGCCGGAGACCCCTATACCCCTCCTTCCGGACCGGGATTGTGGCAGCCCACCCCGCCGGCTTTTGGCAAAGCCAGCGTACCCTATTGGGGGAATCTCCGGCCCATCGTTGCCGGCAGCACCGACCATACACAGCCCGGGGCGCCCATTGCCTATTCGGAAGACCCCGCCTCCCCATTTTATAAAATGGTTAAGCAGGTCTACGACATTTCCCAAAACCTGACCCAGGACCAGATCAACTGGGCCCTGTTCTGGAGAGATATTCCCGGCGTTTCCACAGGAGGACACTGGGTAAGTATTTTGCAGCAGGTCCTCCGCCAAACCCATTGCCCCCTTGACAGGGCCGCCTTCGCCTATGCCCTGACGGGAGCCTGTATCAATGACGCCGGGATCAGTACCTTTAAGACCAAATACACTTACAACCTCGTGCGTCCGATAACCTACATCAGAAACGTGATGGGTTACTCCGCCTGGAATCCGGTGCTGACCACCCCGGCGCATCCGGAATACTCTTCCGCGCATGCCGTGGTGTCTGCCGCAACCGCGGAGGCCTTCACCGCCCTGTTTGGAAACATTGGCAGTTTTACCGATCATACCTATGACTACCTGGGTTTTCCGCCCAGGACCTTTAACAGCTTCCGGGCCATCGGGGAGGACGCAGGAAATTCCCGGATTTACGCGGGGATTCACTACCAGCCCTCTATTGACACCGGATTATTGCAGGGAAGAAAAGTGGCGGCCAATATACTGGCCCGCCTCTATGGGGACACCAGAAAATGGTAGCCTTTAAAAGCCCGGTCCAACCTCGTTGGACCGGGCTTTTATCCTTCCCGCCCTTTATAAAAAAGGCGCTTCGCCGCCCGCCTGTTTGGGGCGCGCCCCATGGGCGTGTAAAATCTATAAGGGTTTACATTTAATATTGTAATAATTAATTATCTGATTGTCTGATTTTTGGCAAACAGCATCATTTTCCCCCACATTCTGCGTTAGATATGCCAAAGCCTCCACAGCATGGAGGAAATGTCATCCGGTATTCATGAAAAAACTATTTCCAGGGATTTTGGTTTTATGGCTGGTCTGCGGAAGCGGCTCTGCCCTGATGGCCCAGGATCCCCAGACCATGGGCCCGAGGGCCAGGCTGGGCGTATTGGATCTTCGCGGTCAGGATCTGTCCTCCGGACAGGTCACCCTGGGGGGCCAGTGGCGTTTTTTCTGGAAGCAGCTGATCTCCCCTTCGGCGCCCTTGCCCCCGGATGGCCATCCCGATTACGTGACCTTCCCCTCGCTTTGGCGCGAGGACAGCCTCCGGGGCCGACCCCTTCCTTCCCAGGGTTATGCCAGTTATGCACTGACCGTGCTGTTGCCCCCCGATCATCCCCAGCTGGCCCTTTCCATGCCAGATGTATACTGCTCCTATAATTTCTATGTCAATGGGCTGGAGATTGCCCACAACGGAAAGCCCGGTACCACCCGGGAAAGCGCTATCCCTTTCTGGTCAACGCGCATTGCCCATTTGCCGCAGGGCACCGATACCCTGCACCTGGTCCTGCAGATGGCCAATTTCTGGCACGACAAGGGAGGCACCTACCGGGACATCCTTTTGGGCAGGCAGGAGACCATGCTGCTGGCTCACCAGCAGCGGATGGCCTATGCCCTGATCCTGACCGGCTGCCTGTACATGGGAGGGCTCTTTTTCCTGGGGCTTTACCTATTTGGCAGGCATGACAGGACCATCCTGTATTTTTCCCTGTTTTGCATCGTATACTCCTACCGGCTGATCGGTACCGAAATCTATGCCTTCCACAGCCTGTTCCCGGCCCTGAGCTGGTTTGTCACCATCAGGCTGGAATACCTGAGCCTGGCGGCAGGGATCGCCCTGTTCGGGCAGTATACCCGTTGCCTGTATCCGGAAGATACCCATCCCTGGCTGATGAATTTCCTGCTGGGATGCTGCGGGTTGTTTTCGGTGATCATCCTGTTTTCCGATCCCCTGTTTTTCACCCATCTGCTCACCCCCTTTCTGGTCATATTGTTCCTGTATACGGCCTATGCCAGCTATGTGTATGTGCAGGCTGCCCGCCATAAGCGCAGCGGCTCGGTCTACACCCTGGTCTCCACTTCGGTGATCATGCTGATATTCCTGTTGAGCAACCTGCACTATTTCCACCTGGCCCCCTCCCTGGGCGCCATTGTATTTGCCTGCTATATCGCCTTTTTCTTCCTGCAGTCCCTGGCCCTTTCCCACCGCTTTGCCGATACCTTCCGGCAGGCAGCGGCCGAAGCCCAGGAAGGCATGAAGATCAAGTCGGAGTTTTTGAGCACCATGAGCCATGAAATCCGCACACCGCTCAATTCGGTGATCGGCCTGACCCACCTGCTGATGACCTCCCATCCGCGGGAGGACCAGAAAAGGAACCTCAACGTACTGTATTTCTCCGCCAACAACCTGCTTTCGATCGTCAACAATATTTTCGATTACAATAAGATTGAAGCGGGAAAAATCATATTTGAACATATCCCCTTTGACCTGGCCCCCCTTTGCCGCAATATTGTAGCGGGCCTGCAGACCGCTGCCGAGGAAAAAGGCATCAGGCTGGAACTGGAGATCCTGGGTAAACTGGACAGAAAACTGCTGGGGGACCCCACCAGGCTGAGCCAGGTGATCACCAACCTGGTCCACAATGCCGTGAAGTTTACCCGGGAAGGCAGCGTGCGCCTGAGCGTGGAGATCGATGCCAAAGCCCCGGACTCCGCGCAAATCGCCTTCCGGGTCCAGGACACGGGCATCGGCATTTCCCCGGAAAAGCAGCAGATGATATTTGAACGCTTCACCCAGGCCGACTCCTCCAATTCCCGCATTTTCGGCGGTACCGGGCTTGGGCTGGCCATCACCAAAAGGATCCTGATGCTGCAGGGCGTGCAACTGCACCTCAACAGCCAGCTGGCCGTAGGCTCCGTATTTTATTTTACCCAGCAATTCCCGCTCACCTCCGAAGTCACCGACCACCACAGGGAGGAACCCCTGGAGCCATCCCTCAACGATTATTTCCTGGAAGGTCTTCATATCCTGCTGGTGGAAGACAACCCGATGAATGTGCTGGTAGCCCAGAGCATACTGGAAAAGAAAAAAGCCATCATAGAAGTCGCTGTCAATGGCCAGGAGGCCCTGGACAAATTTGATCCCTCCCGCCACCAGCTCATACTGATGGACCTGAGCATGCCCGTGATGGACGGCTATGAAGCTACCCGGCAGCTCAGAAAGCGGGGAGAAACGCTGCCCATCATCGCGCTGACGGCCAGCACGCCCAAAGAGGTGGAATCGGATGCCTATGCGGCTGGCATCACAGATATTGTGGTCAAGCCCTTTACGCCCGACTACCTATACCGAATCATCCTGCAATACGCCCAGCCCCTGGCAACCTGCCTGGTCGAAACCCAATAAGCCGGGGGGAATCCAAAAAAAAATAAGATCCGGCCTGTTCACCAGTCAGACGGCAAAGAGGCGCGGCATCCCGCACCCGTACAGAGGAGGGCTTTATAATTCCCGGATCATGATATGGCGGAAATAGATGGGAGCCCCGGCATGCTTTCCCTGGAAACCAATATGACCGTGGAGGGGCAGGCCCGCCATGGGATTGCTGAGCCAACCGGGGGCTTTGGTTCCGTCGGGGTTGTCGGTGGCCGAAGTATAGCGGCTCATGTCGCAGGTATTGACCAGTTCCCCGTTGAGGACCACCCAGATCATCCTGCCCCGGCAGGTAATGGTATAGTGGTTCCATTCCCCGGCCTTTTTGACGGTCCTGTGCGTGACCGGCTGGTGGCCAAAGATCGCTGCGCACTGCCAGCTCGGGTCAGCCTTGCTCCATTCGGGGGAATAGTCGTCGGCGATCTGAATTTCTACGGAATGGGGGATCCATTCCCTGATGTCGCTGGCGTGGACGATCACGCCGCTGTTGGTACCCTCCGCGTTGCGGAAATCCAGGTCCAGCACAAAATCATCATAGGCTTTTTCACTCCAGAGCGCCTCATCCTTACTGGCGGTAATGATGCCGTCGGAAACGGTCCATACCCCGGCCGGGAATATGGCATTGGTCAGCCCCTGGTCAAAGAGGGGGTGCCAGCCGGCGGACCTGGTATCAGGATGAATAAAGGCACTGTCCTGGGCAGGGAGGCTCTGAAAAGCCAGGATGGAAAGGATCAGCAGCAGCAGGGATGATTTTTTCATGTAGTGGTAATTTTTTTTTGGTTGCTAAAACTAAACCAAGGGAATCAGGTAGCCAAAACCGGGCTTAACCATAGCGGACTCATCCGGGGTTATAATATCCTTTGGGGGCTTCCTCCAGCACTTTTTTCCACTGTCGCTGGTGGGACTGCTGCCATTTGGGATCGGGATGGACCGCCCAGTTCGCGGTTTGGAGCGCCCGGGTGACGAAGGCCCGTTGTTCGGGATGCACAAAGAGCGGGTGCAGGTAAAACCATTCTTTGTTGGCGGTGAGCGCTTCCCAGAATGCCTCAAAGCTGGGATAGTCCGTATCAAAGACCTTGAGCTCATCGCGGTTGTCATCGTAGGTGCTGTGATTATAGGCATACACGATAGCTCCTTCCCGCAGGATCCGGTAGAGGCTGCCCCCCGACTGGGCAGAACTGATGTCAAAATACAATTCCCGGTGCATCATCATGTAATGGGTGTTTCCAAAGGGGGAAGATACGATGCCCAGCGAGCCTTTCGCCCGCGGAGGCGGGGTTTATTTGGGAAAATCTGTTGACTTTTTTCCTCCATGGTATTTCCGGGCTCCTTTCCGGTCAGCGGGCGCTCCCTGCCCGGCAAAAGCCGGCAAGGGTTGTAACAGGCAGTCAGCCAGCACATTAAAGCAGGACACGGTACCTAAGCCCTGTTAAAGGTTCCAGAAAACCGGCCTCTGCCGGACTATCAGGGCACCCGGGCACGCGACTTGATTGTAACAGGGTATTGAATCAAGCGTAAAACAAGGAACCATGAGCAAAAAAACCATTGAATTTGACGTACTCCAGGGCGATCTGGTCTGCCAGGTCAAAGCCACCCCTTATGAGATAGCCACCCATGAAACCCGTTTTCGGGTGAGCATCTGCGGCAGTGCAGTCTATATTTTCGGCTGGGATAACGGACTGGGCCGTTTTGGCCTCATTGACGACAAGGCGGGTCCGCTCCGGGGAAATATCGAAATGGCCGTTTCCTCCAGGCTGCTGCAGTTCCTGCAGCAAAAAAAAGCAGCCTGATAATTGGCCTATCTTATATTTCCACCGGATCCATTGCGGGAACCGGGGGGACCGGGGCCTGCCAATGCAGAGCCCTGATTTGGCGGGGAATTTTCCCTCCGGTCTCCTGATAGGTATGCAACCGCCATCTCCCTTTGGCCGGAAATAACCCCTTATTCCCTTTAAAAAAAACAACTGCGCGGAATTTCAGGAGTGCGCCGGGTTCCTTAACTTTACCCCGGTCAATATTAAACCCTCTCAACCATATGTCTCTTCTCAACAACAGCAACAAAAAGAAAAAAGGCACCAAACAGGGTCCGGCCCAGCCTGCCAAATCGGGCTTTATGCCATCCAAAGGAAAGGCCAATACCAAAGGGGTGGCCCGAAACACCAAACTCACGGGCGGTTCACAGCGCGGTTCCTAAAAATTGGGGACACCCGATTTGCCTGAATGGGGAGCAGCCACCCGGCTGCAGGGATTCCTGCTGTTTTTTTTAAATGAAGGGCGCCTTCATTTCTCCACAAGGCCGTTTTATCCCGCCTGCTTTGAGTAAATTGCATCCATGTTAGCATATTTAGACGAACTCAATGAACCGCAGAAACAGGCGGTACTCCATAAAGACGGACCCATCATGATCGTGGCGGGGGCGGGAAGCGGCAAAACCAAGGTACTCACCACCCG
>CAIVKC010000028.1 GCA_903906365.1 uncultured Bacteroidota bacterium | reverse complement strand
TGGAAACTCTTTCACAAATATAAAACCCAAAACGCTTTCCCTTAAATAAAAGAATGCAGGTGCCGGGCAGGCCCGCTGAAATCAAATCACCTGTCTCCCAAAAGGCAGCAGGGAGAGTTCCATCAGTTTGAGGTGCTGGCGCGCGAAGGGAATACCAATGATGGTGATACATAAAATGGCAGCAAATACCAGGTGAACCACGGCCGTATAGAGTCCGCCGCACAAAAGCCATACGGTATTGCAGATCATGCCCAGGCATCCCGTGCCGCCGGCAGCAGGCACCACTTTTTTACCGAAGGGCCACAGCACCAGGCCCGCAATCTTGAAGCACTGCATGCCCCAGGGGATACCCACTAACGTCAGGCAGAGCACAAAGCCCCCGAAAATATAGCCCAGGGCCGCCAGCAGCCCGCCGAATACCAGCCATATGAGGTTTCCCAGCAGATTCATGGATCAAAAATAAGGCATTCTTTCTGCGTAGCGTGGGCCCGGATGGGGCAGGGGCATAAAAAAAGAGAGCTTCTTTTGGGAACTCTCTTATAATGGAATGCGGTAGATGTAATTGAAAACTACTAATACCTGCTGTTGCTGAAATTGCCTCTTTTCTGGAAGGAACCTGAACCGCCGCGGCTGTTAGAGGTCCTTTCTTCTTTGGGCCTGGCAACTGCTACACCGATGGTACGGCCGTCAACAGATGCGCCATCCAGTTCCTGGATTGCTTTTTTGGCTGCCTCATCATCGGGCATTTCAACAAAGGCAAATCCACGTGATTTATTGGTGAATTTGTCTGTAATTACTTTTGCAGAAGTAACTTCTCCGTATTCTGCAAAATACTCTTGTAAGTCTTCGTCTTTGACGTTAAAACTTAAATTTGAAACGTAAATGTTCATACTTAAATAACTGGTTAAAAATTATAAATAACAAAGCCGGAAAAAAAGCAGAGTAAAGAAGATTGTCTATTACGGGGAAATGTATAGCAGAATTGATCGTTCACTTACTAATTGCTGTTTGCAGCTTAATTGAGAGGCAAAGATACCATTTTAAATTGGATTTCTATCACCGGCCGCCCAATTAATTTATTGCCCTCCGCTGGCAGGGGCCGGCGCCATGGTTTTTTTCAGAGTCCTGAAAGAAAGCAGGGAACTGAGCAGCATGAGCAGGCCGCCGGCCAAAAAAGGCGCGCCGGCAAAAATCACCGGGGCCCGGGAACTGGTGAAATAGGCGAACAGGTTGGTCATCATCAGGGGACCGATGATGGAAGTGGCGCTCATCAGGCTGGTCAGCGCCCCCTGTAGTTCTCCCTGTTCATTGGGAGGGATATGGCCGGCCATGACCGCCTGCAGGGAAGGCCCTGCTATCCCGCCCAGGCAATAGGGGATCAGGAAGACAAACATCATCCAGCTCTGGGAAGCAAAGGCAAACAGCAGCAGTCCCAGGGCGTATAAGGCTAAACCGATATATATACTTCTTTCATTTCCCAATCTGGGAGCCGTAAAACGGATCAGCCCCGCCTGGACCAGGGCGAAGAGCACCCCGACCACGCTTAAGGAATATCCCACCATTTTTTCGCTCCACCCAAACCGGTAGATGGTGAAATAATTCCAGTTGCTCTGCACGGCATGGGCCGCCAGATAAACCAGGGAAAGGGATATGACCAGCCCGCCGATGGCCGGGTATTTTTTTAAGTGAAGGAGTGAACCGAGGGGATTGGCCCTTTTCCATTCAAAGGCGCGCCGGTGCTCCGGTGCCAGGGATTCGGGGAGAATAAAATAGCCGTAGAGCCAGTTGAGCAGGGCCAGGACAGCGGCCGCATAAAAGGGAGCGCGCAGGCCAAAACCACTGAGCAGTCCCCCCAGGGAAGGTCCGATGATAAAGCCCATGCCGAAGGCCGCACCGATCATCCCGAAATTCTTGGCCCGGGTCTGGGGCGTACTGATATCGGCTATATAGGCCGTTGCCGTCGTAAAGCTGGCCCCGGTGATGCCGGCCACCGTACGGCCCACAAACAGCCAGCCAAAGCTGGGTGCGAAGGCCAAAAACAGGTAGTCTATCCCAAATCCGAAGAGGGAAAAAAGCAATACCGGCCGCCGGCCATATTTGTCGGAGAGGTTGCCCAGGACCGGGGCGCAGACGAACTGCATCAGGGCATATACGAACAGCAGGAGTCCGCCCTGTTTGGAAGCCATATTGACCGGGATATGGTTGAGGCCGGCAATCAGCCGGGGCATCACCGGTATGATCAGGCCCCAGCCGATGACGTCAATGAGGATGGTCACAAAAATAAATCCAATGGTTGCCGGGCGGACAGGTTTCATACAACTAAAATATGCTGCAAAATAAGCATTAATCGTCTTTCCGGTTTACCGTTCCAAATTTAGCCCGGTGCTACCAGAGGGGTTTTTCCGTTTTGTAACAGGTCCCTTTGAACAGGGCCGTCAAATCACCCCGCTGGTTGCGGACCTCGATCAGGTAGAGGCCCGTGCGCCTGGTGGCGCTGACCTGCCTGGCTTCAGCCGTCAGGGTATCGCCGCTGCGGGCGGGAGCCGGATAGGAAATGGACACGTCCAGTGCCACCGTGACCTTACCATCGCTGTTGCAGGCAAAGGCAAAAGCGCTGTCTGCCAGGGCAAAGGTCACCCCGCCATGGGCGATGCCAAAGGCATTCATCATTTCGGGCCGCAGCAGCATGCTGATGCGGGAATACCCTTTTTTGATCTCCAGTACCTCCACCCCCATCCACCGGCTGAAGCCGTCTGTCTGCATCATTCTTTCCACCACCTGCCTGGCCAGGAGATCGCCCTGCTGGGCGGTTTGATCGGCTTGCGAAGTTGTTTCATTCATAGCTGGATTTGTGTTTATTCCCCCCGGAAGACCGGGGCTCTTTTTTCCAAAAATGCCCGTACCCCTTCTGCGTAATCATAGGTATGGGCGGCCCTAATTTGCAATTGGTCCTCGGTCCGGAGCTGGGCGTCAAAGTCCTGGTGCTGGGAGGCATTTAGTGCCTGCTTGGTAAGGGCCAGGGCGCGGGTGGGCAGGGAGGCCAGTTGAAGGGCGATTTTCAGGCATTCATCCATAAAACCTTCATCGGGCAATACCCGGTAGATCATGCCCATCCTTTCCGCCTCTGCGGCACCTACCCGGTCACCCAGCATCATCAGGGCGGAGGCCTTCTGCAATCCGACCAGACGGGGCAGGGTAAAGGTGCCTCCGGAATCAGGGATCAGTCCGATTTTGGAAAAAGCCTGGATAAACACCGCGGAAGCCGCGGCCACCACCACATCGCAGCATAGCGCGATATTGGCCCCGGCCCCAGCGGCCACTCCGTTGACCGCCGAGAGCACGGGTTTTTCCAGCCTGCGTATCCGGCTTACCACCGGGTTGTAATGCTCCGAAAGGATCCTGTCAAATCCCGGCGCATCCCCGCCCGTCAGCTCACCCAGATCCTGGCCGGCAGAGAAAGCCCGGCCGCTTCCCGTCAGGCATACGGCGCGCACGTTTTTTTCCTGGGCGCAGAGGTCAAGCAATTCCTGTAACATCAGGGCCATTTCCCGGTTAAAGGCATTGTATTTTTCCGGCCTGTTGAAGGTGATCAGCCCGACTCCCTGTCTGATTTCAAAAAGGATGGAAGACATCGGTGATATTTTGTACAAGGTACGATATTATCAAAACCGACCTGCCCCAGGCGGCCCCGGGGTGAACACCAGAACAATTTTGCAGGAATCATTCCGGTATGGCCGGGATTGAATAATTTTAGTATTCAAATACATTAAAATAAATCCCGACCGGTATGAACAGGCCGCCTTATTTTCCCCCAAGTGACAGCAGCGCGGCCGCCGGCCGCACCGGGTTTACGCGCCGTATGTTGCGGCTGCTAGCCTGGTCCATGCTCCTGGTTTTTTTTAGCTGCTCCAAAAAATCCAGTGCAGGCGGCACCAGCCCAACCAATCCGCCGCCACCCCTGCTCACCAACGATGTGAGCTGGTGGCTTACCAGCCCGGGCCAGCAAATCCTGCTTCAAAAGCAGACCACCGTGCTTCATTTTGATACCGTTTCCAACGGCTACCCCTTTATTTACATTGATACGGCTTCCTTGCTGCAGACCATGGATGGTTTCGGCTATACGCTGACGGGCGGCAGCGCGACCCTGATCAATCAGCTGGCTTCCGCAGACAGGGCCGCCCTGCTGAAGGAACTGTTCGGCTCCGACAGCAATTCCATTTCGGTGAGTTACCTGCGTCTCAGCATCGGGGCTTCCGACCTGAGCGCTTCTGTGTTCAGTTACGATGACATGCCCTCCGGCCAGACCGACACCGGGCTGGTTCACTTCAGCCTCGACCCCGACAGGACGGACCTGATTCCGCTGCTCAAAGACATTCTGGCCATCAACCCGTCCATCCGGATCATTGCGACCCCCTGGAGTGCGCCGGTATGGATGAAGGACAATGGCAGCAGTTCGGGCGGTATCCTGCAGCCCATTTACTATAACGCCTATGCGCAGTATTTTGTCAAATACATCCAGCAGATGCAGGCCGAAGGGATTACCATCCAGGCGGTCACCCCGCAAAATGAACCGCTTAACCCCTCCAACAACCCCAGCCTGACGATGACCGCCTCCCAGCAGGCCGATTTCATTAAAAACAGCCTGGGACCGGCCTTTGCCGCTGCCGGCCTGTCCACCCATATCATTGTCTACGATCACAACTGTGACCAGCCCGGATATCCGATCACCATCCTTTCCGATCCGGCCGCAGCGCCTTATGTCTATGGATCGGCCTTTCATTTATATGCCGGGGACATCAGCGCGCTGAGCGAAGTGCACAATGCCTATCCGGATAAGAAGCTCTATTTTACCGAACAGTATACGGCCTCCACCGGGGACTTTGCCGGGGACCTGCAGTGGCACGTGAAAAATGTGGTCATTGGCTCTGCCAGGAACTGGAGCTGCACCGCCCTGGAATGGAACCTGGCCAATGACCCCTCCTACGGGCCGCACACGCCCGGCGGATGCACCACCTGCAAGGGGGCCCTTACCCTGGGTGGTACCATCAGCCGCAATGTGGCCTATTATATCATTGCCCATGCTTCCAAATTTGTTCCCGCCGGCTCGGTGCATATCGGTACCAATATTGCCGGCAACCTGCAGAATGTGGCCTTTAAGACACCTTCGGGTCAAAAAGTGCTGATTGTGGAAAATGACGGAACCTCAGCGGCCGCCTTTAACCTGAGCATCAACGGGAAATGGGTGACCCCCACCCTGCAGGGCGGTGCGGTGGCGACCTTTGTATTTTAAAGGGGCGCGTGAAAATAAGGATAGGGGTTCCCTATAGGATTGTATCTATTCAAAATAAGCTATATGAAAAAAATATTCCTTGGTGCCGGCCTGATTTCCCTGTTTTGCTGCCAGCAGCCTGGCCACGCGCCTGATTCCTCCCCGGTGAGCCGGGAGGGCTTTTCTGCAGCGGGAAAAAAAGTAATGGTATATACCACGGCCGACAGCAGCGAGTTGCGCTTGACCCTTACCGATACCCTGGGCTTCACCCAGATGCCCCAGCCCCTGGAAACGGATGTCTGTGTGTTTGTAGATCCCTCCCGGAGCTTTCAAACCCTGCTGGGTATCGGAGGCGCCCTTACGGACGCTTCGGCGGAGACCTATGCCAGGCTGCCTAAGGAAAAGCAGCAGGAGCTGCTGGCCTCCTACTATGATACGGTGAAGGGAATTGGCTACACGCTGGCCCGCACCAATATCCAGAGCTGCGATTTTTCCAGTGACAGCTACACCTATGTGCAGGACAATGACAGTTCGCTGAAGACCTTCAGCGTGGACCATGATAAAAAATACCGCATTCCCTTCATCCAGTCGGCCATTGCCGCCGCAGGCGGCAGGCTCACCCTGTTTGGCAGTCCCTGGAGCCCTCCTTCCTGGATGAAGACAAATCACGACATGCTGCATGGCGGCAAGCTCCTGCCGGCCTACTACCAGTCCTGGGCCAATTATTTTGTCAAATTCATCCGGGCCTATGAAGGGCTGGGCATCCCCATTTGGGGCCTGACCATGCAGAACGAACCCATGGCTACCCAGAAATGGGAATCCTGCGTGTATTCGGCCACCGATGAAAGGGATTTTCTCAAAGGCTTCCTGGGACCCACCCTCCAAAAGGAAGGGCTGGGAGACCGGAAGATCATGGTTTGGGACCATAATCGAGACCTGATCTACCAGCAGGCCAGCACGATTCTGTCAGACCCCGAAGCGGCCAAATACGCCTGGGGTGTGGCTTTTCACTGGTATGAGGACTGGAGCGGGGGTACGCAGATGTTTGAAAATATTAAAAGGGTGCAGGAATCCTTCCCCGATAAGAACCTGGTCTTTACGGAAGGATGCAATGGTCCCTTCCGCATGGATAGTATCCGCAGCTGGCAGCTGGGCGAGCGCTACGGCAGGACCATGATCCATGATTTCAATAACGGAACGGTGGGCTGGACGGACTGGAATATCCTGCTGGATGAAACAGGCGGCCCCAACCATGTGCAGAATTTTTGTTTCGCGCCTGTGCATGCCGATACCAGGACCGGTCAGCTCATTTACACCAACGCCTTTTATTATATCGGACATTTTTCCAAATTCATACGTCCGGGAGCCAGAAGGATTTCCAGCGCCGCCAGCCGCAGTCCGCTGCTCACCACGGCTTTTGTGAATCAGGATGGTCGGGTGATCGTGGAAGTGATGAACCAGTCTTCCCTGAAAATACCCTACAAACTATGGATATCTGGCCAGGCAGCCGCCCTGACGGCCAGGCCCCATTCCATGGCTACCCTGGTGCTGCAATAGGCGTTCCGGTCAACGGACTTCCCATAAGATTGTACAGAGGCCCCGTCAGGGGCCTTATTTTTTCAGGCCCTCGATCAGGTATTTGACCATACTGGATTCAAGCACATCGGCGCTGGTGCTTTTGCGTGACCGCTGCCAGGATTCGATGCCGCTGACTGCAGACAGGATGGTCAGTACGGCCACATAGGGGTCGATCTGCTTCATTTCATTTTTGTGGATGCCTTCGGAGATGATATCACCCAGCCTCTTGCGGTAGGAGCGGCGCTGGTTGAGGAAATTGGACAGGTAGGGTTCGGGCAGGTGTCTCCATTCGTGATCGGAGATATAAACATATTCATAATGATCGAGCATCATATGAATATGGAAACGGATGATGGTCTCCATTTTTTTGAGCGTGGATTCGGAACTGGCTTCCACGGATTCCAGATGGGATATGAATTCGTTGGCCGCCTTGAAACAGATGGCCTGCAGGATTTCCGCCTTGGACTGGATATGGTTGTAGAGGCTGGCCGCTTCCACGCCCACCACTTCGGCCAGGTCGCGCATGGAGGCTGCGCCAAAGCCTTTTTCACGGAAAAGCCTGGCCGCCTTCTCGATGATGATTTCTTTTTTAGAGCTGTTTTTTTTGCTTTGAATCTTTGCCATGGGTTGTCCCAAAATTAATCAAAAACCAGGGAGCGGCAGGCGCTATTTTGATCAGCCGGATTCTTCAGAAGCCTGTTTTCAGCTAAAATTCATGTAGGTTTGTGCGATTTTTAAAAAAACAAACATATGTCATTAACAGTAGTGGGGTCCATGGCCTTCGATGATATCGAAACCCCTTTTGGAAAAAGTGATAAGATCGTAGGCGGCGCAGCCACATATATTGCCTGGTGTGCCAGTAATTTTACGCCCGTTAACCAGATATCGGTGGTAGGCGGGGATTTTCCCGCCGGCGAACTGGACGCCCTCTCCGCCCGCGGCGTCAACCTGGAAGGGGTTCAGGTCAAAAAGGATGAGAAGTCCTTTTACTGGGCAGGCCGCTACCATATGGATATGAACACCCGGGATACCCTGGTCACAGAACTCAACGTGCTGGGAACTTTCCAGCCCGTGGTTCCGGAGAGCTACCAAGACTGCGAATTCCTGATGCTGGGTAACCTGGCCCCCTCCGTGCAGCTCAGTGTCATCGACCAGCTCCGGCACAAACCCAAGCTCATCGTGATTGATACCATGAATTTCTGGATGGACATCGCCCTGGAAGATCTTAAAAAAGTGCTCGCCAAAGTGGATGTTCTGCTGGTGAATGACTCTGAAGCCCGCCAGCTCAGCGGGGAATATTCCCTGGTGAAAGCGGCAGCCGTTATTACCCGGATGGGCCCCCGCTTTCTGATCATCAAGAAAGGGGAGCACGGCGCCCTGCTTTTTCACGGCAACCATGTCTTTTTTGCACCGGCCCTTCCCCTCGAAGAGGTTTTTGATCCCACCGGCGCAGGAGATACGTTCGCCGGAGGATTCATCGGCCACCTGGCCAGGACAAAGGATATCTCCTTTGAAAACATGAAGACGGCCATCATCGTGGGCTCAGCGATGG
Source organism: uncultured Bacteroidota bacterium (assembly GCA_903906365.1). Taxonomy (GTDB): domain Bacteria; phylum Bacteroidota; class Bacteroidia; order Chitinophagales; family Chitinophagaceae; genus Puia. Next base: position 21,664 of record CAIVKC010000028.1, on the reverse strand, counting down.
CTTCCTTTTGTGTGGAAAAATTCGGCACCCAGCGCCTGCGGGAGATCAGCCGGCCCGATATCGATGAAAGAATCCGGCAGTTCGTGGAACTGGTCAATTTCGACATCTCCCTGGTATGAGGCCATGGAAAAAAATTTGGGGAACATTTGTTTCTCTCCTATTTTTGCGCCCGAAATGAATACGGCTATTAAAAATATAAAGCAGACCTGCAAGCAGTTCCTCACCCGGGAAGCCGCATGATTGTTTTGTATGCCAAAATAATGAAAGCCTTCCCTGATCAGGGAAGGCTTTTAGTTTTTAACCCAAAAAATAATAACAAATGAAAGTTGCAGTCGTGGGAGCTACCGGTCTGGTCGGCACCAAAATGTTACAGGTTCTTGCAGAAAGGAATTTTCCGGTCAGTGAACTCATCGCCGTAGCCTCTGAAAAGTCAGTGGGCAAAGAAATTGAATTCAAGGGAAAGAAATACCCGGTGGTCAGCGCTGAAACCGCCATCGCTGCAAAACCGGCCGTGGCCCTGTTCTCAGCCGGAGGAAGCACTTCCCTGGAGCTGGCTCCCCGTTTCGCCGCCGCCGGCATCACGGTGATCGACAATTCCTCTGCCTGGAGGATGGATCCCACCAAAAAGCTGGTAGTGCCCGAAATAAATGCCGATGCCCTGACTGCAGCCGACAAAATCATTGCCAATCCCAACTGTTCTACCATTCAGATGGTGGTCGCCCTCCAGCCCCTGCACAGCCGCTACCGGATCCAAAGAATCGTAGTATCCACCTACCAGAGCGTCACCGGCACCGGGGTCAAAGCCGTCACCCAGCTGCTCAACGAGCGCAGGGGCATTCAGGGGGATATGGCCTATAAATACCCAATAGATCTCAACGTGATTCCCCAGATCGATTCCTTCCTGGATAACGGCTATACCAAAGAGGAAATGAAAATGGTCAATGAAACCAAAAAAATCATGCGGGATGATTCCATCCGGGTGACCGCCACCACGGTGAGAATCCCGGTTATGGGCGGTCATTCCGAATCGGTGAATGTGGAGTTTGAACAGGATTTTGACCTGGCCGAAGTCAGGCAGCTGCTCGCCACGGCTCCGGGCGTGGTATTGGTCGATGATCCAGCCACCCAGCAATATCCCATGCCCAAGGATGCGCATGAAAAAGACGACGTATTTGTCGGCAGGCTCCGCCGCGATGAATCCCAGCCCCGTACCCTCAATATGTGGATTGTCAGCGATAATCTCCGCAAAGGGGCAGCCACCAATGCGGTCCAGATAGCAGAATACCTGCTTCAAAAAGGTTTGTTGTAGCGATGGGTTTTTTTAAAAAGGGTTCGGATAACACTGTCCGGCCCTTTGTTTTTTGTTAACCGGCCACGGCCCGGTTAATGAAGGCCACCAGCGGCTGCAGAATCTCAAAAGAACGGGTGACCAGTTTTATGAGGCCCTGGGAGGTCAGCTCCTCATCCGGGAGCGGCTTCATGGCAATAAAGCTCTTGAGTTTGAGGTACTCACCGGCCGGATGATCCTTTTCAAATCCCTGCGGCACTTTGCTCAGGCTGATATCCTCCCCCTTGTAGAGGTCTCCGTAGAAGGCCTTGAATTTCCTGGACTGGACAATGCCGCGGAACTCATCAAAGCAGTAATCGATTTCCTGCCGCACTTTTTTTAATTCCGGCGGCATGGGAAGCCAGATACCCCCGCCTGTAAAGGAAGCCCCTGGCTCGCAATGAAAATAATAGCCGGCCAGCACCGATTTTTTACCCCCCGGGTTCATCGATGCCCCCAGGTTGGTTTTGTATGGTGATTTGTCCTTGGAGAAGCGCACATCCCGGTTGATGCGGAACATGTCCTGCCTGGCCTTTTGCCCGGCAATTCCGGCATCCTTAAGGCCATGTTTGTCGATGACTTGTTGGATGAAGGCTTCAAAGTCAGCCCTGGCTGCCTCATATTGGGGGCGGTGGGCCTCGAACCAGGGCCTGTTGTTGTTTTTTTTCAGGTCACGCAGGAATTTGAGGGTGGAAGCTTGCAGCATGTCGGATGGCGATTTAGGGATACAGCATACCTGTAAAAAAGGAACCCCTGTGGTACAGGCTCCTTTTTTATTTAATAATGTTTGGAACGGTCTGTTAAAGAATTATTTGATCCTTCCCCAGTTTTCTCCGCTTTTGATGCGGTACATCGTCATCTCACTGACATCGTATTTTTCTGCCAGCTGTTTGATGGTGATCTGGCGATTTTTGCTGCCCAGCGCTTTTTTGATATGCCGCACATCGGTCGCTGTGAGTTTGAGACCGACAGTCCGGTTGGCCTGTATCTTCTTGTATTGAATTTTGGCCGGGCTCAACTGCTGGTGTTCGATCATTTCAGCCGGGGTCGCCCATTTCAGGTTTTTGGCCGCATTGTCCAGCTTGTTGTGATTGAGATGAATCACGTACTTGTGTCTGGGCGAGGCCTTTTTCAGGAAAAGCCGGGCTATTTCCCGGTGGATGTACAGCGTACCGTTGTTTCCCGGCCGGTGAAGGTTCAGGGTCTTGTAACCGGTGGTCAGGGACCCGCTGAGCAGTTTGCCGTCAGCATGGATGTTTTCTGAATAACTGGAAACACGGCCCAGGGAGGAGAGAGCGTATTTCTTGCGGAGTAATTTCCATCCTGGAAACTCCAGTGGCTTCCAGGTTTCGCCGGGGATTTTTTTTATCATGACCAAGCAATTTTACTAAAGTTACGAAAAACAAAACCGAATAACCCATAATATGATGAAATATTCCTATCCGTTTATGAGCTGCAGAAACTCCGTTTCTGACAGGATGCGGATGGAAGGAATTTTTTTGGCTTTCTCCAGTTTGGAGCCGGCATCCTCCCCGACGACCAGGTAATTGAGGTTGCTGCTGACGGAATAAAGTAGTTTACCCCCGTTTTTTTCCACCATTTCTTCCGCCTGGCTCCGCTTGAGCTGCACCAGGGTGCCGGTGAAAAGGAACGTCTGACCGTGCAGGTTACCACCGGCCACCATGGCCGATTTGTCGCTTTTCAGGTTTAGCCCCAGCTTTTCGAGTTCCTCCAGCATATGCAGGTTTCCTTCGGTATGGAAAAACCGGTGGATACTTCCTGCTACTTTGGGTCCGACATCTTCGAGGTTCTCCAGTTCTTCCATGGTAAGCTTCCTGAAATCGGGCAGGTAATCGATGGAAGCGGCTAGCACTTTGGCCGTGGTTTCGCCGACAAAGCGGATACCCAATGCATAAATGAGCCGGTGCAGGGGCTGCTTCTTGGATTCTTCGATGGCTGTCCGCAGGTTGTTGACGCTTTTTTCCTTAAAGCCTTCCAACTGGCTGATCCGCTCGAAAGGCAGCCGGTAGATGCCGGGAATGTCTTTGAGCAGGCCCAGATCATAGAACCTGCGTACGTTGGCTTCCCCAAAACTGCGGATATCCATGGCATCCTTGCTGGTAAAATGGATGATGCGCTCCACCACCTGGGCCGGGCATTCGATGTTGACGCAACGCCATACGGCTTCATCCTCTTCCTTGGAAAGGGTGCTGTGACAGACGGGACAGTGTTTGGGAAAGCGGATTGTTATTTCAGAACCGTCACGCAGTTCGGGCATGGATTTGACGATCTGCGGGATCACATCGCCGGCCCTTTCAATGAGCACGCTGTCGCCGATCTTGAGGTCTTTTTCCCGGATATAGTCTTCGTTATGTACCGAAATGCTGGAGACAGTGACTCCGCTGATGAAAACCGGGTCCAGTTTGGCTACCGGGGTGATCGCCCCGGTCCTTCCGACCTGGAATTCCACGGCCCGCAGGTGCGTGGTGGCCTGCCTTGCCTTGAATTTGAAGGCAATGGCCCAGCGCGGGTGGTGGGTGGTCATACCCATGCGGTCCTGCAGGGCGATGTCATTGACTTTGATGACCAAGCCGTCGATCTCATAGGGGAGGCCATCGCGTTCCTTTTCGAACTGGTGGCAATAATCAATGACTTTGCCGATGCCGCTGAAGAGTTTTTTTTCCTGCTGGGGGCTTCGAAAACCCAGGTTCCAGAGCATTTCCAGGTTGCCGCTGTGGGTCTGCACAATGGGATCCGCATGCTGTCCGCGCGGACTCACAAAATAACTCACATGGTAGAGGAAGGCTTCCAGGTTCCTGCGGCTGACTTCCCGGGGGTCCTTGATGCGCAGGGTGCCTGCCGCGGCGTTGCGGGGATTGGCCAGGGGCGGCAGGTTCTGCTCGGCCAGCTGGTCATTGTATTTTTTGAAATTCTTTTTGGTCATCAGGACCTCACCCCGGATTTCGATTTGCTGAATGCCGTACTCGGAAAATCGGGCGGAAAGCGGGACCGAACGGATCTGGCGGATATTGGTGGTAATGTCATCGCCGGCCACGCCGTCCCCGCGGGTAGCCCCCCGCACCAGCAGGTCATTTTCATAGATCAGGGAAATGCTGGCCCCGTCAAATTTGGGCTCTATGCAGTATTCGATTTCCTGCAGCCCGGTCAGTTCCCTGGCCTTCCTGTCCCAGTCCAGCAGGTCGTCTGCATCATAGGAATTCTCCAGCGAGAGCATGGGCACCAGGTGCTGAACGGTGGGGAAATCCTTGGTGAGTCCTTTGGCCACCCGCTGGGTGGGGGAGTCCCTGGTCACCAGCTCGGGGTGGGCTTGCTCCAGTTTTTCCAGCTCCTTATAGAGCAGGTCATATTGCGCGTCGGAGATCAGCGGATCGTTGAGCAGGTAATAGCGGTACTCGTGAAACCGCAGCACCTCCTGCAGGCGGTATGCGTCCCCCGGATGCAGGGCATGGGCATGGGCTTTTTCCAGGAGTTCATTGGTCTGTTTCTGCAGCTGGCGGGTTTGTTCGGGGGAATACATGGAAAAGTATTTGTTAGGGTAAAATTAAGCGAACCAACCCTATAAAAAGGGAATCTTATGAGGGCGCCTGCGTAAAAAATAGTTGCAAAAAATTTCAGCCAAGTATTAAATTCGTAATTTCATGGGCTTTGGAAAACAAACAAATGTATTACGATGGTTGCAGATAATGCTTTGACTACTAGGCAGAAAAATATTAAAACTATTTTAAAACAGTTAGAAAGCGATGGAATCATTGGCATTTCTGTAGACTGCGTGATTTTTGGTTTTGACGAAAACGAGCTCAAGGTGCTGCTCATCAAATCGGATTTGGAAAAGTTCCGTGACAAGTGGTCCCTGCTGGGAGACCTGGTCAATAACCACGAGGATCTCAGGGAAGCGGCCTATCGCATCCTGAAGGAAAGGACGGGCCTCAACGATGTGTACCTCGAGCAGGTCAAAGCATTCGGGGAGGCCAACCGCCATCCGGCGGCCAGGGTGGTTACCATTGCCTACTGTTCCCTCATCAATATCCAGCATCATCAGTTGAAGATTCATGACAACGAACTCCACTGGCACAAAGTGTCCACCCTAAAGGAAATGGCCTTTGATCACCGGAAAATACTCAGTCTTTGTTACGAATGGCTGCAAAAAAGGATACAGGAACACCCGCTGGGATTCAGCCTGCTTCCCAAAACCTTTTCCTTAAGGGAATTGCAGAACCTTTATGAAGCCATCCTGGACGTGAAACTCGATCGCCGGAATTTCCGCAAGAAGTTCTTCACCATGGGCCTGCTGGAAGACACGGGGGAATTTGAAGCCAACGTGCCTCACCGTCCGGGGAAACTCTACCGGTTTAATTATGAAAAATACCAGAAAAAAGAGCGTAAGAAATGGTTCGGGATTGATTTTTAGGGAGCGCTAGCGTCGCTTAAGGTATTTTTTGCTGATATCATCGTAGAGGGCCATCAGTGAATTGGCCTGTCCGTTTTGATCAAAAATCTTTTCCCATGTATTGAGGGGTTCCCAGATAAAAGTGCCCAGCCCCCTTGACTCAGGCAGGTTGAAGGCCAGTGCATTGACCTGTTCCTTGCAGGCAGAATATTCCACCACCACCAGGTCCTTCTGATAATGATTGGCAAGGTCACGCATATTACTGGCCAGATCTTCGGTAGATCCATGCCAGCGCGGGTAATAGGACAGGCCGATGATGTCAAAGGGTACGGCGCGGGAACACAGGTTATCCAGGAAGAAACGGGCCTCATCATGCTGGCCTCCCAGTGCCAGGTGTATCATTATGGCTGTCCCCGGTACCACGGCGCGGACTCCCAGGATGGCGGCATAGAGCAGGTTGGCCAGGCTGTCCATATGGCTCACATGGCCTTCCGGCCAAAGTATCCCGTGGTTGATCTCATTGCCAACCTGCACCATGTCCGGAGGGGTGCCTGCCTGGAGGCATGCTTCCATTACCTGCCTGGTATAGGCATAGACGGAATCCTTCATTTGCTCAAAGGAAAGACCCTCCCAGGCACGGGGCTTGCGCTGTTTGCCCGGATCGGCCCAGTAGTCGCTGTAATGAAAATCAAGCAGGAATTTCATGTGGGCCGCCCGGATCCTTTTTGCCATAGCCAGCGTATGGGAAAGATCGCAAAAACCCCGGTGCGGGGAGTACCCGCTGTCCGTGGAAGGATCATGGAAGATGCGAAGCCGGATATAATTGAACCCATGTGCCTTTAATATTTCCAGGGCATCTTTTTGTTGACCGCTGTCATAGAATTTCATGCCCCTGTGCTCCAGCTCGGGCAAAAAGGAGATATCTGCACCCAGTATCTTCCCTGTGGATGGATGGCCCCGGGAGGCCTTGACCCGGGCATGGAGCGGCGGGGTCACCCGGTGGGGGTTGGGGGGCGGCGGTATAGTGAACAGGTCGGTAGCTCCCGGGGTCAGTCCGTCTGAGGTGGCTTCCACATGGATGCCGGAAGCCAGCATCCCGGCCTTGAGAATCAGCTGGCAGCGGCCATTGAAGAGCCGGCGGGTGGCCTGCAGGTCATGGGGCTTATCGGATTCATGGCTGCTGGGGTCGCCATTGGACAGCCCGATGACCCTGGCTTCACCCCGGATGATGAAACGCACCAGGTTGTCTGCATCCGGCACGTCGCGTCCCTGCCTGTCAATAGCATGGATATTGATCACGCAGGCATCCCGTCCATCCGCCAGCATGGTAGTCCGGGAAGGGGACAGGACCAGTTCGGTGGCCGGACCGGTGGTCTCCACGCTGCTGCGCAGGACCCTGCCTTTTTTATAGGCCACTGCCAGCAGGGTGCCAGGTTCATAGGGTACCGACCATTCCAGGTGACTGTCCCTGGGCATATCCTTTTGCCCGAAGCTTTTTCCGTTTAAGAATAATTCCACCCGGTCCGCATTGGAGTTGACCCAGACATTCACGGGCTGCCCCTCCTTTCCAGGCCAGTTCCAGTGCGGGGAAATATGGAGTACATCCCGGTCGGTCCACCAGGACTGGTAATAGTAATAGATGTTTTTGGGGAAGCCGCAGATGTCCATGACTCCGAAATGGGAGTTGATATTGGGCCATCCAAAAGGGGTGGGTTCTCCCCGGTAATCAAATCCCGTCCACACAAAACCGCCCGACCACCAGGGCCTTCGCGAGGCCAGGGACCACCATTGCTCGGCCGTATTGGCCCACCAGGGCGCGGTGATGTCTTCATCGGGCAGGTAGCAGCGCAGGGAGTCTTTTACATAGATACCCCTGGTGGTGACTGTGGAACCCATCTCGGTACCGATGACCGGCTGTCCTGGATGGTCCCTGTGATAAGCATCGACAGACCCGATCCGGTAATTGAATCCCCTCACCGGGATGACCTCATTGATGCCCTTAGCCACATTGCCCAAATCCGCCGCATAGGTGCTTGTCCGGGTGGGGTCCCACTGCTTTTGCAGACTGAGCAGGCGTTGGGCGATCTTTTTACCCTGCGGGGTGGTCTGGACCCAGCCTTCCTCATTGCCGATGGACCACAGGAACACACAGGCCCTGGAGCGATCTCTTTTAATGAGCCGCTCGAACTGGCTGATGTATTCAGGGCTGCTGTTGAGCAGGCGCTGTTCATCGAGCACCAGCACCCCCAGGCTGTCACAGGCATCCAGCAATTCGGGCGTGGGGGCGTGGTGACTCGTGCGGTAGGCATTGACACCCATGTCCCGAAGCAGGCCTATACGGTAGTACTGCAGATAATCAGGCAGGGCGCTGCCCAGGCCGCCATGGTCCTGGTGACAATTGACCCCTTGTATCTTTTCGTATCGGCCGTTGACAAAAACGCCGTCCGGCCTTACCTCAATGGTACGTATCCCGGTGCGCAGGACCTTTGAGTCGGTGCTGCGACCCTGTTGTTCCACCACCGGCATGACCCGGTAGAGGTAGGGGTCCCCGGTAGACCAAAGGCGTGGATGATGTAGGAAGATTTGCTCTATGACGGTCCGGGTTTCATTGGGTTCCAGGATCAGGGACCGGGGGACAGCCTCCCCGCACAGGCGGCCCCCGCGTTCCAGTAGCAGGGTTTTCAGACTGCAGGCAGATTTGCGGAGTCCTTGGTTGGTGAGCGTGGTTTCCACGGTGACCAGCGCGCCAGTTCCGCGCAGGGCACTGTGAACAAAGACACCGTCCTGCACGATATGGACGGGCGGATGCACCTCCAGCCAGGCATGGCGATAGATTCCCGCTCCTTCATAGAACCATCCCTCATACTGGGTGGCATCCACGCGCACTACCACCAGGTTTTCTTTTCCATAATGCAGGTAGTCGCTCAGGTCATAGGAGACCCCCAGGTACCCGCTCAGGTTATTGCCCAAATAAAAGCCGTTGATCCAGACCGAGGCGTTGCGGAAGATACCGTCAAAAACCAGTTCCGTGCGTTTGGCTGAATCCTGGGCCGGGACTATGAATTTCTTTCGGTACCAGCCTATGCTGGTCTGGGGAAAGAGTCCGCCCACCGGCCTGTAACCGTGCGCCATGACATCGGGATTTGTGGAATTGACAAAAGGCAGTTCCTCTGCCCAGTCATGGGGCAGCTGCACCCGCTGCCAGCTGCTGTCTTCAAAATCCAGGTCCAGGGCGGTATGGGACTGCGCACCGGATTTGGAAAAGATATTGGCAATCCCGTAGTTGAAATCACGCGAAGGATCACCGGCATTGCCCAGGGAAAATTTCCAGTCTCCGTCAAAGGATATGCGGGCAGGCTGCGCGCTGGCAGGTGGTAATAAACAGCCAACAAGCAGTACCCATAAAAGGAGGGTTCGGTAAGTCATATGAAAGGCGTTTTATGGAAATGACCGTTTACACCAACAGGGTCTCAGGGTTTTAAGGCCGAAAGGCGTTCAGGGCGGAGGTCGGCCTGCCATTGTTATCAAAAGCGCCCAGCGTATACCCCTGCCAGTTATTATAAGACTCGGGCTCCCAGTAGAATACCCCCAGGCCGTTTTCCCCGGGTACCGACCGGGTCTTTTTGAGTATGTCCTCCAGAAAGGACCTGGTAATATCGGGCTGGGTGACATCCATGCCGACCTCGCAGATCATCACCGGTGTGCTGTAACGGGAAACCATATCGAGCATGTTGGCCAGGCAGCTAGCGTCCACGCCGGACCATCCGCCCGTGGAAGGGTATAGGGACATACCGATGATATCCCAATGGGCCCCGGCTGCCCGCAGGCCATCAAAGATCCAGCGGAACAGCGTATTGTCGTAACCGTTGGAGATATGCACGATAACGCGGCTCGAATCACTGACCGCTTTTACGGCACGGTAACCGGCCTGGACCAGGGCAGCAAAGGCCGCCATATGGGTGGAGGCACGTCCGTCCTCCCAGAGCATACCGTCATTGGTCTCATTTCCCACCTGCACCCAGTCCGGCAGGATGCCGGCGCTTTTCAGGGAATCCATGACCCGGTAGGTATATTGGTAAATGGCCGCACTCAGGGAATCCCCCGTAAGGGCCGACCAGGCCTGGGGCTTGAACTGGTGGCCCGGATCTGCCCACCGGTCGGAATAATGAAAATCGATCATGATCCGCATGCCCAGCGCTTTTGCCCGAAGTGCCTTGGTAAGCAGGTCCGTGGTATTGCACCAGCCATCGGCCGGGTTGACCCAGGCGCGCAACCGGATGGAGTTGAAACCCAGCGACTGCAGCAGCTGCAGGCAGTCTTTTTTGGTTCCGGTACTGTCGTAGAAGGCATATCCGGCTGATTCCATCTGCGTGAGCCAGCTGATGTCAGCCCCTTTGGCAAAAAAGGACTGGCGGGGAGAGGATGTGTCCGCCGGCGGAAGGACGGGAGTAGATCCGCTGGCTGATTTTTTGCAGGACCCGCTCAGGCAGATGGCCAGGGGGAGTAACAGTAATATTAATTTGCTTTTCATATTTCCGGTATGCTTATTATGTAGGATCTATAATGGATGTGCAATCCATTTGGTTCTAACTATTGTATTTTCTGCCGGAAGATTCCCTGTAGACGGGCAGGGGATCCAGTACGATACGGGCAGACGCTTTGTGTCCGTTTCCCTGCTCATCGATCAGCTGCAGCAGCAGGGAAGCTGCTTCCTTTCCCATCAGAACCGTTTGCTGGTCTATGCTGGAAAGGGATGGGCTGGTGTGTTCGCCAAAGCCCTCATTGGCAAAACCGACGATCCCGAATTCCCCCGGGATGGCAAGGCCCATTTCCTTAATCCCCTTGAGCAGGCCCAGCGCCGAAAAGTCCTCTACGGCGAAGGCCGCATCTGGCGGATGTGGTAGTGACATAAAATAGCCGGCAGCCTGTCTGCCTGCTTCCAGGGTGATGTCTCCGGCAAAGACCAGGGAGGGTTCGAAAGGGAGGTGGTTGGCCTGCAGGGCAGCCATATAACCCATCAACCGGTCATGACAGACCTTGACATGCTGGGGGCCGGCAATATGGGCTATGCGCCGGTATCCCTGTCTGATCAGGTTTTCAGTCGCCAGAAAGGCGCCCTTGTAGTCATCTACGACCACCGAAGGAATTCCCAGGTTATCATGGCTCCGGTCGAAAAATACCAGGGGGATCCCCCTTTTTTCCGCATCCCTGAAATGGCTGAAATCCACGGTTTCTTTGGCTATGGACACCAGGATGCCATCCACCCGGGCTGCCTGCAGCGCTTCCATGCCCTGCACTTCCTGCAGGTAATGCTCATTGGACTGAACAATGAGTACGTTTATTCCGCGGGTATTGGCTATGCTTTCAATGCCATGGACGACCGAACCGAAGAAATTCATCTGGGTGCTTGGTATGATTACCCCGATCATATGGCTTTTGCCGGAACGAAGCGAGGAAGCGATCCTGTTTTTTTTGTAGTGCATGCGCTTGGCGGCCTGCAGCACCGACTCTTTGGTATGGGCGCTTATTTTCGGGTGGTCATTGAGCGCCCTGGATACGGTAGCCGCCGTTAAATTCAGCTCTTTTGCTATGCAGGAGAGGGTGGTTCTGGGAGCCAATGGTGCAATCGTTTGTTCTGCAATGCTAGAAAAAAAACCAGAATCCTCAAAACTTCCGGTCTGGCAATACTCCTTGCGGAGCGGAGGATTCCCGGGGGCACCGGAAAAAAATGGGTCTGCTATTAAAATGGAAAGCAGCAATTTGGGGGCAGTCATGGTCTATGATAGTACTGGCTACCTGATGATCCTCCGGGACAGCTTCCGACCCACAAAGCACCCGACTTGGTATTGTTTTGAATTACAATTGATTATGATTTCCGTTTTGATGATTTGATAATTTTCGTTAAAAAAATTTAACAAAATTTGGTAGGATAAAGTTTTTTTCTAAATATTGTGTACATTTTACACATTTGGAATTTAAGATGTAGGAGCGCTTGGGAATTGAAGGGGGATGGTACGCAGCGGGGTAGATAAGTAGGAACAAAACAGAAACAGGGATATTGTAATCGATTACATGGGTTGGTTTATCAGCTGATCATGTATAATCAATCACCAAATAACAACTGCCACTTAATATGAAAAGAAAACGATTGCTTTGGAGGATACTCTTTCCTCTGGTCCTGCTGCTGGCAGGCACCTATGGCTTCTCCCAGAACAGAACAATTACAGGTAAGGTCACGGATGCCAAAGACGGGTCCCCCGTAGAAGGGGTATCGGTCGTTCCCAAAGGCCTCAAAAAAGGAACCGTGACCGCAGCAGACGGAACCTTTCGCATAAGCGTTCCCTCACAGACTACCATCCTGGTCTTTTCCTCGGTGGGATATGGTACCCAGCAGCTGGGAATCAAAGGAGACAACCTGATGGTTACCCTGACTGCCAACAACGCCGCCCTCAATGAGGTCGTTGTAATTGGTTACGGTTCCGTCCGTAAAAAAGACCTGACCGGTTCGGTGGCCACCGTCACGGCCAAAGACTTTCAGAAAGGGGCCATTACCACCCCGGAGCAGCTGATAGCCGGCAAAGTCGCGGGAGTCTCCGTGATCTCCAATGGAGGGTCCCCCGGTTCAGGCAGTACCATCCGCATCCGGGGCGGCGCTTCACTGATTGCCAGCAACGATCCCCTCATCGTTCTTGACGGGGTTCCCCTGGACAACGATGGTATTCCGGGCGCAGCCAGTCCTTTGAGTTTTATCAACCCCAATGACATCGAATCCTTTTCAGTATTAAAGGACGCTTCGGCCGCAGCCATTTATGGCACACGCGCCTCCAATGGCGTAATCCTGATTACCACCAAAAAAGGACAGAGTGGCGGCATGAAAATCAGTTTCAATACGGTCAATTCGGTATCCGCCATCACCAAAAAGGTGGACGTACTCAATGGCAATACCGTTAGAAACATTGTGGACCTGCTGGGAAATTCCACCCAAAAGGCCCTGCTCGGAAATGCCAATACGGACTGGCAGGACCAGATCTACCAGACCGGCATTGGAACCGACAATAATATCAGTATCAGCGGGGGCGTCAAAAAGCTGCCCTACCGCATTTCCGCCGGATACCAGAACCAGGACGGCATTCTCAAAACCGATAACCTGCAAAAGACCAGCCTGGCCCTGGTACTGAATCCCACCTTGTTCGACAACCACCTCAAAGTGGACCTGAACCTGAAAGGAAGTGTGGAAAACACCCGTTTTGCCAACCAGGGGGCCATCGGCGCCGCAGTGAGTTTTGATCCCACCCAGTCCGTATACACCAAAAGCCCCCGTTTCGGCGGATATTTTGAATGGCTTGATCCGACCTCAGCCACCGGCCTGAGTAATATCGCAGGCAGAAACCCGCTGGGTCTGCTGGAAGAAACCTATAACCGCGCCAAACCAAAGAGAAGCATCGGTAACCTGCAGCTGGATTATAAGTTCCATTTCCTGCCCGAACTGCATGCCAACCTGAACCTGGGTTATGATGTATCCTCCGGAACGGGTACCACCTTTATTTCCGACAGTGCGGCCAGCAATTATGTGGCCGGGGGAAAAGGCGGGGCCAATAATTACTATAAACAGTCCAAGACAAATACGCTCTTTGAGTTTTACCTGAACTATACCAAAAACCTCAAAAGCATCAACAGCAACATCGATGTGGTGGCGGGTTATTCCTACAACGACTACCTGACAACCGTTTATAATTATGCCAGCTATTACGCCGACGGAACCAAGGTGCCCAATTCAGACCCCGCTTTTCCTTATGATAAGCCGGAGCATATCCTGCGCTCGTATTTCGGTCGCCTGAAGTATACCTTCTCCGACCGCTACCTGCTGACAGCCACCCTGCGCAGGGACGGTTCTTCCCGTTTTTCCCCGTCTAACCGCTGGGGGATGTTCCCTTCGGCTGCCTTTGCCTGGAAAGTCAAGGACGAATCTTTCCTGAAAAACAGCAAGCTCGTATCTGACCTTAAACTGAGACTCGGATACGGCATCACAGGACAACAGGATGGCATTGCCAATTACTCCTTCCAGTCTGTATATTCCTTAAGTGCTTCCACGGCAGCCTACCAGTTTGGTAATTTCTTTTACCAGGGTTACCGCCCGACCGGGTATAATCCCAATTTGAAATGGGAGCAGACGGCGACCTCCAACATTGCCCTGGATTATGGTTTTGCCGATAACCGCATCACCGGTAGTGTGGATTTCTACCTGAAAAAAACCAAGGACCTCTTAAACAGTGTGCCCGAACCGGCCGGAACCAATTTCTCAGCCTACGTGCTGGCCAATGTTGGCAATATGGAAAATAAGGGGGTTGAGTTCAGTATCAATACCGTGCCAGTCCAGACCAAGGACCTGACATGGAACCTGGGCTTCAACGTCACCTATAACAAAAACACCATCACCAACCTCACGGTCATTCCGGGGGATACCAGCTATATCGGTTTCCCGACCACCAATATAAACGGGGTACAGGGCTTTGCCTTCCTCAATGCGGTGGGCACTCCGAAAAATACCTTCTACCTGTACAAACAGATTTATGACCCCAAAACAGGTCAACCAATTGAAGGATTGTTTGTTGATAAAAACCGGGACGGTATTTTTAATGAAAATGATAAATACAAAGGCAAGCAGGCCGACCCGAAAGTGTTCCTGGGATTTAGTACCAGTGTGAACTACAAGAAATGGAGCGCCGGATTTGTACTGAGGGCGAGCTTTGGAAATTATGTATATAATAATATATACAGTAACAACGGCCGCCTCAACCAGATACTGGGGAAGATCCCGGGCAATGCTTCCGCCAATTACCTGACCACCCTTTTTACCGGAACAACCGACCAGCAGCTGCTGAGCGATTATTACATACAAAATGCCTCATTCCTGAGAATGGATAATTTTAACATCGGCTACAATGTCGGCAGGATCAGCAACGGCCGGATCGGTCTGAGGGTGAGTGCCATCGTACAGAATGTATTTGTGATCACCAAATACACCGGGCTTGATCCGGAGATCAGCAGCGGGGTGGATAATAACCTGTATCCAAGACCACGCACCGCTTCACTGGGACTCAATTTTGAATTTTAATACATAACGAACGCAACAATATGAAAAAGAATTCCTATATATTAATCATGTCTGCTGTCCTGCTGGCTGCCTTCATGAGTTCCTGCAAAAAACTGGATCTTCAGCCCACCAATGATATCACCAGCGGTAAGGTTTACAGCACTTCCCTGGGATACAAGGAATCCCTGGCAAAGGTATACGCGGCCATGGCCCTTACCGGCAATACGGGTGGTACGGGAAGTGCCGATATTCCCTCCCAGATACTCTCCGATGAGGGAAATTCTGATTTTTTCCGCGGCTTGTGGTACCTGCAGGAACTTTCCACCGATGAGGCTGGCTGGACCTACCATGGAAATACTGATCCGCTGGGCATCCACCAGTTTGCCTGGTCTTCCATCAACCAGACGGTGGCAGGAGCCTATTACCGCTCCTATTTCCAGATCACCCTGTGTAACGAATTTATCCGGCAGGCCTCCGATGCAAGCCTGAGCAGCAAGGGATTTCCCAGCAGCGCGGTGGATTCCATCCGTCATTACAGGGCCGAAGCCCGTTTTTTGAGGGCCTATCAATACTGGCTGCTGATGGACCTGTTCGGAAATGTGCCTTTTGTAACCGACAGCAATGCCATCGGATCGATCATACCCAAACAGATCCAGCGCAAGGACCTCTTTAATTATATCGAAAAAGAACTCAAAGACATTGACAAGGACCTGGTAACGGTCAGGACCAATGAATACGGCAGGGCAGATCAGGGTGCCGCCTGGGCACTGCTGGCGCGCATGTACCTGAATGCAGAAGTGTACACGCAAACCCCCAGGTATGGGGATGCCATCACCTATTGCAATAAAATCATTGGGGCAGGCTACTCCATTCACCCGGATTATACCCAGCTGATGCTGGCTGATAATAACCTTAATACCGATGAGTTCATCCTGACCATTCCCTATGACGGGACACATACCCAGACCTACGGAGGTACCACCACCATGGTGCATGGTCCAGCCGGTGTGCCGGGCAGCATTTCAGGGACCAACGGAACCTGGAACTGTATCCGCATCACCCAGCAGTTTGTCAATACCTTCGACGCAGCCGACCTGCGCGGCCAGTTTTATACCAATGGCCAGAACAAAAACATGAACAGCCTGCTGGATGTATCCACCGACGGATACTCCTCTACCAAATACCGCAACGTAACGCGCAGCGGCGGACCTGCTCCGCATGCGGATCCTTCCGGGGTATTTTCAGATGTGGATTTCCCGCTGTTCAGGCTGGCTGAAATCTACCTGATCTATGCCGAGTCCACCCTGAAAGGGGGCACAGGCGGAGATCCCACCCTGGCGCTGGGTTATATCAACCAGCTTCGAACCAGGGCCTATGGAAATAGTTCCGGAAATATCGGGGCATCTGACCTGAATTTAAACTTTATACTCAACGAAAGAGGACGCGAACTGTTCTGGGAATGTTTCCGCCGTACCGATCTGATTCGGTTTGGCGAATTTACCAGCGACTCCTACCTCTGGGCCTGGAAGGGCGGTGTCCAGAGCGGAACCGGGGTTGACAGCCATTTTAACATCTATCCGATTCCCTCTACCGACCTGTCCACCAATCCTAACCTGAAACAAAACCCGGGGTACTAACTTAAACCTGATAAAAAAAAGACGTATGAAAATATATTTCAGAAAATTCATCATCATGGCGGGATGCAGTCTGTTGCTGCTGTCATCCTGCAAAAAGCAGGACAATCCGGTCTATTATACCGGCGGCACGGCCCCGGTGCTCAGTGCTTCGGCCACCGATTCCATACCGCTTCATTTTACTGATTCGGCCAAAAATGCCGTTACCTTTTCCTGGACCAACCCCAATTATGAGTTCAGCAATGGCATATCCTCTTTGAATGTGACCTATTACCTGAATATAGACACCCTGGGCGGCAATTTCAGCAGTCCGGTTCTCCAGACCGTATCGATCGCCTCGGACTTAAGTAAGAGCTATACGGAAGGTGCTTTTAACAGCATGCTGGCCAACGGCATGTCACTCAGTACCGGCCAGCCTCACCAGATCCAGGCACGTGTAACCGCTTTTCTGGCAACCAATGAATTGCCTTTGAACTC
The DNA here is from genome assembly GCA_903906365.1 of uncultured Bacteroidota bacterium. GTDB lineage: Bacteria > Bacteroidota > Bacteroidia > Chitinophagales > Chitinophagaceae > Puia. Next base: position 4,724 of record CAIVKC010000028.1, on the reverse strand, counting down.
TTCGGTCCTCAATTTTACGGTTACCCCATACGCCCCGCCCCCCGTGCTGGCTCCGCCGGCAAGCGGCACCCTGTACATCGTGGGATCTGCCGTAGGCAGCTGGAACAACCCGGTGGCTGATGCCAATGCGCAGATTTTTACGCAAGTCAGTCCCACGGAATACAAGATTACCACCAAACTCATCGGAGGCCAGGAATATAAATTTATCGCCGTCAATGGATCCTGGAGCCAGCAATGGAGCGTGGCAACCGGCGATACCTATCCCAACGGCGGCCCGTTGGTATTCAATGGAAACAACTGTATTGCCCCTTCCACTACCGGTACCTACGTCATTGACGTGAATTTTCAAACCGGGAAGTTTACGGTTACACCACAATAAATAATTTTTAAAAAAATTATATGAAATATACTTTTAAATACTTCTTCGCTGCGGTGTTGCTGTCGGTGGCACTATGGAGCTGCGATAAAAAGGAAATAAATGCCTACTATCCAAACGGCATTCTGCCCAGCCTGAGCAGTTCGGCCAACGCGGTAGCTGCCGCGCCCTCCGATTCACTGAGCAATATCATCACTTTTTCCTGGACTGATCCAAAATATGCCACCAATCCCTCCACGGAAAAGTATGTGATTCAGATGGATTCTTCCGGACGCAATTTTTCCAAAGCGGTAAGCTTCACGGTGATGGGTCAGCTTTCCCAAACCTTCACTGCCAAACAAATAAATGACGTACTGCTGGGCTTTGGATTTGCATTCAACGTGACCTATAATGTGGATGTCAGGCTGATTTCCTCCTTCGCCAATAACAATGAGCAGCACACTTCCAATGTACTGACCCTTCCGATGACCCCTTATAAGATACCTCCCAAGGTTCCGGTACCCCAGAACCTCTATATTGTCGGGGATGCCATCAGTGCGGCACCCGGAACCGGTTGGTCCAACCCGGTGGATACCCCTTACCAGAAACTGACCCAGCTGGATTCGGTGACCTTTGGCGGTATATTCAATATGACCGGCGGCAATTCCTATCTGCTGCTGCCGCTCAACGGCAACTGGGACCACAAATATTCCGTGGCAGACAACAGCCTGCCCGGGCTCGGCGCCGGCGGCAGCTTTGACAAGGACCTTCCCAAAAACATTCCCGCCCCCGCCAGCAGCGGATGGTATAAACTGATCGTGAATTTCCAGACAGGCACTTTCAGCTGTACCCCTTACAGCGGACCCACGTTGCCACTGGCCGTTACCCCAAGCCCGTCTTCCCTGTCCACCGGACTCTGGATCGTGGGTGATGCGACACCTGGTGGCTGGACCAATACGCCGGTAAATCTCGCTTCGCAGCAATTCACCCAGTTGAGCAATGCGGATTTCCAGCTGAAGGTGGCGCTCAACAGCGGCGGCTCTTACCTGTTCCTGCCTGCAGCCGGAGACTGGAATAATAAGTATGCCTGCGCCAATACCGGATCCCAGCCGCCCTATGGAGGTGCTTTTGGATTAAATGCCTCTTCCAATTTTCCTGGGCCTTCATCCAGTGGCAATTACCTCATTGATGTGAATTTCCTGACGGGGACCTATACACTGACCTCCCAATAAAAACCGGCCCTGTACATAACCGGTCAGAACGCATGGATAAGATCAAAAAGAGGCGAATTCACTTCCGCCTCTTTTTGATTGGGGCCCCGGGCCGCCCGGGCTATTGGTTCACCCACATTGTTGTAAACATGAAAAAGCTATACTTCCTTTCCGCCTTCCTGCTGTTTGTTGCTGCCTCCCGGGGGCAGTTGCTGAGTGTATCCCCGCTGTTTCCGCAGGATACCAGCAGCATCAGTATCGTAGTCGACTGTTCAAAGGGTAACCAGGGCCTCTATAATTACAGCCCGACCAGTGATGTATATGTCCATACGGGGGTCATTACCAACCTGAGCACTTCCAACAGCGACTGGCGTTACGTAAAGTATAACCAGAATTTTAATGTGGCCAACCCCCTGCTGGCAGCCACCTACCTGGGCGCTAATAAGTACCAGTTCACCATTCAGGGCATCCGTGCCTATTACGGGGTGCCCGCCGGTGAGACCATCCTGAAAATAGCCATCCTGTTTAGAAGCGGAAACGGGTCAGCCGTGCAGCGCAATGCGGATGGCTCCGACATGTACCTGCCCATTTACACCGCCCAGCTGTCCGGCCGGTTCATCCTGCCGCCTTTCCAGCCCCTGTTCAAGGCACTGCCGGAAAACATCAATGCCACACTGGGCAGCCAGCTGACCGTAAAATATGCCAGCAACAAAGCCGCTGCCCTGAACCTGTATTTCAATGGCACCCTGGCGGCATCTGCCGTTAATGCTGATTCCGTGCAGGCCGTCTTTACGATCAATTCCACGGGCAACCAGGTCATCCTGGCAACGGCCTCCGACGGGACCAATGCGCACAACGATACCATCCAGTTCTATGTAGCCTCCACCGTGGTGGTGGCTCCCCTGCCGGCCGGCGTCACTGAAGGGATCAATTACCTGCCCGGTGATACCAGCGTTATATTAAACCTGTATGCGCCGCATAAAAAAAGGGCCGTGGTCATAGGGGATTTCAACAACTGGACCCAGCAGGCAGCCTACCAGATGAACCAGACCCCGGACAGCAATAATTTCTGGCTCCGGATCAACGGGCTCAAATCGGGAACAGAGTATGCTTACCAGTATGTATTGGACGATACCCTGACCCTGGCAGATTACAATACCGAAAAGGTGCTGGACAAGGACGTGGACCCAACCATTCCGACGGCCACCTACCCGGGCCTGAAGGCATTCCCGGCGGGGGCTTCCGGCAGCCTGGCCTCCGTCCTGGAGACGGGGAAACCTGCCTACAACTGGCAGGCCAGCTCTTACACAAGACCCCCTCAGTCCAACCTGGTGATCTATGAACTCCTAGTGCGGGATTTCCTGGCGGCCGGCAACTGGCAGACCCTGATGGATACCCTGGGATATCTCAAGAAACTGGGCGTGAATGCCATTGAGGTGATGCCCTTCACTAATTTTGAAGGCGCCAGCAGCTGGGGTTATAACCCTAATTTCTATTTTGCCCCCGATAAGGTATATGGTACGGAAACGGCCCTGAAGCAATTTATCGACGCCTGTCACCAGCAGGGTATGGCCGTGATCATGGATATGGTCATGAACCATTCTTTCGGATCTTCACCCATGGTGAAAATGTACTGGGACGGGGTCAACAATATTCCGGCGGCCAACAGCCCCTGGTTCAACCAGTATCCCACCCACGGATACAATGTGGGCTACCAGTTCAACCACCAGAGCCAGGCCACCATCACCTTCCGCAACCGGGTGACCAGCTACTGGCTGACCAACTATAAAATTGATGGTTTCCGCTGGGACCTCGCCAAGGGCTTTACCCAGACCAGGACCTGTGATGCCACCGGCAATAACTGCGATATCACGGCCTGGGGCAACTATGACGCTTCCCGGGTGGCGACCTGGAAAAACATCTATGACCATATCCAGGGCGTTTCCCCCGGTGCCTACTGTATTTTGGAAATGTTTGCCGATAATTCCGAGGAGACCGTGGAGGCCAATTACGGAATGATGCCCTGGGGCAATATGAACTCCAACTTCAACCAGGCCACGATGAGTTATTCCAATCCTTCCTGGGATCTCAGCTACGGGCTCTTTACCAACAGGGGTTATTCCAAACCCAACCTGGTAACCTACCAGGAAAGCCATGATGAGGAAAGATTGATGTATAAGAATGAACAGTATGGCAATGCCAGCGGACCCTATAATATCAAAGATACCGCTACGGGGCTTAATAGAAACGCGATGGCTGCCGCCTTCTGGGCCATGATGCCGGGGCCAAAAATGATGTGGCAGTTCGGCGAACTGGGTTATGATTATTCCATCAACTCCTGTCCGGATGGCACCGTCAATTCCAATTGCCGCCTGTCCAACAAGGCCATACGATGGGATTACCTGCAAAACAGTGCCAGAAAGGGATTGCATGATATATACGCCCGGCTCTTTGCCCTGCGTAACCTCCCGGCCAATCAGACCACCTTTGCTTCTTCGAACATCAGTTATAGCCTGGCGGGCCCCTTCAAGACCCTGACGGTGACCGATACGGCGCTCTCCGTGGTGGTCCTGGGCAATTTTGATGTTGTGCCCCAGACAGGATATGTTGCCTTTCCTTTTGCGGGTACCTGGACCAGCTATCTGAGCGCGGGCACCCGGGTGGAAAGCGGCCATACCGATACCATTACCCTCCAGCCCGGGGAATATTATGTATATACCAGCAAGGATACCAGCCACCACGTGGTGTGTAACCTGCCCAAGCCCCCGATCTCCTGGAACGGCAGCCAGTTTTCCACCACGTCCACCGGGGTATCCTACCAGTGGCTGCTGGCCGATTCGGCCATCGGCGGGGCGACGGCTTCCACCTATAAGCCGCTGGCGGTGGGCTACTATGCCCTCCGGGTGACCGATTCGCTGGGCTGCACGGCTACCAGCGATTCCTTTAACCTGGTGGTCACGGGCATTGCTCCGGTTTCAGCGGACAAGCGCGCCCACCTGCTGCCCAACCCCTCGTCTTGGGAGGTGGTGATCGGATTTGATCAGGCGCCCTCCGGGGTGCTGACCTTCCGGCTGCTGGGCAGTAACGGGCAGGTGATGAAGACCTGGCGCTCGGCGGACCAGACGGTTCCCCTTTCGCTGTCCCGGTATGAGTCGGGG
>CAIVKC010000027.1 GCA_903906365.1 uncultured Bacteroidota bacterium | reverse complement strand
TCGAAGGCATAAATCAGGTTATGCTGTAATACTCGGATCGGCATGATCCCCTTGTGGGAGTCGCAGAGATGACTGATTTTTGCGTCCATAGATGGCGTGCGATTGTAATTAATATGCCCCGAAATGGTAATTACTCAGCAACTGTCATTTTCTCAGCTTGGCTCTTCGCTTCTGCTATACATAATGCAAGGGTCGCCTTTTGGGGATGCACAAGTTCGCGAGTGCCAAACTGCGCTTTTTGAAGAGTAAGAAGCTGGTTGAAGAGATTTATGCACATCCGTTCACTCGATGCTGTATCACCTATTGCGCTGCTTATAAACTTAATAGCTTCGATTTTCTCTGGGCTATCGGGCATTCTTGCTATAACCTGAATAGCGTCCCGGACATTTGTCCATCCCCAGCGGCAGCTTTCGTAAATCTTTGCCACGTCCCCAGGGTATGCTTGGGTAAGCACTTTTAAGGTTTCTTTTAACTTGTGTCGCTGAAAATATTCATAGCGTCCGTAAAGAATTCCTAAAACAGCAATTGCCCCTTCGCCGATTTTTATCCAGGTGTCGATATCCATAATTTTTTCTTTTAAAGATACAAAATGCTAGGATCTCTCCCAAGCAGCCGTGCGACTTATGACGTCTGTCCGGCAGCAAGGTCCATAAATGTTTTTTTATGTTTTGCGGGGATGATTAGTGAATGATACCTATTATCGATTATTATCTTGTTTATTAACTGGAACGTCGGCATGTCGATCTCATGGATCCTGTTGGCTCTTAGATGGCGAATCGGGTTGTCGCTTTTAGGAGACTTTTCATTATTACAGGCATGGCAAGTGGGGTTAAATGTGTATAAATTATGAAATTATGCATATTTCCTAAACGCAGCAAGATTGTCCATCCAGAGTTATTCAATACAGGCAAAAAACTTAGGTTATTAACCGCTCTCAATAGCTGCTATTGCGCAACATCTCAGTTTTACCAAAAAATGGTGTTTTAACGGTTTTTAAGGCTGGTAGCAATCGGCCCATGCTTTGGTATATCCGTGAAGTTCGCCGGCTTCCAGGTAGGATGGCAGGGACAATACCGTCATATCTATCGTGTCACTGCCATTATTAATCCAATTGTTGAGCCTCGCCAGGTCCTCCCAACCGGTTGCGGTGGGCGCTGGAATGGGGACAACAACATTTCGTTTATACGGGATTTCTGTAACAAAAAGCGGCATCGAAACAGCCAGAGTCCGCAACTCTTTAGGAAATTGGATGAACATAAGACCCTCTGGAATATTGGTATCCCCATCTACGTTGACAAGATACCCCGTCGGCACAGGATATTCCGAAGTTCCCCCTAAAACTTCCCGAATCTTCTGGCCTTGCTGGGACAGAGCAAATTGGTAGCCCCAGGCTTTAAAGCAATATAAGAAGGCGGATTTTAGGAGGGCGCGTGCGACGATGGTCGGCTCGGGCTGCAAAATGGTCGTGGTGATACTGTAGTTGTGATCCGTTTTCGAGTCCTCTATCCATTTGTCCAGCGGAGGAATGGGTTTTTTATGAGGCTTTACTTCAATCTCCGTCTCCCCATCCTGGTTGATTGTGAGCTTTCCCCCGTAGCTGCCTGGAATCGTACTTACCGTAGTCCTTTTCATGAGCAGGGTAGCATTGGGTACCCGGGCCTGGAAGGCTTGCCAATGCAGCCACTCCTCCAGGATGTAGTCACATTCCATACCTGCCTTGCTATTGCAGCTTTCACACTCGAGAATAGTCTTTTTGCCCCCAACATTTTGAGGGGGATAATGGTCTTTATTGAATTTCCCTATCCAACGCAGTGTATTTTGCTGAACTCCCATCCGATTTTCAAGGCATAGAGGGCATACATAAAAGTAAAATCTTTGGGATTCGTCCAGTTGTTCGGCTACTGTCTTCAATCCTGTAAACTCCTTGAAGGATTCGTCAAAAAGCCGAAAATGCATACCTATATATCCGTCGCTGATCGCCATTTCTCACTTGGTGTTGATTTGGTATAGCAAATTTACTAATTCGGGGCAGATTATGGCTGTGGCTATTTATGGCAAGGGGCATGTGAGGTAGAACGCCCTTCGGTTGGGAAATGCATCTGCTGTCGTCATCGGCCTTGGCTCTATTGGCGTTATTCGATGGATTCCGGGTACCTTCGGGACATTTTGTAAATTTGCGGTGGGACAATAATATTATTATACATGGAACAGAATCGAGGGCCGGATATTGAAAAGCGACGAAACCGTGGTGGCGTAGCTGAAATAGGAACAAGGGAGGAGGGTGCTATAGTAGAGACCATCAATATTTATGAGCGCTTGATCACTGTTAAGGAAAAGTCGATATACGAATTTGTTCTTGCGGATACACTTGATCCCCAAAGGGAAAAACCAAACCTCCCATCCAGTGTGCACACTAAAATATTGGACCGTGGATCAGATGATCCCCTGTGGCGCGCATATTTTTGACGGCAAAGGCTTTATTTGACCATAAGCACTACCCCGCCGCAATAGACGTTAGAAAGGGCTTGTTGGACATGCTGGATGTAGTAAGGGAACTGATAGCCATGCAGGAAGCCATTGAAGAATACTATTTGGAACATGAGAAGGCATGCAAGACTTATGAAGAGCGTAAAGGCGTCTCCGGTTTTATGCTGCCGTCCATACCCGATATGATGACGCGGTGCAAAACGATTTTTCAGAAGGCAGATCAGGCCTGCCAGTATTTGATGTACGTGATCAGGTTATTTTACCCGGAAGCACCTGTAAAGAAGTACTACAAGGGGCTTGAAAAAACTGTGAAAGAGACGCATGGAGAGAACGATGCTTTTTCTAAGTTTTTCGAGCAGGTGGTGCCGTTTATAGTCGAGATCAAGAACGTGCGGAATTGCTTTGATCACCGGAATGCAGAATTACGGTTGAGTGGCTTTGAATTGCAGGAAGATGGCAGTGTATTGTCGCCTACTATCGAAATGGATTTTGATGGTTCTGTTGTCTCGCGGCAAGATCTGCGTACCTACCTGTTGGATGTGATGGACGGCCTGGTGAATGTTATAGAGGTAATGCTGCCCTATTTGGCAGGTAAGCATATCGAGCCAATGGGACTGATATCTCTCCAGGTCCGCCAGGTGCCGGAGGAGAAGCGTCGCTGGAAACTGGTTCAATTTGGGTTATGGTGGCCGCTGGGAGAGGGTGGGTTTTATGCGCAATGACGAAAGCGGTATATGCTCCTCAAAGTAGGTGGCAAGCTGGGCCACGGGTCATGTCATCGATGAGGGTGGGCCGATATTAGAAGGCGGTGGACGCTAAGTTGCGAGCAAAACTTACCGTCTTGATGAAAAGGACCTATCAGGTGGCAGGGAAAAAAGGGAAATTCGGGCCGGTCTTCCCTGCATTCAATTTTTTTATTGTAATTTCAAAGTAGTTCATTGTGCTATAAGCGTTTAGAGTAATATTCGAAAATACCTTTAGATAGAAAACTTTATAGAGGGACTTTTGAGAGAGCTGAATTTGACGAATCTCGCGAAACCCGGGACTGACAATACTTTTAGCGAATGGGTTCAACACCCAGATGGAAAAAGATATATAAAATGACTGAGGTCTAGGCTGAATTTTATTCAACCCCCAACAGCTTCCACTTCACTAAAAATCCTGATCATATTATTTCTGAGAATTGTCTCCTTTTCGGTTGGGCTGCCAAAGTCATAAAATCTTGGTAAGTTGTGGTAATGCCTCTTTTCTTCTTCAATCTGTTTTATA
>CAIVKC010000026.1 GCA_903906365.1 uncultured Bacteroidota bacterium | reverse complement strand
TACCCTGATTCATAAACTCGCTGATTTTCAGAAAGTTATGATTTTGGCAATTTCAAATCGTCACGCACCTAAAATCGCCTGAAATACAAGCACATCAAGACTTTCAAAGAACTGCTTATTGTTTTAACGAGACACTAATGAAACCATATTATAAAAATATTTGAATACCAATATCACCGTTTTTTCCAGGAAGTCCAACATTTAGGTTATTTGGAATAGATATAACCCATTTTAGACATTATTTGGGTTATGATAAATGCTTATGACCAATTAGTTGAATATTTTGGGTTATGTTCGATCTGGATAACTTCATAGTTCGTCAATCTTGTTATTTCATAATCAATTATTTAGAAGGTATTACATGCGGTCTTTGATCATTTTTTGCCAGTAATTTGCGGGTAAATTTTGGTGGCGAAGCAAATAGAACTTAACAATACAAATTTACTGCTTTCTGGTTGGATCGTATATGGCTAAATCACGGGCGTTAATTTCGCTGTTTTTCATTTTGCCAGTTCTTAATGCTGCCGCCAATGTGATTAATTTACCATATGTCGGTTAGATGAACGGCCCCTTCCAATTTGGTGAGGTGTATTGCTATGAAGTGAATTAGCTTCTATTCCGGCGACCCAAAAGCTGATGGTGACAAGGGCATTTTCGAGTAATTCAATCAAATCCCGTTTCCCTTCAGCCAGGGATAGAAATTTTAAGAACCGCTTGAAAACGACATAAGGGTCACTATTCGCTTTGAGTGATAACATCCTGGGAAAAAAGTCCGATTCCCACTTGCCAGCATGCCATCCACAAAACAGGTTTGGATTAAAGACATTGTCCTTTCCGGTCCATAGCGGGTTTTTTTCATCTCTTTTTTTAGCTGGTATGATGCGTTTACAACCGATTCCAGCAGTTTGAAATCGTATTTGTATTCTGAGGATTAACATGATCATTCATTTCTTGAAGGAACGCTACAAGATGAACCCCCTTTTAAGTAATTATTTTTGACAACGTTTGCCGCTGTAAGGTAAGGTGAATATACCATGGCTGTCAAGTTATGCCCAAAATGGGCCAGGGTTGAATTACTGCGCGCCAATGAACCTCCTTTAAGTTTGTGCCCAGGAATTGAAGATAGTTTTTTACATTTAGCAAATAATGAATGATTACATATGAAAAGATATCTAAGCCTGCTGCCAGCCCTGGTTCTAAGCCTGTTTTTTTTAACCGGCCGGACCCAGACAGAGAGATACCAGGCCAACTGGGAATCCCTGAAGACCTACCAGACGCCGGAATGGTTCAGGGATGCCAAATTTGGCATATTTATCCACTGGGGCGTTTATAGCGTTCCGGCATTTGGAAGTGAATGGTATCCCAGGCAGATGTACATACAGGGGTCTGATGAATTTAAATACCATATTCAGCACTTTGGTCCACAAAATAAATTCGGATACAAAGATTTCATTCCGATGTTCCGGGCTGAGCAATTCAATGCAGATGCATGGGCGGAACTTTTTAAGCAGTCCGGGGCTAAATATGTGGTACCGGTTGCAGAACACCATGACGGTTTTGCGATGTATGGAACCGCCCTTTCCAAATGGAATGCCGTTGAAATGGGCCCCCATAAGGATATCATTGGGCTGTTGTCCGAGGCCTTAGCCAGGCATGGACTCATTTTCGGGCTGTCATCACACCGGATTGAGCACTGGTGGTTTCTAAACGGGGGGCGTACCTTTGATTCGGATGTGATTGATCCCAAATACGCTGATTTTTATGGACCGGCCCGGGAAGAATCAGAAACGCCTTCCCCTGAATATATGAATGACTGGCTCCTGAGGTGCACGGAACTGGTTAACAAATACAAGCCCCAGCTGTTCTGGTTTGACTGGTGGATTGAACAGCCCGCCATGGATCCTTATCGAAAATCATTTGCCTCCTTCTATTACAATAAGGGCCTGGAATGGAACAAGGGGGTTGTTCTCAATTATAAGAACCTGTCTTTTCCGGAATCAGCTGCCGTCCTGGATTTGGAGCGGGGAAAACTGGGCGGCATCCGGGCACTGCCCTGGCAGACAGATGATGCAATCGGGAACGATTCCTGGGGCTTTACCAGGACCAATCATTTTAAGACTGCCAATTATGTCATTACCAATCTCATTGATATTGTCAGCAAAAATGGTAACCTGCTGTTGAATATCGGTCCCCGCTCAGACGGCACCATCACCCAGGAGGAAACCGACGTCCTGCTGGGAACAGGCAGGTGGCTATCCATAAATGGTGAAGCCATCTATGGCACAAGACCATGGAAGCTCTTTGGTGAAGGTCCCACCGAATCGGCCAGCGGTTCCTTTGCCGACCAGAAAATTCCCTTTACGGCCAGTGATGTCCGATTTACGACCCGGGGAGACACCCTATATGCCATTATGCTGGGCCTGCCGCAGGAAAAAATAATAATCAAATCCCTGGGACAAACATCGGGTAACGGAATCATTCAGTCCATTACCCTGCTGGGAAGCCAGGAGCCGGTCGGCTGGGCACAAAAAAAGGAAGGGTTGATTATCCATCCTGCCAGTAATTATCCGGCAGAGCATGCAGCAGCCTTTAAGATCACCTTTAAAAAGAAATCATGATGGAATCGTTGGTATGCCTTAAACCGGGCGAATTGCAATATAGGCATATGGCAGCCCCGCAGCTTGCAAAAGGTCAGGCCATCATCAAAATAAAAAGAGTAGGGGTTTGTGGAACGGATCTACACGCTTTTGAGGGAACCCAGCCTTATTTTTCCTATCCTAGGATTCTGGGTCATGAATTATCGGGCGATCTCATTGATGCAGACGGCGCGCCCGGATTTGTACCTGGTGAAAAAGTTACCATCATTCCCTATTTTAATTGTGGGCATTGCATTGCCTGCCGGAATGGCAAACCCAATTGCTGTGTGCAGATAAACGTTTGCGGGGTCCATAGTGACGGAGCCCTCACCGAATACCTTTCCGTACCCTCTTATTCCCTGTTGCATAGCCAGGGACTGGGATATGAGGAACTCGCCCTGGTGGAACCCCTGGCCATTGGCGCCCATGGAATCCGTCGGGCGGCAGTTCAACCCGATGAATTCGTGCTGGTGGTCGGTGCCGGTGCCATCGGATTGGGGACGATGGAATTTGCCAGAATTGCCGGAGGCAGGGTGATTGCCCTTGATGTCAATAATGAAAGACTTCAGTTCTGCAAGGACCGGCTTCAGATACCTCATGTCATCCACGCCCGCGATGAGGATGTCCCTGCACGCATCGATGAGATCACTGGAGGGGACGGCTGCACTGTAGTCATTGACGCGACAGGCAACCTGGGTGCGATCAACCATGCCCTCCGGTACCTTTCCCACGGGGGACGTTATGTGCTGATTGGGTTGCAAAAGGAGCCATTCAGCTTCAGTCACCCGGAATTTCATAAAAGGGAATCCACCCTCATGAGCAGCCGTAATGCGACCAGGGAGGATTTTCAGCTGGTGATGCGTGCCATCAAGGCTGGTCATGTCCAGCCTGAAACCTATATCACCCACCATGTTCCTTTCCACGAGGTCAGCCATTCTTTTTCCAGCTGGCTTCCGCCGGCAGCAGGTATCATAAAAGTTATGATTACCCTGTAATGGCTGGCGCCGGCCACCTGTCATGGCCGGGGTGAATCCATGCGCTCCCGGTTTTCTGCCACTGTCTTCCCAGAGGAGGCCAACTGACCCTGCAGGGGTTATTCCCTAATATTTATAGAAAAACACCTACAATAAAACAGCAACTGCCCCGTTTAATCTACGGAAATATACTGTAAAAGCTTGAGGGGCTTGCGGTTATTCCTTAAAATCCAATCATCCAATTTAAAACGGTTTTTGATGTATTCAATCATCAGCAACGCAAGGAAGGTATTATTGTCCAATATCAACAGGCCGGTTGCTACCTTACCCGGCTATTTCCTCAAGGGGCTCATGATTTTCTTTTTCCTCGGCGGGCATATCCGGCTTTCAAAAATCCTCAGACCCATGTATTCTTTTGGGTTCCTCACGCCAAAAATATCCTTCATATACCTGTTCAAGTACCTGTCTTTTTCCATCGGTACCCGCAGTAAATTAAAAATATTGACCAATCATTATGCTTACCTCCAAAAAAGGTTCCCTCTGCATGCCATTGATCAGGTTTTCAAATCGGGGGTAGTATGCTGGAAGGAAGTACGCCAATCCCAATTATTTGAAATTGTCCTGGCCAGCACCACACCCTTTGAAAATGAGGGCTCCCTTTCCCTTTCCTTCAAAATGAACGGCGATACCTTATATACGCGGGCATTTACATTTTGTCCCGGTGATAGTTTCGGATTACTGGATGAACAGATCATTTATGTTTCCCGCATCCAGGGGGCTAAAGGAGAACTGGATACCATAACACGGAGTGCCAAATATTTCAATGACAATACACCCCCAACCCTGTTGATTTCAACCCTTGAGGGGATCGCCATGTCGCTGGGGATAAAAACCCTGCTTGGAGTCAGCGCGCATAACCAGATTGGCTTTTGTGCAGCAACCACCAATTTTCAGAAATGCTATGACAGCTTCTGGAAAACCTTCGAGACAACCCGGATTTCTTCGGGTGACTATTATCTGGCATTACCCATTCGAAATAAGGATATTTCCCTGATCAAATCCAAATACCGGGGCCGGACCCTGAATAAAAGAAAAGTCAGGCAGGAAATCTCCCGCAAGGTATACCGGTACTTCGTGAATAATATTGTCACTTCCCGTAAAACAGGAACGCTCTCCGTTTCCTTCATTCAGGAAAGGGCGAGGGCCACTGCCTGATCCTATAACAATAGGAGCGGCTTGCCCTTTCTTACCTGTTAAACCTTCCCGCAGGTTTTTGTGCTCCCTGACTGTTTTTCAGGCTTGCGGTATATCCGCTCCTGGCTCCTCGGAAATTCCTGGCTCCCGCTGCTTTTGAGCCTGAACGAAGTGCTTGAAACCCAAAAATTCTCATTAAAAACAGTCGCTTCGGGCGGTAGTTTCCTAGGAAAAAAAGGTGCGACCCCCTTTGTCATTTCGGTCTGGTGACTGGATGGAATGGAGCTTATCTCCTAAATTTCCATCTATGAACAGTAGACGACCCGCAGGGACAGCCATGCAAAGGTATTTACCTGTTGATCCTTACTTGAGTTGAAGCCAATAAAGCAGCTGGCAGGCGTTTTCTGGGCAGGGTTGGCCTTCCGGCAGGTCCGCCACCCAATAAGAGGGGCAGACCAAACCATATCGGTTATACCCAGTGAAAAATGGTCAGATCCCCATCATCAGGAGTATATGATCCATTGCTACAGGCAACCTGGCTAATACAGGGATCATGGCCTCAAAGGTCAGCCTGTCTTTTCCCCTATCCGGGAAAGGAGTAGCCAGAATCGATCAGATACCGAATCGGGATATGTTTTCAGGCAACCCCTCCGGGTCAGCCCAAACCCTCCTGCAAAGGCCCCCGTTCTATGGATTGCGCCCCGTCAGGGGAAATTTTTCAACGCCTTCCCTGGTGATGCGAACCGGTTTTATCAATCCCTTTTCATCAAAAAGGAGCGCATCTATGCAGGTGACCCGGTGATTGCCATCATGGTCGCCCAGCGGCCTTCTGTGATAAACAATATACCATTTATCCGTCCCCGGAACGTGCAAGATGGAATGATGGCCGGCACCTGTTGCCACCAGGGAATCCTGCTGGAGGATTTTACCGATGCGGTGAAATGGGCCGAAAGGATTATCGGACATTGCATAGGCTACCGAGTAATCAGGACCCGTCCAGCCTCCTTCCGACCACATCAAATAATATTTGCCGTCCTTTAAAATCATGAAAGAACCCTCTACATAACCTTCCGGGGTGATTTCCCGAAATAGGCTTCCGTCTTCAAAAGGAAGGAACCCCGTAAAATCACTGTTCAGCTTCGCTATATTACAATGCCCCCACCCACCGTAGGTCATATAATACTGCCCATCCTTGTCCAAAAAGACAAACTGGTCAATTGGCTGGGCCCCATGGTAAAAGGAATCAATCAGGGGTTTGCCCAGGTAATCCCTAAATGGACCCGCCGGATTATCTGCCACGGCGACACCTATTCCGCCCCTCTGATGATCATGCTGAATGTCATTGGCGCCAAAAAACAGGTAGTACTTCCCTTTTTTTTCCACAATAGAGGGAGCCCACAGGGCTCGCCTGGCCCATTTAATATGCATGGTGTCCAAAATATGGGGATGTTTGGTCCAATGGATCAGGTCCGAGGAACAAAACGCATCCATAAAAACCTGCTCATCATAGGGGGCAGAATAAGTGGGGTAAATCCAGTAGCGGTCCTGGAAAATCCTGGCCTCCGGATCTGCATACCAGCCAGGAAAAAGGGGATTGCCGGATCGGATTGTATCTGCGTTCACCTCCCGGGTTACCCCCTTTGCAGCGGTGTCCCCGACACCCTGACCCGCTCCTGTGAGGGCCGCACAGAGGATCAGCAGTCCCGCAATCATAACATGTTTCATTATTCAATCATTTAGCCGGTTATAATGGTAATTACCCCGGCAATATAGAATAATATCCCGTTACCGGATGCTGTTCAGGGCAATTGGGATGATTTCCCACCTGGTTGAACTCAGGGAATGATTCGCGGATATCATGCAGATATTATTTACGGCGATTTTTTTTGCAGGAGCAGAAATATAGATACAAAATAATATATTCATGGTCGGAACCTGTTGACGCCTGGTCAATACCATCCTCCCATAAAACCATCCAAGATGACACTGCTTAAATCTGTTTTTTCTGTTGTAATTATTATGTCCATGGGTATAAAGGTTTCTTTTTCCCAGAAGATTCCTTCCCCCAAAGAACATTTCGGCTTTGCCATTGGGGAAAATTACCAGCTTGCCACCTATAGCCAGACGGCCGCTTATTTCAGTAAACTGGCTGCGGCTTCGGCACGGGTGAAATTAGTTGACATCGGTAAAACCGAGGAGGGCAGGACCCAATTGATGATGGTTGTTTCATCTCCGGATAATATCAGGAACCTGGAAAAGTACCAGCAGATATCCAGGCAGCTGGCTCATGCGGAAAACCTCACCGATGAGCAGGCTCGACAGCTGGCCGCCGAGGGAAAAGCAGTTGTATGGATTGACGGAGGGCTTCATTCTACCGAAACGGTGGGAACACACCAGCTCATTGAAACCGCCTACCAGCTGGTAAGCCGGGAAGATCCTGAAACCATGGCCATACTGGATCATGTAATCATATTACTGACTCATGCCAATCCGGATGGCCAGGAACTGGTGTCCAACTGGTACATGCGCGATTCTGTGCCCGAGAAAAGGAGTTTGGAGCATTTGCCCGTATTGTATGAAAAATACGCCGGCCATGATAATAACCGGGATTTTTACATGCTCAACCTCAAGGAGACCCAAAACATCGGGCGGCAATTATTTATTGAGTGGTTGCCCCAGATCATGTATAACCATCACCAGGCGGGCCCTGCAGGCTCAGTGCTGGCCGGGCCTCCTTACAGGGATCCCTTTAACTATGTATTCGATCCGATGATTATTACCAGTCTGGATGCGGTGGGGGCTGCCATGAGCAACCGGTTAAATGCGGAGGGCAAACCTGGTTACACGGAAAGAAACGGATCCACCTTTTCCACCTGGTATAATGGGGGCCTCAGAACGACCACCTATTTTCACAATATGATTGGGTTACTGACAGAAATAATAGGCAGCCCAACACCCTCTGCCATTCCCCTGGTCCCGGAGCGGCTCCTGCCCAGCGGGTCTACTCCGAATCCGGTGACACCCAGGAAATGGTATTTCCGTCAGTCTATTGACTATTCTGTCTCGCTCAATTATGCCGTATTGGATTATGCGGTACGTTACCGGGATCAATTGCTGTTTAACATCTACAGGATGGGCAAAAATTCCATAGCTAGGGGTGAGCAGGACTATTGGACCCTTTCACCGGGTAAAATAGCGGAGATCAACCGAATTTACAGGGAATCCACCAGGAACAAAAAGGAATTTGGCACAGACTCGCTGAATGCAGAAGGGGAGTCCACGGGAATGCCTGTCAGTATGTTTGATTCGGTCATGAAAAATCCGGCACTGCGAGACCCCAGGGGTTATGTAATTCCCTCTGACCAGCCAGATTTTCCAACGGCTGTCAGGTTTGTCAATGCGCTGATCCGGACAGGAATTGTTGTAAGCAGGTCTACAGCACCCTTTGTGGTGAATGGCAGGAAGTATCCATCGGGTTCCTATATCGTTAAGACTAACCAGGCTTTCCGTCCGCATGTACTGGATATGTTTGAGCCCCAGGACCATCCCAATGATTTCCTATACCCCGGTGGGCCGCCGGTACCCCCCTATGATGCGGCAGGCTGGACACTGGCTTATCTCATGGGAATCCGTTTTGACCGGATTCTGGAAGGATTTGACGGCCCCTTTGAAAGGATCGCCTATGGAGAACTGCAATCGGTGCAGGGGATGACCTCAGGCAGTGAACGGCCAAAAGGGTATCTGTTGGACGTACGCGCCAACGCCTCCTTCCTGGTTGTCAACGACCTGCTTCACCATGGAGTGCCTGTATTC
Organism: uncultured Bacteroidota bacterium; assembly: GCA_903906365.1. Taxonomy (GTDB): domain Bacteria; phylum Bacteroidota; class Bacteroidia; order Chitinophagales; family Chitinophagaceae; genus Puia. The sequence goes on along the minus strand of CAIVKC010000026.1, from coordinate 27,931 downwards.
AGAATAATCGGCCAGCACCGGGAAACGGGTATGCCGGCCGGGTCATTTTATATCCAGGCCTCAGCAGCGTCCAGGGCGGACATCCTTAAAGCCATGGAACGGGCGGGTATAAACGCATCTGGAGTATCTGCAAAGCCCACAGACCTAATCGCGATACATCCGGCGCGTATTGCGCTCTATGATAACTATGGGGGATCCATTGCCTCCGGCTGGATCAGGTGGCTGATGGAGCAGTTTCATTTCGGGGTGGACATTGTATATCCCAAAGACATCGATGCTGGCGGGCTGAAAGATAAATACGATGTGATCATCTTTGTCGATGGGGCGATCCCGGCACCGGCTGAGGCCGGAGTAAAGCAGCCCAAAGGCAGACCTGAGGTAAAAGACGAGGATATACCGGTGGTTTTCCGCAAGATGACCGGGCACATCACGCGGGAAAAATCCGTTCCTGCTATTCACAGCTTTTTGGAAGAGGGCGGCCATGTGGTGACCATTGGTTCCAGTGCCAACCTCGCCTATCAGCTCGAACTACCGGTACGCAATGCGCTGATGGAAATGGTGAACGCTAAGGAGCGTAAACTGCCCGGCGAAAAATACTACATCCCGGGCAGTATTCTGCGCGTGAGTTTGGATACGCTCAATAAATCAGCCTGGGGCATGTATGCGCAGACGGATGTCTATTTTGATGGCAGCCCCGTATTTTATATCAATCCCGATGGGGTATCCAAAGGAACGGTGAAGCCTATAGCCTGGTTTTCAACCAATAAGCCGCTGCGCAGTGGCTGGGCCTGGGGACAAGACTACCTGAAGAACGGGGTCACCGCATTTGAAGCCACTGTTGGCAAGGGCAGCCTTTGGGTATTTGGTCCTGAGATAACTTTCCGCGCGCAGACCCATGGTACCTTCAAGCTGCTGTTTAACCAGCTCTATCAAGGAGCCATGCCTCATTGATTTTTGGTCTGAGGGGCAAAGGGTGCGACCGGCAAAAGGAGGTTACATTGGTGTATTCTACGGATGAAGGGTCCGGCCCGGCAAAAATCTTCTTTACTCCTTGGCAGGCGTTGGAATGGTGCCGGGTGGAAATCAGGTAATTCCTGTTGAATTTCTAAAAACCACTGTCCATTGGAATTACACGCTTGGGTAAAAAGTGGTTCTCTGAAAAATCAGTATGTTCTGATTGGAACCCATAAAACCAGGTCTGCCTGTCACATGGTTTGCTACAGGCCGCTTGCGTCTTAATGAATGAGAAGCCCGTTCAGGGGTTGTGCCAATATTAAATCTAACAGGGGCGCATGATGGGTATTTGGATTGGTCCCGCAGACCAGGGGCGATAACAAGGGGAAGGCAGTCTACGGAAAGGCAGGCACTTGATTTTGGGTCTAAACTCAGGCAGCTAGAATTTCCTAAAAAAGGATATCCCCGTTTTCCGGTATAATGTATGTCCACGCCATAGCCCGGTTGGCATGGATCGATACAAGGAACTACTTGCGTAATTGAACCAATTGATTCCCGGGCAACTGCTCCGATTTATACTTGCATCTAAGATAGACCATGTACTTTTTTTGTTAGGTATCAGGAACGCATAACTGGATAAGGCCATTGGGAGCACTACATCTGCGGTGAAAATCTTTTCCAGTTTCTGGTGTGGTTTACAAAAAAAATTCCAAACTGGCTTGGACTTCATGCCGGGCATTGGAAGCCATGAATTCCGGTGCATGCAATGCCGATTTAAGGAAGCTGATCGGCAATCTCGGCAAGGATTGCCCGGATGGATAGGGCAAAAAATCGCAGGAACCTACGCTGGAACAGGAATCCGGATACCTGCCTGTTGTCAAGTATAATCAGTTATTCGTCCCGAAAGCCAGGTGGCTGATGGCATGCCTATTCAATAATGGTTTTAAAGGATTACCTGTATGTTTTGATCAGTCTTTCCAGGCCCGACCGGTAGCAGATAAAGGACCTTGATAACCAACTGGGTATACACCCTTGCTTGCAAAATTTTCCATTCTTTCATTCGGACAAATTCCTGCCCAGGCTGCAAATCCAAGTTCCGGTTCAAAGATAAAATACCCCATAAGTGTTATTGACAGCGTTAACGGAGTCCGATACCTTTGAACTTTGAACCATTACTAACAAATGATGAAAGGGATGAATTTTTATAGCACTTGCATGGTGTTCATTTACATTCTTGTATCCTGTTCTAAAAGCAGTACTACGCCCGCGGTTGCAAAATCGAGCGCAAAAAGTTTGACAGGCTTTAACATTCTTAAGGCAGATAATCCGGCAATAAGTATTGATGCCGATGCCTCAATTTCCGGGGCAGCCATCCATTTGTTCCTGCCACCGGGTACCCCCAGGACATCCCTGAAGGCATCGTTTTCGGTATCTGACAAGGCTTCAGTCACAGTCAATGGTATTACCCAGACCAGTTCGGCGACGGCGGTTGATTTCTCGGGGCCCGTTACTTATGTGGTTACAGCTGAAGATGGCAGCCAGCAGAGCTACTCCGTAAATCTGACCACGGATATCTCCACGGTTGATCAGGTAGTCAATACTATTATGACGAATTATAATATTCCAGGGCTGTCCCTGGCAATTACAAAAAATGAAAAACTGGTTTATGTCAAATCATATGGAAAGGCGGATGTGGAAAATAACCAGGCTGCAGCCAACAATAATCTCTACCGTCTGGCCAGTGTATCCAAACAGCTTACATCCATAGCCATTATGAAACTCCTCGACCAGGGAAAAATACATACCAGTGATAAAGTATTTGGTGCTGGGGCCATCCTGGGTACCGATTTTGGAACCCCGCCCTACAGTCCGCACATAACTGATATTACCGTAGACGAACTGTTGCACCATACCTCCGGGGGATGGCCCAATGACGGCACGGATCCCATGTTTACCAATCCTACCATGACCGCCCGGCAGCTGATAGGATGGGTGTTGGACAACCGTCCCTTGGACAATGTGCCGGGAACGGCCTATGCCTATTCCAATTTTGGCTATTGTGTACTGGGAAGGGTAATTGAAAAAATCACCGGTGTTTCTTACCAACAGGCTGTTCAGTCGCTTGTGCTGCAACCTTCGGGTATTTCGGATATGACCATCGCGGGTAATACGCTGGCGGACCGGATTACCAATGAGGTGAAATATTATGGGCAGGGAGGCGAAAATCCGTACATCTATAATATTTCCAGGATGGACGCGCATGGAGGATGGCTGGCCACTGCTACGGATATGGCCCGTGTGATCGTTCATGTGGATGGGTTTCCTTCAAAAACGGATATTATTTCATCCAATGCCATCTCCCTGATGACGGCAGGCTCTGTTCCCAACCCCAATTATGCCTGCGGATGGTCTGTAAACAGTGCCAACAACTGGTGGCATCTGGGAAGTCTTCCCGGCACGGCTACCGAGGATGCAAGAACGGTTTCCCAGGGAAATTTCAATTTTGTAATACTAACCAATACCAGGAGCCTGAATACAAATTTTGCGGCTGACCTGGATAATATTTTCTGGTCGGCCCAATCCTCTACCAGTGTTTGGCCGGGATATGATCTGTTTTAAGCCTGCCTGCCCGGTGGCCGGGGTATTTTAATGAAGGGCGCTTTTGGTACAGTGTGACCCGGTGGCCTAACCAGGGATTGATACCGGGTAGTAAAAGGAAAAATGAGTCCACCTTTTTGTTCAACTGTATTGATAATTAATCCCCTGCCCTTAGTTATAGGTTTCGGTTAAAAGAATGGTGCATGCAGTTGCACCATTTCTTTTTGGATATTGCCACCGGGGCCGGCCTCCAGGAACTTAGGAGGCTTTTGGGTGGGGAATGCCGGTTTTTTGAGAAAATCCGCCTTTGTTATATACCCTAAGGAAGGATTGGTAGTCCCTTTTGACCTGGCTGGAATAGTGCTGTGCGTATTTGATGATATCCTGCTGCCAGTGGGTGTCGTTGCCAAATGCTATGAGTTCATCCGCTATGGCTGATCCCTGCCTGCCTGAACTCCTCAGTTGTGCCGAGGCGGTTAACATTCCCATCTCCCCGATTATCTGCCGGATATCCGCGTACCTGTCTTTTATTACCAGGAAATCAATTTTGTCAGCAGTGGGTTGGAGTTCTTTTACCACATAGCTATCGCCCTTATAGGTCAGTGTTCCAAGCAGGGCAGGGGGGGTACTTTGCATCCGATCCTGTATGGAAACCACCCTTTCTGCTTCGGAAACCCATGCCGGTTGCAGGACCTTTATGTAGGGGGCTACCGAAGAGGGCTTTGCCTGCTTCATATCGATCAGCATGAATTTTTTGGGGTTTATGGTACTTTGAACCAGGAACACATATCTTTTCACACCTACACTGCCCGTACCGGCGATGCGAAAGTTTACATCAATTACCCGGAAAGCATAGTGTTTCTGGTGGTTGATTTTCATCCAGCGGGTCATTTCAAGGGCCAGTTCCTTTTTCTCCCTGGCATCTATTTCAAAGAGTCTGGGCTTTCCGGTTCGGAAAGCAGCGTGCTTGGTTTTATTCTTTATGATGGCATACTGGGCCAGTAAGGTCTTTTGTTTGCGGTCAGTGATTTTGTCCAGAAAAGATTTTACAATCCCAGAGGCAGTCTCAGGCTCTACATATTGGGCTTTGCCTTTCCCCAGGGTAAAGGCATAGGCCCTGAGGAATGCCTTTACAATCTGGAGTGCTTCGCCCCGGTTGATGTGCAGGGATTCAAATCCGATAAAAATACTGGTCACCATCCTGGCAATTTCCCAGGTAAGAGGCGCCAGAAGGGACTCGTCGAAATCATTTAAGTCAAAGTAAACCAGTCGGTTATTTCCTTTGAAGCTTCCAAAATTTTCCAGGTGGAGATCGCCGCAGATCCAGGTAACGGGGTGCTGGGTGAACGCATCTGATTTCCCCAGATCTTCATAAAAAAGATGGCAACTTCCACGGAAAAACCGAAAAGCGCTTTCTGCCATCATCTCATATTTAAGAGGGGTATACCGGGCAAGCCGGTCGCTGTTGAAAAGCTTGATTCTTTCGGCAATGGTGGGCAAGGGAGATGAATTTATGATCTTAAAGTAAATCAAGTTTAACCAGATTAGCAAAACTCAATACTTGTTAACATATCTTTAAAAACCTGCCGGAGCAAAGGATTCCCATAAAAACATATTATGGCCTGGGCCGATATACTGCCGGGAAGGATCTTCCAAGAAAAATCAAGGCCAAAGTGTACCTTTGCCGCCTTAAATTAGGTATGGCCTGACCAAGACCCGGTTAAAACTGCCTGGTCAAATGGCGAATCAGCCACCTTTGAGAATTGATAACTATTATGAAATATACAAACGAAATCAATAAGCGCAGGACTTTTGCCATCATATCCCACCCGGATGCCGGTAAAACCACACTTACCGAGAAATTACTGCTTTTCGGGGGTGCCATTCAGACAGCCGGAGCCGTTAAAAGCAACAAAATCAAAAAACACGCGACCAGCGATTTTATGGAAATTGAGCGCCAGCGTGGTATTTCCGTGGCCACCTCGGTGATGAGTTTTGAGTATAAGGGCGTATTGATCAATTTACTGGACACTCCCGGCCATAAGGATTTTGCAGAAGATACCTATCGCACCCTGACCGCAGTTGACAGTGTAATCCTGGTCATCGACTCTGTAAACGGGGTAGAGGCGCAGACACGCAGGCTGATGGAAGTCTGCCGCATGAGAAATACACCGGTCATCGTATTTATTAATAAGATGGACCGGGATGGCAAGAACCGGTTTGACCTGCTGGAAGAAATTGAAAAAGAACTGCACCTGCCCCTTCATCCCATGGCCTGGCCCATCAACAGCGGAAAGGACTTCAAAGGGGTTTATAACCTATTTGACAAAAGTCTCGTACTGTTTACTGCCAATACCAAAGCTGCCGACGAGGATACCGTTAAGATCGATGATCTGGAAAGTCCGGTGCTGGATGAAAAACTGGGTGAAAAAGATGCCGCCGCCCTGCGGGAGGACGTGGAATTGGTGGATGGGGTTCATGGTCAGTTAAACGTCGAGGAATACCTGGCCGGGAAAGTGGCCCCCGTATTCTTTGGAAGTGCGATCAATAATTTCGGAGTCAGGGAGATGCTCGATACCTTTATCAGGATTGCACCAAGACCCCAAAGCAGGGAAACATCTACCCGTCACCTGGACGTTGAAGAAGATAATTTTAGCGGGTTCATATTTAAGATACATGCCAATCTCGACCCCAAACACCGGGATAGAATTGCCTTTTTACGGGTTTGCAGCGGAAAATTTGAAAGAAATAAATATTTCCACCATGTCAGGCTGGACCGGGAAGTGCGCTTCTCCAATCCCTACAGCTTTCTGGCCCGTGACAAAGACGTCATTGAATCGGCCTATCCGGGGGATGTTATTGGCCTGTTTGATACGGGCAATTTTAAAATAGGCGATACACTGACAGAAGGGGAAGATTTTTATTTCACTGGCATCCCTTCCTTTTCCCCGGAAATCTTCAAAGAAGTTGTCAATAAGGATCCAATGAAAACCAAACAATTGGAAAAAGGGCTTCTTCAGCTCACAGATGAGGGGGTTGCCCAATTGTTTACCCAGTTCGGAGGGAATAAGAAAATAATAGGGTGTGTGGGTGAATTGCAGTTTGAAGTGATCCAGTATCGCCTGTTGCATGAATACAGCGCCTCCGTTCAGTTTAATGCCCTGCCATTTTATAAAGCCTGCTGGATAACCAGTGCCGACCCCAAAAAACTGGAAGAATTCATCCGTTTCAAACATGCCAATATTGCTGAGGATAAGGACGGGCACCTGGTTTATCTGGCTCAGAGCGAATGGTTTTTAAATACGGAAAGGACAAATAACCCGGCTATTGAATTTCATTTTACTTCCGAAATTCACAAATAAACCCTATGATCTTCGAAACATCCCGTCTATTGGTTCGCCAGCTTACCAGGGATGACCTTGAAGAATTCTACCAGTTCAACAGCAATGAGCAGGTCATGCGTTATATCCGGCCTCCCCAGGACTGGGATCAGGCTTATGATTTTTTACAACAGAATATCCAGTATTATCAGGGTTTCCCCCAGTTCGGGAGATGGGCTGTCATCGAAAAGACCAGTTCCAGGTTCATAGGTTCATTTATGCTTAAGCCTTCGGAAAAACTGGAAGGCAGCGTGGAGATTGGTTACGCTTTTTTTAGTGAATACTGGGGCAGGGGATTTGCCGTGGAAGTATTGACCGGAGGGCTTCAATACGCTTTTGAAAGGTTATTGATTGCATCGGTGGTGGCCATTACACATCCTGACAATGTAGCCTCCCAAAAGGTGCTCTTAAAATGCGGATTTGAAAGGATGTCCGATTATGCGGAGGAAAAGAATGTCCTGCGGAGGTTTACCAGAATTAATGCATCGCTCCTGGAAACCGATCGGCTGGTTCTGGTTCCCCTCAGTGTTCCCCAGCTGGCCCTGTACCTGGAGGGAGGGGACAAATTTGAAAAGCAATGGGCCCTTGGTCAAAACCAACGGACCGTATCACCGCAAGTGCGTGATATGGTCAATCTCATTGCGCTGCCTAAAATGAAGAGGTCAAAACTGGATAACTATCTTTTTCATACCTTCTGGCTGGTCATTGAAAAATCCTCCCGTCAGATTGTGGCCGAACTCGGTTTCAAGGGCCCGCCCGACAAATCCGGGGAGATTGAAATTGGTTATGGAACCATGCCTTCCAGGCGTGGACAGGGATTTATGACAGAGGCCGTGGGAGCAATCATCCAATGGGCCCGGTCCAGACCGGAAGTCTATTTTATTCTTGCCGAAACCGAAGAAAACAACAGGGCCTCCATCCGGGTAGTGGAGAAAAACCGTTTTCAGCCCTTTTTCAAAAAGGGCCATATGCTGTGGTGGAAAATAGCGGTTAAATAGGGCTCACTCCGCTTACCTCACCGGGATGCCCGTATAGTTGTGTGGGGTTATTTTCTTTAATTCTTTTTTCAGGCCTACCGAAATTTTGAGTCCATCAATGAACTGATGGATGGATTGCTTGTTGATAACCGACTTACCCCTGGTCAGATCCTTGAGGGCCTCGTAGGGCTTGGGATAGTTCTCCCGCCTCAGAACGGTCTGTATGGCTTCTGCCACCACAGCCCAGTTGTTTTCCAGATCCAGCTTCAGCTTTTCTTCATTGAGTACGAGTTTGTCCAATCCCTTTTCAATTGACTTCATGGCAAGGATGGTGTGGGCAAAAGGCACTCCGATATTTCTGAGCACGGTTGAATCCGTGAGGTCACGCTGTAACCTGGATATGGGTAATTTGGAGGAGAAATGTTCAAAAAGAGCATTGGCTACACCCAGGTTGCCTTCGGCATTCTCAAAATCAATCGGGTTTACCTTATGGGGCATGGCAGAGGAACCCACTTCGCCCTTTTTGGTTTTTTGCTTAAAATAATCCATGGAGACATAGGTCCATACGTCCCTGCAGAAATCTATCAGAATATTGTTGAGTCTTTTCAGGTTGTCAAAATGGGCAGCCAGATTATCATAATGCTCAATCTGGGTGGTATACTGCTGGCGCTGGAGGCCCAGTGTTCCTTCTACAAATTCGTTACCCAACTTGGTCCAGTCCTTTTTGGGAAATGCTACATAATGGGCATTGAAATTTCCGGTAGCACCCCCAAACTTGGCCGAAAATGGAATCTGGATAAGCAGTTCGGCCTGGTTTTCAATTCTTTCTACAAAAACCATGATTTCTTTACCCAGTTTTGTCGGGCTGGCCGGCTGTCCATGTGTGCGGGCAAGCATGGAAATTCCATTCCATTGTTCGCACAGCAGCTTCAACTGGCGGTTCAGATTCAGCAGGGCAGGCAGGTATTCAAATTCCATAGCATGTTTCCAGAGCAGCGGAATGGCTGTGTTGTTGATGTCCTGAGAGGTAAGGCCAAAGTGCACCCATTCCTTGAGCGACCCCGCATCCACTTCGTCGAGTTTTGTCTTAAGAAAATACTCAACGGCTTTTACGTCGTGGTTGGTAATCTTTTCTGTGTCCTTGATCAGCTGTGCATCCTCAATGTTGAAGTTTTCTGCTACAGCCAGCAGGTGTTTTTTTGTGGCCGCAGGGAGGGAAAACATTCTTTTTTGCGAGAGAAACAGGAAATATTCTACTTCGACCAGTACGCGGTACCTGATCAGGGCGTATTCTGAAAAATAGTCTGCAAGGTGCGAAAGTTGGTTTCGGTAACGTCCATCGATAGGTGAGATGGCAGTAAGTTGGTTTAATTCCATGAATTTGATTTATAGACAGGTATTGTTCTTAGCCTTCCCCGCCGTACTTTTGCTGCCAAAATTAATTAATACAAAGGAATTGGACAGAAAAATACGTGTAGGGGCAGTAAGCTACCTGAATACCAAACCATTGCTCTATGGAATCCAGCATACCGATTTGATGCAAGAGATTGATCTGTATATGGATTACCCTTCAAAGATCGCTTCCATGCTCCTGCATGATGAAATTGACATCGGATTGGTGCCGGTGGCGGTCATTCCCCTAATGAAGGAATATCATATCTACACCAACTACTGCATTGGCTGTGAAGGGAAAGTGGCATCCGTATGCCTGTTCAGTGAGGTGCCGATTGACCAGGTAAAACAGGTGCTGCTTGATTACCAGAGCCGGACTTCTGTGCAGCTGGCCCGGGTCCTGTTAAGGGATTACTGGAAAATTGAACCTGAATGGGTCGATGCCCAGGAAGACTTCCGCCACCTGATCGGCGGTTCAACGGCAGGGGTAGTCATAGGGGACAGGGCCCTGGAACAGCGCAACACCTCCTCCTATATTTATGATCTGGGTGAATACTGGAATATCATGACCGGTCTTCCTTTTGTTTTCGCAGCCTGGGTCAGCAATAAAGTGCTTCCCGAATCCTTTGTAGGCAGGTTTAACCAGGCCAACGGGGTAGGGGTCCATGACCTGGGTCCGGTACTGAAGGAACAGCATTACAGTGCATTTGACCTGGAACAGTATTATACCGTCAATATCCGCTATGAACTCGATGACCGCAAAAGGGAGGGACTCGCTTTGTTCCTTCAAAAAATAGCGGGGTTTAACCTGTAGCGCATGCAGGGATTTGCCGCATTTGGGAGGTTGGAAACGGCTGAACATACGATACCCTTATGGCCGGATTCGGCCCGGCTCTTGGCCTGCCAGCCAGGATAATCCCAGTGGGTTTACCGGATTTTAAAATAAATTGCAATATGGTAAAAGCAATCGCCAAGGGACTGAATTTTGTGTTAGGCAAATACCTGCAGAAAAATAAGGTTATTGTAAGCAGCTCCCTGGTATATTTGGAAAGGGACCGGGACATTGACAGGAATTATTTTGACTATATCAGGCTCTCCTCCCTGGAACTGGTCAGCCATGAAATCAACCGCCGTGGTATAAAGGGCCATGTAGCTGAATTGGGCGTTTACAAAGGCAAATTTGCCCGATATATCAATCATTATTTTAAAGACAGAACTTTTTATCTCTTTGATACCTTTGCCGGTTTTGACCAGCGGGATGTTAACCTTGAAAAGGACAGGGGATTAACTTCCGGGACCCAGGATTTTTCGGATACCTCCGTAGAAGCGGTCATGGAATCAATGCCCTACCCTGAAAAGTGTAGGCCCGTTCAGGGTTTTTTCCCGGATTCCGCAAAAGATCTGCAGGAAGCCTTCGTTTTTGTCAGCATCGATACGGATCTCTACGAGCCCGTTTATAACGGGCTTCGGTATTTTTATCCCATCCTGGTCAAAGGGGGATATATTTTCATCCACGACTTCAACAACGATCATTATAAAGGGGCCAGAAAAGCGGTGGAACAGTTTTGCGGTGAAATGCAGATTAATTTCGTCCCTTTACCGGACCTGGCCGGTACGGCCATCATTGCTAAATGATGGTTCCCCTTACTACAAACGCTCCCCCTGTTTGTTCAGTCTGATCCTGGGCCATGTTTTCCGGCCCTTATTTATTTGAATAGCAAGAAGAGTTCCCCAAAAATGGAGTAAGGAACCGGAAAATCGTGCATATTTCTTCCAATTCAAGGAAGGTATGCGACCCATTGAAAGTTTGCCTGATTACATTGTTGCCGGGGCTGCTACTGGATTTGTAACGGATGATTGGGATATAGCTCGGGCACGGAAAGCGAAGGCAATGATCACCGCCAGGCAGAGGATGGTTCCAGGCAGTTTTATTTGTTTAATACAGCGATCAAAATGGCCGCGACATGCCAGCCATGCGGCAGTGACCGCTCGCAAAGGCTGATATCTATTGCCTGAAACAGAAAATATTTAATTGAACATCGTAAGACATACCGGGCCTTGGCTTCCGGTAAAAGGGTGTTGCATACACGGATGTGGCCTCTTTAATATAATAATTAAACCCGCAGCTCTGTATGATATTGAACAATTCCGTTAATTCCCGGTTTTGCGCGAAGCTTCCATGATATTCCAGGAAAAGGTTGTTTACAAAATGTAAATCATTGGCAATATCGCGGAGCACTTCGTATTCAGCCCCTTCAATATCTATTTTAAGGAAGTCAATTGGCCGGTTTATCCGGTCTTTCAGACGAATGGCCGGTACCGATACCGTGCCATTATGCTGGCCTGTTTGGATCTTGCTGGACATGGATCCCTCATTGGAAAAATGGAGGATGGTTTGTTCTTTCCATACAGCTTCCTTGCACAGCGTAATTCCGGTATATCCAAACGATTTAATATTTCGCGACAGCAAATCAAAATTCTTTTCATCAGGTTCGAAAGCAACTATTTCGGCATCTGGAAACTGATGTTTGAGGTAAATGACACTTAAGCCAATATTGGCGCCGCAATCCAGAATATATGGTTTTTCCCCGAGCGATTGTTTGTAGATTTCCTGTATGAATATTTCCTCAAAACCATGCAGCAATTCGGTCGCACTGTAGAAATAGAGCAATTGGCCGAATAGGCGATGTGTTCTGAGTTTTCCGGGCGGCAGGTGTTTATAATATTTGAGGGTAAGCCAGTTGACATTGACTTTTCTGTATGGGTTTTCCGACAGGAAACGCAGCCGGCCGCGGATGCCTTTTGAAATATTTTTCGCAAGGGAATTATTTTCCATGTAGTTTTATTTCTTGAAGTTTGCAAATTACGAATTAGTTGAAATCATCTGAATTTACTTTTAAGATTTATGATAACTGTCGTGGTATGTTCAGTCAATCCGGATTTGTTGTTACAGCTCCAAAACTCCTTAGCAACCACCATTGGAGTGGAATACGAATTGCTGGTATGGGACAACCGAAAGGAACAGCGGGGTTTGTGCGAAATGTATAACAGTATGGCAGCCAGGGCCAGATTCCCTTTGCTGTGTTTTCTGCATGAGGATATACTCTTGCAAACCCTCAGTTGGGGAAAGGTTCTTGTTAATCTATTCGAAAGCAACCCGGATACCGGGGTTATAGGAATTGCCGGAGGAAAATATAAGTCAGCCGCCTATTCAGGCTGGTTTACGGGTAATCCTGAACTGGACTGCTACAACATAACACATAGGATTCAGGGGAAAGACCATAAATTGGTTCAGCAACCTGGCGGCACCGCTCGTTTGCAGGAAGTCATTTGTGTGGATGGGGTATTTATGGCATGTAGAAAGTCCCTCTGGGAAAGGGTGAAATTCGGGGATCAATTGCTCAAGGGTTTCCATTTCTATGATATTGATTTTTCACTGAGAAGCTCACTGGAATGTAAAGTAATGGTTACGCTGGACATTGACATCATACATATCACCTCCGGCGGGGATTATGGAAATAACTGGGTTAAGGAAGCAATCATCTTTCACGAAAAGCAACATTGCCCTCTTCCCAGAAAGACTAATGAAGTGGCCATGGGTAACCATGAACTGGAAATCGTAGGAACATGGTTGGATTTTTTAAAGAAGGAAAAGATTTCCCTGAAAAACAAATGGCTATGGATAAAAAAGCAACAATTATATCTTCATCCGGGTCTTTGGTATGATATTTCAAAATTTATCCTTTACCGCCCCCTGGGATTGCAAACAATTCACCGGTTATGGCGCGGCCATGCGGCCGGGGACTAATTCAAAGGAGTTGGCCCAGGTTATCTGATCGATTTACCCTGCCTTCATCCGGGCACATTCTATAAAGGTGTTGATAGACCTTTGAGGGGAAGGGGGCTTTAACCCAACTACATTTTACCGGATACATATCCCCTCCATTTGGCAATGAGCCCTGATATATCTGCTGGCAGCTCACTTTCAAAAAGCATGTCTTTTCCGGTGGAGGGATGGACAAAACCGATGGTTTTGGCATGGAGGGCCTGCCTGGGACAAATTTCAAAACAGTTCTCTACGAACTGCTTGTATTTGCTGAACACAGTTCCTTTAACAATTTTATCTCCCCCGTAGGTGGCATCGTTGAACAGGGGATGTCCGATATGCTGCATATGGACCCGGATTTGGTGCGTACGTCCTGTTTCCAGCACGCACTGTACGAGCGTGACATAACCAAACCGCTCGAGCACTTTATAATGTGTTATGGCTTCTTTTCCGTATTCACCCTCCGGATAGGCGTCAAAAAGCTTCCTGAACCGGCGGTGTCTTCCCACGTGGGCCACAATGGTACCGCTGTCTTGGGCCAGATCACCCCAAACCAGGGCAAGGTATTGTCGGTGTATGGTATGGTCGAAGAATTGCTTGGCCAGGCTGGTAACTGCTTTTGGGGTCTTTGCCAGTACCATGAGTCCGCTGGTGTTTTTATCAATGCGGTGTACGAGTCCGAATCTTGGAAGATTTTCTTCGGTGATCAGGTTGTTTTTTTGTTGCAGGTAATACGCAACGCCATTTACCAGGGTCCCCGTATAATTACCACTGGCCGGGTGGACTACGAGTCCGGGTGGTTTATTGATGATCATCACCTGTTCATCCTCATAGAAAATGGAAAGTGGCATTTTTTCCGGAATAATGCCTTCTGTATGAATTTCCTTATCGGAGTATACGATGATTTCATCAAGAGGCCGTATTTTATAATTGGCCTGGATGGTTTTGCCGTTCACCAGAACCCGCCCCGCTTCAATGGACTGCTGCACTTTATTTCGGGAGGCATTTTCTATTCGTTGTACCAGAAATTTGTCAATACGCAGCGGCTGCTGCCCCTTGTCCACTATCAGGTTGATCCGTTCAAAGAGTTCTTCGGAGCCTTCGGCCAGTTCGTCCATTTCGTCATCCGCAATAAGTGCCTTGTCCATGGTCTATTTTGTGCAAAAATAAGATAAGTGGGGCTTTGTATTTAAATTTGCGTCCGTATGGCAATGCAAACCGTTGTTTTTAAAGACCTGGGAACCATGAGTTATCGGCAGGCCTGGGATTATCAGGAAAGGCTGCTGCAGCAAAATCTGCGTGCCAAATCCCTGATGACCGGCGTAGCGGCACCTCTCGTTGCCGATGACCCTCCCCCCGGATGGCCGGATCCGCAACAGGCCTTAGCCGGCACCACGCATTACCTGCTGATGGTGGAGCATCCTCCCGTCTATACACTGGGCAAGAGCGGCCATCCTGAGCATATCCTCATTGATGAAAAAACCATGGAAGCCAGGGGTATTGAGTTTTTTCGTACCAACCGGGGCGGGGACATTACCTTCCATGGCCCGGGCCAGATCGTGGCTTACCCTGTTTTGGACCTGGAAAAATTCTACACAGATATTGGCAAATATCTCCGCAACCTGGAAGAAGTCATTATCAGGGTCATGGCTGATTATGGCCTGCAAGGCGAGCGGTCCCTAGGGCAGACCGGGGTTTGGCTGGATGCCCGGCTTCCGGGTAAGGAACGAAAGATTTGTGCCATGGGGGTAAGGTGCAGCCGGTGGATCACCATGCATGGACTGGCCTTCAATGTAAATACGGACCTTTCCTATTTTAACGATATTATTCCCTGCGGCATAAGAAACAAACAGGTCAGCTCACTGGAGTTGGAAACGGGCCGAAAATGGGATATGGAAGATGTAAAAAACAGGATCAAAAATCAGTTTGAAGTTGTTTTTGACTGCAGTCTCTCCACCGCCCTAATTTGAAATGGCCTAGCCGCCAAATCCGAAAATTTCAGCCTTATTCCTGTTGACCGGCAGGTTTCCTCAAAAATCCTTTGGGATGAACAGTTTGTTCTTTTCCTTGAGTTTTCCTTCCTCATACAATTCAAAACGGAACCAACCGGCATGGATGAAATTGGTTTTGTCTACAATCAGGATGGGTTTCCTGATCTCCTTCACCTCCAGTATGGGTGACAGATCCTGTTCGAGGAACTTCACCATGTATTTCTTTTTTTCGGCGTCAGGCAGGGATATGGTGACGTTACCGTCCTTTGATGTAAATACGTAACTGGACACACGGTATACTTCCCTGGGTATAAATGTTTTGACCAGAATCGTATCAGCGTTTATAAACACCAGCGTATCCCTGGTTTTTTTGATGACCGAGTCCCGGAATCTTACCAGGTTCACCGAAGAAATGCTTCCCAGCAGCGAATCCCTTCCCAGGATGTAAATGGTATGGGACACAATTATTTTGGGAGCATCTGAAATTTTCCCGGGGGCGGCAATCTTCAGGTTTTTCCTGTCGGCAGCAGGCAGATAGGTGATGCGCTGGTTATCGGCCCTTGGCAGATCGGGATCAACGGCTTCTTTGGCGGCCAGTTTGGGGGGGGCCAGCATATTTGAATCAATGCGGGAGCGCTGGGATTTTGAAAACAGGTATTTCCCGTTGTCAAGCACGATGAAAAGCCGGTAATACATATTCAGCCGGGGTGCTTTGGCATCGACAAACCCGTTTTCAGGTATGGTTGGGTCGGGTACGCTCAGCAGGGTAGTGAAATTTTTCAGGCTGTCCGCGGAACGCTGTATACTGATCTGGGTGATTTGTTCAAAATTATTATGCCAACTGATGAGTACTTTCCCATTGGACCTGGAAGACAGGGTAAATCGGGGAAGGGTATCCTGGGCCGACACCATCTTGCAACATATCGCCTGCATCACCATCAGAAAACCTAAAATCCGGTACTTGTTCACTATAGGGAATCTTTAATCTTGTTTTAAGGATGTAAATATAGGGTACAAAATAGGTAAATACCGCCTAAAATAAGAGGGTTCCCGGGGAAAGGGACTCATTTCCCTGCAGGCCCCCGCTGTGAATGATCAGCAACCTGCTATTGGCGGTAAAGTATCCTTTTTGGACCAGGTCGAGGGTGCCATAAAACATTTTGGCGGTATACACAAAATCAGAAGGTATCCCGCAGTTTGTGTACAGGTTGTTCATGAAGTCAATCAGGTCCGGATTTTTTTTAGCATATCCGCCCTGGTGGTAATCATGGAATATCCGGTAATTACCGCCCCGGGAATTCTGTCCTGGCATCCGGTCCTTTTCATAATCAGAACCCTCCAGGCCTTTCAAAACGCAGATTCCGGTCATCCGCTGGTGTACCAGGCTTGCCTGCAGCAACCCGCAAAACATGGTGCCCGTTCCCGCGGCACAAATGATATCGGTAAAAGAGCGGGTGTCGGTCAGGGAAAGTATTTCCTGACAACCACGGATACCCTCCGGTCCGCCGCCTCCCTCCGGAACCATTAATGTATCGGGGTACTCTCCGGCCAATACCTGCAGATAGGCGGGATCCTGTCTGCGCCGGTAATTTTCCCTACTAGTAAAGAGCAGGTCCATGCCGTATTTTTGTGCTGCAAGCAATGTGTGGGAAAGGGTGACAGGACGCTCCCCGCGCACGATGCCCGTTATCGGAATGCCTGCCCTGGCAGCGGCGCAGGCAGCGGCGACCAGGTGATTGGAATAGGCGCCTCCCCAGGTCAGGATGCCACGGTAATTGCCGGCCGCAGCCCTGAGCAGGTGATATTTTAATTTGAACCATTTATTTCCTGAGATGACCGGATGAATTTTATCCAGCCTCAGCACATGGGCCTGTATACGGGCGGCTTGCAGGGAAGGAAAAATTAATTCATCCAAACTGACTTTAGATTCATCGACCGGCAGTATTTGGCCGTTCAATAACATAAAACTGTCGCTTTTCCGTTCATTATTTTATATTTTCGTGACTTCTAAAAATGATAAAAATAAGATAATGGAACCAACTCTTTTGATTTTGGCAGCCGGCATGGCCTCCAGGTATGGCAGTATGAAACAAATTCAGGGGTTCGGGCCCAGTGGAGAAACCATTATGGATTATTCTATATATGATGCCATGCGGTCTGGTTTTAAAAAAGTGGTTTTTATCATAAGAAAGGACTTTGCGGCCGATTTCAAGGAGATATTTGAACCAAAGCTGGCCGGGAAGATTGCCACGGATTATGTTTATCAGGACCTGCATTCTTTTGTCGATGGGTTCCAGGTCCCTGCAGAGCGGACCAAACCCTGGGGGACAGCCCATGCCGTCCTTTGTGCAAAAGATGCTATTGGTGAACCCTTTGCGGTGATCAATGCAGATGATTTTTACGGTAGGGACGCTTTTGAGAAAGCATACCGGTTCCTGACAACACAGGTAAGTGAAAGCCTCCACTCCATCATAGGGTATGAACTTACCAAAACACTTTCCGAAAACGGATCCGTCAGCCGGGGGGTTTGCCAGGTGGATGCCCAGGATAACCTGGTTTCCATTGCCGAGAGGACCAAGATATACCGGGATGAGGCCGGCAAAATAACCTATGAGGAAGGGGATGATAAGTTTGAAGTGCCTTCCGATTCAAAAGTATCGATGAATTTCTGGTGCTTTGATCCAAGCGTTTTTGCCTTCATTCAACGGATTTTTGCCGAATTTCTGGCCGAAAACAGCCATAATCTCAAGGCGGAATTCTTCATTCCCATTATCGGGGACCGTTTCATTCACGAAGGCCGGGGGGCCATTAAGGTGATACCTACTTCTGCCCAGTGGTTTGGGGTTACTTATAAAGAAGATGCGCCCGGTGTTCAAAAAAGCCTCAACGAACTGATCAGTTCGGGTCAGTATCCATCCAATCTCTGGAAATAGTTCAAAACCTGTTTTCCTTCCCACCAGGGCATAAAGAAAGCCTTTTCGCTTTGCAGCTCCAAGGCCTTCGTTATAGGGAAATAAGTTAATAACTTTTTACCAGAAAAATGCAGTCTTCGATTTTTTTGAGTTGTTCCACGCGGTCAAGACCCTTAACCAGGGAACTGTTGGAAAGCTTGATGGCATTATTGGGCGTGCTGTCCTTTTTAATTTCTTCTACCGCCCTAAAGATGTTCTTGGATTTGGAGGAAAAAACCACCCCTTCCACAGTAATCTGCTTGCCGCTCAGTACGCCAATCACTTCCCCGTTTTGATTAAAGATCGGACCACCGGAATTGCCCGGATTGGCGGAAATGGCAATCTGGTAGGACATGGTATCCCCGTTGTAACCCGTGTAGGCACTCAGGTATCCTTTACCATATACGATTTCATTGCGCGGAAAGCCCAGCGTGAAGATTTCCTCCCCCAGGTCAGCGGAGGATTTGCGTATACCGTAAGGCAGTGATCTGGACCCCTGAAACCGGTCGTCCTGGATTTTCAAAACGGCTATATCGGTGGTGTCATTGAGGTAAATGGTAGAAGCCTTGAAATATTCCCCCTTGTTGTTGACTACATAAACGGAGTCGGCCTTACTCACGACATGGGCACTGGTTGCCAGAAACCCACGGGAATCTATGAGAAACCCGGTACCACCAAATTTGCCGGGTGCCACAGGCCGGATGGAGGGACTGTTTTTGAATTTATCTATGGCCGCTTCGGTTTGCCTGGCAATATTTTTAACCTTACTGAGTTCCTGGCGGAGCTGGGCTATTTCGGAAACATTGGGCTTGGGGGTAAAATAGGCGATCAGGCCGCTGATACTCAGGGCCGTGATGCCGGCAATGCAGGCCGCCACGGCGATCACCCGTTTGTACTTTTTCCAGAGGACCAGAATTTTTGCCGGCGCCGGCTTTTTAATTTCCCCGGATTCAAACAAAAGGGTATGTACATCCTGCAGGGTATGGGTATATTCCTTCCTTTCCCCGAATTTATTGAGCTGGTTGAGCAATACGGTGTGTTCCACCACCATTTGATCGACCACCGCATTGGTTTTCCGGAGTTGTTCAAAAAACACCCTTTCCTCCGGTAGCATTTCACCCCGGATATATCTTTCAATAGCATCCAACATTACAATGTCCTCCATTATCCTTGCGTATTATTATATTGGTCAAAGAATAGCTTCTTGAGCCTCATCAGGCATTTGTATTTTTGGTTCTTCGCATTATCGGCATTGGTGTACCCGAAATTGCCGGCAATCTCCACCATGCTCTTTTTTTGCAGATAATAAGCCTCCAACAGACTCCTGCAAGGTTCACCCAGGCTTTGCATGGCTTTTTCCATCAAATGGAAATCGGCATTTTGCTGCTCATGCCATTCGAGCTGTTCTTCAACAGCTACGACATCCTCCATGTTTTCCACTTCAGCTACCGTGCGCTGCATCTGGGAAAGCCTTTTAAGCCAAAGGCGACGACATACTGAATATAAATACGTTTTCAGCAGGCAATTCAGTTCAAAAACACCCGATTTGGCTTTTTCATAAAGGACAATCATGGCCTCCTGAAAAATATCCTTTGCATCCTCTGGGCTTCCGTTATTACTGATAATCAGCGTCTGCACCATATTATAATGTTGTTTATAAATGGTCTCGACGGCCAGTTTATCATTGTTTGCCAACCCCTTTAATAAATCTTGTTCGTTGGTTCCTGTCTTCAAACTGATGCTTTATTTAATACCGAAATTAAATATTCGTAACCCAAAACAGCAGCAATTATTTTCAAAATTGGGGATTTTACGCTAATAAACGCGCGTTTATATATTAATCTAAAAAATATATGAAAATCTTTTTGATCAAGGGTTACTTTTTGCACAATATCGTATTAATCCTAAACTATTCATAACAAACAAAAAAAATTCTCACATGAAAAAGGTCTTATTAGTATTGGCTATTGGCTCATTCGCAGCATGCACAAACAACGCAAGCACAGAAACTAAATCTCCTGATTCTACTGCTAAAGCCGTTGTTGATTCTGCAAAGGTTATTGTTGATTCAGCAGCAAAGAAAGTTGATAGCACTGCTAAGAAATTAGACTCTGCAATTAAGAAGTAAGTTTTTTTTCATATGGCAAGCAATCGTTAGAGGCCGTCCTGTTCCCAGGAGGGCTTTCTTTTTACCCTTTTCGTATTCATCCCGCCTGTTCAAATTTATTCCACCAGAATTTTAGCCACCTGCCGGCCGCTATCTGTAAGTACGACCACCAGATAGATACCCTTACTCAGCCCTGCCATGGAAATGGTCTGCTGGGTCCCTGCCGTGCGTATCGACCTGATCACCCTTCCGGAGACATCCATCACTTCAACGCTGTTGCAATTGCCGGACGTATTAATATAAAGGGTGCCTTTGGTCACCGGATTGGGGTAGATCCCTTTTATAAACTGCTGGGGATTATACAATACCCATCGTACCGGGGAATACTGTATGCTGCTGTCCTTATGGAGTATGATTAAGCGGTAATAGTTTACCCCTTTTGACAGGGAGGTGTCCCTGTATTGGTAGGACAGGACGTCTCCGCCTGATTGTAAGGCCGCCACTGCCGATAGCCTGATGAAGACAACACTGTCCGTGCTTTTTTCAATCACGAAACTGTCCAAACCACTCTGATGGAGGGTGCTCCATTGCAACAGGGCGCTGGAATCCACCAGGGTAGCCGTAAAGGTTTGTAAGACCGTACCCAGCGACTGGTCCTGGGTAATCCCTCCTCCATTGATCCAGAATTCCGAAAAGCGGGCTACTTTGAATTCCGCATAGTAACCATTGTCATGCGGTATGACGCTGACCTGCTGATGGGGCAGGATAAATCCATAGATTCCATGCATATTATTGGCCAGTGTGCTGTCTTCCTCCGAAGGGGCCAGGCTGTATTGGGTAATGCCAGACTGGTAGGCATCGTGCAGGGAACTGCAGGATGTACAGCCAGTGGCCTGGATCAGCCGCAGGGCTTCCGAATCGGTGAAATAGAACCTGACCGAAACGCTGTCGGTTGGCTGAACAGCAGGCTGTATGACGATATTTCTGTCCAGGTAATACTGGTTAAGGGTATGTCTCACAGATAGGGAATCATTCCTGAATACCCGGACCGCGGTACTTCCAAGGTTCTGTCCGTTGGGGTTTATGGAAGCCACCAGGGTTCCCCCTGAAGCGAAATCCACCCAGGCTGAACCGGACAGGTTTTGGGTAAGCCCCCCATCCAGGGAAGGGCCATTGTAAACAGGGGCCTTATCGAAAATATGGATATCATCAATGCCAATTCCTTCATAATTGGTGGCCGGGTCGCTGCTCATCACAATACGGAACCTTACTTTGGAGGAATGGCTTGGCACATCATAGCTGGACACATGCCAGAGGGTATCAGAATGCTGCCATGACTGCCGGGTGCTGTTGTCGTACCAGTTGGTTCCTCCCGCCACTGCGCCCAGTTTGATCCAGACAGAATCATTGAGGCTATATTCCACCCAGTGGTAATCGCAGTCACAGTCATCTTCCGTCTGGAAAATATGGCTGAAGGAAAACACCGGTGCCTGCAGGCTGCTCAGGTCAAAGCAGGGGGAATACAGGTAGGACATTTCATTGTTATTATAATTTCCATTCAGGTTGGTTACCCATGCCCTGGTTCCGTTGGCAGCATGGTTGATGATGGTTTTGTTCGGAATACCCCATTGCCAGGAATCGTTGATGCCATTGGTAAACCAGTAGCCGTTGCTGTTTTCAAAACCTTCCAGGTAGGGGAAGCTGGCGATGACGGGCGTTGTCTGGAATCGAATGGCTGGCAGGCTGTCATTGTTGGGATAATTGTCGCCCGGGTAACTCACCCAAGCCCGGATGGTATATCCGCCATAAGCACTCAGATCGGCCTTCCGGGTGAATGTGTAGACCAGGGAGTCAAGCCCCTGCAGGGAAGAGATGGTCTCATTGACCACCTGTCCATTGATCGCGTAGCTGACGGGTATATTGCTGAGGGTGTTTTTACTATAGTTCCTGACTTTTACGCTGATCACCTCGGCATTTCCGAGCCCGCAAATATTGGAAAGCCCGGGAGTAACCAGGGCAATGAGGCCTAAGTCATTTGTGGGCCGTGAAATGGTCAGGTCATCAAAGGAATACCCGTTATCCAGCGTTCCGTCTGGTATTACAGAATTGGAGGAGGTATATCCCTGTTCACCGAATTTAACCTGAAAACTGCTGCTAACCTGCTGGGAGGGCTGGGCAGAGGCGAGCAGACCCGTTACATCGATGGCGCCGGAGGGCTGGTACTGTCCGATCAGCGAGGGGTCAGTAGACAGGTTCAGTACCGGTATCCAGGCAGCCTGGTCATTTCCCCTGATCCAGACCTGGTTGCCGGGGAGGGTAAAATTGATGCCCTGGTTTTTATAGTAGAAATCCAGCCAGATCTGGTCGGTGGGAAGACAATTGGATAAATTGAAGGTACCCACCAGGCTGTCTGCCGAAGCGCTGCTGGAGTAGCTGTTACGGTCCAGGGTGCCGCAGCGCTGCCCGGATCTGGCAAAACCTGTATTGACAAATGTTCTTAAACGGCCAAATCCGTCACTGGCCCGGAAATCAAACCTGTCCAGTCCCCCAAGCCCTACCTGGCCGTTGCCGTAGGAGGCCGGTGAAGCGCTCTCAAATCCTTCCCGGAAGGAAGGATTCAACAGCAGGGTATCGTTGCTCAGCTGACGGACGGTGGCCAGCAGGGTATCATTGGCATGCAGGGTATCCCCGGGGTAATCCACCCAGATTTTGAGTTGGTAGCTTCCCGGGGCAGAAAAATCGTAGGGGGTATTGAACTGATAGACATAGGATGCCCCGGCCGCTACCACCGAAGCACTGCTTTCTGAGACCACGGGGCCGCCGTTTACCTGGAATGAAACCTGGAATGGAGCGGAAGATGGCAGGCTGCCCCCGTTTTTCAATTCCACGTTCAGGTGGGTACTGCTGCCCAGGGAACTGGACGTGTATTGGCGGCCATTGACCGGGGAAACCAGGGAATCGGTCATAAAATCATTGGAAAAAAGCGTACATGGTCCGCTGTTGGGAATAATGCTGGCGGCCACCGCCCTTCTGCCGGGGGTATTGCCCAGCACGGCACGTACCGTGAGCCAGTAGGTGCTGTCCCGGTTCAGGCCCTGAAGCAAAAAGCTGGTATCGGTGGTGGAGGCAATTGCCTGCATACTGTCCACATG
This sequence comes from uncultured Bacteroidota bacterium, assembly GCA_903906365.1. GTDB lineage: Bacteria > Bacteroidota > Bacteroidia > Chitinophagales > Chitinophagaceae > Puia. Next base: position 4,603 of record CAIVKC010000026.1, on the reverse strand, counting down.
GAGCTTCATAATCTGGTAACTGCCCGCACCCGGTATGGCATTCCAGGTCAGCTGGGCATATCCCTGGCAGGGTTTGGTAAGGGTAATAACCGGCTGCCCAAGGATGGTAAAGGGGCTGTGAGATGTTCCGCTGAGTCCTGCATTGTTCCTGGTTACCCGGATTAGTCCCTGGGTGGTGGGTGCAGGCGGAAGGGTCCAGGCAAATGAGCGCAAGGAGTCAGCCACCGAATTACTCAGCAGGGACCAACTCATTCCCTGATCACCGGAATATTCTATGGTAAATCCGTTTCCCGAACCGCCATAGGCATTCCATCTTATCTTTTCGGTCTGAGCTGGCACCCAGGTTTCGCTGCCAAATGGATATTCCACCACCACCGAAGGGGTGATGACCTGGTAAACCACTACGAAATCCTGCGGTCCGGAAGGGATATGGGTGCCATTTACCGTGATGGCCAGGTTTCCGGCAGGGGGATTACTGATGACCACCTGTTCAATATTGTTGATATGATCCACCCCTTCTGTGGCAGGGTCATTCACGTGGCCTGCAGCCGGATTCAATATCAGCGGGTGGTGGGGAACTCCATCCGATCCGGTAACAGTCAGGTCCAGGTCGTTCACCAGCGCAGCCCCGGCATTGGGGGCCGCTGCCGGATCTGACCAATAGAGCATGATTTTAACCTGGTAGGCCCCGGCAGGAACAGTGCTGAGGGAAAAGCTGCTGTTCCCACCGTCGGAGAGGGTGCCGGTAAAATATTGGTTTTTTTCAAGGGCTTCCACGGCTGTGCGCGCATTGATTCTTCCGAATCCATAGGTATAGTCCGGCCCTGGATTACCCAGGTCATCGGCACCATTGCAGGCTACGGCCTTGATCAGGGAAGCGGCAGGATCAGCGCCGCCATGCAACTGACGGTAACGTTCATAGAGCAGGGCCAGGGTTCCCGTTACCGTCGGACAGGCCATGGAGGTTCCGTTATCAGAACCATAAATATTGTATGCATAGGTGGATATGATCCCCACACCTCCCGCAATGATCTCGGGTTTGATGCGTCCGTCTGCCACAGGCCCGCGGCTGGAATAATGCCAGATGATATGGTTGGTATTGGTATCGGCTCCCACGGTCAGAACGTTTTTCCCGCACTGGTACCCGGATTTTACGGTGCCGAAATAAGCCGGATATGGCTGGCAGGTAAGAGAACCGTCATTTCCGGATGCAAATACATCCAGCAGGCTGGTATGTGCATTTTGCTGGGCATCCACGTAATTACTCAGTACATCATATTGTCCTTCCCCGGCACAACCGGCATTACCGGAATAATAGGAATTATTGGTGAGCACCATATTATAATCATGGATATAGGTCTCCGCATTGACCAGGATATCGCTGTAATACTGGCTGATCAGGGTGGATTTCGGGGCCATTCCCCGATACATGGGATTCAGGATGCCGCCGCCCCCCGTAGTGCCGGTGGTATGACTGCCGTGAACATTGGGCGGGGCCGGCGTGCGGTTAATCAGTCTTCCTGCAAAATCAATATGGGTGGAAGGATCCGAATCATCGCCTACGCCCACTGTTACGTTTTTGCCAAACAGGTTTCTCCCGGTTATTTCACAAAGCGCATCCAGGCTGTAGGCCGCATGGTTATTATAATTTAAGGGAACGTCCTGCAGGGACTGTTCAGTGATGGCGGTGATAAAAGGCAGTGCGGCGATTTTTACCAGGGCTCCGGCAGGGGCGTTGATGAAGAGGGCATGGTCAGGCTGGATTTTGGTGGAAACCAGCTGTCCGCCCAGGCGGGTGATTTCTTCCCCCACGCGTTGCTTGCTGATGCTGCCAAAAAAACTCACAGACAGGAGTTTGGAAGAAATGGGGCTGGAGTTGGCCAAATGTTCAAGCAGGGCCGCCGATAATTTGAACTGCCTGGAGACAGGATATACCCCGTTGATATGGTATTTCCGGGCCATATCCGAGGACAGGCTGTCGGATACCTCCGCCAGGTATGCATTGCCGGGATAATAGTCATAGAGTTTAATTCCGCCGGCAGCCAGTTCCTTTTTTTGCTGGTCGCCGGGAAGGGTACTGAAATGAATCAGCGGGTAATATTTTTTTTCAAAACGGGTAAGCCTAAGCTGGGATGCCAGTTCCCTCCCTTTTTGGGGGTTACGGGCCGCCGCGAAATCACCGTTCTTAAAGCGTATCACAGGGGGCACCTGCTGGGCAGACAATTGAGCAGCGACCAGGACCGAACCAATCAGCAAGAGGAAGTACATATTTTTCATCAAACAGGCAGTTTTGTTCCCGGGGATCCGACCTTTTATTTTGTTGGACAGCCATCTTTTATTCCAAGAAGCTCCCAGGGCAGTGTCAGCATTCAATTAGGCAGCTTTCCCCTGAGGGGGTGCTGTAATCCCAATAAACGGGTTTTCCGGGGAATTATTTCAGCCGGGCAGGCGTTCTTGGCCGCCGCCGGGCTCAGGACCTTCCGGGTTGCCGGCCGGACCGCTGCAATACGAGCAGTCCCAGCAGGCTGCAAAAAAGGGAAGCCGCCAGCACCGCGATTTTGGAAGCCCCGATGAGGCCGGGGTCACTAAAGGCCATATTGGAAATAAAGATGGACATGGTAAATCCGATGCCGGCCAGGATGCCCAGTCCGCAGAGGTGGTTCCAATTCATGCCATCGGGCATGCAGCAGACTTTGAGCGAAATAGCCAGCAGGCAGACCAGCAGGATGCCGATGGGTTTTCCGGCAGCCAGGCCCAATAGAATACCCAGGCTGTTGGAGTTGGTCAGCTGGTGCAGCAGGTTGCCCGACAGAAGTATGCCGGTATTAGCCATGGCAAATAGGGGTAAGATAAGAAAGGCGACGGGTTTGTGCAGGGTATGCTGCAGCTTTTCAGAGGGGTTCTTACCTTCCTGCCGGGAAAATGGAATGCTAAAAGCCAGCAGAATGCCACTGATGGTGGCATGCACGCCTGACTGGAGCATACAATACCACATGATTATTCCAGGCAGGATATAATAGAGAAGTCCCTGCACTTTGAGTTTGTTCATCAGCAGCAGGCAAAGGAATATTACCAGGGAAGCAGACAGGTATAGGAAGGAAATGGATTTGGTATAAAAAAGTGCGATGATGATAACGGCCCCGAGGTCATCGATGATGGCCACGGCAGAAAGGAAAATTTTGAGCGAAAGGGGTACCCTGTTGCCCAGCAGCGATAAAATACCCAGGGCAAAGGCAATATCGGTGGCCATGGGGATACCAATGCCCGATTGGGTAGGCTGTCCATGATTGAAATAAAAATGGAAACCGGCGGGCAGGGCCATTCCGCCAATGGCAGCCAGGACGGGCAACAGGGCCTTTTTAAAATCCGCCAGTTCTCCGATATAGAGTTCCCGTTCAATTTCAAGGCCGACCATCAGAAAGAATATGGCCATCAGCCCGTCATTGATCCATTCCTCCACGCTCAGCTTGAGATGGATCTGCCCCCAAGACCAGTCTGCCGTCCGGTGCCAAAAATGTGTATAGGATTCACCCCATGGCGAATTGGCCAGCAGCAGCGATACGGCTGTAGCGAGGATCAGCAGGATCCCGCCTGTCTTTTCACTTTCAAAAAATTCGGAAAACAAGGATGTTTTTTTGGCTGCTATCATGGCACCAAATTATTGAAATCCCCTTATTTTTTTAGTGGTTAATTCCGGCAGACTCCCCGCAGCGGTTTAATGCCCGAAAAAACTGCCTGCTTTTTCCGGATAAAATGGGTCGCCCCGGCTCAGCCGGCCTTGGCCAGGTAATGGTATTGAAGCGTCATGACCAGCTGGTCGGAGGCCGAACCCCTGAGGGTAAACCTGACCCCGTTTAGGGTATAGCCAAAAGTGGAGGACTGGTGATAAACCGCTACATTTCCTTCCGAATTGAACAGCTGGGCATAGGGGATACTGTCCGAAAATGTCAGGGCGTGCAGTATTTCCAACTGGCTGACCGCAATATAGTCAGCTCCAAGGCCGGGCTGATTGTCAGAAGGCCCCAGCGTATAGTTCAATGCAAGGGTCTGGGAATCCACTCTTAGGTTCTGGTTGCCCCCCAGGCTCAGGAAGTCCTTTCTTCCGAGAACGACCAAATAACGAAAGGTACTGTCCTCGTGGTTTTCAAGGGTAAAGGAAAAATGTACGGTGGTTATTACCATGGACAGGCTGACGCCGTAGAGCTTCCCCAGCGTGGAATCAAAGGGCGGGAAATAGAATGTATCATAGGAATTGCCGTCGGTGCTGCGGGTGACTGAATAGCTGACGACGGCCGTTTTGGTTTGATCGGAAGGCAGGGAATTGACTTTAGTACAACTGTAGAGCATGAAAATGACCAGTAGGAAGGTAAGCATCCTTTGCATAAAAAATAGATTTAGAACTTGTCCTGGGAGGATATCAGATGGATGTTTCTAAATTATTTTCAGCCGGAAGGGAGATAGGTGCGGTCATAAAGACCTGGGATAGTAATATATACAGATGGAGGCTTCCATAAGTTTAATAAACGAGGGATTTTTTTTTGAATGGACCTTTCCTGATTAGGCCTTCAGTACAATGCCTTAAATTATTTATATGATATCAATT
>CAIVKC010000025.1 GCA_903906365.1 uncultured Bacteroidota bacterium | reverse complement strand
GGCTCAAAGGGCTGGGTCGATACTTTTTCTTTTCCTGCATTTTTAATAGTTTGAGTGACAAGCTATTTCAGGACGGGACAGCAGGTGTAAAAAGATTAGGAAAGGATTTCAATTAGAGAATGACTTGGAATTAGCAATGTACTTTCCGAAGTTAAATATTCAATTAGGTGGTAAAGTTGATCATCATTCACTTTTTAAAGTATTGGAACATTAATAATTGTTTTAATTTCAGCTAAACTAGCAATATCCACAACACCATTTACCTGTTTTTTTACCCTTCAGTTAACTGAACCCTTATTCTTAGAGTATTACTTAACTTTAGGAAATTTTAGACTAAATAATACATTCCGATTTGATAGTGTGTTTTTCAAACAAACCTGAAAAATATCTCACTGATAATACAAACTCTTTAACTGGGTCAATTATGACTTAAAAATGATAGGCAGAGGTGGTAGTTTGTCAACCAATCAGATTCAGGTTAAATAATTGACCTTTTTTACTGGGTGTATTTTATTTGAAGAATGGAGTACTGAAAATTCTTAGAAATAGAAAGGAAAGATAGAATATGTAAAAATTCCCTAAAAATTCCCTAAAGTAAATAAAAAAGCCCAGTATTTACTGGGCTTTTGCAATTAGAATTGTCGGGGCGGCAGGATTCGAACCTGCGACCTCCTGGTCCCAAACCAGGCGCGATAACCGGGCTACACTACGCCCCGAGTCCTTTTTACCTCCTGATATCAGGGAGCTTTGTTGCGGAGAGGGTGGGATTCGAACCCACGGTACAGTGTTACCCGTACGACGATTTAGCAAACCGTTCCTTTCGGCCACTCAGGCACCTCTCCGGCCTGCCCCTTCGCCTTTTTTGAAGGGGAGGCAAAAGTAAACATTAATTCCTTTTATACCCAAATTGCCCTGACTTTTTTTATTTTTCACTACTCATTGAAAATCAGCGGAGCAAAATCGTTCCATCTTACACCCTTTCTGGGAAGGCAGACCCCTTTATGCAGGGACCAACAATCTACCTTTCCTGACAAATGGCATTTTTTTCCCTGCGGGAATCCGCCAAGGGCGGTGATGTCCATGAAAAAACCCATTCCTTGTAAGAATGGGTCTGGATATGATATTTAAATAATTAAAATACGAATTACATGGCAGCCAGTTGGACTTTCTGCTGCAGTTCTGTTACATTTTCCCTAAAGAGGCTATCTGTGTCCATCAAGTCCTTGACTGTCTGGCAGGAGTGAATGACGGTGGTATGATCCCTGCCCCCAAAATGCTCCCCAATGGTTTTTAAAGAATTCTTGGTGAAGGCTTTAGCGAGGTACATGGTAATTTGCCTGGCCTGCACGATTTCTCTTTTGCGGGTCTTTTGCAGCAATTTATCATATGGAACATCGAAATATTCGCACACCATGCGCTGAATGGTTTCAATTGTGATTTCCTTGCTACTGGTCTTAACGAAATTACGGAGTACTTTCTTCGCCAATTCAAGATCAATTTCACGTTTATTAAGCGAAGACTGTGCCAAAAGGGATATCAGTGCCCCTTCCAATTCCCGGATATTGCTGTTAATATTGTAGGCCAGGTATTTAACTACTTCCTTGGGCATATCCAGCCCGTCATTTTTCATCTTCCTTTCCAGGATCTCAATCCGGGTATCATAGTCGGGAATCTGCAGGTCAGCACTCAAACCCCAGCGAAAGCGGCTCAACAACCTTTCCTGCAGACCTTCAAGGTCCTTAGGGGGCTTGTCCGAGCTGAGAATAAGTTGTTTACCAGACTGGTGCAGGTGGTTGAATATGGCAAAAAAGGCATCCTGTGATTTTTCGGCCCTGTTGAAGAATTGGACGTCATCGATGATCAGGACATCCACCAACTGGTAAAAATGAATAAAATCGTTGATGGCATTATTACGGCTGTGGTCCACAAACTGGTTGATGAACTTTTCAGAACTCACATATAAGACGACCTTATTCTGGTGAAGGCGTTTTACCTCATTGCCTATAGCCTGGGCCAGGTGAGTTTTTCCCAGTCCCACACCGCCATAAATAACCAGCGGGTTAAAGGAATTGGCGCCAGGTTTTTCAGCAACTGTCTTTCCGGCCCTCCGGGCAACACGGTTACAATCGCCTTCTATGAAAGATTCAAATGTATAAACGGGATTGAGCTGTGCGTCAATTTGCATTTTGCGCAAGCCGGGGATGACAAATGGGTTTTTGACCGGGTTGTTAATAATGAGCGGAAAATCCATTTCATTATTGGAGAAGGTTTTATATCCCTGAGCCGGCACGTCCATGGTTAAAGGCTTGTTTTGCTGATTGCCACTATCAACCATAATGCGGTATTCCAGTCTCGCTTCTTTACCCAGTACACGCCGCAAGGTCTTGGCCAGCAAATTTACGTAATGTTCCTCGAGGTACTCGAAAAAAAATTGACTGGGTACCTGTATCACCAAAACATTGTTTTTCAGCTCGACGGGATGAATGGGTTCAAACCAGGTCTTGTAATGCTGCCACTCTACAATGTCCTTGATTATTTCCAGGCAACTGATCCAGACTTTTTCAAACGTTTTTGCCATTATATTAAGAAGCAGTTTATGTCGAGTTATGAATGCTTTTCCTGGTTAAAATCGCCCTAATGTGGACATCTTAAATTTTTACAGGGGGACGAATATCAAAACTTTTTGCTGAATAAAAAATTTTTTATTCCTGTGTTTTTAATCATTCAGCTTTAATATACATTTTAATCTTTTTTTCCCTGAAACCACAGGTTGTTTTAGGGAAGAATAAATTCATAAAAATCAGCATGCTCCTGCGCTGGAAATCATCCTGCTGGACGAAATAACTCTACCATAAAATGAGACTTGGATGAACCCATATTACACAGGCCAGTCATACCTTGTAAAGAACCCTTGTGGTTTACAGAATTCCGAAAAGACGGTTTTTTCCGGAAAGGTTTGCAAATCTGGTGACAGGGGAAATCAATCAAATAATGTACAACCGGATTAATATTCCCCATGACAGACTTTTTAGGAAGCATTTGAAGATACTGATTATTTATATGTGAGAAAAGAACCGGGCATTTTTTTTACGGATTTATTTTTTAAAATAATAGTATACTTTATATGATTAACCGGAATTTAATTGTATGAAGATGCCTGGGTTTTGAACCCTGGTTTTACTAAATGGCTGAAAAACAGAATGGAAAAAATTGTATTAGTTTTACCTGTCTAATTCTATCAATAAATACCTTCATAAAAAAGCGTTTTTGGGTTAACTGCCCGACACGATGCAACAGATACTACATTTAAAATTGCTTCCGGCCGAAGCCATGGATGAGCAACTGCTCAGGCTTCAAATTGCCAGGGCCTCCGGCCAGCAGATAGATCAACTGACGGGATTCCAGATCCTCAAACGTTCCATCGATGCCCGGGGCAGGCAGGCCTGGATCATGGTGAGCCTCCTGGCATTTTTCAATGAGCCCTTCCTGCACCGGGAGACGGCCACCTTTCATTTCAGGGATGTATCCCGGGCTCCCCGCAGGGTCATCATCATTGGGGCCGGCCCCGCCGGGTTGTTTGCCGCCCTGAAGCTCATAGAGGCCGGTATTCAGCCCCTCCTGCTTGAAAGGGGAAAGGATGTGCGTGCCAGACGTCGGGACCTCGCCCTGTTAAATAAGGAAGGTATCGTCCAGCCGGATAGCAACTATTGTTTTGGGGAAGGGGGCGCCGGAACATACAGCGATGGTAAACTCTACACCAGAAGTAATAAAAGAGGGGATGTGAACCGCATCCTTGGACTGCTCGTGCATTTCGGGGCAAGGGAGAATATTCTCTATGACGCCCATCCCCATATTGGGACCAATAAGCTGCCGCAGATAATTACCGCCATGCGGCAGGGCATTCTGGATTGCGGGGGTATTTTCCAATTTGAAAAGAAAGTGACCGATTTGAGGCTGGAAAACGACCGAATCGCAGAGGTAATGACTGCAGATGGGGACCGGATCGCGGCCGATGCTGTTATTCTGGCCACCGGGCATTCCGCCCGGGATATTTTCGAGCTCCTGCATCGAAAAGGAATCCTCATAGAGTCAAAGCCCTTTGCCCTGGGAGTGCGTATTGAACACCCGCAGACCCTGATCGATCGCATTCAGTACCATTGCATGCCGGCCGGAATGTCCATGGGCAGCCCACCGCTAAGACCTGCCCTGCTCCCGCCTGCCTCCTACAGCCTGGTGGAACAATTCAGGGGCAAGGGGGTCTTTTCCTTCTGCATGTGCCCCGGAGGCATCATTGCCCCGGCAGCGACCAATCCAGGGGAAATTGTGGTCAACGGATGGTCCCCTTCCAAAAGGGACAATCCATTCGCCAATTCAGGCATAGTCATCAGTGTGGAAAACAAGGATATCCCGGATTTCAGCGGTTATGGCCCGCTGGCTGCCATGAAATTTCAGGAGTCCGTGGAGCAACGGGCCTATCAACTGGGAGGCGGCAGGATGGTTGCCCCGGCCCAGCGAATGGATGATTTTGTCAGCCACCGCATTTCCTCCTCCCTACCCCACTGCTCCTACCTGCCCGGCATCCGGTCGGTTTCCCTGCATGATGTACTGCCGGTATTTGTAAGTGAGGGCCTTTGTCATGCATTTAAGGCTTTTGGCAAGAAAATGAAAGGATACTTTACCAATGAGGCCGTGTTGGTTGCTACTGAATCGAGAACATCCTCACCGGTTAGGATTCCCAGGGATGCGGCCGGGCTTCAACATCCCCATATCACTAACCTCTATCCCTGCGGGGAAGGTGCGGGCTATGCGGGAGGAATCATGAGTGCCGCCATGGACGGGGAAAGAGTGGCTGAGGTCCTTGCCCGGAAACTGGCCAGCTGACCCGCCACGGCCCCCAGGTCCCCCAACCGGGGCGAACACCCCGTCCGGAAAAGGGGATTGCCCTTCATATCAGACCCGGCTGGTCACAGCAATATCTCCTGCAGCTGGCCACAACAATTTTTTAACCATTCATCCCATTTCTTCTAACCTATTTTTTTGTAGTTTATATTTGATTGATAAAAACTGCTTCATGAACCTGCTTGAAATAAGGAATCTCAAAAAATATTTTGCGACACAAAAAGCGGTGGATGACATCAGCTTCACCATCGAGAAAGGCTCCATTTTTGGTTTGCTCGGCCCCAACGGTGCAGGCAAAACGACCCTTATTCGCATGATCACCGGTATTTTTTACCCCGATGAAGGCCAGATCATGCTGGATGGAAGGTCATTTGACCCAACACTGGATGTGGTCAATATCGGTTATATGCCTGAAGAGCGGGGACTTTACAAGAAAATGAAAATCGGGGAACAAGCCGTTTACCTGGCCCAGCTCAAAGGCCTGGGTAAACAGGATGCCACCAAAAAGGTAAAGGAATGGTTCATCAAGTTCGAAATGGAAAGCTGGTGGAATAAGAAGATGGAAGACTTAAGTAAGGGTATGAGCCAGAAATTGCAGTTTGTGATCACTGTGCTGCATGAACCCAAGCTGATTATTCTGGATGAACCCTTCAGCGGACTTGACCCGGTAAATGCCAACCTCATCAAGGATGAAATCTACAATCTCGCCAGGCGTGGCAGCACCATCATATTCAGCACACACCGGATGGAACAGGTAGAGGAAATCTGTGATCATATTGTGCTGGTGAACCTCGGTAAAAAAATCCTGGATGGCTCGGTTCAACAGATCAAGCAGGATTTCAAGGAGCATAAATTCTCCATCCAGCTTTCCGAGCCGCCGGCTGCCTCTGAGAGCTCCGCATTTGATATCATTGAACAAAAACAAAACCGGCTGGTGGTAAAAATCCGGGAGGGACACGCCAGCAATGATGTCCTTCAGTATTTCCTCCACCAGCAGGCGACCATAGAATCCTTCCACGAAATACTGCCTTCACTCAATGATATTTTCATACGGGAAGTGGAAGGCACAAAGTCCGAAACAAGGGCGTTTCAGAAACTCTGAGTCGCTTTTCAGGCTTTTCCTTTCCTGCAGGAGTAATTACAACAGCATATAAACAAAATATTTATGAATAAAATAGGTCTGATCATACAAAGGGAATACCTGACCCGGGTCCGAAATAAGACTTTTATCATCACCACCCTGGCCATGCCGATACTGATAGCCGTACTGATTGCGGGAATTATCCTCATTGCTGTCAAAGGAAAGGAAGACTTAAAAGTGGCCGTTTTGGACAATAACGGGTTTTTCAAGGGGAACTTAAAAAGCGGCACCGATCTCAGTTTTGATTTCCCCTCCGGCGTAGACACATCCAATTACCTGGACAAGGGCTATTCCGCTATTCTGATATTACCCAAATTTGATGGTACCCCCAAGACCCAGTATTATATACGCTCCAAAAAAAGCATCGGGTTCGGCACCAAGCAGGCCATCGAGGAAAAGATCAATGCGGCCATTGAGGACAACATGCTGCAGCAGGTGGGTGTCAGAAGAAATGAACTGGATTCCATCCACACCCTGTCCCGTTTTGCGGAGCTGCAGCCAGTGGTGGAACACGGAAACAAAACAGAAGAAAGCAACCAGGAACTGGCATACGGGATTGGCTATACCAGCGGTATTCTGATATATATTACCATGCTTATTTACGGCATGATGCTGCTGCGGGGGGTGATGGAAGAAAAGACAAACCGAATCGCCGAAGTGATCGTAAGCAGTGTGAAGCCTTTTGAACTAATGATGGGGAAAATCATCGGTATCGGGGCAGTCGGTCTTACCCAGTTCCTGATGTGGATTGTACTGATCATGGTACTCTCTGGTTCTGTTCAGTTCTTCCTGCCCCATGATGTCATGCAGCAGGTCCAGGCCCTGCAGCGCAATGGCGGGGTAATGCCCGGAGGAAGCATCATGCAGGCCAGCGAAGGAGCACAGAAATTTTACGGCATTACGCACGCACTGGGAACGGCCAACTGGCCCCTGCTTATCGGGTGCTTCCTTTTCTATTTTTTGGGCGGCTACCTGTTCTACGCGGCCCTGTTTGCTGCCATCGGTAGCGTGGTGGAGGACGTTCAAAATTCCCAGAGCCTCAGCCTGCCGGTAACCATGCCCATCATTTTTTCTTTTTTGATCATGAGTGTGGTTGTCTACAACCCCGATACTCCCCTGGCGGTGTGGTCAAGCATCATTCCTTTCAGTTCACCCATTGTCATGATGACCCGGATTGCCTACGGGGTTCCCGGCACGGTACCCTACTGGCAACTGATCCTGAGCATGCTGTCCCTGGTGGCCGGCTTCCTGTTCACAACCTGGCTGGCCGGAAAGATCTATCGAACAGGCATACTCATGTATGGCAAAAAGGTTACCTGGAAAGAAATGATAAAATGGGCCATGAGAAAATAATAAAGTGCTGTAAGCAGGCGTCGGCAGCCTTTTTAATTTCCAAAGGGTTCTCTATCTGATTAAAATTATGCATATGAAACATTTTTTGATCCCTGCTGTCGCCTTGCTGATCGTATTGAAGTGTTCCGGGCAAACCATCATTGATAAGGATCCTGTAATAGAAAAAATGGTGAATGCCGTCAGCGCAGACAGCCTGCTTTCCTATAACCGGCAATTGGTTGGCTTCGGGACCCGAAGCACCCTTTCGGCCACTAATGATCCTGTCCGCGGGATTGGGGCTGCCCGTGAATGGGTACTTTCCAAATTCCGCGAATTCGCCGGTAATGCGCACGGTCGCATGAAGGTGCAACTCGACCGGTGGACAGTTCCCGCTGATGGAAAAAGGGTGGATGTCACTACCGATATGGGCAATGCCATGGCCATACTGGAAGGCACCGATACATCCGACAAACGCATTTTCATTATTTCCGGACACATGGACAGCCGGGTATCGGATGTCATGAACCGCATCTCTCCGGCGCCCGGGGCAAACGATGACGGGAGCGGAACCTGCGCTGTCCTGGAATCTGCTCGGGTCATGAGCAGCGGCTCATTCCCGGCCACCCTCATTTTTGTAGCCGTTTGCGGGGAAGAGCAGGGCCTGCTGGGAAGTGAGCACCTGGCCGAAATGGCAAAACAGCATAACTGGCAAATGGAAGGGATGCTCAACAATGACATCATGGGAAGCAATAACAGCAACCAGACCAACATCATTGACAATACCAGGGTGCGCGTATTCAGCGAAGGGCTGCCTGCCGCCGACCTGGACAAAAAGGCGGCCCAGATCCGCCAGTACGGACTTGAAAACGATGGTCAGAGCAGGCAACTGGCCAGGTATGTCAAGGAAATCGGTGAACGCTATGTAGCCAACCTCGAAGTGGTCATGGTATACCGTAACGACCGCTACCTCCGGGGAGGGGATCACAGTCCTTTTGTCCAGCGTGGGTTCCCGGCAGTACGGATCACCGAAATGAATGAAAATTTTGAACACCAGCACCAGGATGTCCGCACTGAAAATCATATCAGGTATGGAGACCTCACCGAATTCATGGATTTTGAATACCTGAGGAAAAATACGGCGATGAACCTGGCCTGCCTGGCCAACCTGGCCAAAAGCCCTTCCCTGCCCAGAGAGGTAAAAATGGATGTGAAGGACCTATCCAATGCCACTTACCTGTACTGGAAGGCGCCCCTGCAAGGCAGGGTCAAAGGGTACTATATCCTGATGAGGGAAACCACTGCCGCCCAATGGCAGAAAAAATTCTTCACGGCCGCTACCGAGATACATTTACCTTTTTCTAAGGACAACTATTTTTTTGCGGTGCAGGCCGTAGGACCTGACGGCAACGAGGGGCTGCCTGTAGTGCCTATGCCGGGTAAATAATTCATGGCCTGTGCCTCCCCCCCTTTACCAGCTCCCGATAGAACCGCCTAAATGAAGGGCGGCGGCAACAATGTACGACCGGCACCCATTATTACGAAACTAATCGTAGTTTTATGACCGGTGGATATTTTTTCTGCTTGAAAAGGTCCTGCTGTCTATTACCGGCAGGCAATAAGCCTGCGGGTACTTCATGGTTTCCGGGGTTTTCCAGGTCCCATGCAGCAAACGGCCATTTTAAGCGGGTACTGCCCGCCAATCGTCACAATGAAGCCGGGGCACGCATTGCAAAAGGCAAACGGGCATGCAACATGGGGGCGAAAAAGGGGACTTTATCCTGTAAGGGCCTCTCCTCCGCTAAGGCGGTCCGTCCGGGCTGGCGGATTTCAAAGGAAGGACTGAAATCAAATGGATGCCTTTGAAAACTGCATTGGGATTTGTGGGTCGCTGACGGGCATTTATTAAATCTGGAAGGTTTAATATCAACATACATTAAGCCTCATGTGTAGTAAAAAAACGGGACTGTTCTCAGCCCCGTTTCATTTTTACATCAATATTACATGATCAGTTGATATGCATCATGCGCAGCAGCGGATATTCGGTATCATCGAGATTTTCCGGTATTTCCAGGGGCGCACATTCCACATTGATTTTGGTGGGGGTCTTTTCCCTGAGGACTATCCCTGCCTTTTTGAACGGCTGGTAACCCTTCTTGTCAAAGAGCAGGGTAAGGGAGGTTAAGGGGAGCTGGTCAAAACTAAAATACCCTTCGGCATCCGTAACAACCTCTTTGGAAGCATTGCTCCCGGAAAGGGAAGCCGAAACGATTACCCCCGGAAGGGGCTTTTTGGTAGTTGCATCTGTGACATATCCCTGAAGGGGTGCGTCGGATTTCCCGTTATTGGCCCTGGCAGGCAGGCAAAGGGGAAATACCCAAAACAGCAACAGCCATTTTCTGTTGTTTTTTTTCATAAGTAACTATTTAAGGCTAATTGGTAATTTTGGTAAAGGGCTGTTCCAGAGCCTGTGTAAACTCGTTCCAGGTATTGGCCACAATGTCCCCTGCCGGCAAAATCTCCCTGATCAGTGCACTGACCTGACCAATTTCCAGTTCCCCCTCCTCCAGGTCTCCTTCAAACATGCCTTTTTTGGCCCGCCCCCTCCCGAGCAGCTCCAGCAGTTCCTCCCTGCCGGCCCCTCTTTGCTCTGCTTTCTCTACTTCCAGGAAAAAATGATTCTTCAGCAGTCTAACCGGGGTAAGTTGTTTCATCATCAGCTTCGTATCCCCCTCCCCGGCCCTGATTACCTGCTCCTTGAATTTCGGGTGGGAGGATGCCTCCAGGCTGGCTACAAAACGGCTGCCAATCTGCACCCCTTCGGCACCCAGCACCATGGCGGCCATCATTTGCCTGCCATCGGAAATCCCCCCGGCTGCGATCACGGGAATGCGTACTGTTTGGCAAACGGCGGGAATAAGGACCATGCTGGTAGTCTCCTCCCGTCCGTTATGGCCGCCGGCTTCAAACCCTTCAGCTACAACGGCATCACAGCCGGCATCTTCTGCCTTTCGGGCAAACTTGCTGCTGCCCACAACATGCACCACCTTGCATCCGCTGTTCTTTAAGATTTTGGTCCAGGTTCCAGGGTTACCGGCTGAGGTGAAAATAATTTCCACCCCTTCATCCATGACTGTCTTCATTTGCCGGTCTATTTCCGGGTAAAGCAGGGGTATATTTACGCCAAAGGGCCTGGACGTGGCAGCCTTACATCGACGGATATGTTCCAATAAGACATCCGGATGCATGCTTCCGCTGCCTATCAGGCCCAGTCCGCCTGCATTGCTGACCGCACTGGCCAGGCGCCAACCGCTGGTCCAAACCATACCGGCCTGTATTATTGGCAGTTGTGTATTAAATAAATGGGTAATACGGTTGGAAAATGAAGCCATGGGCAAAAAAATGGTTATTTAAAGATACACCATTCCCCGGCTGGCAAAAACAGGGGGATAAAAACCGGGGCCGCTATAGGAGTAGGCCCGGATCGTGTATCTTTTCTCAAAGAAATCCAAACTAACTCTCGCCGAGGTCTATCTCTGTGTTGTCGCCGATATTGAGGCTCCTGCTCTCCCCTTTTACTTCCGTATCGCTGCCGATTAAGGAATGGGTAAGCACGATGTCATAGAGGTTGGCAAAAGAACCGATGATGGAGTTTTTTACGATCGAGTAATTGACAATGGTTTTTTCACCGATGGCCACATTGGGGCCAATGATGGAATTTTTGATATCGCAGCCGGGGGCAATGCTTACTGGCTGAATGATGATGGTATTTTCAAACTGATGGTCAGGGGAGATATTGCTGCCGAATTTTTTTAACAACTTGGCATTTGATTCCAGCAGGGTCTCCTTTTTACCGCAGTCAAACCAGTTCTGCACTTTAAATGACTGGAACTTTGCCCCGCTTTTTATCATACACTCAATGGCATCGGTCAGGTTGTATTCACCGTAACTGGTCAGCCCGTTGCGGATATTATTCTCCACGCATCCAAACAGGAAGGAAGTTTCCCGGATCAGATATATACCCACCAGAGCCATATTGGATTTGGGAATCTGCGGTTTCTCCACGACCCGCGTGATGACGCCATGCTCATCGATCTCGGCCACCCCGAAATTCCTTGGATCATCCACCCGTTTAACACCCAGCGCGGAATGGGAACTGCCCAGGAGTTCCTTGATATCATATTCGCAGATGGTATCACCCAGTACGATGAACAATTCATCGTTGCCGACGATATCCTTTGTAAGCAGGATGGCATGTCCGATTCCCTGGCGCTCATTCTGATATACAAAGTGGGCCGTTAGCTGGGGATATTTTTCCCGGACATAATCCTGGATTTTTTCCCCCAGGTATCCTACGATAAATACAAATTCATGTATGCCTGCCTCCAACAACTGATCAACTATAATGCTTAGTATGGTCTTGCCAGCTAAGGGAATGAGTGCCTTGGGTTGGGTATATGTATGCGGACGTAACTTGGTGCCTGCGCCGGCTACCGGTATAATCGCTTTCATATTGCTGTGTTTGTCACATGAAAGGATGCTGATGGTTGCTACCCATTAAAAAATGACATCCTTAATCGAACCTTTACCAGTATTATTTTAAAAATGCACGTGAAAATAGCGAATTTTATGGTTTCCCCGCCAAATTTGGGAACACCCCTTCCTTATTTGGAGACCAAAGCCAAAACAAAAGAATAACTATATGAACCGGATAATCCTGGTGCTGTTGCTGGCCGGGCTGCATGCTGCCTGCAAGGGTCAGCAGCCCCTCAGCCGCATTGATTCCCTGCTTAAGGCAACCTACCCGGGCGATGAGCCCGGGGCTTCTGTGGCCATCGAATCCCAGGGCCAGGTTATTTTCCTGAAAAGTTACGGGATGGCCAGCCTGCAGGCAGGCAGCAGGAACAGCCCGTCCACCCAATTTAACATCGGGTCACTTACCAAACAATTCACGGCCATGGCCATCCTACAATTGGCCGGCCTCCACAAATTGTCTTTGAGCGATCCCCTGATTAAATTTTTTCCGGATTTCAGTCCCCATGCCGGAAACCTCATTACCATCCGGGAACTCCTGACGCATACTTCCGGGATCATGGATCATTATGGATATGTGGATACCAACCGGGTCAGGCATGCCACTGATGCCGATGTGCTGACCGCAGTCCGGAAGGTAGACAGCACGTATTTCACGCCGGGCACCCGGTTCAGGTACAGCAATACCGCCTATTGCCTGTTGGGGATGATCATTGAAAAAGTGAGCGGCATGACCTATCCGGATTATATCAGCACCCATATTTTTTCTCCCCTTTCCCTCCGGGAGGCCCGTGTCCTGCAAATCGGAAAGCCCATCAGGGACCGGGCGGTTGGGTATGACACGGCAGGAAGCCACTTCAGGCGGCTGGATGTGGATGAATCCATCTTTTTTTCCACCGAGGCAGACGGGGGCATTTACCTGTCAATTTCCCAATACCTGCGCTGGTTCCACGCCCTTCAGTCCGGAAAAGGGCTGGATTCTGCCAGTGTGAGCCAGGCCAGGTCAGCACAGGTTACCGTAGAGGGGTCCAGCCGCCTTTCCTATGGGTATGGCTGGTTTGTCAATGAACAATTCGGAGAAAAGGTCGTTTACCACACCGGCTCCAACGGTGGTTTCAGGGCCATCGCCTTTTCCATCCCTTCCCTGGACTACCTGGTGGTCGTGTTCTCCAACAGGACGGGTGTTGATTTGGAAAAGCTGGTGGAAGAAATTAACAAAATACTCAGGGTAACCAATAAATCTTATATCAAAATCGACTCACTTGAGTCATTTAATATTAGTTGCCCTATTTTTGCGCCATGGAAAGAGATAATTTAGTCTTCAGCCTTATTGGCAAGGAACTTGAACGGCAGCGTCATGGTATTGAACTGATTGCATCCGAAAATTTCACTTCCCTGCAGGTAATGCAGGCCATGGGCAGCGTGCTGACCAATAAATATGCGGAGGGCTACCCGGGCAAAAGATATTACGCCGGTTGTGAGATCGTGGATCAGACCGAACAGCTGGCCATAGACCGGCTGAAAGAAATCTTCCAATGCCAATACGCCAATGTGCAGCCGCACAGCGGTGCCCAGGCCAATGCCGCCGTGATGCTGGCCATCCTTCAGCCCGGCGATAAGATCCTGGGACTTGACCTGAGCATGGGCGGTCACCTGACGCACGGATCTTCCGTCAACTTTTCCGGAAAACTATACCAGCCGCACTTTTACGGCGTCAAAAAGGAAACCGGGATGGTCGACTACGAGATGCTTGAGTCCGTTGCCAGAACCCAAAGACCCAAACTGATCATATGCGGGGCCTCTGCCTACAGCAGGGATTGGGATTATGCCCGCATCAGGAAGGTTGCCGATGAAACAGGCGCCTTCGTCCTGTGTGACATGGCACATCCTGCCGGCCTGATCGCCAAAAACCTGCTGAACTCCCCCTTCGAACATTGTCATTTTGTAACCTCCACTACCCATAAAACCCTGCGAGGGCCCCGCGGCGGTATCATCCTTATGAAAAAGGACACCGAGAATCCCTTCGGGCTCAAGGATGTGAAGGGTAATCTGCGCCTGATGAGCAATCTCATCGACATGGCCGTATTTCCCGGAACCCAGGGAGGCCCTCTGGAGCATGTCATTGCAGCCAAGGCCATTGCCTTCGGGGAAATACTGACCGATGAATTTTCTGTTTATGCCGGCCAGATCATCAGGAATGCACAGGCCATGGCAGCTGCTTTTGTGGAAAGGGGATACCAGCTTATCAGCAACGGTACGGATAACCACCTGATGCTCATAGATCTCAGGAATAAGAATATCAGCGGAAAGAAGGCCGAACAGGCCCTGGTACAGGCAGATATTACCCTTAATAAAAATATGGTGCCTTTTGATGACAAAAGCGCTTTTGTTACCTCAGGAATCAGGATCGGGACGCCGGCCGTGACCACGCGTGGAATGAAGGAAGCGCACATGTCCTTTATCGTGGAGGCAGTTGACCGGGTGTTGATGCAGGCAGATGATGCACAGGCCATTGCCGCGGTAAGAAAGCAGGTGAACGAATTCATGGAACAGTTTAAGCTTTATCCTGAACTGGGATAAGGCTGTCATGATGGGCCGGATTCGGCAGAAGGCAGCATTATCAAAACGGGGAAAACCATTTCATACGGTTCACATCCCCCGTCCATCCGCATAAAATCATTGAAACCATGCTCCAACGTATTCAATCCATCTGGTTACTGCTGGCTGCCGCCTGCAGTTTTCTGACCCTCAAGTTTTCTTTTTTCAGCGGCCAGGCTGCCTCCGGCCTTTCGGTTGAATACCTGACGGCTACAACCCATATCCCCCTGCTCATTATGACGGTGGTCCAGTTCTCCGCGGCACTGGTAGCCATTTTCCTGTATAAGAATCGCAAACTCCAGTTCAGAATAACCTTAGTAGACCTGGTTATTTCCATTTCGCTCCTGGTATTTTTTATCCGGGAGGCCATGAAATTCACCACCGGGACTTATTCACTGACCTCGCTGCTGTACCTGGCCGTGCCTGTTTGTCTGTTTTTGGCAGCCAGGGGAATCCGCAAAGATGATAAACTGGTAAAAAGTTTGGACAGGCTGAGGTAGTGCAATCCTGCGGGCCGATTTATCCCGTTTTATTGGGCTAATTATTTATCCAGGTACTTTCCCATCTGCAGGATGAGATCCGGATCTGGACTGTTTTGAAGCCAGCGGTCCTGTTGGGAGAACCTGCATACCCCCGGGTAATCCCCTTTCCAGTCCCCCATGTCTTCTATAAGCTGGAAATGCAGGTGGGGAGGCCAGTTGCCATTTTCAAAGCGCATCCCGAATTCAGCCATCACTTCCCCTTTCAGTAAACGGGCTCCTTCCTGCAGGTTCTTGAGCGAATTGAGGCTGAGATGGCCATAGAGGGTATGAAAACTGATTTCACCCAGCCGGTGGGAGAGAATAATGGTTGCCCCGTAATCACTGTCATTATTGTTGAACCCAAAGCTGTGCACAATGCCATCCAGGGGTACCATGACCTTGGTCCCGGCGGGTCCCCAAATATCGGTACCCAGATGAACACGGCGGGGTTCCTGCCCCTCATCAAAATGCGTGCTCCTGGCATACAGTATCCGGTGTTCTCCATAACCGCCGATACCATAGCGGCAGTGGTGCAGGCGGAGGGTTTGTAGGATATAGCGGGCAAAGCTTTCCGTATCTGCAATCAGCGAGGGGTTCAGCTCCCGGTTTTTTTCCGTAAAATCAAAGGGGTACAGCCGCTCGGTATTGGCATCAAAAGGAACCACGGGATGAAAATCATGCCGGTGATCGATCAGCAACTGGGTAAGGGACATCTTGGCCATAGAGGGTAGACAGGCAGGAACCACAAAAGGTTGCTCCCGGGTTTACTTCAATTGTTTTAATATCTCAGCAATGGCCCGGTCCAGCTGGGGATCCCTTCCGTTGATCTTGTCCTCAAAGGTATTGATGACCCGGATATCAGGCTGAACGCCATTGAATTCCACATCCTTTCCTTCCAGGGTGTAACAGCCCCAGGCAGGCAGCCGCACAAAGGACCCGTCCACCAGGCCTGCCCCGCTGGTAAAAATGATCCAGTGGTAGGTTTCGTTACCGACAAGGGTGCCCAATTTGAGGGCTTTGAAACCGGTTGCCGTCATTTCCGCGTCACTCAGGCTCTGCTCGTTGATGAGCAGCACAATGGGCTTGTCGCTGGGGGCAAAATTAGGCTGCCGGGTAAATTTACCTTCCCGGTATTTCCACTGCAGGTAGGAGCGCTGGGATAGAAAATTCAGTACATCATCATGGACATTGCCTCCGGTATTGTAGCGAAGGTCAACAATGAGTGCCTCCTTGCCGGGAAGTTGCCGGGTCATGTCAATAATGAAATGTTCCAGTTCCCCCTGTCCCATGTTTTTCATGCAGGAGTAAGCAATCCGGTTGTTGCTTTTTTCGTCCACCCGCTTCTGGTTACCGGCTATCCATTCATCATATTGCTGGTTAAAGACGCTGCGCTGGGGATGCAACTGCACTTCCCTTTTTTTATCGCCCCTCCGGAATACCAGTTGTAACTCAGGGTCCAGGGAGGGGCGGGAAAAATAGAAATAACGGTTTGTGGCGGGATCGATGGCATGGCCATCGACAGCAACCAGTTCATCTCCGGGTTGAATACCCGCATCCTTGTTGTCGGCAGGGGTATGTTCAATAATATATTTCACCCGGTAGGGATCCTTCTCTTCAAAGACAATACCGGTTTCCATGGTCGTGTTTTTGAGCGTGACACTTTCTTCATCCCCGTTGGAATAAAAACCCTGGTGGGAGCTGTTGAGTTCACCCAGCATATCATTGAGCAGGGTGCGCAGGTCGCCCCGGGTGTTCAGGAAAGGAAGGAACTGGCTGTAGTATTCCCTGGCATGGTTCCAGTCGATGCCATGGAATTTCTCATCATAATAGTTTTCATCGAGCTGGGCCCATACCTCATAAAAGATCTGGTTGAATTCCTCGGCCAGGTTCCTGCGGAACGTATAGCTGATGGCGACCGGATCTACTTTGCCGGCTTCCAGGTTCAATTTGAATACCGATCCGTTGAAGAGTACAAAATACTTATCGCCTCCGGCGGCAAAATCTAGGCTGGAGGATTCAGCGCCGTTTATTTTTTCGGTTTTTGGTTTTTCAAATGGCTCCAGAATGGTTCGGTACAGGGCAGACCTGCCATCGGCCTGGTCACTCAGAAAGAGGATATTTGTCTTGTCCTTGTTTTGTATCACGGTGACCAGAAACTGGGAGCCAAATTCAGGACCCACCTGTTCAATCCTTTCCATGATTTTTTCAGCATCTATCTGAATGGGGGCCGTCATCGAATCCTTCTTCTTGGCGCTGTCCTTTTTATCGTCCTGAAAAAGTTCCCTGTATTTATCCGCACGGAAGGGTCCGTCCATTTTTTGCAGGGGCAGCCTGTACATATGAGGCTGCCGCAGGCCGCCCGGGTAGGCCGGGTGTAACCGGGAGGAGATAAAGTAGATGTATTTGCCATCGGGACTCCAGAGCGGGTCGGTTTCGGTTATGCCCGTATTGGTCAGGTTGAGGGTTGTCTTCTCTTTGAGGTTATGGACAAAAATATCCTGTTCGAAATTCCGGTAGGCCGTAAAGACCACAAATTCGTCGTTGGGGGAAAAGCCCGGCCCCGAGTTTTCAAATCCCCAGATTTCGTCTTTGACCAGGGTCCTGCTCTGAAGGGTTTTCAGATCCATCAGTCGCACCTCATTTCTTCCGCTCAGGTAAACGCCCAGGGTTCTTTTCCGGTTCAGGGCCAGCAGCCGGTTGTCCTGGGCATCGGCGGTAATTTGTCTCAGCGGGCTGCTGCCGTCGGCCTTCAGAACATACCAGTTCTGGAATCCCTTACATGTCTGGTTGAACAGCAGCGTCCTGTTATCGTCCAGCCATTTGACCTCACTGACCCTTTCTGCAGAACCGCGTTCCATCTGTTCGATGAATTTCCCTTCCACATCCGATACGAACAATTCCCCCCGGGATACGAAGGCCATCTTTTTGCCGTCGGGTGAAATATCAAATGCCGTGATATGACCGTTTACATTAAAATCCCTTTCCTTAGGCAGGATATCGTTGCGTACCATCGAAATATTGATCCGGGAGGATTTACCGGAGGCCACGTCGTAGATCCAAAGCTGGTAGTTTTTTTCAAAGACCACTTTACCGCCATCGGCGTTAACAATGGCATTTTTGATGGAGACCGGGAAATTGGTCAGTGCCTTTTTGGCATTTTTTTCGAGGGTATACAGGTTGTATTCCCCATTGGATTCATCAGAGAGAAAATAGATGTTCCCGTTTCGGTCCAGGGTGGCCCCGAAGTCCTTGCCTGCCCAGTCGGTATATCTTTTATACTTTTTAGTACCCGGGTTATAGGACTGGATATCCGGATTGAAGGGCCCTTTATATCTTTTGCGTTGTGCCTGTGACCCGAAACTTTCCCAGGTATCATTGAAAAACAGTTCGCCGGTCTGCGGATGTTCGAACAGGTTGTGGTCATAGAGGAAGAAATAATCATTGAATACCCTTTGCTCAGTTCCCCCTTCCAAGCTGATCCGGTAGCTGCCTAACTCCCGGCGGTCGGAGGTAAAATAAATGTACTTCGAGTCCCAGCTCCAGGAGCTGACGAAATCGGAGGCGCTGTTGAAAGTAAGCTGCCTGATTTCACCGCCTTGGGCCGGCATGACAAATACGTCCGCATTCCCAAACTGCCTGCCGGTAAATGCAATCCATTTCCCGTCCGGGGAAACCCGGGCATTCTCTTCATAACCCTGCATCGCCGTGAGCCGCGTGGCTTTGCCCTCGCTTACAGCGGCCCTCCAAAGATCGCCTTCATAACTGAAAATGACGGTCTGGCCATCGGGTGTGAGGCAGGGTTGGGACAGGAAATAAGCCTCCTTTCCCTGGGACTTAACCATCAGGGATGCCAACAGGTAGGAAATGATCGCGATGTACTTTCTCATCTTAACTGGCTTTAGAATCTGAATGTACGACTCAATTTTATTTCCCGCCATACCAGTCAAAAAAACGGGGCATAAAATATAAGCACCCAAAATTCGTTCACCTTCTTTAGGCCGTTATGCACAAATTTTATAAATTATTGATATGTCTGGGGTTAAGCTGCGGCAGCAGCTTCCTTGTCAGCATGGCACAACCCATCACCGGTGTATGGAAGGGTACCCTGGGCAGGCAGAAGGTGGAAATCAAGATCATCAAGTCAGGGGACAGCCTCTCGGGAACGGCCTACTATTACAGTGCGCCGGGCAATTTCAGGCGGTACCGCATCAGGGGCTATTTCGATCCCCGATCCAATGACGCCATCTGGTGGGATGAGGCCCTGCTGGAAGACAAATCCAGGGGCAGTTTTGCAGGTGATCGCAGCACCGGACCGATGATGAGCATAGCCGATTTCAACTGCCCGGGAGAGGATGTGATGAAGCTGGATGGAAATAGTTTTTTCCGCGATGAAAAGAAAAAAGCGGAAGGGAAACTGAACCTGATTAAAAAGGAAGGGACCCTGTTTGCGGATGAATGGGATTGGGTGATAGCCAATTATACCCTGGGGGCCAATGACCCCTACATTATAGACAGCATCTCCAGGATCTCAGCAGTCCCTCTGCATGAAAAAAAACCCTTGTCATCCGATCGGACTCCCCACTCCGGCAAAGAACCCCTAACGGGCAAGGTCTCCATGCCCCGGCAGCCAGACCAGGTTAACACGGCTCCCCGCGCTTTGGCAGGAGCGCTGACCCCGGAACAAAAATTTGCCAGCCGCCAGAAAATACTGCAACAGGTTATTCCCGTGTATGGTGACTCTGTGGAGCTCCGCTTCTACGATAATGCAGAAATTGACGGGGATTCCATCGCCTTATTTCTGAATGGAAACCTGGTCTTCAAACACGTGATGCTGCTGGAAAAAGCATACAGCGTCAAATTTGCCGTCAGGGACCTGGAAGCGGATAACGAAGTGGTGATGGTGGCAGAAAACCTGGGATCGATTCCCCCCAATACGGCTCTCATGATTGCCCTTGTAGGTGAAAAGCGGTATGAGGCCCACCTGTATGCCACCGAAAACAGCAGTGCCCTTATTCGTTTTATAAAACAGGATGGTCCCAAAACCGGTCCGCAGTAACCGGGAGATCCGGCTGCAACCTGTCCGGCAAAGCAGGGCCGGTTATATCACCACATTGACCATTTTGTTTTTAACATATATGATCTTTTTAGGCGCTTTGCCATCAAGCCATTTTTTGACCGTCTCATTTTCCAAAACCATGGCCTCTACCTGCAACTGGGTGGCGTCCAGGGCAATGTTCATTTCTGCCCTGGTCTTGCCATTGATGGCTATGGGGTAGTTTTTGGCAGACTCGACCAGGTAAATTTCCTCCACTGCCGGATAGGCGGCATCCAGTATACTGCCGGAGTTACCCAGCAGGTGCCACAGTTCCTCAGCAATATGCGGCGCATAGGGGGCCAGTATGACCAGCAGTTTTTCCAGCACTTCCTTTTTATGGCATTTGAGGTCACTGAGTTCGTTCACACCAATCATCAGGGCACTTACGCCGGTATTGAAAGAAAATCTTTCTGTATCCTCCTCCATCTTGCGTATGGTCCGGTATATCACTTTCCATTCCGGAGCGCCGGCTTTGTCAAGGGTCCATACCTGTCCTTTTTGTTCATCATAGAACAAGCGCCACAGTTTCCTGAGGAACCGGTGCACGCCTTCGATACCCTTTGTGTCCCAGGGCTTACTCTGCTCCACCGGGCCAAGGAACATCTCATACATGCGGAACGTGTCGGCTCCGTATTTCCCCACAAGTTCATCGGGATTGACTGTATTGAATTTTGATTTCGACATCTTCTCCACTTCTGAACCGCACAAATAGATGCCGTCCTGTTCCAGCAAAAAAAGGGCATTGGCATACTCGGGTTTCCATTTTGAAAAGGCCTTCGTATCGAGCTGGAACCCGTCAACTATGTTTACATCCACATGGAGCGGGTGCAGGAGGATCTCTGCACCGGGGGGCAGGCCTGCGGGAGCGGAGTCCCCATGGACCAGCAGGTTAATCCTTGAAAAGAGCTGCTCGGGGCTCAAATCGCCCTTTTCAAAGCGCTCCCGGATGCCTGCCGATACAAAAATATTATCCCATTTGATGTCCGTCCCCCCAGCTGATAACTGGGCCCTGTAAACAAAACGGCTGCTTCCCTGGATCATGCCCTGGTTCACGAGTTTTTTAAAGGGCTCCTCAAAGCCAATATAACCCAGGTCAAAGAGCACTTTTGTCCACATGCGGCTGTAAAGCAGGTGACCCACCGCATGCTCCGTCCCTCCGATGTATAAATCAACCTGGTTCCAATAATCGCTGACCTTCCTGTCGCAAAAGGCCGTTTCATTATGTGGATCCATATACCGCAGGAAGTACCAGGAAGATCCGGCATACCCGGGCATGGTATTGGTTTCGAGTTCCCGCTCCACCCACTGCGGAATATTGGCCAGCGGACCTTCGCCTTCGGGCCCGGGGGAATAGGTATCCACTTCGGGCAGCAGCAGGGGCAGTTCCTTTTCCTCCAGCGGATAGGCCACGCCCTGCCTCCAGGCAATCGGGAAGGGCTCTCCCCAGTAGCGCTGACGGCTGAAAGCAGCATCCCGCATGCGGTAATTTACTTTGGGGGTTCCTATCCCCATTTCTTCGAGTTTGCCATTAACGATGGAGATGGCATCGCGCATCACCACACCGTTCAGGAAATCACTGTTGGTCAGGCGGGCGTCCTTGGTCGGGTTGGCCTGCTCACCATTGAAAAAGTCCCCGATTATATTGGTGACCGGAATATGAAAATGGCTGGCAAACCTGAAATCTCTTTCATCCCCGCAGGGCACTCCCATGATGGCGCCCGTTCCATAACCGGCCAGGACGTACTCAGAAATCCAAATCGGGATTTCCCTTCCGTTGAAAGGGTTGATAGCGTAGGCGCCGGTAAAACAACCGGATATCTTTTTTTCAGCCTGCCTTTCCCGCTCGCTGCGGCTGCGGACATAGCCGATGTAGCGGCTGACTTCCTCAAACTGTCCGGCAGAGGCTATCGCTTCAATCCAATCCAGTTCCGGGGCCACCACCATGAAATCAACTCCGAATATGGTATCCGGCCGGGTGGTATACACCCGCATGCTGTCAACCTCCCCTTTTTCGCTTTTGATGGAAAAATCGATTTCAGCCCCGTAGCTTTTGCCGATCCAGTTGGTTTGCATTTCCTTCATGGCATCACTGAAATCTACCTGTTCCAGGCCTTCCAGCAACCGGTCGGCGTACTCGGTGATCCGGAGGTACCACTGCCGCAGCTTTTTTTTGACCACCGGATGCCCCCCCCGTTCACTGACACCGTTCACGACCTCATCATTGGCCAGTACCGTTCCCAGTGCCTCGCACCAGTTAACCTCTCCAAAGCCGCAATAGGCCAGGCGGTAATCCATCAGAATACCCTCCCTGGTGGCATGGTCGAAGGCATTCCATTCCTGCGCACTGAAAACCAGGTTTTTTCGCTGCGGAGCCACCGAATGGCTGCCCTGGTTTTTAAAGATGTCCACCAGGGTTTCGATGGATTCAGCCCGTTTGGCAGCGCGGTTATACCAGCTCTTGAACAATTGCAAAAATATCCACTGGGTCCATTTGTAGTAGGACGGCTCACAGGTCCTGACCTCCCGGTCCCAGTCAAAGCAGAATCCGATATTATTGAGTTGATTGCGGAAATTCTCTATGTTCTGCTGGGTACTGACGGCAGGATGTATCCCGTGTTCAATGGCATATTGTTCGGCTGGCAGCCCGAATGCATCGTAGCCCATCGGATGAAGTACGTTAAAGCCCTTCAGCCGTTTGAAACGGGCATAAATATCACTGGCAATATAACCCAGCGGATGTCCGACATGCAATCCTGCACCACTGGGATAGGGGAACATATCCAGCACATAATACTTCGGCCGGGGGGAATCATTGCTTACCCGGTAGGCATGATCCCGGTTCCAGATGTCCTGCCACTGCTTCTCTATTTTCCTGAAATCGTATTCCATATGATGCTTGTAGGTTAAATCCTGAATTCATTAAAATGGGGAGGGCCATTCCATATAGGCCTTCGCCAGCTGTGCGGCGCAGTCAGGGCGGGCCCTGGATGCGAAACTATGTAAAAACAAATCACCGGCTCCATCCTTTCGAAAAAGACAAAAAGTTGGCAAAAAGTTAAAGCCCCTGCCTTTCAAAATAATGGGATGGCAACATCGTTTAGAGGGCAACAAAAATAGGGTTTATGCCTGTAAATGCGTTATTTTTGCGCATTGTAAATTGTTACTAACCAGGAAAAAAGTAGTTCACTATGGCGCAATTCGGTAAAGGATCTGCCAAACGTTCCACCCCTTCTTATTTCATGGCCATTGTCGGTGTTTCGGTAGTACTGTTCCTGCTGGGAATCCTGGGATGGATTGTCATCAATGCCAATAAACTCGGTGAATATTTCCAGGAAAATGTGGAGGTCCGGGTCTATGTACGCGAAAATGTATCGGCAAAGGACAGCGCAGCCCTGGTTCAGTATATTTCATCAAGACCCTATACCAAATCCTATGAGTATGTGACCAAAGACGTGGCCAGGAAAAAATACCTCGCAGACG
This sequence comes from uncultured Bacteroidota bacterium, assembly GCA_903906365.1. Taxonomy (GTDB): domain Bacteria; phylum Bacteroidota; class Bacteroidia; order Chitinophagales; family Chitinophagaceae; genus Puia. The sequence continues at coordinate 26,870 of CAIVKC010000025.1, read as the reverse complement.
GCAACAAGGACTGGGGGGCCGTGCTGGATAAAAATCCACTACCTGCCAGCCTGAATTTCAAAATCAGGAGCCGGTATGCTACCACCGATTCCCTGACCACCATCACCAATGATATCTCCCAGAATATTGCAGTCAGTGATGTGCAGTACAACCAATCGCTGGTGACCAACCTGAACAATATTATTCATAAGATTACCCTGATCCTGCTGGTAGTGGCAATTGTCATTTCCGTACTCGTTATTATACTGATAGACAATACCATACGGCTGGCAATGTTCTCCAACCGTTTTTTGATAAAGACCATGCAAATGGTGGGTGCCACCCGGTGGTTTATAGCCCGCCCCATGGACGTGCGGGCACTGCTGAACGGTGCCATCAGCGGTCTAATTGCCGTGGGCGGCATCGTGGGGGTGATCCTGCTGACCGAAAAATGGCTACCCGAAATCAAGGCCCTCCGGGATTACACCCTGCTTTCCGGGATGTTCCTGGGAATTATCCTGCTGGGGATAGGGATTTCTTTTTTCAGTACCCACCGAAGCGTCATCAAGTACCTGAAGATGAAATTAGATGACTTATATTGATCATTTCTGTATATTGCAACCCCGATAAAGTAATCATATGACAGATACAAAGGCAAAAAAAGCGATCAGCAGTAAACCGGATGTAGCCCCCCTTTTTTCAAGGGATAATTACCGGCTGATGCTGCTGGGCATAGTATTGGTGGGACTGGGTCTTTTCCTGATGGCAGGAGGCAAAAGCAAGGATCCCAATGTCTTTAATGCCGACCAGGTATATAGTTTTACCCGTATCACCCTGGCTCCGATTCTGATCCTGGGCGGACTGGCCCTGGAAATCTTTGCCATTTTTAAGAAATCCAAGAACATCAACGCATAAACAATTGCTTCGAATAGTTGCAAAAAAGCGGCGGGACCAGACCCGCCGCTTTTATATTTTGGCTCCCCCGGCCAGAATTAATATCAGGTTCACCATATTTTTGATATATCTAAACAGTTTTCTCTTATTTTTACCGCATAACCAACCAATATAAAATATTCCCATGAGTACTCTCTACGCCATCATCCTGGCCATTGTGGAAGGGCTGACCGAGTTTTTGCCAGTTTCCTCCACCGGTCATCTTATCATTGCGAGCAGCTTCCTGGGGATAGAAAAGGATGAATTCACCAAACTCTTTGAGATAGCCGTGCAACTGGGGGCCATACTGGCAGTGGTGGTTTTGTACTGGAAAAAATTCTTCGACTTTAAACGGTGGCAGTTTTATCTGAAACTTATGGTTGCCGTATTGCCCGCCCTGGTGCTGGGAGCCCTTTTTTCCAAGAAGATTGACAACCTGCTGGAAAGCCCGCTCACAGTAGCCATCATGTTGCTCCTGGGGGGAATCGTCCTGCTGTTTATTGATACGTTCTTCAAGACACCGGCCATTGACCAGGAGGAAAAAATCCCAAACAGCAAAGCCTTCATTATTGGTATCTGGCAGTGCCTTGCCATGATTCCAGGGACCAGCCGAAGCGCTGCCACCATCATCGGCGGCATGCAGCAGAAGCTGACACGCCGGGTAGCCGCCGAATTTTCCTTCCTGCTTGCCGTACCCACCATGATGGCGGCCACCGGATACAAACTCTTCAAATCCTACAAGGAAAATCCCGCCATCCTGCATGACCAGGCCAATCTCAAGGCGCTGCTGATCGGCAATGTGGTGGCATTTGTGGTAGCCATTCTGGCCATCAAATTTTTTATAGGATTTCTACAAAAACACGGTTTCAAACTATTCGGCTATTACCGCATCATTGCTGGAACTGTTCTGCTGGTGCTGATCTGGATGAAATACATCGGTCAGTAAGGGTATAGCAGGCAGGCATCAGTAGTAAAGGACAGCAAACTAAGAAAAGGAAAATTTTTCCATTCTAATTTTTCATCCTTAATTTGTCGCAATGCCGACTGCATCCAAAAAAGTAATCACCGGATGGGCCATGTATGACTGGGCAAACAGCTCTTATTCGCTCATCATTACTTCTGCCATTTTCCCATCCTATTACACTGCCATTGCGCCAAAAATAATACACTTCCTGGGAAGGGACTTTGACAGGGACGCGCTCGCTTCCTACACCATCTCCTGCTCGTTTTTGCTTATCGCCTTGCTTTCGCCCATCCTGTCGTCAATTGCAGATTACCAGGGCAATAAGAAAGCATTCATGAAATTCTTCTGTTACCTGGGTTCGGCAGCCTGCGTGGCCATGATCTTTTTCACCGAGAAATACATCACCCTGGGACTGGTTTGCTCTATGGTAGCAACCATCGGTTATTGCGGAAGTATCGTGTTTTATAATGCCTATTTGCCAGAGATCGCCGACGAGGCTGACCAGGACCAGGTCAGTGCAAAGGGTTTTGCCCTGGGATATATTGGCAGTGTGCTGCAGATGATTCTCTGCCTGGCCTTTATCATGATGAATGAAAAACTGCACTGGGGACTTGGAACGCTCCCGGTTCGCATAACCTTCCTGTCCGTGGGATTATGGTGGGCAGGCTTTGCCCAACTGGCCTTTCTGCGGTTACCCGGATCGCCGGTCTCGAAAAAACATTCTGAACACAGTGTTCTTACCAATGGCTTTTATGAGCTGAAAAAAGTCTGGAATCAGCTGCAGCATTATCCCAGTCTGAAAAGATACCTGCGCAGCTTTTTTTTCTACAATATGGGCGTGCAGACCGTCATGTATATGGCCACCTATTTTGCAGCCGATGAACTCAAAATGAAATCCACCGAACTCATTATTACCATACTCATCATCCAGCTGGTTGCCATTGGAGGAGCCTACCTGTTTTCAAAGATCTCCCGAAAAACAAACAATATATTTGCCCTGTCCATGCTGATTCTGATCTGGGTTGGCATTTGCATAGCCGCCTTTTTTACCCATACCGTGACCCAGTTTTACCTGGTAGCCTTTGCAGTCGGCATGGTTATGGGCGGAATCCAGTCGATGTCCCGTTCCACCTATTCCAAATTGCTTCCGGACACCCGTGATACGGCGTCCTATTTCAGTTTTTTTGATGTATGTGACAAAATTGGTACCGTAGTGGGAACTTTGTCATTCGGATATGTGGCCGAGTCGCTGGGAGGCATGCGCAATTCAGTACTGGCACTAATGATATTTTTTATTGCCGGGTTTATCCTGCTCATGTTTGTAAAAATGAAGCCGGAAACCCTACAACAACCAATCGTATGAATGTATATACCATAGAAACCGGGTTTTTTAAGCTCGATGGCGGTGCCATGTTCGGGGTAGTACCCAAGTCCATCTGGAGCAAGCTCTGCCCGGCCGATGAAAACAACCTGTGCAGCTGGGCCATGCGGTGCCTGCTGATAGAGGATGAAAACAGGCTCATTCTTGTGGATAACGGCATCGGGGATAAGCAGGATGCCAAATTTCTGGGGCACTACCATCTCCACGGAGATGATTCCCTGGACAGATCCCTGGCAAAACACGGATTTCACCGCGATGACATTACAGATGTCTTCCTTACCCACCTTCACTTCGATCATTGCGGCGGAAGCATCATGCGGCAGGGTGAGCGTCTGGTACCCGCCTTTCGCAACGCGCAGTACTGGAGCAATGAAAGGCACTGGAAATGGGCTACCGAGCCCAATGAACGGGAAAAAGCCTCCTTTCTGAAGGAAAACATCAATCCCATCCTGGAAAGCGGACAATTAAGGATGATTGGTCTGGAGGGTACAGTTCCGGGGAGCGTGGAGGTGAACCGGCCACTGGCTTCCTCCATCATTTCCTCACTGTCGGTAAGACTGGCCAACGGTCATACCGATGCCATGATGCTGCCACAGTTTATCTATAAGGGAAGGACACTCGTATATATGGCAGATCTGCTGCCTTCAGCAGCCCACATTCCCATTCCCTACGTCATGGCTTACGACATGTTCCCTCTGACCACCCTTCACGAAAAAAAAGCCTTCCTCCAGGAAGCCGCCGCCAGGGATATGATCCTTTTTTTTGAACACGACCCGGTATATGAATGCTGCACGCTGGTCCTGACTGAAAAAGGGGTGCGGGTAAACGCCCTGTTTAAACTCAATGAAATCTAAGGCAAAGGGTCCCTTCCCATAAAGGTTTTTATCGCACATCCATCAGGGAACTGAGGGGGTACCGCCTGTTACGAAAGTCCATCATATCCACCTTAATGCTGCCAACGCTGATGGGGCTTTCAATGCGCAGGGGAATATGGTTGGCATCATCGCTGACCCAGACCGTCATTTTTTCGCCACCTTCAAAGATGGTCCCCTTTATGAGCAAAGGCTTGAACTTAATGGCCCGGAATTTTCCGTATTTGGTCCGTATGGTTTCCTTGCCCAGGTAACGGATATACAGATTATACACCTGGTTATCCAAAAACATGGAAAAAGGAATCTTGTCACCCGTTTTCATTTTGGCAAAGTCAATGTTCCTGGCGTAATAAATGGAGCTCATTACATCCTGGACGCAGGAGGGAACTTTAAAAACGCCATCATTGGTGACAGCAGCATCGGTCACCTTATTGAAGGTTACATTCTCATATTTTTTATATCCGCCTTCATATATGTTACGGATGAATTTATGCGGCTGCAGGGTGGCTGTATCAATGAAGGTTTCATACCTGTCCCTGACTTTGAAAAAATTATCGTAAAAGGTATATGTGCTTCCGTCCCCCACCACATGGTAAACCATGCGGCCGTTGAGCTGTTCGAGCGTAGTATTGAAGTTGGCCTCCCCCGCGCCGACAAACACGCCGGCCAGGGTATAGTATACCTTGTATGTTATTTTTTCACCAGCCTGGAATGCCCTGTTGTGAATTCCGCAGAAATCATCGCCAGCCTGAAGCGGAAATGACAAAGCGGTCAACGCCAATGCAAAAGCCCAAGTAAATAATCTCATCTATTTCCTAAATAATTTGATATTTAATATTAACAGACTGCCAATCAAAGCAGGAATGATCAGGTTTATGAGCCATATCCCGAAGGAAGCGGCAAAAATTCCCACCGTATTGAGACTGAATAATTCAATGATCTGAATGCTGGCTTCCCAGCGTAAACCCAATTCGGTTAAGAAAGTAAAAGTAGGGATAACAGCCATCACTAAAAAAACAACGCTCATACCTGAGGCAGCCTCCAGCCAGGAAAGGGAAACCCCAAAGACGGCAAAGAGCAGGGAATACTGGACTAAAAACACAAGATACCTCACAAACGACAAGAACAATATTTGCACCAGAATCGTTGCGTTAAATTCTTCTAAAATTTTGATGGGACCAAGTATTTTCGAGCTGAAGGGCGCTTTTTCCAATATCCCGATCAGCCAGGGCAGCCTGAAATAACAAAAGACAAGCACTGCCAGAATGGCCAGCACCCCATAAAACAGGAGGTTCAGCCAGAAATGCAGGTCAACCCGCCCGGCGACCACCCCCTGGCTAAGATGCGCCCGCAGATACAGCAGGCCCGCGACGCCGGCCAGCAGGGTGATGATCAACTGGGCAATACTGCAAACGATGGTCAGGGAAACGGCTGACAGCCTGTTTCCTTCCTCGACGTAGAGAATCCTCCCCAAATATTCCCCGATCCGGTTGGGGGTGAATGAGGCCATGGTGGTACCCGTCAGGGTGGCGCAAAAAGCCCTCCAGTAAGAAATGGGCTGGACCTGCCGGATGACCAACTGCCATTTTTTGGATTCCAGGCCCCAGTTGACCACCATCAGCAGGCAGGCCACCCAGATCATCCACTGCCTGTTGCCCTGAACGGCTTTTTTGATCTGGTCCCAGGAACGGGTCCAGTCTGGCTGCCTGAGCAGTTGACGATGGATTGAATAGGCCAGGAAAAGGAATACAAGGGGCCCCAGGAAGTAGTTGAGTATTAATTTGATATTTTTGTTCAGGATCACGATGTGGTACCAAAAATAAATCTCCTCTTGCATAAACATCCTAAAATAATTCTGGGAATCGACCCAGGCACTCTTTTGATGGGATACGGGATCATCCAAATCCAACAGGGAAAGGCCGCTCTCCTGGGGATGGGGGCACTAAAGCTGTCCGCCAAAAAAGACGCCTACGAGCGGCTGCGGCTCATCCACCAAAAAGTGCAGGAACTGATCGCACTGTACCATCCCCATGATTTTGCCATTGAGGCGCCCTTTTTTGGTAAAAATGTACAGAGCATGCTAAAACTCGGACGCGCCCAGGGGGTGGCCATCGCAGCAGCGATGCAGGCCGGTATGCCCGTGACCGAATATTCGCCCAAAAAAGTGAAGCAGTCCATCACCGGCAATGGCAATTCCGACAAAGAGCAGGTATGGAAAATGCTGCAAAGCATCCTCAGTGTGAACATGGAGCTTAAACAATATGACGCTTCAGATGCGCTGGCCGTGGCTGTCTGCCACCATTTTCAGCAATTTCCCGCCGTCTCCACCGGTACAAAAAAAGCAGCAGGATGGGAAGACTATCTGAAAAAAAATCCGGGCAGGATCGTAATCAAATAATTAATTAGTGCTATACGATCCCGTTTCTGCCATGAAAACTGCGGCAGCCGGTCAGCCCATTATTGTTTATATTTGGAGCTTTAATTGAATACGTTATGCATTGGAAAGCCGTCACGGTATTGTTGCTGGCCCTTTGTTCAGGCCAGGCCGGCACCGGGGGTTTTCAGGCAGACCTTGACCGGGCGAAATTTTACCAGGTACTGGCTTCCGGAAGCCTGAAAAAAGTCAATGAACAGCTGGATCTGGTGCGCAACTCAGCTCTAATGGAAAAAACGGCCCTGGAAGGTGCCCTGCTGATGAAAAAAGCCGGTTTGCTTGCCGTGCCCCTGGAGAAACTAAGGGCTTTCAATGCAGGCAGAAAGAAACTGGAATCTGCCATTCAAAAAGACGCAAAGAACACTGAGTACCGGTTTCTCAGGCTGATCATACAGGAAAATGCGCCTGAAATGCTGCATTACCGCGACAGGCTGGAAGAGGACAGCAAATCCATCAGGCTAACCTTTCCCGGCCTGCCGAAGGATCTGCAGGAAAGCATTGTTGAATACAGCAGGAAATCAAAGGTTCTGCACCCGACGGATTTTTAATATTTGTGATTCATGAGCAAAAAAGTATTAGTCATTTATTATTCCCAGACCGGACAGTTGGGCCTTATTCTGGATCATTTTACTGCACCACTCGAACAATCCGGCCATCTGGTGGAAAAGGTCAGGATCGAACCTGAAACACCCTACCCTTTTCCCTGGACCGGCAGGAGTTTCTTTGCGCAGATGCCAGATAGCGTGCTTGGGGTAACCACTCCGCTCAGGCCCTTCACCCTCCGGGAAAAAAAATACGACCTGATCATCCTGGGATATCAGGCCTGGTTTCTATCCCCGAGCATACCTTCCAATTCTTTGCTGAATCATCCCTCCATGCAGGACATCCTTGCCGACACGCCGGTTGTAACCATTACCGGGGCCAGGAATATGTGGATCAGCGCGATGGAAAGGATAAAAAAGACCCTGAAGGAAAAAAATGCCAGGCTGGTAGGTAATATAGCCCTTGCCGACAGGCATCATAATTTTGTGAGTTTTGTTACCATCCTGTACTGGATGTTCTCCGGAAAAAAAGACCGGTATCTCAATATCTTCCCCATACCCGGCGTGGCCCAACAGGATATTGAAGGAACAGGTGTCTACGGCTCATTGGTGGAAAAACACCTTACCAGCGGGAACTGGGAAAACCTGCAGGCAGAATTGGTCGGCCATGGTGCCGTGGAAGTTAAATACAACCTCATGTTCATCGAATCAAAGGCGAGGAAGATTTTTGCCATCTGGGCCGGCCTGATTTCAAAAAAGAAAAACAAAACTGCGTGGCTTGTTGCTTTCAAATATTATCTTTTAATTGCATTATTTATTGCAGCTCCCATTATCCTGACTGTAGATGCCCTCTTTTTTAAACCGTTTTTATCAGCGAGGATAAAAAGACAAAAACAATATTATTCAGGAATAAATTAACCAAAAGAGAACATGTCGTTTAATCAGGTATATATCACAAAAACATCGCACTTTTTCCCCAATGAACCGGTTTCCAATGAGGATATGGAAAGTTACCTGGGTTTCATCAATGACAAGCCTTCCAAATCCAAAAGAATCGTTTTAAGAAACAATGGAATAAAAAGAAGGTTTTATGCCTTGACAAAAGATGGCAAAGCCACCCATACCAATGCCGAAATGACCGCCTTATCCATCCGGGCGCTTTTCAGCAGCCCGGAGGAACTGAAATCCGTGCAGCTTTTAAGTTGCGGCACTTCCTCGCCGGACCAGCTGATGCCATCCCATGCCGTCATGGTTCACGGCTGGCTGCCCGAAATAAAGGGTATTGAAGTGGTATCCCCGGCTGGAGTATGTTGCGCCGGGATGCATGCATTTAAGTATGCCTATATGGCCGTCAAAACCGGGGAGGTAAGCCGGGCGGTATCTTCAGGATCAGAAAGGTTTTCACGTTTGCTCCGCTCGGAGACTTTTGAAGATGAGGTACAGAAGCTTATTCAGCTCGAAGAAAACCCTTACATCGGTTTTGAAAAGGAATTCCTTCGCTGGATGCTCTCTGACGGGGCTTCCTCTTTTCTGTTTTCAGAGAAAAGGAATGAAGAAGGAATCAGCCTTCGTGTAGACTGGATCGAAGGAGTATCCTACGCCAATGAGGTGGAAACCTGTATGTACATGGGATGCGAAAAAATGGCCGACGGAACATTGAAAAGCTATATGGATTATACGCCGGCAGAAATCATTTCCAAGTCCATATTGAGTGTAAAGCAGGATGTAAAGTTGTTGAGTGAGAACATAGTGCCCCTGGGAGGGGTTGGTCTGAAAGCCGTATTGGAAAAGCATGGAGTAAGCTCCTCTGAAGTGGATTATTTTCTGCCACATATGTCCAGCGAATTTTTTAAGGACAAGATATTCAACCGCCTCATTGAAAACGGCACCGGCATCCCCTATGATAAATGGTTTGTCAATTTGAGCAGTGTTGGAAATGTGGGGGCCGGATCGGTCTACCTCATGGTGGATGAGCTGTTCCACAGTGGCAAACTCAAAAAGGACGATAAGATCCTGCTGCTTGTCCCCGAAAGTGCCCGCTTTTCATATATGTATGCCCTGCTGACGGTGTGCTGAGCCTCTCAGGCCCTGTTGACCGGGAAGGTTGCGTTCCTTGGCGTATTTTTGCCCATGTGGACCAGGTTCGTTTTCCCTGGATTTTCCGTTTTGCTGGAACATTAAAAATGAAGCATTATGAAAAAAGAAGAAATTCCACAGGATCCCGGTGCCCTTAACAAGTTAACCAAAGAGGTTTGTTATGCCGTCGACCAGTCCGGCCAATACGTAACGGAACTCTCCTCGGGATGGGAAGTCAAGGCCAAGGCCCTGGACGTTGCCTGGGAAGACATCGAAAACCGGATAGCAGTTGCCAGGCAGAAGGTATTAGGGGGTGAAGCCAGCCCGATCCTGTTTTTTATGGAATACCGCCTGATGGACCCGGGCATACTGGCGGCGTATACGGGCTTCTGGAAATGGCGTATAAAAAGACACCTCAGGGCCAAGGCCTTCGGTAAGTTGTCTCATAATCAGCTGCGGCGATATGCAGAAGCCTTTAATGTAAGTGTGGAGGATCTAAAAAATATGAATGTACATGAAGGCTAAATTCGAGCATTTACAGGCTGCCCATTGTGAAAATGGCGTCACCACCAATCTGCTGCGTGGGGTAGGTGTCAATAACCTGACAGAGCCTCTGGCATTCGGGATCGGTTCCGGCCTTTTCTTTATTTACATTCCCCTGCTGAAAATAAATAACGGACCGGCGATTGCCTTTCGGACACAGCCGGGACTTATTTTCAAAAGAACCTGCAGCTCCCTGGGAATACCGGTTGTCCGCAAAAAATTCAGTTCCAGGGAAGAAGCGCGAAAAATACTTGACCAGTGCCTGGAACAGGGAAAGCCGGTGGGCTGCCAGGTAGGCGTTTTCTACCTTACCTATTTTCCCAGAGAATATCGTTTTCATTTTAACGCGCATAACATAATTGTCTATGGAAAAGAGCAGGACAATTATCTCATCAGTGATCCCGTCATGGAACAGGTCACCTCGCTGAGCAGCTATGAACTGGAACGCGTCCGATTCGCAAAAGGTGCGCTGGCACCGAGGGGACAGCTATATTATCCAAGCGACATGCGGGTTGTAACGGATGCGCAAATCCGCAAGGCCATAGTCAGCGGCGTCAAAAGAAATGTTCGCGACATGTTATACATTCCAGGCAGTTTTGCCGGCGTGGCCGGGATTAAGTATACCGGACGCAAAATAAAAAAATGGCGCGATAAACTCGGAATTCAGAAAGCCGGACTCTATCTGGCGCAACTGGTTCGCATGCAGGAGGAGATCGGCACCGGTGGCGGTGGCTTCCGCTATATCTATGGAGCCTTTCTCCAGCAGGCATTTGCCTACCACCCAACCGACGCACTGATGGAAATTTCCAGTCAGTTTACCCGCACGGGTGATCTGTGGCGAACGGCCGCCGTACAGGCCGCAGGCATCTATAAGGGGCGGCTGAGCGGCCAGCCAGATTTTGATCTCATGGGAGATTACCTGGAAGAAATCTCCGAACTTGAAAAGCAGGCATTCCGCTCGCTTTCCAAAATCAAATGGCATTTATGAGTACAGCCGCTGTGCAGATAGAGCACCTGGGATTCAGGTACCCGGGCCAGCAGGGCATGTGCATTACTGACCTCAACCTCCGTGTGGAAGCCGGGGACAGATTCGGCCTTTTCGGACCAAACGGTGCAGGCAAAACCACCCTGATGAACCTGATGACGGGCTTGCTTGATTATAAACAGGGAAGCATCCGGCTGCTGGGCCAGGAATTGGGGCGGCATGATAAATCATTCACCCGGCTTTTTGGATTTGTTCCCCAGGACTTTTCCTTTTACCAGGAACTGACCCCGCTGGAAAATCTGGCCTTTTTTGGCGCCTGGTCAGGACTGGGAAAAAAGGAAATCAGTGCCAGGTCGGCTCAGTTAATGGAGGTCCTTGGCCTGTCGGATGTCAAAAACAAACCGGTCCTGACCTTTTCAGGCGGAATGAAACGCAGGGTGAATTTGGCCATCGGGGTCATTCATAACCCCTCCATCCTTTTTTTGGATGAACCAACCGTTGGCGTAGACATTCACACCAGGCTGGCTATCATTGATTATCTAAAACAGCTGAACCAGGCCGGAACAACCCTGATATATACCTCCCACCAGCTAAGCGAGGCAGAAGACCTTTGCCAGACCATTGCTCTCATTGACCAGGGAAAGATCATCGCCTCTGACAGCCTGCAAGGGCTGTTGGCAAAGCATGGTGAGCTGGGACTGGAAGGCCTTTTTTTAAATCTTACAGGAAGGGCTTACAGGGATGGATAACCGCCGAAGCAGACTTGCAGCCTTGCCCTATGAATCCCTTAAAGTATAAAGACAACGCCCCTACCATGTATAAACTCCGGGCCACCATTATAAAAGACCTAAGAGTCCTTACCCGCGACAAAGTGGGACTGACGCTGATGTTTGTCATGCCCATCGTACTGGCCATTGTCATCACCAGCGTTCAGAATGGAACCTTTAAGCTGGTCAATGAAAATAAAGTCCCCCTGCTGGTCTGCAACCGGGACAGCGGTGAAGCCTCCCGGCAGCTGGTCCAAGCCATCGACCATATCGGCATGTTCTCCATTATAGGGGTATCTGCAGCCCAGACCGACCGGCAACTCACTGACAGGATGCATGCCAAAGATGCCCTGGTGGCCATTATTATTCCACCCGGCTTTTCCCAAAAAATCATGGCCAATGCGCAGTTTGTTGCCTCCAAGGCACTTAGAAATATGGGAATGCAACAGGATGAAAAAACAGGTCAGCCCGTTCGACCCGAACCTATAACCCTCTATTACCACCCGGTTTTGCAGGAATCGTTCAGGAGTTCCATCCAGGGATCTCTGAATGGCGCCCTGCAGCTGGTCCAGAACAAAGCCGTATTAAGGAGCGTATACCTGTCCCTGGATGAAAAACAGGTCCCCGATTCACTGGAAAATGAAATCACCGGCAACCTGGCTGACATCCGTGAAATACCGATTTCCAGGGATGGCAGCAGGAATATCCCCAATGCCACGCAGCACAATGTGCCGGCCTGGACGATTTTTGCCATGTTCTTTATTGTAATTTCCCTGGGAAGCAGTGTGGTACGCGAAAAACTGAACGGTTCATTTATCCGGCTCAAAACGCTCCCCACCAGCTATCTGGTGGCACTTGTGTCCAAACAAGTCACCTATCTGTCCGTTGCCCTGCTGCAGGCTGCGGTTATTTTTGCCATTGGGGTATGGCTCTTCCCGCTGATGGGGCTGCCCAGGCTGAACCTTCCAAAAGATCTGGCCGGGCTTTTCCTGGTCACCCTGATTTGCGGCTGGTGTGCGGTCAGCTATGCCATCTGCATCGGGGTATTTGCCCAGACCCAGGAGCAGGCAAATGGCTTTGGCGCCGTTTCGGTGGTTCTGATGGCCGCTATAGGCGGGATTATGGTCCCGAGTTTCGTCATGCCGGCCTCCTTCAGGGCTGCCATGCAGCTGTCCCCGTTACACTGGTGCCTTGAGTCCTACTATGGTTTGTTTCTGGAGGGCGGAAAACTGGGCGATATTTTGTCGAATATTCTACCTTTATTGGGTATTACCTTCCTATTGCAGGTAATCATACTGGTAGGGTTGAGAAGAAAACGCCTTATTTGAAAACAGTAAATACAAAGCAGAAATTTCTAAATATGGAAACAGCGGAATTAAAACAGGTATTAAAGAAACAGATCGTGGAATTTCTGAACCTTCTCTCCGTAAAGCCCGAAGACATCCGGGATGATGAGCCGCTTTTCGGGGAAGGTCTTGGCCTTGATTCCATCGACTCCATCGAGCTGATTGTCCTGCTTAACCGTGAATATGGTATTAATATCCAGGATCCCAAAGAAGGCAGAAAGGTCCTGGTGGATATCAATACCATGGTTGACTACATCGAAAAGCACAGAACAAAATAAAATCTATCATCATTGTCCAGGATTGTAGTGACAGGCATGGGAATCATCAGTGCTATCGGCGATTCGGCAGCAAAGAATCGCCAGTCCCTTTCAGCCGGCATTTGCGGTATTGGCCACATTGAACTGTTTGCCTCCAGGTATGCAGGCATTCTCCCCTGCGGCGAAATAAAAATACCCACAGACAACCTGAAACAGGTTTTGCAGTCCAAAGAGCCGGGGGTAACCAGAACCAGCCTATTGGCCCTTCATGCCGTGCGGGAAGCCATATCGGATGCGGGACTGACCCCCGAAGAAGTAAGTTCAGCGGGAACCTGCCTGATCGGCGCCACCACGGTGGGAGGTATGTGCCTAACCGACGAATTGTACCATGATGCCCATAAGGATAAAGAAGGATCGGAATACCTTTCCTCCTATGACTGCGCTTCCGTAAATATGTACCTGCAGGAGCATCTCCGTCTTAAAGGCCTTATCAATACCATCAACACAGCCTGTTCCTCATCAGCCAATGCGATCATGTATGGCGCCAGGCTCCTGCGCAATGGATTTGCCCGCAGGGCCATCGTGGGCGGCGTGGACAGCCTGGCCAAGTTTACCATCAATGGCTTCAATGCCCTTCACATACTTTCCGGCCAGATATGCCGTCCCTTTGACAGGGACCGGAGTGGTCTCAACCTGGGGGAGGGTGCGGCCTTCCTGGTCCTGGAAAGGGAGCAGGACGTCCCGCACAAAAAACAGCTGGCCAGTCTGAGCGGGTATTGTAATGCCAATGATGCTTACCATCCCTCCTCCCTTTCCGACCAGGGGGACGGACCTTACCTGGCCATGAAGGGGGCGCTGGAATCGGCGGGTCTTTCAAGCGCAGACATTGATTTCATCAATGCCCATGGAACGGCAACGGAAAACAATGACCTTGTGGAAAGTACCTCCATGCTGCGGCTCTTTGGACAGGTGCCGTCGTTTTGTTCATCCAAATCAAATACGGGACATACCCTGGGTGCAGCCGGCGCCATCGGCGCCGCTTACAGCATTCTCAGCCTTGCCCATGGAGAAATATATCCCAGCCTGGGTTTTGAGCAGCCAATCACCCAAACCGGATTGAAGCCTGCCACAGACTACCGGCAAATGCACCTGGAGCATGTTATGTCCAATTCATTCGGTTTCGGTGGCAATTGCACCTCCCTGATTTTTTCCAAATCCTGACCCTATGCTTTACTTCCATGATTATTCCTGCATATCCCCACAGCCAACTTATGGAAATCCTGTTCTCGGCCAGCTCCTTGCATCACAGGAGAGTAAACTCTTTGCCAGGGAACCAGCCTATAGCGGGATTCCGCCCGGGATCCTCCGCCGGATGGGTAAAGCAGTTCGCATAGCCATTGGTGCTGCCCTGCCCCTGATGAAGGATCCGGCAATGGGCATTATAATAGGAACGGCCAACGGGGGTATGGAGGACTGCATCAAATTCTTAGACCAGATCATTGAATATCAGGAGGGCATGCTTACACCGGGCAATTTTGTCCAGAGCACCACCAATGCCATCGCGGCCCAGCTTGGCCTGATCAGCAAAAACAAAGGGTATAACATCACCCATGTGCACAGGGGGCTTTCCTTTGAAAATGCGCTACTGGATGCCATTATGATCACCAGGGAAAATCCCGCCGGCCATTATCTGGTGGGTGGAGTCGATGAAATTTCCTCCTACGATTACAACATTGAATGTCTGGCAGGCTGGTACAGAAGCCATGGGATTGGAAATGAGCACCTTTACCAGTGGGAAGGAACAGGAAGTCTGGCTGGCGAAGGGGCTTCGATGTTCAGGGTAAGTGCATCCCCGGCAGGAGCCAGGGCCCAACTGACCGGCATCCGTATTTTCCAGGGGGAGGACCTCACCCGGGTGGAAGACGAATTGTCCGGATTGCTGGCTGAACCGGGGATGAATGGCCAACATATCGACCTGTTGCTGAGCGGGGAAAATGGAGATGCGCGCATGCTGCCTTTTTATAATACCGTGGAAAAATTCATGCAAAGGGATACTGCCATTGCCAGGTTTAAACATATGACCGGAGAATTTGCCACTGCCTCTGCCGTGGCTGCCTGGCTTGCCTGTCATCTGCTGGAAAAGCAGGAATTACCGGATCATATGCTGAAAAAAGGACTGGTGGGTAAAGAAATTGAAAACATCCTGGTATATAATACCTTCAAAGGCAGACAGCACTCTTTCATGCAGTTTTCAAAGCCCCTGCCGGCAATATGACCCGCTGGCCATCTGCTTATATTCATGGTCTTTTCCGACAAATTTCCTCCATGGTCCGGGATTCCGGGCAATTCCCCGGCAATAAGGCCCGGTCAATTACTGCTCCTTCAGGAAGGCAGACTTTCTCTGGGCAGGAGTGGGTGGCTGCACCCATGAATTGTCATATGGTTTGAAGCAGGGATTGGCCAGTAATTCCTCGAGGGTGATCCTGCTGTCCATATAATCAGCCAGACTCCGGAATGCGGCCTTGTTTTCCCTTCGAAGAACCAGCAGGGCAGCATTGGCTCCGGCTTTCACGGCGATGGGAACTCCTCCCCCCAATTCTGCCCAATGCCCACCCAGCAGCAGGTTTTTAACGGGAGTCTGGTAATGGGCTATTTTGTTTTGCATATTTTCCTTTCCCGGCTTGGCCCCCATCATGGTGCCGTTCTTATTGCCGGTATAACGCCAGTGGGTCACCGGGGTCGCGACTTCATAGAAAAGGATATGCGACCGAAGCCCCGGGGCCACTTTCTGCTCCACCCGGCTGATGATGGCTTCCGCGATTTCAGTCTTCAGCTTCCTGTACTCTTCCCCCCTGACATAGTTCCCATGCTCATCGGTTGAGGTAAACCAATTGTTCTGATAATTCATCAGGGCCGGCATAAACAGGGTAAGCGTCCCATGGCCCTCGGGGGCCAGGGATTTGTCCCTGAGCGAAGGGGGCAGTATGCTTATTTCACTGGTGAGCGGGTTGCCATTGCTGTGTGCATCAAACGACTCGTTTTCATTGGCCAGGTGAACCAGTTCTTCATTGAATCCAAGGTCTTCGGCCGGGCAGTCCAGCGCGATGGAGATGGTAACCGAGGAGCTGTAGAGCTCAGCCTCCTGCAATTTCTTTTTTAGTTTTTCGGGGATGGTTCCGGGCGGAAGCATCCTCTCGTAAAGTGTCTCGACGTCACAGGCGGCAATCACATACTGGCAGTTGACCTGGTAGGGTTGTTTCCTGTATTCAAATTTCACTCCCTTAGCCATATTTCCCTCCACCAGAACCTCCGTTACCCTGCACTGAAAACAAACCGGGTTATGGTAATATTCCACTACATGCTGAAGCCATTGGGGAATCACCTGCCCGCCCCCCTTGGGCGGACTTTGAAAATCGCCATAATAGGCCCATCCAATGGGCACCAGGCAGGAGAGCAGTTCGGTTTCCGAGGCAAATATCTTGTGAATTCCCTCATCCCTGAAAAACTTCCGGAGCCCTCTTTTCAATCCCTTTTCGCCGCTGTAAGTGATAAAAGGTATAAAAGGAAGGACAAACTCCAGCAGCTTGAATTTGTTTTTTAATTTTTCCGGGAAGCTCATCGTCTCTTCGGAGCGAAAAACACTGTTGTAATTCTTGAAGGAAAGGCCTATCCTTTTTGCCTTCCTGAAAAAACGCATTATTCCTTCCTTTTCGGCCGGAAAATCGGCTATCATCTGGTCCCGCATTTGGTCGGGGTTATCCGTCAGCAGGTAATCAAAACTTTCCCCCAGATAGCGCCTGATTCTTTTTTGTGGAACGGGCATTGGATGATCATTGCCAAGCGCGTCGAAAAGCTTACAGACCATTCCGTTTGGCGCGCACTGGTTTAACCAGTGTATGGCGGTATCAAACCTGAAATCCTTTCTCCTGAATCCCGCAAGGTAGCCCCCCGCATGCGGCTCTTTTTCCAGCACGCAGACCGAAAACCCTGCTTTACTCAGCAGGGCAGCGGCTGAGAGACCACCAACGCCGGCCCCTATAACGACCACGTCGTAATAAGGCTTTAATTCAGGCTTTTGCATGCACGTAAGGTACATAAAGACTCATAAAAAATACCCATCTGTTAAACTTTATTGGGTCCCGGATCATTTTGCGGGACAGGGCGCCGCGGGTGAGGCACCTGGTGAATAAAGGAAGGTCCTGGAGGGACCGGACCCCTCGGTCCACCCCGTCCTGTTTCGAGGGTCTGCGCGGGGCAGGACTTAATGCGATCGCCTGTCCAGGGGGCTTATGAAAGGTCAATGGCAGAATTTAACCCGACTCTGTTATAATAATGCATATTCGTCAACTGTTTGGTCCCTTAATCTTAATTTTACCGGCTAAACCAGATTATTATTTAGATGATGGACCTAAGGGAGGGCAAGGACAAAACCAGGGAAAGCATTCAGGTGGAACCGGCCTGGGAGAAAAGGTTTGAGCAATTGCAGGCCTGTGTCCTGGTACCCACCTACAATAATGCCACTACGCTCGCGCCCCTCCTGGAGGATATAGCCCGTTATACCCGCCACATTATGGTAATTAATGATGGTTCAACCGACCAAACGGAGTTCATATTGGAATCTTTTCCATTTGTCAAGAAAGTCAGTTACCCTGTAAACAAGGGCAAAGGCTGGGCACTTCGCAGCGGTTTTATCCATGCCCAAAAAAACGGATATCGATATGCCATCAGTATAGATTCCGACGGACAGCACTTTGCCAGCGACCTGCCGGCTTTCCTGGAAAAGCTGGAGCAGGAAAAAAATGCCATTGTCATTGGCTCCCGAAACATGGACCAGTCAGCAGTTCCGGGTAAAAGCAGTTTCGGCAACCGGTTCTCCAATTTCTGGTTCAGGGTGGAGACCGGGATCTCCCTGCCTGATACACAATCAGGATACCGGCTGTATCCGCTGGTCCCCCTGTCCTCCATTCACTTCCTGACCAGGAAATATGAATTTGAAATTGAAGTCATTGTCCGGAGCGCCTGGCGGGGGGTAAAGGTGGAGTCGGTTCCCGTGCGTGTGTATTACCCGCCGAAAAATGAACGGGTATCCCATTTCAGGCCCTTTAAGGATTTTACCAGGATCAGCCTGTTAAATACCGTCCTTGTCCTTATTGCTTTTTTTTACATCAAACCCAGGAACTTTTTACGCACCCTGTTTGACAGTAAAAAAAACGGGGCCTTCATCCGGGAGCATCTCTTCAATCAATACCAGCCCGATTATATAAAGGTGCTCTCGGTGGGTTTGGGTGTGTTTATGGGAATTATTCCGGTATGGGGATTTCAGCTGGTCCTGGCCATTTTCCTGGCCATCGTGCTTCGATTAAACAAAGCCCTTGTAATTATCGCGGCCAATATCAGTATCCCCCCTATGATACCCCTTATAATTTTCCTGAGTTACCGGATGGGAGGGATATGGATGGGAGAGCGTGCGACGCATATTGCATTCAGCCGTGACATCACCCTCTCCTCCATCCGAAGGAACTTTGAGCAATATCTGTACGGCAGCATCACCCTTGCCCTGGCAGCGGGCATCCTGTCAGCATTTTTAATCTTTTTGTTACTCTCATTGTTTAAAAGAAAAACGGCAACGGTCAGGTAATCCGGGTAAGCATGGAAAATATTTTTGTACGCATATACCAATACTTTGAAAAACACCGCGGGGTGTATTTCGTTACCTTTATTTCCCTTTTCGCCCTGTCCGCTTTCTTTGCGCTCCGCCTGAGGTTTGAAGAAGACATCTCAAAAGTTTTACCCCGGGATAAAAAGATAGAAAAACTCAACCAGGTTTTTCAAAACTCCAAATTCCTCGACCGCATGGTCGTCATGATCACACAAAAAGACAGTTCGGCCCCCGCACGCCCGGACAGCCTGGTGGAATATGCAGATCATTTTGTGGAGGCACTCCGGCTCAGGTCAGACCCCTATATTCTCAAAATCAGCGATAAGGTCAACGACAGTTTTACCCTGGCACTTTTCAACACCATCAGGGAACACCTGCCGGTTTACCTGGATGACCAGGACTATCTGGCAATGGATACTTTGACCAGGCCGGACCGTTTAGGAGTTGCCCTCCGGGGAGATATCCGGACCCTTACCTCCCCTGCGGGACTGGCCCTCAAAAACATGATTAGCAGCGACCCCGTGGGAATTTCCTACCTGGGTTTAAAAAAGATGCAACAGCTGCAGTATGATGACAACTTCGAACTATACGATAATTATGTAGTGACCAGGGACCACAAACACCTGCTCCTTTTTATAACCCCCCGGTATCCTCCAGGCAATACGGGCATGAACGCCCGTTTGCTGAAAGGATTGGACGCCACCGGGGAAGCGCTGGCTGAAAAAGGATATGGTTCCATTGAAATGGCCTACTTCGGTGCGACGGCCGTTTCGGTTGGCAATGCCCTGCAGCTGAGAAAAGACTCACTATATACGCAGGGTATTACCGTAGTATTTCTGATTGTCTTCATTGGTTTATATTTCAGGAAAAAGACAGCCCCCCTGATCATCCTGGTCCCTGTACTATTTGGGGCCCTTTTTTCGCTGGCTGCCATCTATTTCATCAAGGGATCCATTTCGGTAATTGCCCTGGGTTCAGGATCCGTCATACTGGGCGTAGCGGTCAATTATTCCCTCCATGTTTTCAACCATTACAAGCATACCGGGAGTATCATCCAGGTCATCCGTGACCTGGTCATGCCACTGACGGTCGGTAGTTTTACGACCATCGGCGGGTTTTTATGCCTGGAATTCGTCGAATCCGAAATGCTCAGGGACCTGGGGCTATTTGCTGCATTCAGCCTGATTGGCGCCTCCCTTTGTTCGTTGATTTTTTTACCTCATATCATTGCTTCCCGCAAGGAGCAACTGCATCACCAGGCTATCAGGAACTCCTGGATCGACAGCATTTCCTCCTACCGTCCCGAATACAACAAGTACATTGTCATCACCATCATCGGGCTGACCTTTGTTTTTGCCTACACCGCCAGATCAGTGGGTTTTGAGTCAGAGCTGGTGAAGATGAATTTTATGTCAGACAGGCTCCGGCAGGCAGAAACAAGACTCAATTCGATCAACGCTTTTTCGCTTCAGTCCGTTTACCTGGTCAGCGAAGGTGCAAGCCTCAATGAGGCCCTGGTGAACAATGAAAAGGCGGTGGCCAGGGCAGCACTGCTCAAATCAAGGGGCATTGTACGGAAGTATTCAGGGGTATCTTCCCTGATTATTTCTGATTCCTTGCAACGGGCAAGGATCACGCGATGGAAGAAATACTGGACCGATGAGCGGAAAAAAGCCCTCCTGGAAAACCTGGTGATCCAGGGAACCGCCCTTGGTTTCAGGCCTTCCGCCTTTGATGCCTTTTCCAAATGGCTAAACATGGAATTCCAGCCGGCAGACAACAATGCGCTGGCCGGCGTGAGAAAGACTTTTCTGGATGACTATATTACCGAAAAACCGGGGAATACCACGGTGGTAACCCTGCTGAAGGTCAGCCCCGGCGGCAAAAAAGCCGTCTATGATGCCTTTGAAAACGACCTGGCCACCACGGTCCTGGATAAGCAATACCTGACCACTAAATTTGTAGAAATCATTAATTCCGATTTTACCAGTATTGCGCTGATGTCATCCATCCTGGTATTCGGCGTCCTATTACTCACCTATGGCAGGCTGGAACTCACCCTGATCTCCTTTATTCCCATGTTCATTACCTTCATCTGGATCCTGGGTATTATGGGGCTGTTTGGCATCCAGTTCAACATTATAAACATCATCATTTCTGCTTTCATTTTCGGCCTGGGTGACGACTACAGCCTGTTCATCATGGACGGACTGTTGCAGGAATACAAGACGGGTAAAAAAAATCTCTCCTCCTACAAGTCTTCCATTTTTCTGTCGGCCATTACCACCATCGCCGGTCTGGGGGTACTCATCTTTGCAAAACATCCCGCCCTTCGCTCCATCGCCATCATATCCATCGTCGGCATTTTTTGCGTGGTGATCATGTCACAAATCCTTATCCCTTTTCTGTTCCGTGTACTCATCACCCGGCGGGTGGAACGCAAAAGGTTTCCCTGGACCATTTCCGGGTTGTTGAAATCCGCCTTTGCATTCACCTATTTTGTCCTGGCCAGCCTCCTGCTTACGCTGATTGGCGTTATCCTGGTCAGACTCAATCCCTTTAACCGGGAAAAAGGAAAACTGGCCTTCCATCGATGTGTTGCTGCCTTTTGCTGGTCACTGATGTATGTAATGGGAAATGTATCCAAGAAGGTGATCAATCCCCTTGGTGAGGATTTTTCAAAACCCGCGATCGTCATTTCGAATCACCAGTCCTTCCTGGATATCCTTTCCACCGTCATGCTCCACCCCAGGCTAATCCTGTTTACCAACCACTGGGTCTGGAATTCGCCGGTTTTTGGCTTCATCGTGCGCATGGCAGATTATTACCCGGTAATGCAGGGGGCCGAAGGCAGCCTCGATCTGGTTGCCGACCGGATCAGGAAGGGATATTCCGTCATTGTTTTCCCCGAAGGCACCCGTTCGGTGGATGGAAAGATGCGAAGGTTCCACAAAGGCGCCTTTTTCCTGGCCGAAAAATTCCAACTGGACATTCTGCCTATTGTGATTCACGGCACGGGATATACCATGACAAAAAACGATTTTCTGCTCAAAGATGGGCGCATCACCCTGAAATTCCTGCCCAGGATCAGCCCTTCCGACCTGACATTTGGGGAAGGATATGCGGAAAGATCCAAATTGGTTGGCCGTTATTTCCGAAAGGAACTGGACGTGATGCGCCAGACCATTGAACAGCCAGGTTACTACAGGGAACAACTTATCTATAACTACCTCTATAAGGGGCCGGTACTGGAGTGGTACCTTCGAATCAAGATAAGGATGGAAAACGACTACCAGGTATTTCATGACCTGCTGCCGAAAACAGGAAAAATCCTGGACATAGGGTGCGGTTACGGATTCATGTCCTATATGTTGCATTTTGCCGCCCCTGCCAGGAATATTACCGGGATTGATTATGATGAGGATAAAATTGAAACGGCCCTCCATTGCTTCAGCCGGAACCGTCAAACCAATTTTATTTGCAGTGACATAGTCCATTTCCCCCTTGAACCTGCGGACGGTATTGTCGTCTCTGACGTATTGCATTACCTGACTCCACCCCAGCAAAGGATGGTGATTGAAAAATGCATTGAAAGCATTCACCCCGAAGGTGTCCTGGTGATCCGGGATGCTAACAAGGACCTCGCCCTCCGGCAAAGGGGAACCCGTTTCACCGAATTCATTTCTACCACCTTCTCGGGATTCAACAAGACAGCAAACCAGGGTTTATCCTTTTTGTCGGGAAATTTCATTCGCAGCATGGCTGCCGAGCACCGGATGGATTGCCAGGAAATCGACCAGACAAAATATACCTCCAATGTTATTTTTGTACTGAAGAAAAAACCCGGGACCAGCCATGCAGCAGTTTGACATCATAATCATAGGAAGCGGCATTGGCGGGCTGGTTTGCGCTAACCTGCTGGGCCTGGAAGGATACCGCGTCTGCGTGCTGGAAAAAAACAGGCAGACGGGAGGTGCCTTGCAAACCTACGTCAGGGACAGGGTCATTTTTGATTCGGCCGTACATTATATAGGGGGTCTTGACAAGGGGCAGAATCTCTACCAGATTTTCAAATACCTGGGACTCATAGATAAGCTTAAGCTCCGAAAAATGGACCCCGATGCTTTTGACATGATCCTGATCGACGGCGACGATCGAGAATACCCGCTGGCCCAGGGATATGAGAATTTTATGGAAAAACTGGGCCGAATGTTCCCGGGGGAGGAAGCCAGCATTCGAACCTATTGTGAAACCATCCGGTCGGTCTGCTCCAGGTTTCCCCTCTATAACCTCCGCAGTGGCGGAGCATACAGTGAAAAGGCGGACGTGCTGGAAATCAGTGCCAAACAATTCATCGAATCGGTAACCAGCCATCCCAAACTGCAGGCTGTGCTTGGCGGCAACAATATCCTGTATGCCGGACAGGGTGAAAAAACCCCTCTGTACATCCATGCGCTCATCCTGAACAGCTATATCGAAAGCTCCTGGAAATGTGTGGACGGAGCTTCCCAGATTGCAAAATGGCTGGCCCGCAATATCCGCCAATGCGACGGAGAGGTCCGCTGTAATGCCGAGGTAAAGGAAATTGTTGTGCAGGAGGGCCGGGTCAGCCATGTACGGCTGGAAGGCGGAGCCATCCTGAAAGCCAGTAACTTCATTTCAAACCTGCATCCGGCCAAAACCCTGGAACTCCTCGACAGCCCCGTCATCCGGCCCGCCTACAGGAGCAGGATCAACCATCTGGAAAACTCCATATCCTGTTTCAGCCTGAACCTCGTTTTAAAAAAGGGCTCATTAAAATATTTTTCCCATAATTATTACTGGCAGCGACCGGGATTTTTATGGAAAATGGAGCAATACAATGCCGATAACTGGCCCCTGGGTTATGCCCTATTTATGTCGCCTTCCTCCAGGGGAGGGGAATTTGCGGAAGCCATGACCATCCTGGCCTATATGCGGTATGAGGAGGTGAAACCATGGGAAAATACCGTAAACACCGTATCCCATCCTGCCCAACGGGGAGATGAATACGAGTCATTCAAGCGGAAAAAGACAGCCATTTTGATGGATCTGCTGGAAAAGAAATTCCCGGGACTCCGGTCTATGGTTTTGTCCTCCTACGCAGCCACGCCGCTTTCCTTCAGGGATTATACCGGATCCAAGGAAGGTTCCATCTACGGCATCCTCAAAGACTGCAGGGATCCTGTTAAAACCCTGATTGCCCCGCACACGAGGTTGCCTAATTTCTATTTTACAGGACAAAATCTCAACTTGCACGGAATCCTGGGCGCCAGCATTACCGCCCTGGCCACCTGCAACGCCCTGCTTGGCCATGAAAATATCATTGAAAAAATCAGAAATGCCTAGACTCCGTCGATTCTGGAAACCTATATTATATTTTTTCTGCTCCTTGCTGGGGCTCATTTTGCTGCTTTTCATTTACCTGGTGGTTGTCTCCAGGGCAAACCCGCCCAAACCCGCAGACATGAGCAGCACCTTGTGGAAGCGCAGCGAAGTGAGTCCTGGGTTCTATACCCTCCACAACAGCTGGTTTCGGAAAAGCAGCAGCGGACTCTATGAACTCTATGTGGAAGGAACCCCTTTTGAAAGGGGGGTTACCAACGGCAAATTGTCCATGGAACTGGTGCAGCGGCAGGAAGACCACTTTAGTGCACAGATCAATAAAATGATCCCTAACCCCTTTTACCTTCATTTCCTGAAATATTTTGTAGGCTGGTTTAACAGGGACCTTGACAAAAGCGTTCAGCCTGAATACAGGGAGGAAATTTTCGGTATATCCCAGTCCGCCTCGGATAAATATGGTTATATAGGATCCAATTACCAGCGCATCCTCAATTACCATGCGGCCCATGACATCGGGCATGCCCTGCAGAGCATGGCATTGGTAGGCTGCACTTCTTTCGGTACCTGGGGAGAACGATCCCAGGACAGTACCATGATCATCGGCCGCAACTTTGATTTCTATGTCGGTGACCGGTTTGCGGAAGATAAAATCGTGGCTTTCTTTAACCCCTCGAGTGGTTATAAATTCATGAGTGTTACCTGGGGAGGCTTTATTGGGGTTGTTTCAGGCATGAATGAAAAGGGTCTTACCGTAACCATCAATGCCGACAAGACAAAGATTCCTTATGGTTCTGCCACACCGGTTTCCCTGGTAGTACGTGAAATCCTGCAGTATGCCCAAAATATCAGGGAGGCCATTCAAATAGCTTCCAAAAGGAAAATGTTTGTATCCGAATCCTTCCTGATTGGTTCAGCCCTGGACAAAAAAGCGGTGGTGATCGAAAAGACACCGGACAGCCTGGATGTGTATGATCCGCAAAAGGATTTCATTGTTTGTACCAATCATTTTCAGAGCAGGGGTTTGGCAGGTTCGAAGCCCAATATGGAACAAATGGCCCAAAGTGCCTCTCCTTACCGGTACCGCCGCCTGATGGAACTGCTTGATTCCAATGGAAAAAACACAGTAGCCAAGACGGTGGGTATCCTCCGGGACCGAAGGGGCCTGCACAATACGGACATCGGCATGGGAAATGAGAAAGCCATCAACCAGCTGATTGCCCATCATTCCATCGTTTTTGAACCTGAAAAACTGCTGGTCTGGGTGTCCACCTCGCCCTGGCAGCTTGGCCGCTATGTAGCCTATGACCTGCATAAGGTATTTGCCCTGGCCGGAATGAAAACGGACCATGAAATCAATGAAGCCGGTCTGACCATTGCGGAGGATTCTTTCCTGCTGAGCGCTGATTATAGGCATTTTCAGCAATACCGGGAGTTTAAAAGGCGCCTGGCCGATGGGGAAGAAATTAATCCTGACAGCCTGGTGGCAAGCAATCCGTCGTTTTACCATACCTATGTGCTGGCGGGTGATTATTTGTACCTCAAGGGCCAATTCAGCCGTGCCTTGGGCTGCTACCGGCAGGCCCTGTCCATGGAAATTGCCACCACGGGGGAACGGGACCATATCTCCCAACAGATTAAAAAATGTCTAAAAAATCAACCCTCCCAAAAATGATAGCAGGTTTAGGAACTGACATGATAGAGGTGGACCGGGTAGCGGCCAAGATCAATAAGGAATCCGGTTTCCGGGAGCTTGTATTTTCTGCCGGGGAAATTGCCTATTGTGAGTCAAAGACAAACCGATTTGAACATTATGCCGCCCGGTTTGCTGCCAAGGAAGCCTTCCTGAAAGCCCTGGGAACCGGCTGGACCAGCGGCACTTCCTTTCATGAAATAGAAATCCTGCCTGACCAGAAGGGCAGGCCCGAACTGGTACTGCTGGGGGAAACCTCCAGATCAGTAGCATCATTTGGTATCTTGCAGATCACGGTAAGCATGTCCCATCTGTCAACACTGGCATCAGCCGTGGTAATAATTGAAAAGCCATGAAATATTCAGACCAGACGGCCTTTTTGTCCCCCGGGCGTATCAGGGGCATGCAGGAACAAAAACTGGGTGAGCTGCTGGCCTACCTGAAGCAATGTTCCCCTTACTACAGCCGGCGGTTCAGGGAACACCAGGTGGACATTTCCCACATCACCACCCTGGAAGACCTGACCAGCCTTCCCGTCACCACCAAAGAGGATCTGCAGCGGTACAATGAAGATTTTATCTGTGTGGATAAAACCAGGATCATTGAGTATACCTCCACCTCCGGTACCCTGGGCAGCCCGGTGACGGTCGCCCTGACCGAAGGAGACCTGAGCCGGCTGGCGCACAATGAATACGTTTCCTTCCTGTGTGCAGGGGGATCACCCCATGACATTTATCAGCTGATGCTTACCCTTGACCGACAGTTTATGGCAGGAATGGCATATTATTCAGGGATCCGCAAACTCGGCGCCGGGATCATCCGCCTGGGTCCGGGCGTACCCTCCCTGCAGTGGGAAACCATCCGCCGGCTCAGGCCCACCGCCATCGTAGCCGTCCCTTCTTTTATTGTGAAACTGATCCAATACGCCGCAGAGCACGGCATTGAGGTCAGGGAGACTTCCGTGAAAAAGGCCATATGCATCGGCGAGAACATCCGTCATCCGGATTATTCGCTCAATATCCTCGGTAAGAAAATTACCGGCGCATGGCCCATCGAACTGTATTCCACCTATGCCTCC